>DATEQG010000012.1:0-108755 GCA_035272765.1 Candidatus Acidiferrum sp.
CCGCCTCTCCGCCTGAAGGACGCCATCACCAGCCGCCTGAAAATCATGGCCAAGCTGGACATCGCCGAAAAGCGCCTTCCGCAAGACGGCCGCATCATGATCAAGTACAAAGCCGACGGCAAAAAGAAAGAACTCGACTTCCGCGTCTCCACTGTTCCCACGCTATTCGGCGAAAAAATCGTCCTTCGGCTCCTCGACAAAGAAAACCTCCGTTTGGATATGACCAAGCTGGGCTTCGAGATGGAGTCCCTGAAGAAATTCGAGCGCAACATTCTAAAGCCTTACGGCATGGTCTTGGTCACCGGCCCGACCGGGTCGGGCAAAACCAACACGCTCTATTCGTCGGTCGCCCGCCTCAACACGGTAGACACCAACATCATGACCGCCGAGGACCCTGTCGAGTTCCAGTTGGCGGGCATCAACCAGGTTCAGATGAAGGAGCAAATCGGCTTGAACTTCGCGGCCGCCCTTCGCGCCTTCCTGCGCCAAGACCCCAACATTATTCTGGTCGGCGAAATCCGCGACTTTGAAACCGCGGAAATCGCGGTCAAAGCCGCGCTCACGGGCCACTTGGTGCTTTCCACCCTGCACACCAACGATGCGCCCTCCACTATAAGCCGCTTGATGAACATGGGTATTGAGCCGTTCCTAGTCGCGACCTCCGTGAACCTTATTTGCGCGCAGCGTCTCGTTCGCCGCATCTGTTCGAATTGCAAGGAAGAACTGGAATTGCCCGAGCAGGCGCTGATCGACGCGGGGTATTCCCCGGATGAGGTCAAGACGACTAAAATCTATCACGGCAAGGGCTGCAACACCTGCAATAAGGGCGGCTACAAGGGCCGCACCGGTTTGTATGAGGTGATGGAGATCAACGACGAGCTGCGCGAATTGATCCTTGTCGGCGCCTCAGCCCTGGAACTGAAGAAGAAGGCGATCGAGCAAGGCATGATCACACTTCGTCGCAGCGGACTGGTGAAAGTGGCCTTAGGGCAGACGACGATGGAAGAGGTATTGCGCGAGACGGTGTTATAGGAAAAAGGTGAAGAGATGGCCGGGATTACCCTGAGCGAGTTGCTCAAAAAGATGATCGAAATGGGAGGCAGCGACCTCCATATCACCACGAATAGTGCACCCCGTGTTCGCGTCCATGGGCACTTGCGCGCCTTGGATATGCCGCCACTGACGGCGGCTGATACGAAATCTCTGGCCTATAGCGTTCTGACCGACGCGCAAAAACACCGCTTTGAAGAGAACCTGGAACTGGACTTTTCGTTCGGTCTGAAGAACTTGGCTCGGTTCCGTGGCAACGTATTCAACCAGCGCGGCGCCGTAGCCGCCGTTTTTCGTACGATTCCCTGGGAGATAAAGAACTTCGATGCCTTGGGGCTGCCCAGCGTGGTAAGAGGGCTTTGCGACAAGCCGCGTGGCCTCGTGCTCGTTACCGGGCCAACCGGCTCCGGCAAATCGACTACCCTCGCTGCCATGCTCGACAAAATTAACGCCGAGCGCGAAGAGCACATGATCACCATCGAGGACCCCATCGAGTTCCTCCATAACCACAAGAAGTGCCTGGTGAACCAACGCGAAGTCCACGCGGATACCCACTCCTTTGCGAATTCGCTCCGCGCCGCACTCCGCGAAGATCCCGACGTCGTCCTCATCGGAGAGATGCGCGACCTCGAAACCATCGAATCGGCATTGCGCATCGCCGAAACCGGCCATTTGACCTTTGCCACCCTGCACACCAATTCCGCGGCTTCCACCATCAACCGTATTATTGACGTCTTCCCCTCTCACCAGCAGCCGCAGATTCGCGCACAGCTCTCCATGGTGATGGAAGGGATCCTTTGTCAGGCGCTTCTCCCGCGCGCGGACAACCGCGGCCGCGTCATGATCATGGAAGTGCTGATTCCTACTCCGGCCATCCGCAACCTCGTTCGCGAAGACAAGATTCACCAGATCTATTCCGCGATGCAGACGGGTACTGGACAAACGGGCATGCAGACGTTTAACCAAGGTCTTGCGAACGCATATTTTTCGAAGTTAATCACGCTGGACTTGGCTCTTTCGCGCTCTTCGAATGCGGATGAGCTTCAGGACATGATCAACCGCGGCGTCTCTTCACCCGGCGGAAGCGGCCCCAGCAGTTCAAAGACGCCGGTAGGGAACAAGCGGTAGAGATTTTTAAGGGCCGTCGGGCCCTGGCTTGCTGAATTTGGTCGATGGATTTAAAGGATTGAGGAGGAAAGGTTATGCCGGTCTTTACGTATCGTGGAACCAATCGTTCCGGCGGAAACGTCAGTGGAGAAGTCACCGCGACAAGCAAGGCGGAGCTCCAGAACCTGCTGCGGCGCCAACAAATCACGCCAACGAAGATGTCCGAGAAAGGCAAGGAATTCAACTTGCCGACATTCGGTTCTGGCGTCAGTGCCAAGGAACTGGCCATCTTCACGCGACAGTTCTCAGTCATGATTGACGCCGGCTTACCGCTCGTGCAGTGCTTGGAGATTCTCGCCAGCCAGCAGGAAAACAAGATGTTTCAGAAGGTGTTGACCGGAACCCGCGGTTCGGTTGAAGGCGGCGCCACGCTCTCGGCGGCCATGCGCCAATACCCAAAGGTCTTCGACTCCCTCTACGTCAACATGGTGGAGGCGGGCGAAACCGGCGGTATCCTTGACACCATTCTGCAGCGCCTCTCTTCCTACATTGAAAAGAACGTCAAGCTGCAGCGCGCCGTTAAGTCCGCCATGGTCTACCCGGTCGGCGTCTTGACCGTGGCCGGCGGCGTCATCGTCTTGCTCTTGTGGAAAGTCGTCCCCATTTTCGCCACCTTGTTCGCTGGCCTCGGTGTCGACTTGCCCCTGCCTACCAAAATCGTCATCGGCATGAGCAACATGATTGGTAGTATCTTCGGTTTCCTAGCTTTGGTTGCTTTCGGCGGCATAATCTTTGGGCTAAAAGTTTGGTACGGCACTGCCCAAGGCCGCTATGCCATCGACGCGACTATTCTGCGCTTGCCTGTCATTGGCATCCTCATGCGAAAAATCGCGGTAGCGCGGTTTACCCGCACCTTGGGAACCTTGATCGCGAGCGGCGTACCCATCCTGGAAGGTTTGGACATCACTGCCAGAACCGCCGGTAACGCCGTTGTCGAAAGAGCTCTACAGCAAGTCCGCAAGTCCCTCGAAGAAGGCAAGTCGCTCACTGAACCCTTGAAGGACTCGGAAGTTTTCCCCGGCATGGTCACTCAGATGATCAGTGTTGGCGAGCAGACCGGCGCCATGGATGCCATGTTGCAGAAGATCGCGGACTTCTACGAAGAAGAAGTTGACGCGGCCGTGAAAGACCTCCTTACCGCCTTGGAACCCATCATGATCGTCTTCCTCGGCATCGTGGTCGGCGGCGTGGTCATCTCGATGTATTTGCCATTGTTCTCCTTGATTGGCAAATTGAGCCAGATGCACTAGTCGCAGCGTCGAGCTGCCAGCGTTATCCGTTTGGCGGAGGGCAGGGAAGGAACTCCCAGCCCTCCGCCTTTTCTGTCTAAACTAGAGAATGCTCGGGGCAAAACTGGGCTCTGGAACGCGGGCTATCGATGGATCAAAGTACAACAACAAGGGAATGGCTCGGGTGGCTGACCCGTGTCCGCCTGCTCACGATTCTTTTGATCCTCGTCTGCGACCTCTTTTGGCCGCAGTACGTCCTTCCTTCTGGCACGAACCGCTCCTTCCTTCCGCTCTTACTGGTCTGGGTCACCCTGGGTGTCTTGCACATTGGGTTGATCCGCTGGCTGCCTCGCGCGAGGTGGCAGGGTGGATTACAGGTTGCCACCGACGTAATCATCATCTCGGCTCTTGTTTACACGACGGGTCTGCAGGAGAGCTATCTCATCTCTCTCTACTTGCTGGTCATCATCGTGGCCAGCATCCTCTTTTCGCGCCGCGCTGCGTTTATCACCACGGCGGTTTGTCTATCCATCCTCGGCGGGATGACCGCTCTGGCTTTTGCCGGAAAGATCCCCCGCACCTTCTTGCTCGTTCCGACACCGGAAGGACTGAGGGTCTGGTTTCTCAGCAACCTCTTCGGATTTCTGGCTGTGGCCTACCTGTCCAGTCTTCTGGCGCAATCTCTCCGCCGCAAGGGAATCGAACTCGAGGAAAAGCGCGAAGAGCTGCTGGAACTCCAGGATTTTACCGAAGACATCATCCATTCGATGCGCGGTGGATTGCTGACCACGGACTTGGAAGGCAGGATTGTTCTTCTAAATCGCACCGGAGAAGAGATTCTCGGATACCGCTTTGCCGATCTGCGCGGCCGGAAGCTCCCCGAGCTTGACGAGAATTTTTGGCTGCCTGGCCTCAAGGGTCCCAACGAACGCCCTATAGTCCGCAGAGAGATCGACTTCCGCACGCCGGACGGTCAGCAAAGGTATCTCGGCATTTCCGTCTCTCCCTTGCGCACCCGGAATTCTCCCCGGAGCGGCCATGTTTTTAATTTTCAGGACTTAACCGAACTTCGGAGACTAGAGCAGGAATTGGCGACGAGAGACCGTATGGCGGCCCTGGGCCGGCTCTCGGCCGCCATCGCCCACGAAATTCGGCAGCCGCTGACGGCCATGGCCGGCGCGGTGAAGGAACTGGCGCGCCTCGTTCCCCTCGAGGAGGACGAGAAAAACCTGGTCCACATCGTCAGCCGTGAATCCGAGCGTTTAAACCATATCATTACGGATTTTCTGAATTACTCCCGCGAGAAGACCTACGAATTCCAGGAAGCGGACGTCCGCGGTTTGCTGGATGAAACGCTCACGCTGCTCGAGAAGAAACCCGAAATCGAGAATAAGTATCAGATCGTCCGCGCCTACAATGGAGCCGCGCTGCGCGCGCGCGTGGATCCAAACAAGATCAAGCAGGTTTTCTGGAACCTTTCCGATAACGCACTTCGCGCCATGCCCGGCGGTGGAACGCTCAGCGTGGCCATCGAGCTGTTGCCTTTCTGGCTGCGCATTGCTTTCCGGGATACCGGCATCGGCCTCGACGCCAAACAGCGCGCAAAAATCTTCGAGCCTCTTCAGTCTGGATTTGAGGGCGGAACAGGCCTGGGACTTTCCATCGTGTATCAGATCGTGCAGGCACATAGCGGCAGAATCAGTGTGATCTCGGAGAAAGATCGCGGCGCGGAGTTCATTGTGGAACTGCCCCGAACGGCGTGAGGTTTTATGCAAGGAACGAAAGCAGCGGTCAAAGAAGCTCACAACGAGATGGTCCACATCCTCGTCGTGGACGACGAGCGCTCTATTTGCGAGCTTCTTGAAATTACCTTTCGCAAGGAAGGCCACCGCGTCGAAGTGGCCCACAGCGTCGAAGCTGCCAAGCGAAAGCTCGAATCGCAGATTTTTGACATTATTATTTCGGATGTAAGGATGCCAGGCGCTACCGGCGTCGACCTCTTGAAATTTACCAAAGAGATTTCTCCGAACTCCTTCTTTCTCCTTATTACTGGCGTACCGACGGTGGAAACAGCAATCGCGGCCATTAACTCCGGCGCCGATCGCTACGTCATAAAAGACCATGAACTGGTCGACCAACTCCGCCGTGCCGTAAAGGAAGTCTCTGAGAGCCTGAAGTGGAAGAAAGAGGCAGGCTACCTTCGCCGGGAACTACGTCGCTTGACGGGCCTCGATAATATCATCGGTCAAAGTCCCAAGATGCGCGCCATCTTCGACTTGATCCAAACGATTGCTCCACAAACCAGCCGCGTCCTGATCACCGGCGAGAGTGGTACCGGAAAGGAATTGGTAGCCCGCGCCATTCACGAGAACAGCCTTCGCGCTCAGGCTCCCTTTATCACCATCAACTGCGGCGCTTTTCCAGAGACCCTGCTGGAATCCGAACTTTTTGGCTACATGAAAGGCGCCTTCACGGGCGCTAACGAGAATCGCCAGGGTCTATTCCAGGCCGCTCACGGCGGCACACTTTTTATGGATGAGATCGGCAATATGAGCCTAACCATGCAGGTGAAGCTTTACCGCGTCCTTCAGGAAGGCAAAGTACGGCCCATCGGCAGCACCGAAGAAATTGACGTCGATGTTCGTATTATTGCGGCCACGAATAAAGAGTTTGAGAAGGAAATCGCCGAGGGCCGCTTTCGCGAGGACTTGTATTATCGCTTGAGCGTTATTCCCATCCAGCTACCGGCTTTGCGCGAGCGCCGCGAGGACATCCCGCTTCTGGCGCGGCACTTCCTCGAGACCTTCCGGAAGTCGATGGAGAAGCCCATCGAGGGACTTTCGCCTGAAGCAGTTCGCCGCCTGGAATCCTACGATTGGCCGGGAAACGTGCGCGAGCTGGAGAACACCATGGAGCGAGCCGTCGCGCTCGAGACCGGCTGCGAGATCTCTCTGCGCGTTCTCCCCGACCGCATTGCCGGATACTCGTCGGCTGGAGCCTCAGGAGGTGGGGCCCCGGGCGAGCTGTCTTTTCCTGCGGAAGGGCTCGACTTTGAAAAAGAGATAGCGGATACCGAGCGGCGATACCTCCAAGCTGCCCTCGAAAAATCCAGCGGCGTCCGGACCAAGGCATCCGACCTCCTGAAGATTAGCTACCGCTCCTTTCGCCACTACGCCAAGAAGCATAACCTATAGATTCTGAAGGTGTTGCCGTGCACCGAGGCAATGACATGGAGGGGCAACCACCGTTGCAAATTGCCATTTTCCGTCAATCGGCAACGACGAAAAGGGGCAAATTGAGGTATTTGCAGATGCCCCGACGTCGCTAGGGTACTAGCGCGAAACGCCGGGTCGTTTACATATAATTGAAAATAAGAGTTTTACAAGATTTTGCACACCCGGTACAAGGAGTGGCCAGACTGGCATTTCCCTTGCCTTATAGTACGGCGTGCTCTGGCACTAAAACTCTCACACTCTCAAGGAGATAGAATGAAGAAGCAGAAGGGTTTCTCACTCATCGAGTTGCTGATCGTCGTGGCGATTATTCTGATCATCGCGGCTATCGCAATTCCTAACCTCCTCCGGTCGCGTATGGCGGCCAACGAGGCCTCCGCGGTTGGCTCTATCCGTACGCTCAACACCTCCGCTGTGACGTATTCGTCCACCTACCCGGCAGCTGGCTACCCAGCTTCGCTGACGGCAATGGGCGGCACAAATCCTTGCACGGCTACCTCGACGAATGCTTGCTTGGTTGACGCTGTTTTGACGAGCGGCACCAAGAGCGGTTATGTATTCGTTTGGACGGGTGATGGCGCGACGCCTTCGGTCAGCTACACCGTCACGGGCACCCCGGTATCGGTTGGCACCTCCGGTCAGCGCATGTTCTTCTCTGACCAGTCTGGTGTGATCCGCTACTCTGCAACAGGCGCGGGCGCCACGGTGGCGAGCCCCCCGCTTCAGTAAGATTACTTCTCGACTGGGCAACTGGTCGGGAAAAGAATCGGCAGAGCACGGGACTACGGTCCCGTGCTCTGTTTTTTTTGGAGGAGCTTTGATTCCTGAAGTGCGCCGATCGTGCTGACTTTGAATCCGGGCAGCCAATTCGCTTGGGACCTAACTCCCGCGCTCTCCTCACTGGTTTTCCTCTTGCGATGCGAGCGATCTCGCAGCGGGCAGGCAGACATTAGCACCGGTATCTGGACCGCCCTGCGATGACTCTATAGCTGCAGAGCAGCCCGAAAGTCCTGCGAAATCGGCAGCACGCTTTACCAATATCGCCAAACCGCCGTTTTTCGTCAGAGTCCAATATGAAAACGACGATTAGTGTCATTCAATATTTGGAAGAGTCCACACCAGCTCTATGCGTAAACTTAAGCGTATAAGAATCATGCAGTTGCGCCCCAGGGCTTGAAGCAGAGAATGGCATCAAGAATGCTCCCTCTTACGGTAGACGCTACATCGTGTTGGCAAGAAGATTTAGGTCGATGCTGTTTTCTGGAAGATTCTATGCGAAGAAAACAAGACGGGTTTTCACTCATTGAGCTGCTGATAGTCGTGGCCATCATTCTTATCATGGCCGCCATTGCGGTTCCGAACTATCTTCGCTCACGCCTCGCAGCCAATGAATCTTCGGCCGTGCAGTCCGTCCGTACGATCAATACGGCGGTGATTACTTACTCCAGCACCTACCAGAACGTAGGATTTCCACCCAGCTTGATTTCGCTAGGTGGGACGACCCCTTGCACTGCAACGTCTACAAACGCTTGCTTGCTGGACGTGGTCCTGTCCTCTGGAACTAAGGCTGGTTACGTCTTTGTTTACACCGGAGATGGCTTAACTCCTTCGCTCTCCTATGGCGTCACTGCGACGCCTGTTTCTTATGGCATCACCGGACAGCGCATGTTCTGCTCGGACCAGACGAGCGTGATTCGTTATGATCCTAGCGGGGCCGGATGCACGCCCACGAGCAATCCCATTCAATAGACGCACCCTCAGGCTAGCGACATTTAAACTAAACATAGACTGGGCACGGGAGGTCCTCCCCGTGCTCTTTGGCTTTTAGCGGCTGAATAGAGCAAGAGAGCAGCGTTTGCGGCTAGGGCGGGTCTTGCTAGACTACAATCCATGTTTGGGTTCTTAGCCTATGCCCTCGCGATTCTAGCGGCCCTATCCTCCACTAATCCCGAGGCAAAATCGATTAGCGCAAAGCTCGAGGCGCGCTACCGCGGTGCGCGCACTCTGGCGGCAACTTTTCTAGAGCGCTACTCCGAAAGTGGCCAAGTGCTTCGTTCAGAGGCGGGTGTGGCCTATTTCCGGCGTCCCGGAAAAATGCGCTGGGAATACGAATCTCCGGAAAAAAATCTCTTTCTGGTGGATGGGAAGACGGCGTGGTTCTATGTTCCTGCGGATCACACTGTCACCCGCGCTCCAGCAAAGCAAAGCACCGATTGGCGGACGCCGTTGGCTCTCCTCGCCGGCGAGATGAAGTTGTCGCGCGTTTGTGCGCGAGTTGAGCCGTCTACCGCTGAGAAGCCGGCCACACTGGGCAACACTGTGCTTTATTGTCCGCTGCGAGGCGAAGAAAACTCGTCTCAGCAGCCCGCCGCTGCGCCTGCGGATGCTGAGAAGGGCGGTCCCGAAGAATCTGTATATCTTGAGATTGTGCCTGCGACGGGAGAGCTTGCCCGCGTACTCGTTCGCGAGAAGGGCGGCGTCGAGGTCGAGTTCAGGTTCGCCGACTGGCGCTTCGATCCCTCCATCCCCGACTCTTTTTTCCGTTTTGATGTGCCCCTCGGAGTCGCTATCGTCAACGCGGAATCCGCTTCAGAATCAAGACCTTGAGGTTAATTTCAGGTTAATTTGTGGGGAGGTTTCCCAAAAGGAACAGCCAACCATCGGCCGCTACTCCGCATATTATCTAGTTGAGGTAAACTGGAAGGCATGGGGGAATTTGTCTGCCGCGTTGCTGATGCAAACGGCCGGGTCTTCTCGCACGTCGAGCCTGCGAGTTCTCTAGCAGAGGCGCGCCAGAAACTGGTTGAGAGGGGCCTTTACGTCTACTCGGTGGAGACGCGCAGCAGTTTGCTCGGCGCGTTTTCCAAGCGCCGTCGCGAACGCCAAATCGGCGGGTCGGACTTCCTGATCCTCAACCAGCAATTTAATACCCTCATCAAAGCTGGTCTGCCAATCCTCCGCGCCCTAGATCTCTTGGCTGATCGAGCTACCTCCCCAAAGCTTCGCCCCGTGCTCTCCAAAGTTCGCGACCGCGTTCGCGAAGGGAAGTCGCTTTCCGAAGCCATCTCCGAGGCCGGCGTGTTTTCCAAGGTTTATGCGACCGCGATTCTCGCCGGCGAAAAGAGCGGAAACCTCTCCGGAGTTCTCGACTATTACATTGCCTACCAGCGCGTAAGCACCGGCGTTAAAAAGAAAATTCTCGCCACGTTGGTGTATCCAACTCTCCTGATCACCGTCGCAACCATTATCGTCACGTATCTCGTCACCTTTGTGATCCCTAAATTTGCCATGCTGTATCGCGACCTGAATGTCGAACTCCCAGGGCCCACTCAGTTTCTTATTGCGCTCACTGTCGACTACCGGTACGTCGTGATCGGCGCCTTTGCGCTCGTATTTCTTGCGGCGTTTGGCATCGTTCTTTGGTCGAGGACGGAAGAAGGCGGAGAAGCATTCGATCGCTTGAAGTTCCGCATCCCCGTCATTGGCGACACGCTTCTGAAATTCCAGGTGGCGCAATTTTCACGCACGCTGGCTACGCTCCTTACGGGGGGCACCCCGTTGGTTGCGGGCTTGCAAACTGCATCCGACGCAATCACTAGTAAACTGATCCGTGCGACGGTCACGCAGGCGACGCAGAATGTCCGCGAGGGCGAATCGCTTAGCAGTGCTTTGGCATCCAAGGGAACCATGCCCGCGCTGGCCCTCGACATGATCGAAGTCGGCGAATCCAGCGGCGCTCTGGCCCCTATGCTCACCAGCGTCGCCGAATTTTACGAAGAGGAAGTAGGCGTCAGGCTTTCCGCACTTGTGGCTGTCATCGAACCCGTCATTCTTATTTTTATGGGTTTACTGGTAGCCTTTATCTTGATTTCACTCTATCTGCCGATCTTCTCGTTCTCTCTTACGAACACGGCGCCTAAATAGGCAGAAGGAAACAGTGGCTACACAAGAGCACAATTGGACCCCTGGCGACAGCGCTGATGTCGTCAACGAACGCGAATTTGCTCGCAAGCTTGCGGGCCGCTACCGCTGCGCCTTTGTCGATCTAAGCGAGCAGCGCATCGATCCGGAGCTGTTCCGCACCATTCCCGCGGACTTGATGTTCCGCTACAACTTCGTGCCGCTCGAAGTACAGAACAACTCACTTTCGATCGCCGTTTCCGATCCCAGCCTGGTATTGCTGAGTGATGAACTTCCCTTGCTCCTCGGAAAAAAGTTGGCCATCAAGGTGGCCACCGCAAAGCAGATTGGCGACATCCTCAAGCGCACCGAGCAATCGCAGCGCGTCCTCGAGCAAGCCACCGAAGCCTTTACGCTTCAGGTTTCCAAGGAAGAAGAAGAGAGCGAAGAGACCATTTCCGGCGATCGCCTGACGCGTGATACCACCGTCAGCCCGGTCGTACGGCTAGTTGAAACGATCATCTTCACCGCATTGGAACGCCGCGCCAGTGACATTCACATCGAAGCCCGCGACACCGAAGTGGCCGTCAAGTACCGCATTGACGGCGTGCTGCAACACGCCATGCAGCCGATCGCCAAAGAATGGCATTCCACGGTTCTTTCGCGCATCAAAGTCCTCAGCGACCTGGACATCGCGGAGCGTCGCGTCCCGCAAGACGGCCGATTCCGTGTGAAGTACAAAGGCCGCTTCATCGACTTGCGCGTCTCCATCATGCCCGCAAGCCACGGCGAAGACGCCGTGCTCCGCGTCCTCGACAAAGAAACACTTTCCGAGAAATTCCAGAGCCTGAGCCTGGATGTTGTCGGCTTCTCCGATCTCGAGGTCAAACGTTTCCGCCGCTACATTCAAGAGCCCTACGGCATGGTGCTGGTCACCGGACCAACAGGCTCGGGCAAAACCACCACTCTCTATGCCGCCATCAACGAAATCAAAAGCGACGAAGACAAAATCGTCACCATCGAAGATCCTGTCGAGTACCAGCTCAAGGGCATCACGCAAATCCCTGTGAATGAGAAAAAAGGCCTCACCTTCGCCCGCGGATTGCGTTCCATACTTCGCCACGACCCCGACAAAATCATGGTCGGCGAAATCCGCGACCAGGAAACCGCCCAAATCGCCATTCAGTCTGCGCTCACTGGACACTTGGTCTTCACTACCGTCCACGCCAACAACGTCACCGACGTGATCGGCCGCTTCATCAACATGGGCGTCGAGCCTTACAATTTCGTCTCCGCCTTGAACTGCATCATGGCGCAGCGTCTCGTCCGCGTGATTTGTGAAAATTGCAAACGGCCAAAGAGTTTTTCGGCGGCCGAATTAAAAGAGGCCGGCCTCGATCCCGCGGCTTGGTCCAACGTCGTCCTCTCCGAAGGCGCTGGCTGCCTCGAATGTTCCGGCACGGGCTTTCATGGCCGCACCGCCATCTGCGAGTTGTTGGATTTGACGGATCGCATCCGCGAAATGATTGTGGACCGCCGCCCAACCTCCGAGATCAAGCGCATCGCTCGCGAAGAAGGCATGATCACTCTGCGCGAAAGCGGCCTGGCCAAAATCCGCGCCGGCATGACCACCGTCAAGGAAATCAACAAGGTGACCTTCGTTGAGTAGCGCTGCCACATTTCATCAAGGGATTTACAAGAGCGACCTCGTGCGCCGCATCGCAAGCTGGCTGGATGCCATCCCCCATCCTCCGCTGGCCATCGAAATAGACCTCAACCGCGTCGCGGGCGCGCGTTGGACGAGAACCGGCGGCGTAGACGGTTACGCCGTCGAGGTCCTTCCTTTCGGCGCATTGGTGCCCTCTGCCGTCGAGACCAATATCGCCAATGCTGCCGCTCTCAAGTCCGCTATAGCCGGCGTGTGCTCCACGCTGCGCGCCAAGGACGAGAGCGTCGCGCTGATTTTGCCGGATCCCGTCATACGCGTCTTCGTGCAACATTTCGACGATTTTCCTCGCTCCAAAGAAGAAGCCGATCCCATGCTGCGCTGGAAGCTGAAGAAAAGCGTGCCGTTTGAAGTCGACGAAACGCTCATTTCCTATATGCGCCAGGCGCCCCGGGAAGCGGGCGTAGACGTCGTTACCGCCCTTGCGCGCTTGCGCATCATCCGTGAGTACGAATCCCTCGCCGAAGCGGCAGGCCTGCACCCTGGAGTCGTGCTCAGTTCCTCGCTCGCGGCCATCGCGCTGGTGGAAGAAAACAAGCCCACGCTTCTCGCCCGCGTCTCCGGCCCTTCTTTGACGACGGCGATCGTCCGCGAAGGCGTCCTCTGCGGCTACCGCTGCACGGAATTGCCCGCGCGTGGCGCCGATCTTACGCCCCACATGTTGCTCGAAGACATCTATCCAGTAGCCGCGTATTACCAGGACACCTGGCAGGAAGGCATCCACTCCGTTCGCGTTGCAGGCCTGGGCGCGCGTTTGCCGGAATTTGTGCGGCCGCTCGAGGAAGAATTTCATTGCGAAGTCCGCTCGCTGCTTCAAGCGGGCGTCTCTGACGGGCGCATCCCTGCCGATGCGCGTCCGATGGCCGACCGCGAACTGGACGGTTTGGTCGGCTGGATGCTGCATCGCGGCTAATATAGTTCGCTTCGCGTATCGAGAGAGGGAGCAACAGGAGAAGAATGAGAGTTCGGCTCAATCTAGCGACCAAGCCTCTTGAGGCGCACCGGAAATTCATTGCCGGTTCTGGCCTCGTAGGCGCAATCGCTGTGATCGTCTTTCTGAGCCTTGGCTGGCACGTCTATCTGGCACGCAAAGCCAATGCCGAGATGCGCGCCAAGTCCGCGAAAATACTCCGGCAGGTTGCGGAGTCTCAGCAACAGCGCGCTGCTTTGGAGAGCTTTTTTAACCTGGATGAGAATCGCAATCTCCACGATCGAGCCGCCTACATCAACAGCCTAATCGATGCGCGCAGCTTCAATTGGACGCTGATGTTCATGGATTTGGAGAAAGTTCTTCCTGCCGGAGTACGTGTCGTCAGCATCGAGCCGAAACAGGTTAAGGGACGCATCGAGGTGAAATTCATCATCGGTGCTACCAGCGACGAAGCCAAGCTCAAGTTCTTGAAAGCTCTGGAGGACTCCAAGACTTTCACGCACATCGAGCTGATCGCCACGCAGCATCCCACATCGGGCACAAACGCAGATCAGATTGTGGTTGAACTGAACGCGGATTACTTGAGGAACTGATGCACCGCGACTTTACATTACAAAAGCGTGCCATCTTGATCATGCTCGGATTACTTTTGGCCGCGGACCTTGGGCTGGCCATCTATAGCTGGCGGCTGTCCTCTTCGCCCCAAACGTCGCAAAAGGAATTCGACGACGAAGATACCAAGCTCAAACTGTTGAGGGGCGATATCCATTCGGCCCAGCTCATCAAAGACGATATGCCCGCCACGCGGGCAGATTGCGAGAAGTTCGAAAAGTCCCTTCCTGTGGAGAGCACCAGCTCTTCCACCGTCACCTCCGAACTCGATGAAGTCGCAAAAAAATCCGGCTTGCGGATTGATACTCTTACGAACAGGCCGAAGGAAATCCCCAACCGTGGCATGATTGAGATGACTATCGAAGCAACCGTCAGCGGCGACTACGGCAGCGTCGTTCGCTTCTTGAATGGTTTGCAGCGGTCGCAGAGATTCTACGTCGTCGACGGCTTGGTCCTAGCTACGGATTCCCAGACGCAAGCCGCCACCGGGCTTATTCGGGTGGCACTCCACGTACGGACTTATTTTCGAGGAGGCGCATGAAGCAAAAACAGCAAATTATCGTGCTTGTTGTGCTGGTGGCTGTTGCCGCGCTCGTCTGGAGTTTTGAGTGGCGCCAGCAAACACCTTCGGTTCAGACGGAGAGCTTCATCGAAGGTTACAAGCCCTTGGGAGAAGATAACCCGCGAATTCGCTGGGAAGAGCTGAAGCGTGCCCAGGAAACCGAGTACAAGAGCAACGGCCGCAACCCGTTCAGCATGATCGCGCCTCCCACTCCGCAAGAAGTGCAAGCGGCGAACGACAAAAAAAAGAATGAATTGCCCCCGGTTCCTCCCACTCCGCCGCCTCCGCGAACGATAGCGGACTTCCCTCCCAACCTCAAATTTTTTGGCTATGGCAGAGTACCCGTCGGAACACCAGTGCGCGCTTTTATTACCGATGGCGAAGCCATTTTCATCGTAAGCGAGGGAGATACTCTGATGGGCCGCTATCGCATTCTCAAGATTGGGAATTCCTCCATCGAGTTCCAGGAGATTTCCAGCGGACTTCATGGCACGACTCCGCTGGAGGAGCAGGTCATTCCGCCGTCCGCATGATAAAAAGGCTCACATTGACGAGAGCTCGAAGAAAACAAGGCGGCTACGCCCTGCTGCTGGTTGTGTTTCTCACTTCACTGCTTGTCGTGGGCACTATGTCCATTGGCTTGCGGATCCTTACACAAGGCCGCCGGGAAAAAGAGCAGGAAATGATCTGGCGCGGCAAGCAATATACGCGCGGCATCAAACTTTATTATCGCAAGCTTGGCCGCTTCCCGAACTCCATGGACGATTTGGTCAAACCCAAAATCGGCAGCCTGCGTTTCATGAGGCAAGCCTATAAAGACCCCATGAACAAGGAGGACGGCTCCTGGCGTCTGATCTACGTCGGCCCTGCGGGAAATCTCATCGGTAGCCTTAAGCCGCCACAGGGCGGTATCCAGATGCCCGCTGCTGGCGGACAGCCAGGTGTCGCGGCGGCAGGGTCTTCGTTCGGAAGCTTCGGCAGTCAGCCGGCCACCCCCGCTGGCGGCATCGCGGCACCTGGCGCTGCTCCGGGTACTCCGGGAGCTCCATCAGGCGCAACCGGCACAGGCACCGGGGCGCAAGGAACGGACACGGCCGGGACAGGCTCTGACCCTCAGGCAGTTCCCACCGGCGATATGCCGACCATCATGGGAGGCAACATCATCGGAGTTGGAGGCAAGGTCAATAAAAGCTCCATCATGGTTTATGAAAAGGCGCAGAATTATCGCCTCTTCGAATTTATCTGGGATCCATCGAAAGACATGGGCGCCGGCGCTGCTCCGGGTTCACCCATTGGGGCTCCCACGGGCGCGGGCGCGCCGGGTCAAAATCCGATAGGTGCGCCTGCCAATCCTCTAAACCCGCCGCCCAGCCCTCCGACAGCGGCGCCGAATCCCAATCCAACGCAACCGTAGCTCCCAATCTGCCGTCTGCGCTCCGTAGGGGCACGGCATGCCGTGCCCGTCCGCTGCTCCTTGGGACAGGCAATCCGGGCTGTCCTCTTCGGTATTCGATAGACGTCCGATCGCAAAACGCATTTCGGCACACGCTCAGCCCCGAATCTTTCCCAACTTTGAAATTTGGATCTAATTCGACATGCTGAGCTGCGACGCAACTTCGCCCCTGCTCGAGCTTGCCGCTGCGGAGGGGCTTGTTTTCTTATCGGTTGTTTTTGGCGGACTCTCGAGCGACACTCCCGCTTTGCTCTTCTCGTACCCGCGCTTTACGCGGCGAATGTAAGAAACCGTCTCTGAATAAGGCGGAACCCGTCCAAACTGCTCAACGCGCTCCGGTCCTGCATTGTAAGCAGCCAAAGCAAGCGCCAAATCGTTGTTGTAGCGCTGCAGCAGGTCGCGCAGATAGTGCGTGCCCGCGTCGATATTCTCTTGCGGATCGAAAATATTCTGCACTCCGAAATGCGCCGCGGTTTCCGGCAGCAGTTGCATCAGTCCACGCGCATTCTTCTTCGAGATGGCCTTCGGATCGAAGTTCGACTCCGCGGCAATCACACTGAAAATGAGGTCCGCGTCCACACTGTAGCGTGCCGCTGCAGCTTTCACGATCTCGCGCACCGGCGCCGCCGGAGCGATCGAAGGAGGAAGCGGAGCAAAGGTGTCTTCCGGCTCGATGGAGACGACTTCCTCGACGGGGACTTCCACAATTCCGCCCACGATCTGCACGCGGTATTTATCCCCAAGAAGCTCATAACCCGTTATATGAAGCCGCTGCCCGCTCCGCAAAGCGATGTACTCCGCGCGCAAACACGGAGCTGCCGCGAAGAGCACCAAGCAGGGCACCACAAATCTCATCAGGCGCACGGAGCCGCCTCCCGCAACGCAAAATGTTCGATGGCCGCGGCCACGCCGCCATCATCGTTGCTCGCCGTTTCGTGCCAGCCAAACCCCTTCAATTCCGCGACGCCGTTTCCCATCACCACCGGAATTCCCGCGAAGGCGGGCATCTCCAAATCATTGCGGTTGTCACCAATGGCCAAAACTTCCTCGCGCGCAACGCCACGCAAAGCAGCCCACTCCGCCAGCGCCGCGCCTTTGGAGCAAACAGGGTTGATGACATCGATCATCGAAAAATTTCTGCTTTCGTACACAGTCACGGCCAGCGCAAATTCCTCCGCGAACGCCGCTCCTCGAAGCGCCACTTCCGCATCGTGCATCCGGGCGATGTTCCCGCTCAGCATCACCTGGATAGGATCCTCCGTGAGGCAGCTTTCGAGCGGATTGGCCAGTCCCAGAAACTCGCGATTGCGCGTGTAGTACGCGCTGCGAATTGGATCGTCCTCGTTGATGGATTCCACCACAATCTGATTTTCGCGTCGCCGGTCAAAAACAACGCCAGCGCAGTCCCGCCATGGCCGCGTAAGCTCCAAAACACGCTCGACAGTCTTTCGCCCAAGCAGGTGCCGCACGTGCGTCTCGCCGTCGTAGGTCCGAATGACGGCGCCGTTGCTGACAATCATCGTCAGCGGCGCCTCGATCTGGCGCGCAATGGGCAAGGCAAAATCGTAGCGCCGCCCAGTGACGAGGGCGACCTCGATCCCTCGACGGGCCGCCGCCGCAATGGCTGCCCGGTTAGCCTCCGGAAGCTGCCAGCGGCTGTCCAGAAGCGTACCATCAATATCCAGGGCGATCAGCCGGACGCTCATCTATCCATTATACCTTCAAACTGAGATGCCTTCCCAGACCCCGGCGACCCCCTGCCGCCAAAAGAATAGCCAAAAAGGCCTGTGATAGACTTTTGCCCTATGCCAAAACGGACAAACGTCTTGGAGCTGGAATGCTCAGCTTGCGAGAAAAAGTACGATTCCTCCATCGAACAGCACCTCTGCACCTGCGGGAAGCCGCTTTATGCCAGATATGACCTGAAGCGAACTGGGAGGTCGTTGACCCTCGAAAGCCTCAAGTCTCGCCCACACACACTTTGGCGGTATGCGGAGGTGCTCCCAAACGACCCTCCTGTTACGTTGGGAGAGGGCATGACACCCTTGTTGCCGGCCAAGAGGCTAGGCACCGAGCTCGGTGTATTTAACCTGTTGGTTAAATACGAAGACCTGAATCCTACTGGCTCTTTCAAAGCTCGCGGCATGACCGCTGCCGTGACGCGCGCAAAACAGTTGAATGCAAAGGCGTTAGCGGCGCCCACGGCGGGCAATGCCGGCGGTGCTCTGGCTGCCTATGCCGCCGCAGCGGGAATCCCTGCCGTCATCGTGATGCCAGCAGATACACCTTCGGCTAACATCATGGAATGCCAAGCTTTTGGCGCTAAAGTCATCAAACTAAACGGCTTAATCTCGGACTGCGGCAAATATGTCGCGGAACACAAAGACCGCGAGGGATGGTACGACGTTTCCACCCTAAAGGAGCCTTACCGCATTGAAGGCAAGAAGACCATGGGTTACGAACTCTGGGAGCAGCTTGGCGGCAAACTGCCGGATGTGATTCTCTATCCCACGGGTGGAGGCGTCGGGCTGATCGGCATGTGCAAAGCCTTCGACGAGATGCAAGAGATGGGCTGGATCGGAGAGGAACGGCCTCGCATGGTCGCGGTGCAAGCGGAAGGTTGTGCGCCCATAGTCAAAGCATGGAACGCGCAGCGCGCGACCTCGGAATTTTTCCAGAACGCAGCGACGCTTGCGTCAGGACTTCGCGTGCCCGGACCGCTCGGCGATTTCCTCATCCTGCGTATGCTCAAGCAAACCCACGGAACCGCTCTCACCGTGACCGACGATGAAATGCTGCAAGCAGGGAAGGAGCTGGCGTCGCGCGAGGGAATTTTCGCCGCGCCGGAGGGCGCCGCAACCGTAAGCGCCACACGCAAGCTCGCCGCTTCCGGCTGGATCAAGCCGCACGAAACCGTCGTGCTCTTCAACACCGGCACGGGCTACAAATATTCGGAAGCGTGGCAGCGCGCACTACAGATGTAAACTTCCTGAACGCTATGAAGACACATCGAATCTATTACGACGACGCGTACGAACGGGAATTCACCGCTCGAGTCGTGCACTGCGAACTACTCCCGCCGGACTTGAAAGCTGGAATTACGGCGCAAGCCTTGGGTTTGGTGCTGGATCGCACCGCTTTTTATCCAGCCTCCGGAGGCCAGCCCCATGATCTGGGAAAAATCGGAGACGCGAATGTACTCGACGTCCGCGACGATGGCGACGAAATCATTCACGTCGTGGACCAACGCCCCGGTAGTCCGGACGTCCTCGGCTGCATCCATTGGCCGCGCCGCTTCGATCATATGCAGCAGCATTCGGGACAGCACCTGCTCTCGGCCATGTTTCAAGAACGCTATGGCAGGCCAACGGTCTCTTTTCATCTCGGCACAGACTTCTGCACCATCGACCTGCGTGGTCCCGAGCCCTTGGACGAAATCCTCGAAGGCGCGGAACGCGCTGCCAACAAAATTATCTTTGAGGACAGGCCGTTGACCGTTCGCTATGGCACCGCTGAAGACTTGGCGGAACTCGGCGTGCGCAAAGAAGTCGACCGCTCTGGAATATTGCGTGCCATCGAGATCGAGGGCGCCGACCTTCAGCCTTGCGGCGGAACACATGTCAAAAGCACCGGCCAGATTGGAACGCTCCTGGTGCGGCGCTGCACAAAGATGAGGCAGGATTGGCGCGTGGAATTCGTTTGTGGCGCCCGTGCCGAACGCGTGGCGCGCCAGGATTTTCACCGTCTTCGGGCGGTAGCGGAAAAGCTCAGTTGTGCGCCAGAAGAAGTGATTGCAGCAACGGAGCGCGCCATATCCGAGCGCGACGCCAATTTCAAAAGAACGCGCACTCTGCTGCAACGCCTCGCGGAAGTCGAAGCGGCGCAAGCCGTACGCGAAGCCGTGCCGGAGTCCGATGGCCTCCGCGTAATCCATCGTGTTTTCGAGGACGTCGAACCCGAATTCCTGGGCTACTTCGCAACGGAGGTCGCGAAGACGGAGAGAGCGATTTGGCTGCTGGCTGGACTGAGTTCTGGAAACATTCTCTTCGCGCAGCATCCCACAGCTGCGAAAGACATGAACGCTCTCCTAAAACAGGTCTTGGCAAAAATAGGCGGCAAGGGCGGCGGGACACGCGATTTCGCCCGCGGCCGTCTCGACGATGCCACGCAAACAGAAAAAGCGTTGGCGCTCGCGCGCGACCTGTTGTCCAACCACCAGGCTGGCGGCTAGTCCCACCAAGGTTTGAATAAGCGACTAGAAAAGGCGCGTTCGAACTCGATCGGGGGCGCGCTGCAGATCAAACAGCGTCAGAAAATCAATCGTTTTGAATTCGCGATCAATCGCAGGCGGCCCGCAGAGCCGTGCCGAGACGTCCAGGTAAGCGCAAAAGAGCCGCGGCATAGCAGGCGGGGTAGTCATCGTGTTGCTGGTGCGGCAGGCAAATTCGGGCCTGGGTTTAGTGCGCAGTGCCGGCTCGATTAGGTATTTCGCGCTCAACTGCTCGTAAAGAGCCATCGCCTCGTCTTGATCCTGAGAGGTCACCGAACTGCATCCGACCAAGTACCGAGCCCTGCAACTGAGGGCGTATCTCACAATTCCTTTCCAAAGCATGTGGAGCACTGCCGTATTCCGGTACTCCGTATGTACGCAAGCCCTACCGAGCTCGAGAACTTCTTCACGAATTCCTTCGAACGGCGCAAAATCGAAAAACTGTTCGCTGTAATATCCGAGATTTCCCTTTGCACGGAAACCGCTCTGCATCCGGTACGTTCCCACTAATTTTCCAGAGCTGGTATCGCGCACCATCAGATGGTCACAGATGAAATCGTAACGATCGCGGTCCAGCCCAATCCGCCGAGAGCTGTCCAGTCCCTCGCCAAGCTCGCAATTAAAGACCAGATAACGCAAGCGCTGGCAATCGATCAGGTCTTCCAGCGTTTGCGCCATCCCTGCGCGAAGCTGGCCTGTGGAGGCGAGCGGATTCTCGCAACCGTGCTCTAGGACTACCGTGGGTGGCATGCCTAAAGTGTCGAACGGGCTAAATTAAGGAGATGTTTCAGAAGTGTGATTTGCGCGTGTCGGGAGGTATCTCTTGCGATACAAAATCTCTCGCGGACGAGAACGGGTTTGAAGCCTCGGCTTGTTCGCAGCGAACGCTGCCAACGCGGCACGCCTAGCCGTCACCCGCCTTTTTTGACGAAGAGCTGGACAAACTAATCCAGCAACGGATGCGAAACCCTCGGTAATAAACAAAAAATGGAGCGCGAAAAACGTCTCCCCGCGGACGTCAGGCCCAAGTTAGTCGGCAATCAGACAGCTCTTAATTCACGCTTCTCAGAAGTTCTTTCTCCTGAGGCGAAAAGTTGCTGTAGCGGCCTGTTTCGATTTCGCGCTCGCGAGCAAACGGCGGCATCTCGCGCAACGCGAGCAGAGCATGCTGCACTTCGGGCCGCAGCGGCTGGTCTTGCCGCATCGCGGCGTGCACGACGCGATAGTTGCTCGGGGTGGCGGTCATCCGGCCACTTGACGGAATCGGAGCACTGGGCGCAGAAGCCACCAGATCCCTATTGGCGTAATTCGTGTTGGCAGCGCTCTCCGTTACCGAAGGTCTCGAAGGCGGCGCCGGATAGCTCCCAGATCTTGGACTTGGGTTTGCCGGCGGAGGATCGTCGTTTCCATTGGGAGTACAGGAATATCCAGGGGGACAAGTGGACGGATAATAGTAAGGGTAGGGAGCAGCCAACCAAGGACTATAGCTGTACCCATACGGATACCCCCACCAATACGGCCATCCAAAACCAATTCCGAAGCCCCATCCGTAACCGTAACGCGGGTAACCCCAATACCCGCCGCGCCAGCCGTAGTAGCCCCCGCGCCCGCCATAGTAGGCTCCGCCGCGATAATACGCTCCGCCACGATACCCGCCTCCGTAGTAGCGGGCGCCGCTGTAGCCGGAGTAGCCTGCGGCGCCGTGAAACCCTCCTGTGCTGGCGCCATGGAATCCGCCACCACCGCCACCATGGAATCCGCCTCCGCCTCCGCCACCGTGGCCACCCCTCTGGGCAAAGGCGGGCGATGCCGACCAACTGAGCGCAACACACGAGACGATTACAAAAAGAATTTTTAACAAGCCGGATTTTTTCATTTTATTTACCTCTGTCCCATGTCCTCTGGCGTCCCGGAATGAAAGGCCACGGCGCGCCGAAGACATCGGAGCCACTTTGTCTTGGACTCCTAAACAAGATTCTACACCCGTTTTGACTGTCCCGCGCGCGAGAGAAAATCCGAAATCAAAACTGCCAGCTCCACGGAAAAGCATGCCAGGGCCGCGCGCCGAATAGGCGCCCGGCTTGTTCTGATGAGCAGCTGGGCGGACTTATCGAAGACCGACTCTGACCTCGCAATAGCATGGGGAAAAATCCAATGGGCCGGACGGCAACGACGGCGGGAAGTGGTGAGAGGACTTGTGGTGTCCCTCCTCTCTGTCCCGTCCTAAGTCTTGAGTCCGTAAGTCTTTGATAATTCTTCGAAAATTACAGCTCAGGGCACAGTTACGACACAGGTAGTCTGCTAAAAGCGCGCGCATTTTCATCGGCAAGTCTGGCTGGGGGAGGCGGATCTCACTATCCGGTTACCCGTGCGGGCACTGACGCATCGGATAGAGGAACAATGCAACCGGTCCGTCCGTTTCGGCGTCTTCATCCGTGCACGCCAGTGGATTGCCTTCAACGCCCGGTAAACGCCGTTACCATCCAAGTGGAGTTTTACTTCACATCCGCAGTAATACGACTAGCCAGAAGCTGGAGGGGAAGCGCCATTCTTGGAATCATTCGATGGGAAGGCCGTGCTCTGAGGTTCCCTTGCGGACAGACTACGGATTACATACGATTCTTATCGCGTGCCGAGAGCCTTCCGCAAAGACGGGTGAATCTCTATTCCCTCACCGTAGCTAATAAATCCCTGCTTCTTGAACCGATTCATGAACGCATTAATTCTCGACCGCGTGGTCCCTACCATTTCTGCGAAAACTGTGTCAGTTAGGTGTGGTATCTCAACGCCCATCCGGCCGTTCTTACCCAAGTGCGCGAGCCGCAAAAGCACATGGGCCAGCCTTTGTTCCGCGGAAGAGGTCAGCAGGTCTGCCACGTGGTCACGATAGTTTTTGATGTTGGACAGTAGATGGGCCAGCAGAGAACGCGAGGTCTTATTCCTTGCGCGAATCAGTTGCAACATCTTTTCTTTCTTAATGGTGCGTATGGAGCTGGCAGTCAACGCGATAGCCGTGCACATACGGAGGGGATACTCTGTGAGGCAAAGCTCGCCAAAAAAATCGCCCACGCCAAGGATCGCAGTAACTACGGGTCGGCGGTTGTTCCTTCTGGTTGAGAGGCGCACCCCTCCTTTTTGAATATAGAAAAGCGTCTCGGCGGGCTCACCTTGTGTATAGATGTTCTGGTTCTGACGAAAGTGCGAGACCTCGCCCCCAAGGCTGGATGCAGAAGAGAAGTCGCGCAGTTGGGAAGCCTTTTGGTGCACGCGATTCAAGAGTTCCTCCAGTCCTGGGCAGGGCATTATGCGATGCAGAGGCTAAACCCTGCCGGGCCCGCAGTTTAAGTGACAAAAAAACGTCTGTCTGTACGAAATGGGACACTCGTAAGTCGGCCCCCAAAGCGTGGTCCGCCACAATAAAAAGCTGTAACCGGGGCAGGGGAGGCGGACTCTGAACCACTCGTGCACCTCACGCGAAGAAGAGGACTATCCATTCGGGAGTAAGCCACTTATCTGTATAACCGCCTATCAGGTTGTTTCGAGGGATGGAAAAAAGATGACCGGTACGATTTCAAGAGTGGAGGCCGAGGTGGCGCCCAACAAGGATTTCAAGATGTATTCGACTGGTCTCGAAGTGCCGGTATCAGGCCAAGATGTTGTCCAGATCGAATCGCAGAAGCAAACATAGAGGCGCACAGAACGCGAATGGTTCGAGCACCACTTGAGCTGAACATTTTGGCAGTGCCTATCAACGAGAACTGCCAACGACGCCGACCGTCTATTCGCTTGATCCGTCGGTGTATGGCATTCTCAAGACAATTTTCCAGCAAAATCAACTGTCAGGGATCAAAAACTTACTAGCAGTCGCAGTCTCACCTAGAGTTTCGCCGAGGCAAGTGTCTTCGCACAAATACAGGCCACTTGAAACAACGACCTCCAAGAGTCCACAGTTCTGTCGTAAACCGGGTGATCAACCTTATCAGCTAGTCCTTTGGTTTTGGCTTGGCTGCAGGTTTTGCTCCTGCCCCTCCAACTTTGGGGCTGAGCAGCGTTAAGGAATCTTCAGCATTGAACGGGAACTGGCGAACGGACTGTTGGCCCGTACTGCTCAAGACAATGTCCACCCGCCGGTTTTGGGCCAGTGTAACAATCTTTAGGTTAGCCAGGATTTTGTTCTTCTGTTCCTGGCTCAAGTTGGGATGTTGTTCGACCAGTTGTTTTACCTGATCGGGCGTCATATTTTCTTCTTCCCCATAAGCTTTGGTTTGAAGACTCGCTTCTGGAATGCCAAGTCCGACGAGGAATTGTTTCGTGATCGCCACACGGCGTTCGGAAAGGGCTTGATTGAATTCTGTGGTGCCGCGGTGATCCGCATGACCTTCAAGGACGAGATGAGCATCCGGCTTAAGTGCGAGATATTCCTTGAAGTCGTTGGCCAGCGAAGTGAGTGTCTTTTGCTGGCTCTCGACGAGGCCCACATTTGGCCTTCCAGAGGAAGGCAGGGCCGTTGGGAAATAGATGCTGCGAATCGCTAGTCTGGCTTCTACCGCGGGAGGCGGAGGCTGTTCGATACTGAACTGACCTTGACAGTCCGCCGTACCACCGCGTCCGTCGTCCACCCGTCCCGTCACCGAGTAGTTCCCAGCCGCCACGCCTGTGGTGTCGACCTGAACTTCCGCGCCGGATCCGGCAATTTGCCCACCCGTCGATTGCCAGGCGAAGGTCAAGGGATCGTTATCCGGGTCGCTCGCCCTGGCTGTGACATGCACACGGTCGCCAGGATGAACCGAACTCGGATCCACGGAGCAGCTCATCGTAGGCGGACGATTGGGCCGAGGCGCCACTTTGATTTCCGTCGAGCAACTCGTCGCACCGCCGCGTCCGTCAGAGACAGCCGCTGTAACTGTATAGCTTCCTAATGCCAGGCCATTGGAACTCCAACGGACTTGCGAACCCGTGCCGTCAATAGCGCCTCCCGTGGCTGTCCAAGCAAAAGTTAGAGGGTCGTTGTCGGGGTCGCTGGCGTCCGCATGCACGGATACCACTTCACCCGAGCCGGCGTAAACCGAGGTTGGATTGGCTGAACAGGAAGCCACTGGAGGATGATTGGGAGGCGGAGGCGGAGCACCACCCCACCGGAAAACGATCCCGCTCTTCAACCGAAAACTGTTCTGATTGTTGTTGTTGCTGCAGAGAGCTAGATTGCAGTCATTGCCGAAGCGGGTATAGAGATACTCAGCCTGGATGAGTCGTATGGCAAATTTCCTGTTCACGATGACGTCAAAGCCCCCACCTACCGTCAAGGCGAAAGCGTTCTTGGAATAAGAGGTGCCGCTGCACGGAGTGCTGTTGTTGCAACTGAGACTGAGGCGATTTCCGCCGAAGTTGATTTCGGCAAATGGTTGGACTTTGCTCTTGTTTCGATAGGTGAACCGCGGCCCGAACATATACGTAAAGTCATTCCCGTTAAGTTTTGCAGCCAAGGCGGGAATTGTTTGACCAACGTATTTGCAGCCACCCAAGTCGGCCGCTATGCCCACCACGCTACTGAAGTTGTAAGCGAACGTGCCTCCGCCACCAACGCAGTTAAAATCTGCGCTAAAGCTCTCGCCCGGGGCCACCGGAGCCGTTGTCGGAACCGTGAAGGAGGCAGGCGTGCGGATGTACATAAACGCCGGCGATGTTTCTACTTTGGGGTAATCCTGAGCAGACGCCCTTGTACCGAACAACAAAACGACTCCTAAGAGGACTGCAGCTTTGAACTTCATTTCTATTCTCCTGGTGGTTCACGAGTCGCTTGGCCGAATGCCCGAGCAAAACTCTAAGTACTCATCGTTGCGATGGATTTAGAACTGTTAAGCCAGTCTTTCCCAAGACTCTCCATAGCAGACTTGTCATGGAAGCCACTAGTAGGGCAAAGCTGCGAGTTTATGTGAACTGTCAAAAGTGACAGGGACCGCAAGCCCCTTCTATCCACCATAACGACGCCACGGCCAGTTGGCTGCAAGCGTCAACGCTCGACTTAAGTGGCCACTTTTCTGAAATGAGGAGCGACGGAACGCAATTTTCAAGATCATGCAATTTGGTCAGTATCTGTCAGTTTTGACAGTAGCCCTCCCATACCTGCCCCAGCAATATTTCCCGTGTGAATCCGTGCGCGTCGACTGCTGCGGACCCATTCCTAGTGCTAGGATCCCAATTCTGTTGGCGCTCCCTGTGCTGATACCCGATGGATAACCGCATTCGCGCGTACAACCGGCCGGCGGCAACTCGATCGACCTGGGCTATGGAGAACACGTCGCCTACAATTTGGTGGCCGAGCAGGAAAAACAAATAAGGCGCTGGAATCGGTGCAACATTGACCAGTCGCTCTATTTCGTGCCATACCAAGACTTGGTTGGAATGATGAATTCCCGAACCCAGTTAATTCGCAGTTTCGTGGAGGAGAAAAAGATGAACAGGAAGAAAGCAGTTTGGGCGATGCTTCTGGCGCTGCTGACTTTTGTCCCGGCTGGGCGGTCCCAAGACGCGACGCAGCCCAAAAAAGCTGTAAAGCCGGCCACCACATCGCCTGCCGCGGCTAATCAAAAGACGAATATCCAAGCCTACATACAGCTCCTTCGCTCCGATGTGCGCCAGCAGAAAGCCGAGATCATGGGATCGGTCATGCAGTTAAGTGCGGCTGATGCTGCAAAGTTCTGGCCGATCTACACCGAATACGACACGGAATTGGCCAAGCTGAACGACCAAAGGATGGCGAATATCCACGATTATGCCCTTAATTATTCGCAAATGACTGATGCAAAGGCAGACGAGCTGATCCAGAACGCGATGGCTTATCAAAAGCAGCGTGGCGAGCTCGTTGCAAAATACTATGACCGCGTCAAACAGGAATTGGGCGCAATCACGGCGGCGCGCTTCGTTCAAATCGAACACCAGTTGCTTTCGATTATCGATCTTCGAATTGCTGCTGAGTTGCCGATTGTTGGAGCAGGCTCGTGAATTCCGTGAGGAGGAGAGAAGCAATGCGAAAGGGATTTATCTGGGCCGCAACAATTCTACTGATGCTGACAACTTCGGAAATTGGCGCTCCGCAGAACGTAAAGAGAATCACGGTTCCGGCAGGAACACGGATCCTCATACGAATGATCGATTCCATCGATACGACCAAACAAAAAACGGGGTTTAAATTCACTGCCAGCCTGGAGACAAATCTGCAAGCCGAAGATGTGGTGGTGGCTCCGAGAGGCACGATAGTGTATGGCCAGCTGGTTTCGGCTTCCTCCGCCGGCTCCATGAAAGGTAGCTCCGAGCTGACGCTGGAACTGACAGACATCCGCCTCAACAATAACATGTATCCACTTCTCACAAGTACGTATGAGATCAAGGGGAAGGGGGAAGGCGGAAATACTGCGAAGAAAGTTGTTGGCGGTGCAGGACTCGGTGCGCTCATCGGTGGGGTAGCGGGCGGGGGGAAGGGAGCCGGGATTGGCGCGCTGATCGGCGGTGCGGGTGGAACCGCCGTCGCCGCTTCCAAGAAAGGGCAGCAACTCTCGATACCGAGCGAAACTCTGCTGGAGTTCCGGCTCCAACAACCAGTGGCATTGCCGGTAGCAAAGTAGTCAGACTCCGCCAACCCACGGCACGCAAGGAGCTTCTTTGTGCGATCCACGTGGGAATGTTTACAGCCACCTATGACATCTTAGGCGGCGCGCCGTCAGAGAAACACTTGGGGAGAGGGCAAAAGCTGTAAGTACTTCCGAGGCGGTCGGCCGGATCACTTACTTATTTCAAACAGGTTTCCGGAGATGTGCGAAGTGCCCGGGACTTGGAGTGTCCCTCAGTCACCTCGAAGTATTGCGATCACGAACAAGAGTTTAGACAGAACGCTCGATTACCTGCTGTTCACTCGCTATCAGAGCAAGGGCAGCCATTCCCAAGAAGAGGCCGTGTTCCACGATTCCAACAGTGGAGTCGAGTTTGGCCGCGATTTCGGCCGGATTTTCGATAGAAAGGCCGGAGCAATCAAGAATTAGGTTGCCTTCGTCCGTGATGTAACGCGTTCCATCATGGTTCACCCGAATGGTTGGCGTGAACCCAAGTTCTCGTAGCGAGCCACTCACCAGTGGAGCGGCCATTTGAATCACTTCGACAGGCAACGGAAAGCGGCCGAGCTTCTCGACCTGTTTTGACTCGTCTGCAATCACGACGAACCGCTTGGAAGCGCTGGCGACAATCTTTTCGCGTAGGAGTTTTCCACCACCACCCTTGATGAGTGCCAGCTTAGGTGCAATCTCATCAGCTCCGTCGATTGTGAGATCGAGGCTCGGGCACTCTTCAAAATTGACGAATGGTATTCCGTAGCTTCGCCCGAGGTGTTCGCTGTCGTCGGAAGTGGCTATGGCGCGAATCTTCAAGCCATGATCGCGCACCTGTTCGCCGAGGAGCTTGATCCAAAGAGTCGCCGTCGTCCCGGAACCCAGCCCAAGTGTCATTCCCGGCTCGACCAGCTCCAGCGCCCTCCGAGCGGCGCGCAGCTTCATTTCTGTCCGGCCTTCTTCTTTGGTATGCGTTGACATCGCTGTTTGCGCCTTTACGAAGTCCTCACTGTTGCGCCGACCAGGCCGCGCCGATTCTTGAATAAACCAGCAGGCGTACTTCGACCCGAAGTCTTCCCGCCATTTGAAAGGATTGTACCTAAAATGGCGTCTAAGAGGGCAGTAGTCCGTCTGTTCCGAGCGCGTCCGCCGCCCCCGCGGACGTGGCAAGCCTTGGAGGCCGATGTTCACATGACAAAGGCGAAGAAACGACGAAGCGTGAGTCAAACCAAAATCGTTGAATCATCCCGGTACTGTCCCGCATCAAAGGCGAAAAAGTGGATTGTCTGCGGAACCGCGGAAACTTTACCCGGCCCAGGCCAAACAATGGACGCGAATGAAAGTAACCCGAAGCTAAGGAGGCGGAAATGGCCGAGCAGCTGCCACCAACGGGCAACGGACAGAGTTTGCAAGTTTCTCTTTCTGGATACGATCTAATCAATTCTCCCCGTCTCAACAAAGGAACAGCTTTTTCCGATCACGAACGCGACGTATTCGACCTGCATGGTTTGCTTCCACCGCACGTCGGAAGTCTCGATGAACAAGTCGAGCGCCGCCTGCAAGCGCTGGCTGGGCAGCCGACTTCCTTCCATAAATACGCTTTTCTCCGCGATTTGCAGGATACCAATGAGACGCTATTCTATGCGCTCTTGGTTCGCAATGTGGAACAGATGCTGCAACTGGTTTACACGCCAACTGTGGGCGAGGGTTGCCAGCGTTTCAGCGAGATATGGCGAAAGCCTCGGGGCCTATTCATTAGCTATCCGAATAAGGATCGCATCGCGCGGATTTTAAGCCATCCTCGCTACGATGGCGTGAAATGCATCGTTTTCAGCGATGGCGAAAGAATTCTAGGACTCGGTGACCAGGGCGCGGGTGGTATGGGCATTCCCATAGGAAAGATGGCCCTTTACACCGCGCTCGGCGGCATTCATCCAGAGCATTGTCTTCCAATTCTTCTCGACGTAGGAACGAACAATGAGGACAGGTTAAAGAGTCCAATCTACATCGGATGGAGACATGAACGGGTCCGCGGCGAAGAGTACGACAATTTCGTAGATCTTTTTGTACAAAGCGTAAAGAAGCGGTGGCCCCATGTGCTGTTGCAGTGGGAAGACTTCGCCGGTTCGAATGCCGCTCGATTTCTGGCCCGCTACCGGGACCAGCTCTGCACGTTCAACGACGACATTCAAGGCACCGCGGCCGTAGCCACTGCGACGCTAATATCTGCGATCAACGTGACTGGTGTTGCGCTCCAGCAGCAGAAGATCGTCGTCGTTGGTTTCGGGAGCGCCGGAATAGGCATCACGAATCTCTTAGCGCAGTTCATTCAAGACACGGGTGTCTCCGCAGAGGAAGCTCGAAGTCATTTTTACGGGATCGACCGCTATGGCCTCGTTGCGGAAAACACAAAAGACCTGCGGCCCGAGCAAAAGCTCTACGCGCGTAAAGAACAGGAAGTCCAGAGCTGGAGACAACAGAATGGAGAAATCACGTTGTTGGACGTGGTCCGCAATGCGAAGCCCTCGGTCCTCATCGGAGTGTCCGGCCAAGCCGGAGCCTTTCCGGAACAAGCCGTGCGGGAAATGGCGAAGTACACTTCTCGCCCCGTCATCTTTCCGCTTTCGAATCCCACGTCGCGCAGCGAAGCGACTCCGCAGGATTTGCTGAATTGGACTGAAGGGCGCGCGCTGATCGGCACCGGTAGCCCGTTCGAACCGGTAAATCTTGGCGGCAAGTTGATCCACATCGCCCAGACCAATAACTCATACATATTTCCTGGGCTTGCTCTTGGAATCGTCGCGTCGAAAGCCAAACGCGTCACCGATGCCATGGTCAAAGCCGCAGCGCAGGAATTGGTGCGCCACCTGCCCACACAGAAAGACAAAAACGCCAGCCTTCTTCCGCCCATATCCGATGCGCGCCCGCTTGGCCGCTTGATAGGGCAGGCCGTGGGGAGACAGGCAATCCAAGATGGACAGGCGCAGGTCGCCGACGAAGGTGCCTTGAACCGCGAACTTCAAGCAAATTTCTGGGAACCAGTGTACGTGCCTTACGAACTCGAACAGCAGACTCTTCGGCAAGGTGCCTAGCGGACGAATTGTTGACTGAGGATCACGGGAGCATAGCGATTAACTCAACCAGAAATCGGCCATATCAAAGCGACAAAGCAAAGGAGAAAGAACATGACGGACATTCGCAAGGAAACAGATAGTCTCGGAGAAGTAGATGTTCCAGCAGACAAGCTCTGGGGCGCACAGACTCAGCGCTCGCTTGAGCACTTCAGCATCGGTAAAGATTTAATTCCCCGTGAAATGATCACCGCCTACGCCACGTTAAAGAAAGCTGCCGCCAATGCCAACTATGCCAGCAAGCGGCTCGATCAGAAACGCCACGATTTGATCGTTCAAGTCTGCGATGAAATCCTCGCCGGCCAGCATCACGAAATGTTCCCGTTGCACGTATGGATGACGGGCAGCGGCACGCAATTCAACATGAATGTGAACGAAGTGATCTCCAATCGATGCTGCCAGATTGCGGGCACACCGCTTGGAAGCAAGACACCTGTTCACCCGAACGACCACGTCAACATGGCACAGTCCTCCAACGACTCGTTTCCCTCCGCAATGAATATTGCGGCGGGCGTGAATGTGAAGCAGCGGCTTATCCCCGCGGTTAAGGCGCTGCACGATGCGATCGCTAAGAAGGTTGAGGAGTGGAAGGACGTCATCAAGATCGGCCGCACGCACATGCAAGACGCCACGCCACTCACTCTCGGGCAGGAGTGGTCGGGTTATGAGGGCGTGCTCGCGGACGATCTCGTTCGGATCGAAGATGCGCTGAAGGGAATTTACCGTCTTGCGCTTGGCGGTACCGCCGTCGGAACCGGGATAAATTCAGCACCCGGCTTCGCAGAGGCCGCGGCGGCCGAGATTGCCAAGCTAACCGGGTTACCCTTCGTGACCGCGCCAAATAAATTCACTGTGCAGGGTGCTCACGATGCCCAAGTGCAACTTTCTGGCACGTTGCGGACACTAGCGGTGTCTCTCTACAAGATCGCCAACGACATCCGCCTGATGTCTTGCGGCCCGCGCGCTGGCTTCGCGGAACTGGTGATTCCGGAAAACGAACCGGGGTCCTCGATCATGCCGGGCAAGGTAAACCCGACTCAGGCCGAAGCGCTCACGATGGTTGCCGCGCAGGTTATGGCGAACGACGTGGCGGTTGGTTTTGGCGGCGCCAGCGGTTACCTCGAGATGAATGTCTACAAACCACTGATCATCTACAACGTCACACACTCAATCACGCTGATCACCGACAGTTGCACCAACTTCCGCACTTTCCTGGTCGAGGGGACAAAGCCCAATTTGAAGAAGATCAATGAGTACGTCGAGCGTTCGCTCATGCTTGTGACGGCGCTCTCGCCGGTCATCGGCTATGACAAGGCTTCGAAGATTGCGCACTATGCAATGGACAACGACCTCACGCTGAAGGAAGCCGCACTGAAACTCGGCTTCGTGACGGAGGCCGAATTCGATCGCGTTGTCGATCCGAAGAAAATGGTCAGACCCTATGTGGCGACCGCTGCCGCCTAGGCCAGTGGGCCCTTACTCAACTTCGACACTTCTGAGGCTGGAGCCGGCCTGAGCCAATTCAGGCTAGCTCCAGCTTGCAGGTGTGGCACGCTTTCGGTCAGAAGATAGCGGCGCCTTTCGAGAATACTGTGGGGAGTCGATATGACATTGGAGGAGCGGTGCGATCTTGTCCTGGCCTTTGCCACAGTCCTGTATGTCAATGGTCAAGCCACGGATCAGACTTTGGACGCGGCCGAGCGGCTCGCCAACACTCTCGGACTCCGCGCCCAGGTCAGGCCTCGCTGGGGAGAACTCCAACTTCAGGCCGAGGACACTGACGCCAGACTAATCTCCGTAGTAGCGGCTGATCCTGCCGGCGTGGACATGGATCGGGTAGCCTCCACGATGCGCGCAATAGAAGAGATCGACACCGGCCGGCTTTCGCCAGCTGCCGCAATGGAAGCGATAGCTAAGATATCAAAGGCGCCGCCCGCGCCTACATGGCTGTTCGCGCTCGCGGCCGCGGCGGGTGCCGTGGCGTTAGCGGTCATCTTCGGCATCCAACATCCAGTCGCGGCGGCGCTCATCTTCTTGAGCGGGGGTGCCGGCGCCCTTCTGCGCCGCGGCTTGGCCCAGTTCAGCGCAAACGAATACCTGCAACCATTCTGCGCCTCGTTGCTCGCCGGCGTAATTGGCGCGCTGGCAGTTCGCTACCAGTTGAGCTCGTCACTGCGCCTTGTCGCGGTCTGCCCTTGCATGATCCTGGTGCCAGGGCCGCATTTCCTCAATGGTGCGATGGATCTCATCAGGGGCCGCATCCATCTCGGCGCCGCCCGCTTGATCTACGCGGGGCTCATAGTTGTGGCGATCTCAACGGGACTAATGCTTGGACTGACTCTTCTCGGCGTCTCCTTCCCGGTAGACCCGGTCGGCAGGGCCGTGCCCCTATGGCTCGACGTGATCGCCGCTGGTGTCGCCGTCTTCGCCTACAGCGTCTTCTTCTCGACGCCCCTGCACATGCTGGCTTGGCCGGTGGCAGTCGGCATGGTAGCCCATGCTCTAAGGTGGGCAACGCTCGCCGCCCTTGGCGTCAGCGCGGCGACTGGCGCTCTTGTCGCTTGTCTCATCGTCGGTCTGGTCCTCACGCCGGTCTCGCGCCGTTCCCACATGCCGTTTGCGGCCATCGGCTTCGCCTCCGTGGTGTCCATGATCCCCGGCGTCTTTGTATTCAGGATGGCCAGCGGCCTGGTGCAACTTGCCGGTGGCTCGCATACGACGTTGGAGCTGATGAGCGCGACCATCGCGGACGGCATGATCGCCGTCACCATTATTTTAGCGATGAGCCTCGGCCTCATCGTTCCAAAACTGGTAGTTGATTACCTTGGCGAGAGATCGAAACAGGGGAAATCTTGAGGGACGAAGGGATCTGCCGATGCCCACCATTATTCCCGACACCACGCATCCTTCAACCCTCACATCGGTTGAGGCGAACGCGCTGCCGCGATTTGAGAAGTGGCTTCCAACTTTGCTTAGCGTCATCGCGGGCATGGTCGACCTGACGGGCTTCTTGAGCCTCGGCAATCTCTTCACTGCCCATATAACCGGCAACCTCGTGGTCGTTGGGGCATTGCTCGTACGCCGCGGTCGGATAAACCCGCCACAGATCCTGGCGATTCCCGCATTCATCCTCGCCGTCGCCGCCACTTGGCTGCTCGCCAGAGCGTCAGGCAGGCGGGGGCCCGATTTGCGTCGGCTGCTCCTTCTGATCCAATTTTTGCTGCTTACTTTCCTTTTGATTTTCAGCATCATCACCAAACCGTCCGCCGATCCACATGGCTTGATGGCGGGCATCGCCGCGATGATTGCCGTATCCGCCATGGCATGTCAGTTCACCCTCTTGCGGCTGACTCTGCCGGTCGCGCCGTCAACCGCCGTCATGACCGGCAATTTGACGAACTCCGTGCTATCTCTGCTGGATGTGGTGTCGCACACCCAATCGTTGAAGGGAGACGACAGGAAGCGGTTAATAGGTTCACTCCATCTCCTTCTTGGCTTCTTCGGGGGCTGCGTTGTGGCCGCCGCCGCCGTCACGTATTTAGGAGACTGGGCCTGGTCATTTCCCGTCGTCCTGGCCGGCGCGGCGGTTGCGTTGGGGTAAGCGGCGAGGGATTTCGCGATCATTGGTGAGGACAGGGTTCTGCATGTCTAGCCGAAAGCTGCGGCTTCTATTCTTATTTTGGTGCAGTCTCTGTGTACCCGTATTTCCTGCCCATGCTCAAACTGCACAAGAGGAACCGCTCCCCGGCCCGGACAGTCACGAGACGGGCCAGGGCCCGCATGGCCACCTCTTCGGGAACTGGGGTGGCGAGCGCACGCGCCTGGAAAAGCACGGCGTGAGCTTCGATTTACAGTACGTCAGCGATTCCCTCTGGAATCTCAAGAGCGAGCAACCAGAGCGGTTCGCCAGCTGGAACAGATTCCGCGGAACGGTGGACATCGATTTTGGAGAGCTGACAGGCTGGCACGATCTTTATTTTCACGCCACAGCCCTCTGGCAGGGCGGCGGAAATCTTGGAGCCTATCTGGGACTTCTCACCAGTCCGAGCGGGATGTCCAGCATGAATACGTGCCGCCTCGATTCCTGGTGGATCGAGAAGCGCTGGCTGAACGAACGAGTCACGGCACGCGTCGGCCAGTTTGCGGGCCAGGATTTCTATGGAGCCCAGCACTACGCGGCTTCCTTCATCTTTGAGCCCATGGGCTACGCTTTGGGCAATCTATTCACCACCCTCGAGTCCTTCGATCCTCCTTCGACGCCGGCCCTGGAAATCCGCGTCGTACCACTGCACAATTTTTATGTGAAATCGATGGTGATGGCCGAGGTCCGCTCGCCTTTTTCACAAAACCCAACCGGCCTCGTTCCGCAGTTCAATGGAACTCCAGCGAGCGCTTCGGAGATTGGCTTTACTCCGGGGAAGAAAGCCTCGTCCGTGCGAGCCTTTGACGACGTCGAGAGCCGCAAGGGATATTCGGGCCTATATCAATTCGGTGCCTCCTACAATCCTGGAAAATTCACCTCGCCAACGAGTGCGACACCGCGGTCAGGCAACTACCTCTTGTACTGGATGGCGAGCCAAGCTCTCTGGCGCCTCGATCCGAAAGAGGGGAAAGGATTGGACGCGACGTTTGCATACGATTGGAGTCCCGCGAACGTCAACCGCAACAACACTATGCTCACGGCGGGACTGCGTTTCAACGAACCACTGCCTCTACGCATTCACAACACCATGTCGCTAGGCTACGTGCGAAACGATCTAAGCTCAAAGTTTCTGCCGCCCGGCATGCCTGCTTGGAAGACCGAGCAGGGCGTCGAGTTCAATGCTCTGCTGGACGTTTTGCCCATGCTACTCCTGCAGCCAGTAGTGCAGTACTACGCCAATGTGGGAGGAGGCCCACAGCATGCTGTCGTTTTCGGATTCAGGACAAAGGTAGAGTTCTAGCATGCCGCACAAGTGTTGGGCTTCGATGCCCACAGGAAAAGAGGAAAGGTGCGGAGGCTACCCACTCCGTTGTTTATTGCATTCTCCATTCTAGGGTCTATACTCTCCCCAACTATGAGGCCGACGCCGCTCGTCACGGCGGAAAAATTATGTTGCCTTACTCTTACTCCTACCTGGAGAGACGGTACAGCCGGAAAACCCGGCTGCAAGTCTTCCTGCTGGCGACGGGTATGACGGCGGCCTTAGTTGGCGCGATCGCGGCGGTCGAACTGAGCGAAACTCCCGAAGAGCGAAACGCTAGAGTTGAATCGGAATTCAGGACGGATCAGATCACGGATCGTAAGAACCTGATGGAGCAGCAGCAATACTATCTCAGCCGTTCCTGTGAGCAAGGCAAGGCGGCCTGCGACCGAGCGGTAGCGATAATCCGCGAACAGAACTGCCGGCTCTACGGGGAAGGCTGCAAAGGTCGCGGGACGAACCTCCAGTCGCCCTCATTTATGGATGAGCTGGATAGAAAGGTTCAGGAGCGGCTGCGAGACATGCCGTGACGGCAAGCAGCCGCTTCCCCGATCTACGCGGGAAAAGCCGTCTCCTAGCCAAGCCAAGACCAAATTGCCAACCGTCCGTCCCCGAGCCTTCCGAGCCGACCATCGAAATCGTCAGTGTTTAATGGAAGTTTTGGTGGACGAGAGGGGATTCGAACCCCCGGCCTCCTCGTTGCGAACGAGGCGCTCTCCCAGCTGAGCTACTCGCCCACGAGCAGCAATAAAATCTTAGCAGACGCTCCGAAGCTTGCCAACTGAAGCGGAGTGGGCAATTTACAACGAGACGGCATGGACCGTCAGAGCGTATATGTAAGAGCCAACGCTAGGATGGCGCGTTGAAATTGATTTATTGCCAAGCGCGGGCACAGCACGCTGTGCCCCTACGAAGACAAATAAGCTGCAGCTTCACGGCTGATCGAGATTGCCGCCAGCGCGTTGTGCAACGATCTTTCGCGCATTTTGATAAAGCGCTCGGGCCTGCGGAATGGCTTCCACAGCCTTCTGCACTTGGGGATCCGCTTCCAGTTGAACTTTGAACCCTTCTTGCATGCCGAAGTTTGACACCAGCACTTCCTGCCGGATCTTCCGTTTCACCCAATCCAGGTTTTCCGACATATCCGGCTCGGTGTACCGCACGTTATGTTTGGCGAGATATTCGCGGAAGCTCCTCATCACGTTATCGTCCACTTCAAAATCCCGCGTCACCGTCGGTTTGCTGCCCATGTAGAACCGCGTGAAGCCTCCTACGCCGCCTTCGAGGGGATAAAAAACATCGGCGCGGAAGAGATTCTCCTGGAAATGAGTGAACTTTGGCGAAGGCACGACGATATCCGGCGTGATTCCTCCGCCTCCGGTCACCTGCCGCCCGCTATCCGTGAGCTTCACTTCCGTCGGATGCTCTGGAACCTTGCGCTCATAGTGATATTCGTAAAGCGAAATCGATTTGTAATCTCGTTGGATCAAGCGCCCGCTCGGTGTGTAGTAACGTGCTGTAGTCAGCGCCAAGCCGGTGTTCTCGCTGAGCGGCTGAACGGTCTGCACCAAGCCTTTTCCAAACGTTGTTTCGCCGACAATCAACCCGCGGTCATGATCCTGCACGGCGCCCGACACGATTTCCGTCGCCGACGCGGAATTTCCATTCACCAGAATCACCAGTGGCACCGTCACTCCCTGGTTACCGCGCAGAGCAAAATATCTCCGCTCCGGTGATGTCCGCCCATGGTGCGAAACGATCAGCTGGTTCTTGTCCAGGAACATGTCTCCGACGGCTACCGCTTCATTTAACAGTCCGCCGGGATTTCCGCGCATATCGAGAATCAAGCCATCCAGGCTCGAGGCATTCAGCTGCTTCAAGGCCTCGGCAATTTCACGGTCCGTGGTTTCGTTGAAGCCCGAGAGGCGAATGTAGCCAACTCCAGGCTTGAGCATGAAGGCGATGTCCACGGAGTGCCGCGGAATCTCGTCCCGCGTCACGGTAAAAACAAGCTGCTGGTCGTAGCCTTCGCGGCTCACCGTAATCTTTACGACTGTCCCCTTCGGGCCCTTCAGCATGTCCGCAACGTCAGTCGTCGTAAGTCCCTCGGTCGATTTGTCGTCCACTTTCATGATCACGTCGCCAGGCCGGATACCCGCATTGAAAGCGGGCGCGCCAACATAGGGCTGCATCACCACCGTCCGGTTTTCGCGCGGCGCAACGACCATGCCGACGCCATAATATTTTCCGCGCTGGTCTTCCCGCAGCAGCGCAAATTGCCGGGCATCAAAGAAATTCGAGTGGGGATCCAGCACGCGAAGCATGCCGGGGATAGCGCCTTGATAGACGACCTTGTCTACATCGACCGGCTCGGCGTAGTTCGCCTGCACCACGTCCAGCACATTCGTGAACTGCCGTATAGCCGTATGCTCGTCCTCGGCCGACGAAGTAGTGGCTCCAACGTTGGGACCGTAAATCCCCCCAAGGATTGCGGATATGACGATGACTGCAACGACTAGTACCAACCCACGGCGTTCAGATTTCATCCTGGCCTCGCGTGACCACGCAAACTCGATTATAGCACACCCCAAAGTGTGGTTTGACACCGTGGGACGCCCTTTCTATGATGCCAACAGGCCAACTTTCGGCTACCTATCCCTATGCTCAGCATGACCCATATGGTGGTTCTGTTTATCGTCGTCCTAGTTGTTTTCGGGCCGCATAAACTGCCTGAACTGGCGCGCGGCCTCGGCAAGCTGATGGCCGAGTTCCGCAAGGCCTCCACCGACTTCAAGAGCGCCTTTGAACAGGAGATGCGCGACATCGAGCGACAGGCCCTTCAGGCAGAGCGCAAAAAAGCCGCTGAAGCCGTGGCCGCCTCAGCCGAGCAGCCTGCCACCCTGGCCACACAGGCCAGCACCGAAACCGCCTCAGCCAGCTTAGACGCGGATTCTCGCGCGACGGAAGCGCTTGTCGTCACTCCGGTTGCCGAATCTGTGCCGCGGTCCGATGGCGAGGCCGCTCCAGAAAACCCTGTCCAACCAATGGAGGAAACACCCGCCGTCTCAGTCGCGCAGCCTTCTCATGACCCTTCCCACGACCCCTCTCATGACCAACAGCAGCCAGTCTGATTCCGCAATCGTGTCAACCCAGGAAGAGCCCGGCGCTCAGATGACGTTTTTCGAGCACCTGGTCGAGCTGCGCAAACGCATTATCAACTCACTTGCTTCCATTGTAATTGGCGCCGCTATCGGCTGGGTTATCGCCCCTCATTTCGTCAATCTGATGGTCAAGCCCATGACCAAAGCTCTGGCCAATGCTCATCTCAACCCGCAGCTCGTCTACTCTCACCCCGCGGGCTACGTAACGCTGCTCATCACTTGTAGCATTTACATCGGAATTGTCATCGCCTCCCCGTGGATTCTCTTTCAAATCTGGCAATTCGTTGCTCCCGCGCTTTATAAGCACGAGCGCAGCGCCATTACGGGGTTTTTATTCTCCACTGTTTTCTTGTTCCTTGCCGGCATCGCCTTTGGCTACTTCATTTCGCTGCCGTACGTTTTGCGCTTTTTGATCAGCTTTCAAGGCCCAGTCGTCCCGCTCATCAATATCGACGAGTATTTCGATCTGATTCTCCTAGTCCTTCTCGGACTTGGCCTGGTGTTCGAATTGCCAGTCCTCATTTTCTTCCTGTCGCTCTTCGGCATCGTTACGCCCCAGTTTCTGATCAGGAACTTCCGCTACGCTCTCTTGGTCATCACCCTTCTCGCGGCTGTGCTGACGCCTTCGCCCGATGCCCTCAGCATGGTCTTATTTATGTTGGTTCTGATCACCCTCTACTTTGTGGGTGTCGGCGTGTCGTGGGCGGTGGTGCGCAAGAAGAAGCAGCGCGCCGCCGAGGAGGCTCGTTAGAAAATGAATTTCATGCCGAAAAACACTTTCTGCGCCGCAGTTTGGACGTCCGCTCTTTTTCTCGGTCTCAGTGGATGCAAAACGAAAGCGGACAACCCTCAACCCGCCGCGAAGGACGCGCCTTTTATGAGCGCCGTTACCACCGCCCCACCTGCGGCCACGCAGAATCCGGCCGATGAAGCTCCGCCTCCTGACAAAACCGGTGGCTTTGACGGCAATCGCGCTTTCGCCCACGTTGCCAAGCAAGTCTCGTTCGGGCCTCGTCCCGCCGGCTCGCCAGCTCTCGCGCAAACGCAGGATTACATCCTCTCGGAACTAAAAAGCTACGGCTGCACCACCGAAGTGGATGCGTTCAGTTCGGATACTCCCGCCGGGCGCATCCCCATGAAAAACATTCTCGTCAAAATTCCGGGAGACCGGCCCGGCATTATTCTTCTCGGCACGCATTACGACACCAAGCGCCTCGAGAATTTCGTCGGTGCCGATGATGCCGGCTCCTCGACCGGTGTAATGCTTGAACTGGCCCGCCTGCTCTGTTCCCAGCGCAGCCGCTACAACGTCTGGATCGCGTTCTTCGATGGCGAAGAAGCCGTGCGCCCGGAATGGAAAGATCCCGACAATTGCTACGGCAGCCGCCAAATGGCTGCGCGCTTCGCCAATAGCGGCGACCTCACCAAAATAAAAGCGTTCCTGCTGGCCGATCTCGTCGGGACGCGCACCCCGCATTTCAAGCGCGAAAGCTATTCCACCAAGTCGCTCGTCGATCTCGTCTGGGGCGTTGCCAAAAACCTCGGCTATGGAAATATCTTCATCGATGAAGAGACGCCCATCGAGGATGATCACCAATCGTTCTTGAAACGTCACGTCCCCTCGGTCGATGTGATCGACCTCGACAACGGCCCCAACGGCGACGTCTACTATTGGCACACGCCGCAAGATTCGCTCGACAAAATCAGTCCCAAAACGCTAGCCATCGTCGGCCACGTTTTTCTCGAAAGCGTCAAGCAACTCCAGGCTAAGTGACCCGCGCTCTCGCACGCTGTAGAATGGTCAAGTTTCTGCGCACCAAGGCAAATTTAGAATGACGATTATTCTTCTGACGATCGGCGTGCTGGCCTTAGGAATGGTGCTGGTGGTTTACGGCACCGTCGTCAAGAACAGCTGGGGAATCAATCTAGGCCAAGTGCACTGCCCTAGATGCGGAATGCACCTACCGCAGGTGCGAATACCAACGTCTCTTCGCCAATCGATGTGGGGCGGTTGCACTTGCCAAACCTGTGGCGCTGAAGTTGACAAGTGGGGTCGTGAACTTGCGCAGCGCTGATCCCGAATGAAAAACATACGTATCCCAGTTAACTCGTCGGCAGGCCGCTACGCTATCGTCTGCGGGGCAGGCGTGCTCCGACAGGCGGCCGAAGAAATCCGCAAGTTGGGAAAATTCTCGCGCGTCCATTTGGTTTCCTCACCCAAGGTCTGGCGGGCGGTAGGGAAGGGCGTTCTCAGTGGCCTTGGCTTGAAAGCAGCGCACGCCAAGCACCTAATGAATGATGCCGAATCCGCGAAAGATCTTCGAACGGTTGAAAAGCTATCGCGATCCCTCGTCCGCGCCGGAATCGATCGCCGCTCGTTGATCGTCGCCGTCGGTGGCGGCGTGGTCGGCGACGTGGCCGGTTTCGCGGCCTCAGCTTGCCTCCGCGGCGTCGCTCTCGTCCAAATCCCAACCACGCTGATCTCACAAGTAGACAGCGCCGTCGGTGGAAAAACCGGCGTGAATCTCCCCGAAGGGAAGAACCTCGTCGGCACTTTTTATCCTGCGCGCCTAGTGCTCGTGGATTCCGCAATGTTGAAGCCGCTCCCGGAACGCCAATACCGCGGCGGCCTCGCCGAAGTCATCAAGTACGGTGTCATCGCCGACGCGAAACTTTTCGCCTATCTGGAAAAGAACTTCGATGCTGTCCTGCGCCGCGATGCAGCCGCCCTGGCGTACATCATCCCTCGTTCGCTCGAGATCAAAGCCCATGTCGTGAGCCGAGACGAGCGCGAATCCGGCCTCCGCGAAATTCTGAATTTCGGCCATACGTTCGGTCATGCGCTCGAAACCATCACAAATTATCGCACCTATCAGCACGGCGAAGCCGTAGCCTGGGGCATGATGGCTGCCGCCTTACTCGGCCACGAAATCGGCCTCACTCCTGCCGACGAGGTGTCGCGCATCGTTTCGCTAGTTCGCCGCATGGGTCCTCTTCCGCCGTGGCCCAATGTTCCGCCAAAAAAACTGATCTCCGCCATGCACTCCGACAAAAAAACGCGCGCCGGCAAACTTCGTTTTGTTCTAGCGCCGCGCATCGGCAAAGCCCAGTCCCACGACAACGTGCCCCTCGAGACTCTCGAGCACGTCCTGCATTTCGCCCCGCACTTCATCAACCCCAGCGGAAAACGCCGTGGCTAAGGTCGTTTCACCCGCACCCGCAGCAGGCACCCAGCCCGAAGGCACCCACACTGAGGCTGAAGCCTCGCGCAAAGTTCGCGAGATGTTCACGCAAATCGCCCCCAGCTACGATGCGCTCAACCATATCTTGTCGCTGCAACTCGACCGCCTCTGGCGCGCCCGCACCGCCAAGCGGCTGCGCTCCATCCTGCAGCGCGAAGACGCGCTCGTCCTCGATCTCTGCTGCGGCACAGGCGATCTCTCTATGGCCCTCAGAAGTTCCGGCAAAGCACACATCATCGGGGCCGATTTCGCCCACACCATGCTCGTCCGCGCCCACGCGAAAAGCATCCTGGGCCGCAGCCACTCCGGAATTCCCACGCCACCGCCGTTGCCGTTCGTCGAAGCCGATGCTCTCCGTCTCCCTTTCGCCGATTCCTCGTTTGACCTGGCAACCACCGCTTTCGGCTTCCGCAATCTCGCCAACTACGAAGCCGGCCTCCGCGAAATCCACCGCATCCTCAAGCCCGGCGGCACCATCGCCATCTTGGAATTCACCGAACCACCCGACAATGTCTTGGGAAATCTTTACCGCTGGTACTTCCGCACCGTCCTACCGCGCATCGGCGGCTGGCTCTCCGGCGATCCCACCGCCTACACCTACCTCCCCAAATCCGTCTCCCGCTTCTTCCGCCCGACCGAGCTCGCCTCTCTAATGTCCGCCGTAGGCTACCAATCCGTCGCCTACAGAGTCTGGACCTTCGGCACCGTCGCCCTCCACACCGCCCAACGCCCTCGCTAGTCTTTTTTCTTCTCTATGTCTTCCGTGAACTCTGCGTTAAGAAAACACCCACTCCCCCGCACCAATCCCAACCAGAATCTCCAACTCCGCCGCCAGAGAACATGTATCTGACATCATATGGATTCCATGTCATGCCGTTTGAAAGGAATTTAACGATGCCACTGAACATCGATCAAATAATTCGCAACCTGAGCTCAGCCGCGCGCAAGAGGGTCGAGGACAGGGCGGCTGAAATAATCGTAGAGGAATTGAGCGTGCGTGACGTCCGCAAGCTCCGCAAACGAAGTCATCGCCCTGATGGTGCGTGATAGAATCCGTCGTTTGATTTTTCTAAACCAAAGGCAGCGCTGGCCGCTTGGTTATGAGCGTCCTGCTCCAACCCATCGCTCAATGGCAGTCCATATTTATTCCACCACGATTGCATTAATTCATTGCCGCCTTCCAATGGTGTGAACCCGTTTGGCCAGAGCAATACCATTTGGCGCCAAGAACTGACGGCTTGATCCACCTCGGCGAACTGTTTCGCCTCGGTCAGATGCAGAATTGAATGAGCAAGTCCTAGGCCATAGTTTTGCTTCCGGTAATTCAGCCAATTCAATGCGGCGATTGCTCCACTTCCGATTACGGCGTTCCCCGGAGTTATTTCTGTCGTGATCTTGACTTCGGTCCCCCCAGTGGCAACAAACTGCACTGGAAGGCCCCTATAGAAACCGGCTATGACCAAATCCACATCCACTTCAACGTTTTTCAAAACCTCCCGCGCGTACTGGCGCATTTTAGCGGAGAGCTTTTTGTCGTGCTTGTACTCCTCCAGCGTAATTCTTGGGTCATTTCTTAGTGCCTCATCGGCCAGAACGCTGTAAATCTGATCGTAGCTGTCGAGAATGCACTTGCGTGCCAACTCTGGTGCCGTCTCATCTTGGTTGAGTTGCGCCATTCGATGGTAGAGCTCTGATATAACGTCCTCACATTGGCCGAGCGTTCCCGCCACAGCGCCGAAGTATTTAGTTGGCAGATCGAACAGCTTTGCGGCTTGATCGTTTGAAGTGACAGCCCCGTAACTTGCCCGCGTATCTGCAGCTATTAGAATATTCTTGGCATGATTACAAACTAGACCGATGCAGACCGTCATGGATCAGTCCCTCCAAGATAGGAGCCGTGCGCTGAATACAGCGGCTGCACGCGCGGATTTAGAAGTAGGCGGGCGGCAGATTTTCAGAGCACGAACTCTCTACTCCTACGACAGCACCACTACTCCCGCTGCCTGTGCTACCTTCCTCAGATCATCATCCGCCGTCGCCAGGGGGAGTCTTCTTCGCAGAGCTAAGTCAAGATAGGCCGCATCATAAGCTGGCAAACTCCACTCTCGCGCTTCGGATTCCAACGCAATATTCGCCCAAAGACTATTGAATTCTACGCGGATGGGCAAAGCCTTCAAACGCATCAGATACTCATCAATCTGTTTCTGATTGATTCGCTTGCGCTTATGGAATGCAACGAAAATAATATTCGCGATCTCGAAGGCCCAAATCTCGGGCACGATGGCGTCATCCGTTGCGAGTTTCGACAAGATGCGACGACTGTAGGGCGTGTCTTCGGTCGGGTCTCCGGGAAAGCACCAGGAAAATGCGACGGACGCGTCGAGGACAAACTCTGCCATCAGTAGCGGTGGCTTTCATGCAACAACTTGCGGGTAATGGGTTCTCCCAGGCTGAGATGATATTTTTCGCCGAACTCTTCCATGCCACGGACAGCCGCCCGCCGAGAGCTATCGGTCTGATCCCTGCCCTGGGGAAGCAACGCAATCGCCGTGTCTATGAACTCCTCCACCGATCGGACAAACCCGCTCTTAATGGCGTTCTGAATCACCTGCTCTTGTTCAGGCGTAAGTTTGATGGTCACGTACTGGACTCCGATAAACGCAGTGTAGAGGCCCCATTTGTTGCTGTCAAACCGCTTTTCCAAGCCTGGCGCGAACGGCGAACTTCTTGTCTGTTCCCGGTGCCCGCATAGCCCTCCGCCCATGAGTGGTTCGGAACTCTCCTTGATTTTCCTCTTGACAAAAAGTGTCTCCCAGCGTATAGTGGCGACTGGGTAATCTTATGGGTTCTCCCCGTAGCGCCGGCATCCTGCCGGCGTTTTTGCTTTTCGGTGTTCCCCAATTGACCTAAGCCTTTTATTCGCAACACTTACATGACTTGCACAATTTTAGTGCAAATTGGGCCAGTCAAGCCCTTTAGAATCAACACTTCCGTAAACGTATAAAAATAATCGCTTTCAAGTGCTTCAGAATGAACACTTACAAGAAAACCCGGGGGTGGGGTCCAGTTATTGTTAACCACCCGCCACAAGAAACAGTCGCAGCGGGGTCAAGGTTCCGATCCTCTACTTCCTTTACGTCTTTCACTTCCTCCACTTCTTTTCCCGCACGCAGCCGCTTTTTACGGGCCTCGGAACACGGGCCGCGTCCCCTACTCCTCCAGCCCCGCGCTCCGCAGCTTCGCCAGCAAAGTCTTTGGCGACACTCCCAGCTTCTCCGAAGCCCGCGTCTTGTTCCACTTGCACTCGCGCAGCGTGCTTTCCAGCAGCACGCGCTCGATATGCCCGACCGCACGCCCGGTCACTTCTTCCAGGCTTCCTTCCCAGCTGAATTGCTCCGGCAACATCCCCGCCGGCAATTGGTCCGTATCCGGTTTCGTGGGAGGAAGCTGCAGGCCATCGGCGGTAATGCTCAAACCGTCCGTGAGAATCACTGCCCGCTCCATTGTGTTCTGCAATTCGCGCACATTTCCCGGCCAGCGATAGTGCACCAACCGCTCCTTAGCTTCCTCGGAAAGTTCGAGCCCGGGCTTCTTGAATTCGCGGCTAAACTTCTCCAGGAAATGTCCCGCAAGCAGCAGCACGTCGTCGCCGCGCTCGCGCAAAGGAGGAATCGTCATAGGCACAGCCGAAATCCGGAAATAAAGATCCTCGCGAAACAGTTTTTCCTCGGCAAGTTTCTGCAAGTTTCGGTTGGTCGCCACCACGATGCGCACATCCACTTCCACGGTCTGCGTGCCGCCGACGCGATCGAACCGCCGTTCTTCCAGCACGCGCAAAAGCTTTGCCTGAATGGCCAGCGGCAACTCGCCGATTTCATCCAGAAAGAGCGTTCCGCGGTGCGCCAGATCGAGTTTGCCCACTTTGCGCGCGCCCGCGCCAGTAAACGCGCCGCGCTCATGCCCGAACAACTCGTTCTCCACCAGACCTTCGGGAATCGCCGCGCAATTCAGCGCCACAAACGGCTGCTCGCGCCGCTGCGAGAGGTGGTGCACGGCCCTCGCAAACAGCTCTTTCCCCGTCCCGCTTTCTCCCAGAAGCAAGACGGTCGAATCCGTCGCCGACACTTTTTGAATTTGCTGGCTAATCTCCCGGATCGCTGCGTGCTCGCCTACAATCCGGGGAAATCCATACCGCGCCGTATACTCCTCGCGCAGCAGCAAATTTTCCCGCTGCATCTCCTGCTGACGAGCGGCGCGCTGCACCAGCAATTTCAAGTGGTCCAGGTCTACCGGCTTCTGAAGAAAGTCGAACGCGCCTTCTTTCATCGCCGATACGGCTTCTTCAACCGATCCAAACGCGGTCAGCAGCAGCACAGGGATAGTCGCGTCCGCTTGCTTCGATTCGCGAAGCACGTCCAGGCCGGACGCTCCCGGCATTTTTAGATCGGTGATCACCATCAGGTAGCGCCGCGCGCGCACCTTTTGAATTGCCGTGGTTCCGTCCGGAGCTTCGTCCACGGTATAGCCCGCACGCTCCAACGCTTTCTTCAGCATGGCGCGCAGCTCGTTCTTATCTTCGACAAGGAGCAGAGGTTCCATCTCTCTCGTTTCTACCATGAATCAAGGGACACCTCGGCGGGAACGCACGGCAGATGTGTAGAGAAGGGAAGCAACAACTACGCCACAACGGAAGGAATTAATCGGACACGGAATCTCCTAGGGCTCCCTCTCGAAGATCTCAATCTGCTCTCGCACGAAAGGCAATGCGGCGCTGGGTTTTACGCGCTTGAGAAACTCTTGTTTTCCCCCAAAGGCAATAACGTATCTCTTGAACGATTCCTGTAGGATTCCGGTCAAAACAGATTTTGGAACCATGATTGGAGTTGCGGTTTTGGCCGGATTGATACTCTGGTCGAAGAAATAGCTTGCCTGGTCCACGAGACACTGCGAACCCCGAAGTGCCACAATTAAACCATCTCCTTCTTCTGGAGCAATGGTGTGGGCGCCCCCGGGTTTGTCTTCCTGGAATTCCATTAAACCGGAGATCAGGAAATACTCGGAATCGGCCGTTTTGAGGTGGCCATAGACCCAAGCTGCCACGTACCTGTCCTGCAGACGCGGACATTTTTCAGCCAGCACGGGCGGCATTCTCTCGAAATGTACCTTCTTCGGATCGTAGGAAATGCCGAACAGTTGATCGGTCATCCGCTGTTGCGCGGACGCTCCGGTGGTGGCAGCCAAACAGGGCAAGACGATGCAGAACGCCCATCTGAGTGCCCGCATGTGTGTTCCAATCTGCTACCGCGCCCAGCCCGGGTCGCCGCCAGACTTCCGCAACTCGTCTTCCATATCCTCGAGCTGCTGCTTCAAGTTGGCGATCTCCTGCTTTTTCTGGTCGATTTTGGCGTTCTTATCGTTGATGTCTTTGCGCGTCAATTGCTCGTTCATCGCCTTCGTCGGGTCATTGTAATATTGCACTTGGGCCTTATCGGATTCGCGTTGCAGTATGTCCAATTCTTTCTCCGCCGCCGAAATTTTGTCGCGCTGGTCTTGGAAGCGCTTTCGCCAGGTTTTTTCCGCGTCTTCTCCGCCGCCTGCGCCCTTCGCCGCGCCGTCTGGTCCATTAGCTGCCGCGGCTGGCCCGCCTCCTGCCGGTGCTGCTGCCGCGTCGGTTGCAGGAGCCGCGGGCTTTATGTCGTCGTCGGTATAGACCTTTTTCGGCTTGGGTGTAGCCTTCTGCTGCTCGCGCGCTTTCCGCGCAGCGTCGGCCACCGGATCGCCGGACTGCTGCTGTGCCGGGGCCGCCTGCTGTTGCTGCTGCGCAAGCGCAGGAATAACGGCCAGGCAAAAGCCTGGCAAGAGCAACAAACCCTTCAGCCAATTGTTGACACGCATAGAATCCCACCTCTCCCGGGGTGAGCTGGATTCCCCAGCCTACTGGTTAGATGCTGTCCTTCTTCAATTCTACCGCTTCCTGGACGCTCCGGCACGCGGGTAGCGTAACTATAAAGGCCGCCCCGCCCTCCGTTCGATTCCGGGCTTCCACTCGGCCGCCATGCTGCACAATGATTTTCTGTACCACGGCCAACCCCAGCCCCGTACCTTTTGCTTTGGTCGTGAAGAACGGACGGAAGAGCTTAGGCAAATTGGCGGCGGCAATTCCGGCACCGTTGTCGAAGATGGTGATGCGCTGCGTGTACGTTTCCTCGTGCCGCACCAGTTCGCCGCGCAGAAGCACTCGTCCGCCGTTCGCCGCGCCAACGGAAGCTTCGGCCGCATTTCTGGCAAGATTCAGCAGTGCTTGGCGCAGCAGGCCTTCATCTCCCGCTACGCTTCCCATCGGCCCCTCAAAGCGAATCCGCACCTGCGGCATGGCCTCCGCCACTTCGGACACCACTCGCTCCACCACGCCATCGAGCGCCACCGGTTCGCTGGAAATTTCCAGAGGGCGCGCATATTTCAAAAACTCCGTTACAACGTGCGTAATATTCCGGGTCTGCTCGAGAATCCTCTCGGCCGAGTCCGCCACTTCTCCCGCGCCCGCCTCCGCGCTGATCATCTGCGCATAACCGGAAATTGTCGCGAGAGCATTCTTAAATTCGTGGGCGATACCGGCGGACAATTCACCCACCGCCGCCAAACTTTCTTTCAGCTGAATCTGCTGCTGCAGCGCCGCCAGCTCCGTCAAATCGGTCAGCAAACAGATGGCTCCATTAATTTTCTCCGCGCCGCGCCGGATCGGAGAGATCGTCACTCCAAGTAGCCTCGAGTCGCCCCCGGGCGCCTCATGCTGCACCTGCTCTCTCCGGAAAATGCTTCCTTTCGTCAAGCATTCCCCAACGAGCCGAGTGAGTTCCGACTTTTCGCCCAGCACCTCGCTGTACCGCCGGAATCCCAGCGTCTGAATTCCCAATACCTGTTCCGCGGCTGGGTTCGCGCTGGAGATAATCCCCGTCGCATTCACCACGACCAGGCCAGCGGGCATGTTGCGCGTTACTTCTTCGCTCAATCGTTCCGTATGTTCCGCGCGCTCTCTTTCAATCTTGTGCAGCCTTTCGAGCTCTTTCTCCTGGTCGCGAAGTTGACGGATCACTCCTTGCATCGAAGCGGCCATGAACGCGGAAGGGTTTTCCGTACGCGGAGGCGTCATCATAACGTCCGCCTGATGAGATTCTTGCGTGCTCTGATAAAAACGGCGCAGGAGAAAAAAGAGGATGCCCACTACGGCGAGGATACCCACCGCCATGCCGGCGGCGATTTCCCATACGTGCTGCGTCGTCTCGGCTTGGAATGTTGCAAACGTCATAGCCTGAACCGGCCTCGCATCGGAAGGATACTCAGCGCAACCTTGGCGCGAGATCCATCGAGAAGGAAGAAAACACAAACACCACGACCAGCGCCGCTATCCCCAAGAAAGTTCCCAACGGAAGCTGATACTGGCTGGCAATCAGCCAGCGAATCTGGTTCACTGTACCGAGCCCTCGCCGGCTGGCGCGCTCCGCAAGCCGCCGGCCCGCTCCGCCCGCATACATCGTAGCTATCACCGCGATCCCCAAAATGCTTCCGAGCAGTGTGCCGAGCAAAATCATAAGGAAGGCATTTCTGATTCCGAGAAACGCTCCCGCCATGGCCATCATCTTGACGTCGCCCATGCCCATTCCCTCGCGCCCGCGCACCAACTTATAGAGGGCTGCGGCTCCCCAAAGCATTAGGCTGCCAAACGCCGCGCCCAAGAGCGCTTCGATCACCCCTAAAGCTCGCTCTGGAGGCACCCAATGGAAAAGCCGCAAACAGAGCAGAAAAGCGGCACCGTCATTCGGTGGCACAAAGGCTGAGAAAAGCACTCCAGCGGCAAATCCTGGCCAGGTAATCACGTCGGGCAGAAGCCGCACGCGCAAATCGGTCACCGTCAAAATGATGATCAAACAAATGAAGAATAGCCACTTCACGGTGGCCTGCGTGATCCCAAATTCGAGGTAGCAACCCACGAACAAAAGTCCTGTAACTAACTCCACCAGCGGATACATCGGAGAAATGGGCAGCCCGCAAGTCCGGCATTTACCCCGCAGCCACAGCCACGCAAAGACCGGCACATTGTCGTAAGGCTTGATCGGCGTCATGCAGCGGGGACATCGCGAGCCTGGCGAAACAATAGACTGTTCTTCCGGAATGCGCGTGATGCACACATTCAAGAAGCTGCCAATCACGATTCCGAGTAGAAAAAAGTAGGCGATGACCACGGTTTAGTGGGCCGCTTTTCGGCCACACTTAACACTCTCCCATACCTACCTAGCGGCCTCAACAAACGCCGCCCGGCTGCGTGCTCCATTCCTAACATCTGTCGAGACTGGACAATAAAGAGATGCGCGTGTGGCGGAGAAAAGCGGCAGCAGAGCTGCCGCACTCCAAAGGGCTTTCGAGCGCGGCTGAACTCCGTCTCGGCGTTGAGCGTGTACGGTTGTTTGTTTCTTCGGCTGTCGACTGTAAACTGTTAGCTGTCAGCTTTTTCCATGCACTGGTTTGAACGCAAAATCCGCCGCTACGAGCACCGCCGCTGGACGACCGACGACAATCGCCGCGTCCAACCCTTCGATTGGGGCCTGGAGCACATCGGTGGCGATCCTGCCGACCCCAATCCCGGCGAGTTCGTCCACCAATACGCTAAAAACGCGATAGAGAACAGCCAGGAATGGTTTGCCACCACCGCTGCCGACGATTACGCCCTCGATGGCGAAAATGTCCTGACCTTCACGAGTTCCATCGAATCCCCATGGCCCGAGAACAACACCGTCCACGCTCAACTTTTCCCCACCAAATCCTCCTCAAACTCAAATGGTCTGCGCAAAACATCCCCTGCCGTCCTGGTGCTTCCGAACTGGAACGCGAAGTGGCACGGCCAGCGCGGCTTGTGCGAATGGCTGCAACGCATCGGCATTACCGCGCTAAAAATGAGCATGCCTTATCACGACCGCCGCATGGCTAAAGGCCACGAACGTGCCGACCAGGTTTGTGGCCCAAATATCGGCCTCACGCTTCAAGCGAACCGCCAAGCTGTCCATGACGCTCGTCGGTGTCTCCGGTGGCTGGAGCAGCAGGGTCACAGCCGGCTTGGCATTCTCGGCACCAGCCTGGGCTCCTCCGTGGGATACATTACGCTTATGCACGACGCAGCCATTAAAGCCGGCGGGTTCTTCCATTTTTCTACCTATTACGCCGACGTTGTCAGCCAGGGTATGACGACCAACCACGTCTGGGAAGGCCTTCGCGACTACGTCACGGTCGACGAACTGCGCGACTACTGGGCTCCCATCAGCCCCATCCCTTATGTCGAGCGCGGGATGGGCGCCGCCACGAAGTCCTTCCTCGTCTACGGCAAATACGACCCTACGATGCTTCCGGAGCTGAGCCGCCAAATGCTAGAGGCCCTCCGCCGCAACGGCGCCCACCCCCGCAGTCTCGAACTCCACTGCGGCCACTACTCCCTCGAGCTCCCGCCGTTCAGCTACATCGCTGGCTACCGCGTCCTATCATTTCTCCGCTCCGCCCTCGCATGACCTTGCCCCGTCCGCTGTCGTTGTAACAGGTCTTTAGAACGATTTTTTTCAAAGTCCAATGGATGCCGGTGACTCATAAGCGCTGTTTGTCCGACTTCTGAAAAATACGAGTCCAGGTGAACGTTACAATTAGAGCGTCCGAGGTATTAACATGAAGAACATACCGGGAACTCTTTTCGTGCTCTTCTTTACTGTCGCCGCGTTTCTTTTCGGAATGCCCGGACAAGTGCGCACCGCGCACATCGAGCATATGCTGGTCATGCGTGACACCACGTTATACGTGATGGAATCCAGCGGCGCGAACCGGAGAAAAATCGCGGAGGAAGTAAGCGCCGCGGCGCTGTCGCCCGAAAGCGATTTGGTGGTTTATGCGGACCCGAAGGGGATTAAGGTGTTCGTTCTCCGAACTGCCAAGACATCCACATTGGTGAACGCTCCCGCCCAGGACGTGCGCGATATCACGTGGTCGCCAAAGCAAGATGCTGTTGCCTATTCGAAAACGATTCCTGACAAGGGAAGATTCCTTCACCTCATTACTTATCCTCCGTCCGGGTCCCCTCGTGTCCTCGGGCCAACTTACCGAGGCATCAGCTTCTCGAAAGACGGGAATTTCATCCTCCACGCCAGTGTCGCAGGCGGACGAGGAGCGCTGGAGAAGACCGACGTTGAGAGCGGCAAGACCGAGACTCTCTTTTCCTCTAAGACTTTCATTGAGAGAGTCTCGTATTCTGCCGACGAGTCCCAAATCGCGTTCTTACTGGAAGACGAAGCCCCTGACTCGGCAGACGATGAACCTGACTGTGGACCTCCAAGCGTGTCTCTCTGGATACTGCCGGCTCATTCCAAGATTCCAGCCAAGGCTAGCCTCAAGCGTCTCGGCGATCCAGATATCAATGAATTTTTCTGGTCTCCCAAAGACAATCTGTTGGTCTTCGACTCGGGACGGCTAAAGTGCGATTTTCCCGGTAGCGAGGGAGATATTTACGTAGTTTCCCCTGATATGAAGACGGCATTCAAACTATCCAAACACGCGCTCTCGATAAGGCCCATATTTTCGCCGGATGGCCAAACGGTTCTATTCGCGGATTTCAGCGTCTACGATGACACCCACGCGGCAGACTTGATGATCGGCGACCTTAGGACACGCACCGTGAAACCATTCCTCGGGCAATCTCCTGCTGGAAGGGGCGATTCTGTCGACTATGACCAGATTGTGGACTGGAAGTAGCCGAACCAAGGTGCCCGATGGGCTGCGCATTACCGCATGACGCTCACTGCTCACCATCCACTACTCACTCCTCCCTCTTCTAGTATCATCACCTGATGCAGACGCTCCTTGTTGAGGCATTCGGCCCTCTCGTTGCGGCATTCGTGGTTTTTGTCGCCGTTGTTGCGACCCGCCGGCTTGTCCATCAACTGCGCAATCGTCTCACTCCCGAGCAGGTCCAGGCGGCGCGGGATTCCTTCCGAAGCCGACTTATCCATCCCAATCCATCGGAAGTCGAGCAGGGAATCGCCGCGTTCCTTCCACAGCGTCTCATCGCCCTCTACGAGGATCACCAAACCATCCTTGCCGAGCAAATTGAAATTCGCCGCCCGGCGCCTAACCCCGAAAATCCGATGGAGCCCCAGAACCCAGCGGAATGGATCGAAGCCTTCCTTCCACTCGACCTTGAGAGCCAGAAATATGCCTTGGATTTGCGCGCCCAGGGCTTGGGAAAGGGCTTTTGCTTCGCCACGGACGGCGAAGGCAATTTCTATTGGACACCCGCCAACAATACCAGGCAGCCGGACGCGTCTGTTTTCTTTGCTCACACGGATCCCCTGGCCAACGAGCAAGTTGCTGCCTCCCTCGATGAATTTTTCTCCTGGCCTCGAATTATGCATGCCTCCGAAACGGAGGCAGACAAGTGAGAGTCGTACTCTTCGGAGCTAGCGGCATGGTTGGACAAGGAGTTTTGCGCGAATGCCTTCTCGAACCGGGCGTTGAGCAAGTGCTCTCCATCGTGCGCAGCACAACGGGACAGCAGAAAGCCAAGCTCACGGAGCTAGTCCACGGAGATTTTTTCGATTTCAGCGGCGTGGAATCCCAACTCGCCGGTTATGACGCGTGTTTCTACTGCGCGGGGCCTTCCTCCGCTGGCATGACTGAGGAGAGCTATTCCCGCGCGATCTATGACATGACCATGGCCGCCGCCCAAACTTTGGTCCGGCCCAATCCTGCCATGACCTTCATTTACGTTTCTGGCGCCGGAACCGACAGCACGGAGAAAGGCCGGACGATGTGGGCGCGCGTCAAAGGCAAAACCGAAAACGCTCTACTCCGCCTGCCTTTCAAAGCCGCGTACATGTTCCGTCCTGGCTTCATCCAGCCTCTCCACGGCGTTCAGTCAAAAACGGCCAGCTACCGCGTCCTCTACATTCTCCTGAAGCCAATCCTCCCCATCCTGAGAGCGTTATTCCCTCAGTACGTCACTACCACCGAACTGCTCGGCCGCGCCATGATTCGAGTCGCCCAAGACGGTTACCCGAAACAAATCCTCGAGGCACGTGATATCAACAAAGCCGCCCTTCTTTCGTAGGCGCACAGCACGCTGAATTCGTTTCGGCAGGGAGCTAACTTCGAGGCTGCTCCCTTGTGCTAGCACGAATTCAGGTCTTCGCTAACCACCTGAGCATATTGGAACGGAAGTACCATTGGTCCCCGCAAAGCAGGTTTCTAACCTAAAGGCTGGGCCCAAGAGTTCTTGGGGGAACCAGCATGCGAAAATGGCTCATTCCAATGGCGGCAGCGGCACTGTGCTGGGCTAGCTACAAGCCCGCCCAAGCGCAGGACCCCGCCCAAAACGCCACGCAACAACCTGCGCCCAAGAGCGCCACGCAATCCCCAGCGCCACAGCAACAGGCCAGCTCCGACTCCGCCGACCAGCCAATGTCTCTCGCCGACATGGCGCGGGTAGCCCGCTCAAAAAAACAAACAGACGCCAAGCCTGCGGTTAAAACCTTCAAGGTTCTCGACGACGACAACATGCCTCGTGGCGTGTACGCGGCTGATTCCCCGCTTGTCAAACTGGCAGCTCTCGGTTCCGAGGGTCAGAGTTCGCCATCTGCGGGAGGTCCGTTCCCTGAATTTCGCGGCAAGGTCGTACTGCTAGACTTCTGGGCTTCGTGGTGCGGCCCTTGCCGCAGCGCCTTGCAGAACATCAAGCGGCTTCAGGCAGTCTATGGAAGCGGCGATTTCGTGGTCGTCAGCATTAGCGAGGACGACGACGAGGACGCGTGGCGCGCCTTCGTGGCCAGTCACAATATGAGTTGGCCCCAGCGCCTTGACGGCGACAGCAGCCTGCAGCGTCAATTCGGAGTGAACGCTCTGCCAACGTACGTGCTGCTTGGCCGCGACGGCTCCGTCATCCAGAAATTTGTCGGCGAGGAGCTGGCAGAATCGATCCTGGAGCGCATCGGCCCCGAGCTAAAGAAAGCGCTCTCTGCCAAGCCCTAAATTGATCGGGTGTTCCCACAATCTGGAATTCATCACAACTAACGCTAGTAGGTGAGCTACTCAGTGCAGAAGACTGGACAATGCTCCAGTAGCCAGCAGGTTCGAAACCGATTCAATCTCATCAGCCAGAGGCCGGTCGTTCGTCACTTTCGCCGACTTCGAGCGCACAGTTTCATAGGCCTTTGTTGCCTGCGCTCCTGTTTTTAGGGGTGTGAGCAGGTCGATGCCTTGGCACGCGCAGAGCAGTTCGATCGCGATGGTGTGGCGCAAATTCTCGAGCATCCTTGCGAGCCGTCGCGCCCCGCTCATGCCCATTGAGACGTAGTCTTCCTGATTGCCCGAGGTGGAGATGGAATCGACGGAATGCGGCACAGCCAGGGCTTTGTTCTCACTGGTGAGGGCGGCCGCGGTGACTTGCGCGATCATGAAGCCGGAATTCAGCCCTGGCTCGGGAGTGAGAAACGCCGGAAGCATGCTTGTGAGGGGATTGGTCATCTGTTCGATGCGGCGCTCGGAAATGCCGCCAAGAGTGGCCAGCGCTATCGCGACTTGGTCTGCGGCCATCGCCAGAGGCTGGCCATGAAAATTTCCGCCGCTGACGATGTCGCCGCCACCGTTTTCTTTAACAAAGACGAGCGGATTATCCGTTGCGCTGTTCAGTTCGACGGCTGCCATCTCGCGAGCCTGCGCGAGCGAATCGCGAACCGCGCCATGCACTTGCGGAGTGCAGCGCACGCTGTAGGCATCCTGCACGCGCGGGTCTTTCTCCGGAGAACGGTGGGACTCACGGATTTGGCTGCCTTCATTCAGGTGCGCGAGGTTCCGCGCGGTCGTCGCGGCGCCGGTATACGCCCGGGCATGCATGATGCGCGCGTCAAACGCGCCCGGGCTCCCACGCAGCGCATCGAGCGACAGTGCCGCAGCAACATCGGCGCTGTCGATGAGAATGTCCGCTTCGCGCAGCGCCAGACTTAGCAGCGCAAGCATTCCCTGCGTACCGTTTAGTAGGGAAAGACCTTCCTTGGCTTCCAGCGCGACTGGCTTGATACCCGCACGACGCATCGCCTCGGGGCCTTCAAGAAGTTCGCCTTTGTAGGCGGCGCGGCCTTCGCCAATGACCACGACGGCGAGATGCGCCAGAGGGGCGAGATCGCCTGAGGCACCGACGGAGCCTTGCGAGGGAATGACCGGATGCACTTTTGCGTTCAGCATCGCGCAGAGCGTCTCCACGATCAGCGGCCGGACACCGCTCAACCCCTTGGCGAGGGCATTCGCGCGCAGGAGCATCATCGCCCGCGTTTCGGCTTCGCCGAGCGGCGCGCCGACGCCGCAACAATGAGAACGCACCAGATTCACTTGCAGGGTTCGCACTTGTTCGGGCGAAATGCGCACCGAGGCTAGCTTTCCGAATCCCGTGTTGATGCCGTAGGCGGTCGCTCCTGAAGCGACGAGTTGGTCAACCACGGCGCGGGAACTTTTCATCCGTTCGATGGCAGCGGCGGAAAGAATCACGGCGTCGCCGTGCAGCGCCACGCGATAAAGCTGGTCGAATGTGAGATCGTTGCCGTTCAGCGAAATGTCCGGCGCAATGTTCGGGAGAACGCTCATGCCTCTCTCCGATCGGGCTGCGGCGCCACGACGGATTTAAAAACGCTGCGATATTTTGACGGCAGCAATCTCGGCCGGCCATTACTTCCGCAGATGATGTGGGTGGTTTCGCCCGTGGCAAGCACTTTGCCGTCGGCATCGCGAATCACTTCGTAGGAAAACTTGACGATGCGGTTGCGCGATTCCGCGATGCGCGTGCGAATACGCAGCACTTCATCATATTTTGCGGACAGGAGATACCGGCAATGGGCGTCGGCCACGACGATGTGGCAATCGTCTTCTTTTTCCATGCGCGTGTACTCCATGCCCAGCGCGCGGATCAACTCGACGCGGCCAACCTCGAACCACACCAGATAGTTGGCGTGGTAGACCACGCCCATCTGATCGGTTTCGGCGTAGCGCACCCGTACTGTCGCATCGTGGTATTCGATCATTTCATGTCCTGTCCTGTGAATCGAGGCGCCTGCCAGCGTGGATCATTCCACGTCCGTGCTCCAAACGGGTTTGCGTTTTTCGAGAAACGAGGCGAGCCCTTCCTTGAAATCGGCGGTGCAGCGGATGCGCGCGTTTTCCAGAATGGCGCGCTCCAAATCGGCGTCAACGCTTGCCGCAGCTGCGGAAGTGAGCAATCGCTTCGCGCGTGTGAGGCTTACGGGGCTGGCAGCAATCAGCACGTCGGCCAGCTCGTGGGCGCGCGGGAGGAGCCGCTCTCTTGGGACGATTTCGGTGACGAGTCCCAGGCTCAAGGCTTCCGCCGCTTCCACAAGGCGGCCAGTCAACAACAGGTTGCGTGCTTGCTTGTCGCCGATTTGCCGCGTCAGAAAAACGGAAACGATGGCAGGCAAGAACCCGATCTTCACTTCGGTGTAGCCGAACTTGGCCTCAGGCACCGTGAGAGTGAAATCGCACAACGTAGCAATGCCGCAGCCCCCGGCAAGTGCAGCGCCGTTCACGGCGGCGATCAGCGGCTTCGAAAAACCCCAAATGCGGCGGAACATTTTCCCCATGCGGCGAGAGTCGTCCATATTTTCCGCGGAAGATTGGCTGGCAATGTCGGAGAGCATTTCCAAGTCCATCCCGGCACAGAACGACTTGCCTGCGCCGGTAATGATTGCGACTCTCGTGCGGCTGTTCTCAATCTCGTCGAGCGCGGATTGGATATCGGAGACCATCTTGGAATTGATGGCGTTGCGTTTCTCGGGCCGGTTGAGTGTCAGCGTCGCGAGTTGGCCGGTAAACTCGAGTGTCAGAGTTTCAAACATTTTGACGCTCCATCTAGCTATCTCCAAGCCTGCTGCGAAACGCACGATGTCTGGAACTGCCAAAAAAACGTCCGCAGGCTGACGTCCGGGTCGTGGGGCGCAGCATACTGCGCCCCTCAAGGTGGGCCCGCCCACTGGAAGGATTCTAATTCACAAGAGGGGCATGTGCATACTTGGCGCGAATCTCGTTGGTCATCGCGAGCAGCGTTCCGAGCCGCGAGGAATCCATTCCGGGATCGGCGCCGGCTTTCTTTAGCGCGGCCAGAACGTCTTCCGTGGCGATGTTGCCGACAAGATTGTCTCCGGCGAAGGGACAGCCGCCTAGGCCCGTTAGCGCGCTGTCGAAGCGGCGGCAGCCTGCTTCGTAGGCCGCGAGGATTTTCGCTTCGGCATCCTCGGGACGGCTGTGCAGGTGCACGCCAAGCTCGATGCCAGCTACATAGTCTTTAATCTCGCGATAGAGTCCGCCAACTAATTCCGGCGAAGCGGTGCCAACGGTATCCGCGAGGGACACGGTGCGCACCCGAATGCCTTTCAGCCAGTCGAGCGCATCCGTGACTATCTCCGCTCCCCAGGGCTCGTCGTACGGGTTGCCAAAGGCCATCGAAATGTAAACAACGAGGTCTTTTTTGGCGGCGAGCGTTTCTTTGCGTAGTTTCTCGACGAGCAAGCGGGATTCGTTTTTCGTCATGTTCGCATTCGCCCGGCGAAAATAGGCGGAGATTGAATAGGGATAGCCAATCGTGGTTACGCCGGGCGTCGCGAGCGCGCGCTCCAAGCCCTTTTCGTTCACGACGATGCCAATGATTTCCGGGTGCTCAACGCCGTCGGGTAGGGAAGCGTTGAGTTTGGCCATGACTTCTTCGCTGTCCGCCATCTGTTTGACGTGTTTCGGCGAAACGAAACTGACCGCGTCGATGTGCTTGAATCCAGCAAGCACAAGTTGTTTCAGGTAGACGGCCTTATATTCTGCCGGAATAAGTTCCGGCAGCCCTTGCCATGCGTCTCTTGGACACTCGATCAACTTGACCCGTTCTCCCATGCGCTCCTACCGACTACGAGTGAAATCAAGAAGTATGGATATCAGTGCAGCAACAAAGCTGGCGACACCGAACAAAACCATTCCCGTAAAGACATTCGCTGGGTGGAAATCGAGCAGAAACCCCCCAGTCGCCTTCGCCCCAGCTTCAGCGCTCAACCACCGGTAGCGGACGATTGCTACAGAAATCGGTGCAATGCTCGAGCAAATGAAAAAAAACCAAGATCTTCGCGAAACGGTCAAGTTTGCAGGACTCCGGTTTTGAATTCGCGGATTTCGGGATTCAGGGCGGCGGCTCCGAGAGCGGTGATCAAAGCGTCGCGCGTGTGGGCGGGATCGATGATGGCGTCGACCCAGAGGCGGGCGGCGGCGTAGCGCGGGTCGGTTTGATGTTCGTAGGTGGCTTTGACGCTTTCGAGCATTTCTTTGCGGGCTTTCTCGTCGACTTTTTTCCCTTCGCGCTCGAGCTGTTTGAGCTTGATTTCGGCGAGCGTGTTGGCTGCGGCGTCGCCGCTCATGACCGCGAATTTTGCGGTGGGCCAGGCGAACATGAAGCGCGGGTCATAGGCTTTGCCGCACATGGCGTAATTGCCGGCGCCGAAACTACCGCCGCAAATTACCGTTATTTTTGGGACGACGCTGTTGGCGACGGCATTCACCATTTTTGCGCCGGCGCGAATGATGCCGCTCCACTCGGCGTCTTTGCCGACCATGAAGCCGTTCACGTCATGCAGAAAAATTAAAGGGATGCGGTTTTGGTTGCAGTCGAGGATAAATCGCGCGGATTTTTCGGCGGACTCGGTATAAATCACGCCGCCAAACTCCATGCGTTTTTGGTCCGAGCCGCGCGCGAGTGTCTGCACGTGTTTTTTTTGATTTGCTACGATGCCGACGGCCCAGCCGCCGATGCGCGCGTAACCGCAAAGGATCGTTTCGCCGCATTCGGAGCGATACTCTTCAAATTCGCTGGCGTCCACAATGCGCGCGATAATTTCGCGCATGTCGTATTGCTTGGCGGGATCGCTCGAAAATATGCCGTAAATTTCATCGCCTGGATAGAGCGGTTCGCGTGCGGCGACATGGCTGAAGGGCGAAGGATTCGGCGCGCCCATTTTATCGACCAGCGCGCGAATTCTGGTGATGCACGCATCGTCGTCCGGCTCTCGAAAATCCACCGTGCCGCTGATCTGCGCGTGCATTTTCGCGCCGCCGAGATCTTCGGCGGAAGTGACCTGCCCGATGGCAGCCTGCACCAGTGCAGGACCGGCCAAAAATAATCCCGAGCCTTCCGTCATCAGAATGTGATCGCACATCAGCGGGAGATAGGCTCCGCCGGCCACGCACATTCCCATGATGGCGGCGAGTTGAGGGATGCCCATCGCGCTCATCACCGCGTTGTTGCGAAAGACGCGGCCGAAATCGTCGGTATCGGGGAATACGTCTTCCTGCAGTGGCAGGAAGATTCCCGCGGAGTCGACGAGATAAATTGTAGGGATATGATTTTCTATGGCGATATTCTGCGCGCGAATGACTTTCTTTGCCGTCATCGGGAAAAAAGCGCCGGCTTTCACTGTCGCGTCATTGGCGATGAGCATGAAAGTGCGACCGCAAACTTTCGCGAGCCCGGTGATGGTTCCGGCCGAGGGCGCGCCGCCCCATTCTTCGTACATTTCGTAGGCGGCAAAAATGCCCAGCTCGAAGAGCTGCGAGCCGGGATCTATGAGCTTGGCGATACGCTCCCGCGCTGTGAGGCGGCCTTTTTTGTGCTGCGATTCGATGGCTTTCGGTCCTCCGCCCTGGCGAATCTGTTCCTCTTCGTTTTTGATTTTTGTGAGGAGATCAATGATGCGGCGGTGGTTTTTTTCGAAGTCGGGCGACTTTGTCTTCACGATGGTTTTCAGGGCGGATGCAGCCACTCGCGGACCTCGCGCAGGGATTCACACGGGCGCGCCAGAGCTCCGTCGCACGCCAACGGGAACAGTATACGGTCCACGGCCCATTTCCGCGAGTGTGCGGCTGCTCGCATGTGTTGACGATTCTTAGCCCAATGTCTACAATTTGTGGAGACAGTGCTGAAAAGGCATTGAATCTTTCTTTGGAGGCGCCTGTGAACACCTCAGTCGAAATTGGAACTTGCGGGTGTGTCTCAGGCGAGTCCTCGAATTAGCCGAACGATTTGGCCGAAAGACCTCCCCGCTCCTTTTTTTCACGCACAAATAAGTCACTGCGTTTGCTTAACGGTCTAGACGCTCATTCAGGATCTCCGATCTGGCGAACGCACAGCCGTGTTGTGCTGCCGCGATTTCGCCGGAGCACACGCGCACTGCTGCTGGCGGGCAGCGGGAGGAATTTCAAGTGTTAATCCAGGATTTAGGTTGGGATGCGTACTTTGAGGCCCTTTGGAGCGAGAGCGCGAAGGACGGGTGTGTCCCGGGGCGCGTTGTGTCGCAGCAGCGTGGACTGTGGCGCGTGGTTGGAGATTTTGAAGAGTGCTGGGCAGAGCCTTCCGGCAAATTTCGCAAAGAGTCCGAGGACGGCGGAGATTGGCCGGCTGTCGGCGACTGGATTTCGGCGGAAATTCGCGCCGGTCAGCAGAACGCGCTGATTCAGAGCATTTTGCGGCGGCGCAGCCGGTTTGCACGCAAAGTGGCTGGAAAGCAAATCACCGAGCAAGTGATCGTGTCGAATATTGACGTTGCCCTGATCGTGGCGGCGTTGGACAGCGATTTCAACGTACGGCGCATAGAACGATATTTGGCGCAGTGCTGGGAATCCGGTGCTCGTCCGGAGATTGTGCTGAATAAGGCTGACGTCTGCGAAAATCCACTCGAACTCCTCGCGGAGATAGAGGGAGTCGCGATGGGCGCGCCGATTTTCCTGGTTAGCGCGAAGACCGGAGAAGGATTCGCAGCGCTGGAGGCCAGCTTCAAAAAAGGGCAAACGATGGTTTTACTGGGGTCTTCCGGAGTGGGGAAGTCCACTTTGGTGAATCGCTTGCTGCAAGAAGAGCGGCAGCCTACTTACGCAGTGCGCGAGAGCGACAGCCGGGGGCGCCACACGACTACTTCGCGAGAACTGTTTCTGCTACCCGGAGGGGCGATGATCATCGACACACCCGGCTTGCGCGAACTGCAGTTGTGGAACGCGGCGGAAGGGTTGACGCAAACATTCTCGGATGTGGATGAACTTGCTTCGCAGTGCCGATTTTCCGATTGCCAACACAAGAAAGAGCCGGGCTGCGCAGTGCAGGCCGCTCTCGCTTCGGGTATTCTTGACGCAGGCCGGCTGGAAAGCTGGCGGAAGCTGCAGCGCGAGCAAGAGTTCCTGTTGCGAAAAGTGGATTCCGAAGCTGGAGCTAGCTATAAAAAACGTATTAAAATATCAATGCGTCAAGTACGAGACATATACCAGAACCGGGACAAAGGGAAAAACTAAAACCAAAACATGCGAGGGTTACTTCTGAATTTGGAGCTGGCTCGAAGAGTAGAACTCGCCGAAGCGCAGGCGGCCGTCGAATGCGCAGAGGCTCTCGGCCGATTCCGTCCGGCAAGCGGCGCGGCGGTGCGGCGCGTTGCTGGCGGTTTTGCCGTGTATTGCGGAAAGGACTCGCCGATTACCCAGGCGGTGGGGATGGGCCTCGATGGGCCGGTGAGCGGGGAAGAGTTTGATCGCCTCGAAGAGTTTTACCGCAGCCGCGAAGAAACTGTGCGCGTGGAAACGTGTCCGCTGGCCGATCCCTCCTTTATCGAGCACTTCGCGCAGCGCGGTTATCGCGTCACAGAATTTTCGAATGTCATGGCGCGGCAGGTGAGTCCCGAGGAGAGTTGCCCCAGCCCACCTGAAGGCGTGGCCATCGAAAAAATCGGGAAGGACCAGATCGATGTGTGGACGCTGACCGTTTCGCAGGGCTTCGCGGAGAAGTTTCCGGTGTCGCAGGAATTGCTGGAGGTCATGAAACTGTTCGCGTTTGGGCCAAAGACGGAATGCTATTTGGCGCGTGTGGACGGGAAAATTGCTGGAGGCGGGACGCTTGCGCTACACGATGGCGTGGCGGGATTGTTCGGCGCCAGCACGCTGCCGGTGGCACGCAGGCGCGGGGTGCAAACCGCACTGTTGCAAAGACGTTTGGCGCGCGCCTCGCAGGCCGGCAGCGATTTGGCGGTCAGCATCGCGCAGCCTGGGAGCATTTCGCAGCGCAATATCGTGCAGCAGGGATTTCAGGTGCTTTACACGCGCGTCAAATTCGAAAAGAATATGACGTAATTGAGCTGATCGCGCGCCGTAGGAAGCCATCGAGAGAGCGGCAGATTCCTTCCGACAAGGTCGAAACCTTCAGTCGCTACGCTCGGAATGACAGACTAAAAGAGCCAGTGGTCAGCGGGCGACTCGCTTGTGGATGAACGCGACGATGTCTTGCGTGGAAGTGCCTGGCAGGAAAATTTCCGCGATGCCCGATTGTTTCATGGCGGGAATGTCCGCTTCCGGAATGATTCCGCCGACGAGGACGATGACATCCTGCATCCCCTTTTCGCGCAGCAGGTTCATGAGCTGCGGGCAAATGGTGTTGTGAGCGCCGGAAAGGATGGAGAGGCCGATGACGTCGACGTCTTCTTGGACGGCGGCGGAGGCGATCATCTCGGGCGTTTGGCGGAGGCCGGTGTAGATCACTTCCATGCCGGCGTCGCGCAAGGCGCGGGCAATGATCTTGGCGCCGCGGTCGTGGCCATCCAATCCCGGCTTGGCAATCAACACTCGTATTTTCTTTTCGGCCATTCTTCTCTGTGTCCTCTGTGTCTCTGCGTTTAGTTATCTTTTTCTGCGTCCGCTGCGAGGTACTTCCAAACGTAACGTTTGACGCCGTCCTTCAAGACCGCTGAATGGAAATTAATTAGCAAGCCTATCTTACATCCTGACAGCCGGAGATACGTCAACATCACGGCGTCATGGATTGGCGCGACAGAGGTTATAGCCTTAATTTCAACAATCACCCGGCGCAAGACAACGATATCTGCGCGGTACCCGCAATCGAGCTTCGCTCCTTTGTAAACCACTGGGATCGGCTTTTGGCGCTCGAAGGGGATGTTCCCGATTGTTGGTTCGTGACAGAGGCATTCCTCGTAGACGGCTTCAAGCAATCCTGGGCCCAGTTCGCGGTGGACGGCGATCGCTGCGCCGATGATTGTGTGCGTGACTTGAAGATCGGTCATAAGAAAACTAAACGCAGAGACACAGAGGCCGCAGAGTGCAGAAAAGAAACAAATAGTTGCAGCCGGCCTGGAACTAGGAGTTTGTGGACTTCTATTGCGGCGTCTATGATACTGCGGGTCAGTTCGTTATTATTCATTAAGGTTTATTTTAACACAGAGTACACAGAAGGCACGGAGAAGAGCTACGTGATGGCGACTTCTTCGTAGGTGCCGAAGACTTCGCGGAGGGCGTCGCAGATTTCGCCGACTGTGGCGTAGGCTTTTACGGCGTCGAAGAGGAAGGGCATTAGATTGTCTTTGCCTTCGGCGGCTTTGCGGAGTGCATTCAGACGGCGATCTACCTCGGCTGGGGAGCGATCGGCGCGGAGTTTCGAGAGGCGTTCGGCTTGACGGCGGGCGACGCTTTCGTCGATTTGCAGAATGTCCAGCGGCTTTTCCGGCGCCACATAATCGTTCACGCCGACAATGATCTTTTCCTTTTTATCGACGGCTACTTGGTATTTGTAGGATGCTTCGGCGATTTCGCGTTGCGGGTAACTGCGCTCGATGGCCGCGACCATGCCGCCCATAGCGTCAATCTTCTCGATGTAGTCCCAGGCGCCGCGTTCGACGTCGTTCGTCAGAGTTTCGACAAAATAGGAACCGCCAAGCGGGTCGACGGTATTCGTGACTCCGGTTTCATGAGCGATGATCTGTTGGGTACGGAGGGCGATGGTGGCGGCAAATTCTGTGGGAAGCGCCCACGCTTCATCGAGGGAATTCGTGTGCAGTGATTGCGTTCCGCCAAGAACGGCCGCGAGCGCCTGGATCGCGGTGCGCACGACGTTGTTGTAAGGCTGCTGTGCGGTCAACGAGCAGCCTGCCGTTTGCGTATGGAAGCGCAGCGCCCAGGTGCGCGGGTTCTTCGCGCCGTAGCGCTCGACCATGGCTTTGTGCCAGATGCGGCGAGCGGCGCGGTACTTGGCGATCTCTTCGAAGAAATCGTTGTGCGCATTGAAAAAGAAGGAAAGCTGCGGGACAAATTGGTCGACGTCCAGCCCCCGGCGCATGCCATATTCGACGTATTCCATGCCGTCGCGAAGCGTGAACGCCAATTCCTGAATCGCGGTCGAGCCGGCTTCGCGGATGTGGTAGCCGCTGATCGAGATGGGGTTGAACTTGGGTGTGTTCTTCACACCAAACTCAAACGTATCGATCACCAGGCGCATCGAGGGTTCGGGCGGATAGATATATTCCTTTTGCGCGATGTATTCCTTCAGGATGTCGTTTTGCAGCGTACCCGAAAGTTTTTTCCAGTCCGCGCCCTGCTTTTCCGCCACGGCAAGGTACATCGCCCAGATGACTGCTGCCGGCGAATTGATGGTCATGGAAGTCGTGACGTTGGCCAGCGGAATTTTGTCGAAGAGCACTTCCATGTCGGCGAGCGAACTGATAGCCACGCCGCATTTGCCCACTTCGCCTTCGGAGAGCGGATGGTCGGAGTCGTAACCCATGAGAGTGGGCAGATCAAACGCAGTCGAGAGACCTGTCTGGCCTTGCGCCAGCAGGTAGCGGAAACGTTGATTGGTGTCTTCCGCGGTGCCGAAGCCCGCGAACTGCCGCATGGTCCAGAGCCGCCCGCGGTGCATCGTGGAATGAATGCCGCGCGTGTAGGGAGGCTCGCCGGGGAAGCCTAAATCTCGGTTGGGATCCCAGCCGGGGAGATCAGCGGGCGTGTAGAGACGACGGATCGGATATCCGGAAATGGTCGTGAATTCAGACTGGCGCTCGGGACTTTTCTCCAGGGTAGGGCGGAGGGTGTTTTCTTCCCAAGCGCGCTCTTGGGCAGATGGTTTGCGCGGGGCTGCGAGAGCGTCGCCGGTGCTGATGGTTGTGGTGGTTCCTTTGACCTTATCGCTCATGGTCCGGCGCTCCAAACTGTGCGCGCTTCGATGCTAAGTACAAAAGAACGCTGAATTCCATGCTATGCGAAAGCGAAAAGCGGGGCAAGGGGACTGGATGAAGGGGAGGCGCAGAAGTCAGCAGAGAAAAAAAAAGAGCGAGGCCGGAGGGGTTGCAGTCCCCATCCGGCCTCGCTCGAGAAATTACCGTTTCCCTCCATCACTCAAACTCTTGAAGAGCTCGTCTGTGCCGACAACTTTTCCGTGAAGAGTGCCGGGGATTAGCGTGTCGCGCTCGACTTCGCCGGACTTGCCATCGGCGACGGTGACGTGGTTCACCTCGAGAGTGCGGCCGACCGCTCGTTCATAGCCGGCCTTTGCTTCCTCGAGATTGGCAAGGGCGCGGATTTCCTGGCCCTGGGCGTTGGTAAGGTCGCGCTGTGTCTGAATGACGGTGTATACGGTGGAAGCGCCGAGCTGGTATTTCTTCTGCTCGGCATCAAAGGTTTGCTGCTGGAGTTCGCGGGCCTTCACGGCCGCTGCAACCTGGGCACGATATTGGGTGAGCGCGATGTACGAGTTGCGGACATCCAGGATCGCGGCGTTTCTCAATTGCCGCTCTGTCGTTTGCAATTGCCGCTGCGACAGAATGGCGTGCGCATATTCCGCTTGCGCGGCGCGGTTGCGCAAGGGAAGGGTCAAAGTCAGTTGTCCGGCATATTCCGGGAAGGTGTTGTGAAAGATCTGGCTTTGCGCGGTAGTGAATCCCTGTTGGCTCGTGCCGGTGACGGGTGCTGTGGTGGCCGACTCGTAAATAGGGGCGCCATTGATGAGAACCGGGGCACCGGCTGCGTCAACAATGGGCGCGTTGATGTTGCCCACGGTCGTGGATTGGCCGAGGATCGCGGAATTGCCCGCCAAGCCTTGGGACTCGTAGAAACCACCAATGGAAAGTGTCGGAAGAAGGGCATTGCGGTTCGCTTTCACATCGATTTCCGCATTCAGCAAGTTCAAGGCTTCTTCCTGAAGTTCCGGCCGCTTCGAAAAAGCCTCTTTGAGAGCCTCTTCGAACGAAGCCGCTTCAATGGGCGCCGGTTGTTTGGGCAGATCCGTGGGAATGATTTGCACGTTGATGATGTTTGGGGCCAGCGGATCCTTGGAGATGGCGTTTTTAAGGATTTGCTCATCCTGGAGCTGCACGGTCTGCGCGAAGATGAGGTTCTGAGTGTCCGTAGCCAATTCCGATTCTGATCGAGTCACGTCGAGCGGGGCCAAGCTGCCGATTTCGAGCTGCTTTTTGTTGTCTTCGTAGAGCTTTTCGGCAACGGTCACGGCTTGTTGATTCACTCTGACGTTTTCCCGGGCGTAGACGAGCTCCCAGTAGTCGGTGATAGTGTTCGTAATGGTGGTGATAGCCTGTGCCGTGAAAGCCCAATCGGCGACCTTGCGATTGTTCTTTGCGATGCGGATGTTGCGCGTGCCCATGGACAGCCCAAAGCCGTTCAAGAGAGGCTGGGTGATGGAAACAGAGAACGTCGACTGCACGTAGGGGTTCAACAAGTTGGCCGCCGCGGTGGAGCTGCTGCGCGTATTGTTCCAAGCGACGCTGAAGTTTGTTCCCGTCTCAAACGTTTGCGAATAGGAGTTCTGATATTGCGCCGAGTGGGTAAGGATCGAGGTGAATTCTGTTGACCCGGTACCTGTCGTAAAAGGGTTATTCACCGGCGTAGAAATACTGACCACTCCCGCGCTGCTTTGGATGATCGGATCAAAGGTCGTGATGGTGAGGGCAAACGGATTGATGGCTGCCGAGGACGCGGAGATGGTAGCTCCCGGTGTGCCGAAGCCGCCCGGGGTTCCGGAGTTAGCAAAGAGAATGCCAGCGTCGGCCATCCACGGGTAGTAGCGCTGCACGGCGATGTCCATGCTGTTCTCCAGCGCAAGCTCGACGGCGTCCTGGAGAGTGATCTCCAGCTTGCCGTCGTGGATGAGCTGATCGAGCCGCGGCGAATTGATGAGCATAGGCGGATCGACATGGATCGGCTCGTACGGCTTGAGAATATTGGGAAAGGCGCTAGGACCATGCGTGTAATTATGAGTCGCCAGCCCCAAGGAAGAGACCGGGGCGATCGAAGAACTATCTGGTGCAGTTGTCGCCGTCGGGACCGGGTTCGACGGCGGGTTCTGAGCTGGAGTCTGCGCGAAAACCGGCGAAAGTGGCCCCCCGGCGAGAAGCCCCGCCAAAACGATAGCAAACAGCGATCGGGCCCATTGCGAAGCTGTCCTGCGGGCATTAGCCCCTAAGATGGACCGCTTCAAGGTCGCCCTCAGTGTCTTCATAGTGATCTTTACCCCTCGAGATTCTGTCCCAGCGGGACGTTTGTATTTTGACCTAACACTGTAAAACGCTCGAACCATGGATTTTGTTTCATTTGCGGGCTGGATTTGGGGGCACGCGGAGCAATAAACCCTGTGCCGTGAACCAGAAACGCGACCGCGTCAGGTACATCGAGGATAATGGACAAGGGGGAGCGAAGACAAGGAATTGGCGCAACTCCTGGGATTCCAACGAAGCCGAAGGCTAAATCCGGGATGATCCCGAAGACCATCAGAACATAGCGGAGGAAACCTCGCACGCCGACGGAAACCGTCGCCCTCTCTTTTTTTAAAATATACCTTGACACGTATATGCGTATTGGAGTATATAAAGGACATGGAATCGTTCGAAATCATTGCGGAGCCGAACCGCCGCGCGATATTGGGCCTGCTGGTCTCGTCGGAACAGTCGGTTGGAGAGATCGAGCGCCAACTTCGTATGACGCAGCCGACAGTGTCAAAGCACCTGCGAGTGCTGCGCGATGCCGGTTTCGTGGAGGCTACCGTGGACGCACAACGCCGTCTCTACCGGCTGAAGCCAGGGCCGCTTCAGGAGGTGGATGCCTGGCTGGCTCAGTTCCGCCAGTTCTGGTCGGCCCACGTGGATGCTCTCGAACGCCACCTCGACCTCATGGATGAGGCAACACCAAAGATGGCAACACCCGCGAAAAAGAAGGCAAAGAGAAATCGCCGCGGCACAAACCGCGGAAATAACAAAGGAGAAATGAAATGAAAATCAAACTGACCAGCGTGTACGTGGACGACCAGGACAAAGCGCTACGCTTCTATACCGAAGTGTTGGGCTTTGCGAAGAAGGCGGACTTCAGCCAGGGGCCGTATCGTTGGCTGACGGTCGGTTCGGCAGAAGAGCCGGATGGCACGCAACTGCAATTGGCGTTGAATGATAATCCGGCAGCGAAGGCGTATCAGCAGGCGATTTTTCAGCAGAACCAGCCGGCGGCGAATTTCTTCACCGACGATGTGAAGCGCGAGTACGAGCGCATCAAGGCGACGGGCGCGGAATTCACGATGCCGCCAACGGATGTGAAGTACGCGACGATTGCGATGGTTAAGGATACGTGCGGGAATTTGATTCAGGTTACGCAGCTAGCGGGGTGGTAAGGGCGAAAGTTCGGCGCCATCACGGACGCTAGCGCGGAAGAAAAGCGGTAGCAAGCTACCGCACTCCAAAAAAAAGCCCCAGCTGAAGCGGCGCGTAGGACAAGGAGACGATGATGACCAATCTTGAGCAGTACACACCAGGTCCGGCCAGCGGGGCGCAGGTGCAAAAACAGCACGGAGAGAAGTGGACGCTCATTCTCGTCAGAGACCTGCGCCACCCGCCGGAAAAAGTCTGGCGGGCGCTCACCGACCCCGCGCATCTGCACGAGTGGGCGCCCTTTGACGCCGATGGGAACCTGGACAAGATGGGGACGGTGAAGCTCACCTGGGTGGGCACGGGGCGGCCGTTGGAAACAACCGTAACGCGCGCCGAAGCTCCCAGAGTGCTCGAGTACAACGACACGCGATGGGAACTCGAAGCCGTTGGCACCGGCACGCGCCTCACGCTCTGGGCCAGCATCGACCGCCGCTTCATCTCCTGGGGTGCCGCAGGCTGGCACATTGCTTTCGATGTTCTGGATCGCCTTCTCAGCGGAGCTCCCATCGGCCGTCTGTCCGGCACTGACGCCATGAAATCCAGCGGCTGGCACCGTTTGGTCGCCGAGTATGCCAAGCAGTTCGGTATGGAGGCGCCCAACTGGCCGTCTCAGGCGGCTCAGAAGCCTTGAATTTCCGAAACGAGACCCCGAAGTAGTTATTTCAGAAATGGAGGAAAAATTAGTCATGAAAGAAGCAACGAAACGTTCGATTTTTCGATGGATTCACATTATCTTTGGCATTCCGATTCTCGGTTACATTTATGATTCGCCTGCGGACACTCCAAACTACGCCTTCTCTGTTCGGTATGTCATTCTTCCTGTCCTGCTCCTTTCGGGGCTGTGGATGTGGAAAGGCCATGTCGTTCGACGGCTTTTTTCAAAACGGCCCGTACGCGGCACAGGTTCGTACGCGAGCCTCTGATCATCGATTCGGCGGATAACGTGGCAGGATTGCAGTTTACGCCGAGCACTGAGGTGATGGCGTTACGATGCTAGAGCTACTTGTCAATGGGGCGCCCGAAACACAGCACGTATCCGCTGTTGTCGGTGATCTCGAAGGCTCTGAGTCCATCGCCCGTGTCGGCCAGTTCTCGATGCATGGGCACCTCCCGGCCTACGAACTCTGCGTGCAGCGAGTCGGGATCATCCGTGCCGATGTAAGCGTCCCAGCGCGCCCATTCGTGACGCGAAGAATTCGGCTGTGGATGGACCTCGGGTGTAATGGCCTTGAAGAAGAGCATGGCCCGGTCGCGCACCAGGATGGCCCAGAAGTCGTCGCCGTCTCCGTCACCACCACCTTTATGAAGAACGTCGAACCCCATCTTGGATTGATAGAATGCAAGCGTCGCGCCCAAATCGTCGACGATAAAAAAGGGAGCAGAACTGTTCAACATAGCGAGCACTCCGTGGACTGGAATATAGCCCACGCTGAACGCCACGTGCAAGAATGAGAGGCATAAAACCCAATGAATCCATCGGAACGCATCGACCTACTGATTGAATCACTCAGAGACTGGCGTGGCAAAACGTTTGCCAGCGTCCGCAAAACCATCCTTGAGGCCGACCGGGAGATCATCGAGGAATGGAAATGGATGGGAAGCCCGGTGTGGTCTCGCGATGGAATGATCGCGGTCGGCAACGCGCACAAGGATAAAGTGAAGCTCACCTTTTCCAACGGCGCGAGCCTCCCGGATCCTGACAAGCTTTTCAACGCCGGCCTCGGAGGCAACAAATGGCGAGCCATCGATCTTTTCGAAGGCGACAAGATCAACGCGCCTGCCCTGAAAAATCTCATACGCGCCGCCATTGACTACAATCAGATCAAATTGAAGAGGAAAGCGCCCGCCCGCACCCGAGCGGAAGCACGTAAAACTAAAAAGAGATGAAACGATAGGCGGGCCCGCCGGTAGATTGAATTTATCGCTTTGACAGTTCCAGCGCGCGTCTCTAGACTGAGGGCTATGGTGGTGCATCTCAAGCCGGAAACGGAATTGCGCCTTCAGCAACTTGCTGCGACTACGGGCCGCGCGCCGGAGGATCTCGTCGAGGATGCTATGGCGGGTTACCTTGCGGAATTGAGCGACATACACAGTATGCTAGATGACCGCTTCGATGACATCAAGAGCGGTCGAGTTGCGCCTATCGATGGCGAAGAAGGCTTTGCGCGTCTACGCCAGATGAGCCAGGACCGCCGTCGTGCATGAGCGGATTTGTATTGCATCCGGCCGCGCTCGCGGATCTCACCGAGATTTGGGAATATCTCGCTGCTGACAATCCCGCGGCTGCGCGCACCCCACCACCCCGTCATTTCGAACGGAGCAAGCCGACGCCTTTTCCCTTCACGTTTGCGCTAGCAAACGTGTCGGCTTGCGAAGAGAGAAATCTCTCCGCTCTTCTCGCCCCTTTCGTTTTCATCCCGTGAAAGATTTTCTCATCACTTAAGCGCCGGATGAAAAACCTCTCGTTGTCCTCGCCGTTCTCCATGGCCGCCGTAGTCCCCGCGTCATGGCTGCCCTTCTGCGCGAAAGAAAATAGCGGGCGGCGAGTAGTGAGGAGAAAGACGAGAGCGGAGTGCCCCGCCGATTGCAGGAAACAAAAGCGCAAACGGTAGGCCACCCAGAGTAAAGGCGCTGCCACCCGCCTCACTGGCTGGAAACTTCCAGTTTTTTGAGGACGTCACGGGCATTTTCATTTTGGGGATTGAGATCGAGTGACTTCTTGTAGTTTTCAACGGCCAGCGTCATGTCGCCTTGCTTCAAATACGCTTCGCCGAGTGAGTCGTACACATTTGCATCCGTAGGGAACTGCTCCACGTTGAGGCGAAATATCTCCACAGCGCCTTTCGTGTCGCCCTTGCGCAGCAGCTCATAGCCCATCGAGTTTAGCTGCAAGACGCCAAAATCATACTTGTCCGGCGCGTTCTGACGGAGTTCGCGGTACCGCGCGATGGCCTCTTTCACACCCTTCGAACGATAGCTCCCGTACAGAACCGCGCGAATGTCGATATTCGGACACTCAACCTGAGTGTTTCCCGCGCCCCACCTTCTCCACGAACAAAGCAAAGACGCAATGAATGCACCTCCATTGGAGCTGTTGGTCATAATCACGATGCCGTCACCCGTGGACGGCACAATCTGATAGAAGCTCTCCCATCCGCGATTCGATCCTCCGTGTCCGATTCCAACCTTCCCAACAAACTGGGCTGGGCGTACCGTGTAACCGAATCCGTATTGTGGTTTGGGTCCAAACGGGTCGTGGTCAGCCCATTGCGAATTCGGCGCAGGGGATTGCATCTGAGCAATACTCTGTTCCTTCACCACTCCCCGCCCCGCTGCCTCACCTGCGGGACCTCGCATTCCTGCCGCGGCGAATTTTGCCAGATCGCGCAGCGTCGTGGTAAGTCCGGCGGCGGACAGCTCGTTGTAACGCAGAATCGGGACCGCGCTTCCGAGACCATCGTATGGTGTGGCCATCACCTGCTGAAATTTCGGCGGCAGCCCATACTGACTGTTCGACATCTGAAGAGGCCCAAAGATGTTCGCTCTCATGTAGTCCTGAAATCGTTGGCCAGAGACTTCTTCAATTAGGAGCTGCAGAATGGCGTAGTTCGCTCCGGAGTAGTGGAAACCAGAGCCAGGTGCAGCCACGACTCGCACTTCTCCCGTACCGGTTTTGCCGGAAAGCGAATCCTCAATCGGTGTAAGAGGGCTCTCTGGATCCCACCCATGAAAATCATGATCCGAAATGCCGGAAGTGTGGCTGAGCAGCCGCCGCACGGTGACTTGACTGTTGTCGAACGAAGAAGCAGGCAGGTGCCATCGCTTGAGGTAAGAATCAACAGGGCGGTCCAGATCCACCTTGCCTTGGTCCACGAGCTGCATGACCGCCCACGCCGCGGGTGACTTCGAAATCGAGCCGACGTTGAAGACTGTTTCGGCCGTGACGCGTGTCCCACTGGCAACGTTAGCAAAACCATAGCCGTGCATCCAGACGACTCTGCCTTTCTGAATCAGCGCGACTGTAGCCCCAGGTACCGCATATTCCCGCAGGAGGCTAGGCGTTACTGCATCTACCGTTGACGCGAAAGAGTGCTTGTCTTTCGGCTTGGCGGTTGCAGTGCTCGACGGTTCACCGGAAGGTTGCGCGGTCTGGCCCTTAGGGCTTGCCGCTGGAAACATCGCAAGAAGAAGGAGATACAACCATAGAAGGGATACGCTCATGCCAGCGAATACGGGACTCCTACAGTTTTGTTCCGCATCATAGCGGGTGGCAGCCCCTCGATCCAGGCGCGTCTCGTGAGGGTCAAGCTACAAATTCGAGGAGGGCTGCGGGTTTCTTCTTGGCAATGTTGAGGAGGCGGAGTGCAGCACTCTGCGGTCGGCGCATGCCTTGCTCCCAGCTTCTGACGCACGTCACGCTAGTGTATGCTGGGGCGTTGCCACGTCACTGTTTCACAACGGCCCTCGGCACGGCACTGTCGTCTTGGGCCGACAGGGACCGGTTTTATCCAGGTTGGCCTGAAAGTGAGTTAAAACGTAAAAACGAGAGAGTTTGGGATGAAGGTTCACTATCTAGAGATTGTCGCTTCGGATGTAGATGCTGTGCGCGCTGCCTATGAGGCTGCGCACGGCATCAAGTTTGGATCCCCCGATCCGCTTCTTGGAGGGGCGCGGACGGCTCCGCTGCCGGATGGGGGCAGCATTGGCGTCCGCGGTCCCTTGCGGGATACGGAGCAGCCCGTTGTTCGACCGTACTGGCTCGTTGACGACATCGAAGCAGCGTTAGGTGCGGCAGCAAAGCAGGGCGCTTTGGTTGCGCATCCCCCGCTGGAGGTTCCAGGAAAGGGTACGTTCGCGATCTACATCCAGGGAGGTGTGCATCACGGGTTGTGGCAACTATGATTTCTTGCTGGACAGATTGCTCCAGCCGACTGTCTTCGGCGGCTGAGCCCCACCATTAGTCTAGTCCGTCGGGTGCCCCTGGTGGCGCTTTTCTACTTGGGTGTCGGCCTTATTCGGCAAGGTCGCGTTGGCATTGCAGCGCCAGCTTGAACGCGTCCGCAAGATTCGCTTTGGCTTCTTCGATGGTTTCGCCTTGCGAAATCGCGGCGGGAAACTCTTCCACAAAACAAGTATAGTCACCCTCTTTAGCGGGTTCAAAAACGGCTGTCAACTTCATGGCCGTACATTATCACACCCGCGAATGGCGGGGTGCCCCTGACGACCGGAACGTTGCGTCTTTCACAAAGTTCCAGCGCCAAGTACGATAGAAGCAGCCTGCTCCGTCGGAATCAAAATAACAAAGCGTAGAGGGGACCATGTCTCAGGAATACATCGAGATTCGCGGTGCGCGCGAGAACAATCTCAAGAACATCTCGCTGCGTATCCCCAAACGAAAGATCACGATCTTCACCGGCGTGTCGGGTTCCGGCAAATCGTCGATCGTCTTCGATACCGTCGCCACCGAAGCACAACGGCAGATGAACGAGAATTTCAGCATGTTCATCCGGACTTTCCTGCCGCGCTACTCCCAGCCGGACGCCGATGCCATTGAGAATCTGAGCATGCCGATCGTCGTGGACCAGAAACGGCTCGGCGGCGGGTCGCATTCGACGGTGGGCACGATCACCGACATCTACCCGGTGCTGCGCCGGCTGTATTCCCAGATCGGCAAACCGCACGTGGGACATGTGAATGTGTTTTCGTTCAACGACCCAAAGGGCATGTGCCCGAACTGCAATGGGCTCGGCCGCAAGGTGGGCGTGGACCTGGATCTATTTCTCGATAAATCCAAAACACTGAACGAAGGCGCGATCCTGTTCCACGAATACGCCGTCGGCAGTTGGTACTGGAATTTCCTTGGCCAATCGAAACTATTCGACATGGATAAGAAAGTTTCGAAGTTCAGCGATAAGGAAATGGAACTGCTCCTATACGCCAAACCCTACAAAGTAAAAACAAAGGTCGGCGGCAAGACCATCAATATATCGTGCGAAGGCATCATCAGCAGATTCACCGCCAAGTACATCACGCGCGACGTGAAGACCATGTCGGAACGCACACAAAAGCTTGTGACGCCTTGGATCACGATGGGGCCGTGCACGGTGTGCAAGGGCGCGCGCTTAAGCCAGGAAGTGCTGAAGTGCAAGATCGACGGGTACAACATCGCGGAGCTGGCCTCGATGGAAGTGAGTCAGTTGATCGGCGTGATCAAGACGATCAAGGAACCGAAAGCCGCGCCCCTTTTGAAAACACTGATTCAGCGCCTGCAGTATCTCGTGCATATCGGCCTCGAATATCTAACGTTAAATCGTGAAACAGACACGCTCTCCGGCGGCGAATCGCAGCGAGTAAAAATCGTTAAGCACCTGAGCAGCAGCCTCGTGGACGTGATGTACGTGTTCGACGAGCCCAGCGTAGGTCTGCACCCGCGTGATGTGCATCGCTTGAACGAACTGCTTCAACAACTGCGCGATCGAGGAAATACCGTGCTGGTGGTAGAGCATGATCCTGATGTCATTAAAGTGGCTGACCATGTCGTGGACTTGGGGCCACATGCGGGAACTCAGGGCGGCCAGATCATGTACGAAGGTCCGTTCAAGAACCTGTTGAGCGCGGACACGCTGACCGGAAAACATATGAAACAGTCGGTCTCGATCAAAAGCGATTTTCGTTCCCCAAGTGGAAAGCTGCCGATCAAGAATGCAAAAGCCAACAACTTGCAGAACGTGAGCGTCGACATCCCCAAGGGCGTACTCACGGTGATCACAGGTGTGGCGGGTTCGGGAAAGAGCTCGCTGATTCATCAGACCTTTCTACGTCAACACACGGACTGTATTGTGATCGACCAATCCCCTGTCGGTATTTCGAGCCGTTCCAATCCCGGCACCTACACGGGCATCATGGACGAAGTGCGAAAAGCTTTCGCGGCCGCGAACAGGGTGAGCCCTTCCCTGTTCAGCTTCAATTCGGAAGGCGCGTGCGAGAACTGCCAGGGACTGGGCGTGATCTACACGGAGATTCCTGCAATGGGCGAGGTCAAGTCTCCCTGTGAAATCTGCGAGGGCAAACGATTTAAAGAGGAAGTGCTGGAACACAAGCTCAACGGAAAATCGATCAACGACGTTCTGGAAATGACCGTCAGGCAAGCGCTTGAATACTTCCAGATCGACAAGATCACCAGCAAGCTGCAGGCCATGAGCGACGTGGGCCTCGATTACCTGACGCTGGGTCAGCCTTTGAGCACACTCTCCGGCGGCGAATGCCAACGCATCAAACTGGCGAGTGAACTGCACAAAGAAGGCAGCATCTATGTGCTGGATGAGCCCACAACCGGTTTACACATGTCGGATATCAGTCACCTGCTGGAGATCATGAACCGCCTCGTGGATGCCGGCAACACGGTTATTGTGATCGAACACAGCACAAGCGTGATCAAAAACGCAGACTGGGTCATCGACATGGGCCCCGAAGGCGGCACGAAAGGCGGCAAGGTCATGTTCGAAGGCACGCCGAAGCAGTTGCTCACTGCAAAGAATTCGCTGACCAGTGAGTACATGCGGAATTGACGTGATGGGTAAGGTGATCATTGGAGTGAGGAGCAAACGGCCTAAAAAGAAAAGAAAGGACGAAGCCGCGCCGGAACAACCCCCGACACGGCTTCGATGTAAAGTTAGCGCGTGCCGCCGTCCCGGAAGAGGTCTTCCGTACCGATCACCTTTCCGTGAAGCGTCCCGGGGATCAGCGTCTCTCGCTCGATTTCACCGAATTTGGCGTCGGCGATGCTGACGTGATTCACGTCCAGAGTGCGTCCGAGCGCGCGTTCGTAGTTGGCTTTAGCCTCCTCGAGATTGGCCAGTGCTCGGAGTTCGGTGCCTTGCGCAGTGATGAGGTCGCGCTGCGTCAAGATGACGTTGTAGACCGTTGACGCGCCCAGACGATATTTCTTCTGTTCGGCGTCGAACGTCTCCTGCTGAAGTTGGCGCGCTTCGCTGGCGGCATCCACTTGCGCGCGGTCTTGCGTGAGCGCGATGTAGGTATTGCGAACATCCAGAAGAGCGGCATTTTTCAATTGCTGCAGTACGCTCTCCTGCTGGCGCTGCGTGAGGATGGCGCGAGCGCTGTCTGCTTGTGCGGAACGATTACGCAGGGGCAAGTTCAAGGTCAACTGTGCGGAATACTCGGGAAAACGATTGTGGAAGATTTGGCTCTGCGCGTTGGTGAACCCTTGCTGATTCGTGCCGGCGACCGCCGTGTTCACAATAGGCTCAAAAATCGGAGTTGGGACTCCGCCGATGTCCACAGTCACGGGAATGCCGTTCGCATCCACGATGGGCACGTTGCTGTTTGTATAGGTTGTTGCGCCAGGAATCGGCGAATTACCTGCCAATCCGACGGAGGTGTATTGCGCGCCTAACGTGAGACTGGGCAGCAGAGCGTTGCGCGTGGCCTGAATATCGATACCTGCGTTTTTCAAATTGTAGAGTTGCTCCTGAAGCTCCGGGCGCTTTGCGAAAGCTTCCTGGATGGAATCCTCAAAAGAGGGATTTTCGATCGCGGGAATCTGCTTCGGCTGATCGACGGTAATGACCTCGACGTTGACTACATTGGGGGCCAGCGGATTCTTGGTGATGGCATTTTTCAGGATCTGCTCGTCTTGTAGCTGGACGGTTTGCGCCACGATGAGATTCTGGCGGTCGGTGGCCAGTTCGGATTGGGCGCGGGTTACGTCCAGTGGGGCCATGGTGCCTGCATCGAGCTGCTTCTTGTTGTCATTGTAGAGCTTCTGAGAAACGGTGACGGCCTGCTCGTTGACTTTGACGTTTGCCCGCGCGTAGACGAGTTCCCAGTACGCTGTGATGGTGGCCGTAATCGTGGTGATGGCTTGCTGCGCGAAAGCCCAGTCCGCGATCTTGCGGTTATTTTTTGCGATGCGGATGTTGCGAGTGTTGACGGCGATTCCGAAGCCGTTCAAGAGCGCTTGGGTGAAGCCGATCGACAAAGTCGATTGAACGGCAGGGTTAAAAAAGTTTTCCGCGGAGTTCGAACTGCTTCGTGTGTTGTCCCAACTCGCGAATAGGTTTGTACCGGTATCGAAGCTTTGCGTGTACTGGGTATTGAACTCCGTGGTATGGGTGATCAGATCCAGGACGCCAGCAGCGCCGGTGCCGGCGATGAACGGATTGTTGACGGGCGTTGAGGCAGAGCTGATGGCAACTGTGCTTGTGAGTGTCGGGTCGTAAGAGGGGCTGGGAAGGTTTGCCGTCGATGAACTAAGCGAACTGCCCGGTGTTGAATAGCCCAAGCCGCCCGCTTTGGCTTTGAGAATCGACGCGTCCGATATCCACGGATAATAGCGTTGGACGGCGATATCCATGCTGTTTTCGAGGGCGAGTTCGATCGTGTCCTGCAGGGTTAGCTCGAGCTTGCCGTCGTGAATCAGTTGATCGAGTCGCGGTGAATTGGTTAGGACCGGCTGACCGATCTGAATCTGTTGATACGGCTTGAGGAGACTAGGAAAGGCATGGGGTCCGTTCGTGTAATTGTACTTCCCAAGACCCAAAGAGCTTACCGGAGCGATGGGCGAGCCTTGCGACGCGGGCGCAGCGGAGGGCGTGGGGGCAGCGTTCGATGGTGGATTCTGCCCCGCGCTCTGCGCAAAAGCGGGCGAAAGCGGACCCGCGACGAGAAGCGCGGCCATCCAGGTGGCAAGAACAGACCTAGCAGCGAGCATAGTTTGCCGCGTCCCGCGCTTGACCAAACCGGACTCTCTTTTGTTTGTCACCAAAAAGAGATTTTTGACGCGCCCCCATAGAGTCGTCATGACGATTTTTATTCCTCGAGATTCTGTCCCTGAGGGACGTATTTGATTCAAACCGATGCGATTCACACTGACAGTGTGGAACGTGCTCCGAATAGGCGTTGTTACACTCCGTTGGCAGGTTTCTGCCGCAAGGATGGAAAACTTCGGCAGAGCGGCTGAGAGATAGGTCTATTCAGAGGAATCCATTACAGTTTTGGGCCAGAAAGCCACCGGAAAGTCCCGGCACAGTCCCAAAACTTGACCGGTAGTTTAACAGGCGCTCCATTCCTTGACAACGCGGCGCACCGCGGCTAGGCTGCTCACGAATCGATGTTTAGAGGTAGTTTGCGGTTGGCCGAAAACGATGCTCTTACGAGAAGAACTGCTGCGTATGTTTGAATCCGCCGGAGCTATCCGGCATGGCCACTTTGAGCTTTCCAGCGGCTTGCATAGCGGGACTTACGTGCAATGCGCGCTCGTTCTGCAGTACCCGCGGTTCGCCGAAAAGCTTGGGCAGGCACTGGCCGCGCTTTTTTCCGACGCTGTGATCCACGCCGTGGTTTCGCCAGCGCTGGGGGGCGTGATTATCGGGCAGGAAGTCGCGCGAGCTTTGCCGGAGCCGAAGGGGTCCGTGGGAAGGGGAGTACCGGCTATTTTCACAGAGCGAGACGCGAGCGGCACGATGACCCTTAGGCGCGGATTTTCTCTGCAGCCGGACGAGCACATTTTGGTGATCGAAGACGTGTGGACGACTGGCGGCTCGACGCAGGAAACCATCCAAGTCGTCGAAGAAGCGGGCGGGCGTGTGGTTGCTGCCGGGGCATTAATTGACCGAAGTGGCGGCACGCTTGAGCTGGGTGTCGAGACCCAGGCGTTGCTGGACCTTCCCATAGCCAAGTACGAGCCCGAGGATTGTCCGTTGTGCCGCGAAGGCGGGGCGGCCGTAAAGCCAGGAAGCCGCTTCGCACGTTCGGCTCGGTGAACCACCCCAGATACTTGCCAAACTGGATGACTCTTCTGAAAAACGATCGCTGTAGGTAAAACCCTTTCTTTTCATGCGCCACTTCAAGATCACGATTGCTTACGACGGGACTGACTTTCACGGCTGGCAGATTCAGTCGTCTGATAAGCCTACGATTCAGGGCGAGATTTCCAACGTGCTGCAGCGGCTCACACAGGAAAATGTAATGGTGAATGGCGCGGGGCGCACCGACGCGGGAGTGCACGCGCTTGGGCAAGTGGCTAGCTTCCGGACGCAATCGGGTTTGTCCGCCGGCGAGTTCCAGCGCGCATTGAACGCGCTGCTGCCACCGGCCATTCGTATCGTCGGTGCCGAAGAAGTGGGACCGGATTTTCATGCGCGCTGGTCGGCGCTTGGAAAAATTTATCGCTATCGTTTGTATCGCGGCAAAGTCGTTCCGCCTGCGGTGTGGCGCTACGTATTGCATTACCCCTTTCCGTTGGATGAAGACGCCATGCGCGTTGCGGCGTCTCGCTATGTGGGCCCGCATGATTTCGCTGCGTTTGCGGCGTCCACGGGTTCCGAGGACGACGACAAAGAGCGGTCGACGGTGCGCGAAATCTACGCGAGCGAACTCGCGCGTAGCGACGATGGCGAAGAGCTGGTTTACACCGTGCGCGGCCGTTCGTTCATGCGCTTTATGGTGCGCAAGATGGTTGGGACGCTTTTGGATGTTGGACGGGGAAAGCTGGTGCCCGACGATATTCTGCGCCTCTATCAACTGCGGGACCGCTCCAAGTCCGGGCCAACGGTGCCTCCGCAAGGGTTGTGTATGGTGCAAGTGATGCACGACGAGGCGTGGCGCGTCGGCGAGCCCTAGCGTTCCTCCGCGATAGCTCTGTAGGCCTCGTGGAAATATCCGGCGTGATTGGCCGTCTAGTGATTGTTCCCTCAGAATTTTTGTTCACTGAGAAACTTTTTCGGCGTCCTGTCCGTATGGGAACTGCGCACGCTCGAAGCAATCATTTTGTTGAGGAAAAATCATGAACCGTCGCAGGATTCTGATTCTGGCTTGTCTCGCGCTGGCATTGTTCCCAGGCGCGAGCGGCTCGCAAGGGCAGCAATCGCCCGGCCCCGGTGCAAAACCCGCCACGGCTATGCCGGATGAAATTCCGATTCCGCCAGCGGCGCAGCCTTCAAGTCAATTCAGCGTTGAGGCGGCGACCGACGCGTACCTCGCCGAAATACCTGTAAGTGCGCGAGCTAAATCCGACGAATACTTTGAGGGTGGCTACTGGTTGATCCTCTGGGACTTTCTTTACGGTGCTCTCCTATATCTGGTGCTATTGCATTTCCGCTGGTCCGCGATGATGCGCAATCTCGCTGAGCGCATCACGCGGTTCAAACCGTTGCAGACGCTGATCTACTGGGTACAATTCCTCATCGTTACAACGATCCTCGGCGCTCCTCTCGCGATTTACGAGGGTTATTTCCGGGAGCGCCAGTATGGCCTCGCGACACAGACGTTTGGTCCCTGGATGGGCGAGCAGTTTGAAATGCTGCTGGTGAATATGGTCATCGGCGGCGTCGCCATGATGGTGCTCGTCGGTGTCGTTCGCCGCGTTCCGCGCACCTGGTGGATCTGGGGAGCCATCGTCTCCATGTGCTTTTTGGTTTTCCTGGTCATGATCGGCCCCGTTTTTGTCTTTCCCATCTTTAACAAATTCACGATCCTTGACGACCCGCGCGTTACGAAACCCATCCTCAGCCTCGCACACGCGAATGGCATTGCTGCTGACAAAGTCTATGAGATGGATGCTTCGCGCCAAACCACGCGAATGAGCGCGAACGTCAGCGGATTCGGCAGCACCATGCGCATCACGCTGAATGACAATCTGCTGCGCCGCGGCTCGCCCGAAGAGATTCAATCCGTCATGGGCCACGAAATGGGCCACTTCGTCCTTCATCACATCGCGAAGGACCTGCTGTATTTTTCGGTCGTTCTTTTTATTTTCTTTGCTCTCCTCCGCTATTCTCTGGAAGGCGCTTTGGCTCGTTGGGGTGAGCGCTGGCAGATTCGCGGCGTTGGGGATACGGCAGTACTGCCTCTGGTTTTGTTGCTCGGTTCTGTGTTTGCATTCGTGTACACACCGTTTCTCAACACGCACATTCGCACGAACGAGTATGAAGCGGATATGTACGGTCTGAACGCCAGCCGCCAACCGGATGGCTTCGCACGAGCTGCGATCCATTTGGGCGAGTATCGCAAGATGAGCCCCGGCCCCGTCGAGGAATGGGTTTTCTTCGACCACCCAAGCGGCCTGAATCGCATAAGAGCTGCCATGCGCTGGAAGGCTGAGAATTTGTCGTTGTTTGCTCCGAAAGCCGGACAGTAGTGGCTAGTGCGGGCCGCGGACGAAGAGGCGCTTGAGATTCCGGGCATTAGCTAATATACTTAGCTAACCATGTATACCGTCCACCAAGCCAAGACGAACCTCTCGAAACTGCTTCGCAAAGTGGAGAACGGGGAAGAGGTGGTTATTGCGCGGGGCAAGGAACCCGTTGCGAAAATCATCCCTTTTCCGGCGCGGAGGAAGAAACGTGTTCCGGGAAGCCTCAAAGGAAAAATCTGGTATGCACCAGACGCGTTTGATCCTCTGACCAAAGAAGAGTTGGTCGAGTGGGGCATTGAGTGACCCGGATTCTTCTGGACACGCACGCTCTCATTTGGTGGCTGGAGGGAGGAGCGAAATTGTCTCCAGCAGCGCGTTTGGCCATTGCGAATCCGGAGAGCACCGTACTCGTATCCGCCGCTTCAGCATGGGAAATCGCAATCAAACAGCAAGCCGGGAAATTTCGGATGCCGGAGCTGGTTAAGGACTTTCAAGGAAGACTCCAGCAGGAAGGTTTTGTCGAGCTGCCGATCTCGATTGAGCACGCCGTGAAGGCCGGAACACTTCCGGGAAGTCACAAGGATCCATTTGACCGCGTGCTGATTGCGCAAGCACAAGTAGAAAACGCCGCAATGGTCACGCGCGATAGTTTGTTTCGCAAGTACGCGGTGCAATGCATTTGGTAAGAAATCTTTGTATCCTTTCGTTCAAGAAATGCTTTCTTTTCTTCGTCTTTTGTTGCGAACTCTTTCGAATGAATTTCGGCTAGAATTTGCTTATGGCGGCCACAGCCATCCCTGTCGATACGATTCCGTCGATAGACCCTGCTACGGGCAAGATTCTTGCCCAGTTCGAGAAGACGTTGCCTAGCGCGCTGCCTAAGATAATGTTGCGTGCGCGTGCTGCGCAAGCTGCGTGGTGGTCGGTGCCCGTCGAGAAGCGCTGCGCGCAACTGCGCGTGTTGCGCGACCGGGTGATGGCTTCGCGCGATGCGCTGGCTGATGCGGTTGTGGCGGAGACTGGCAAGCCGCGCGTTGAAGCGCTTTTCGCGGACCTTTTTGTTGCGCTCGACACCGCGCAGTACTTCTCGAAAAATGGCGCGCGGCTTTTGCGGTCCGAACGCGTGCCGCACCATAGCAGCGCCGCGAAAGCCAAGTCTGGGCGGATTGATTACGAAGCCCTCGGGGTTATCGGCATCATTAGTTCGTGGAACTACCCTCTGGCCATTCCGCTGAGCCAAATCCTACCGGCCGTGGCCGCGGGTAACGCGGTTGTTTGCAAGACGAGCGATTTCACTCCACATTGCGGCGCGCTGATGGAGAGACTCTTCGCGGATGCGGGGTTCCCCAAGAGTCTAGTGACTATCATTCAAGGCGGTGGCGAAGTCGGGCAGGCGCTGATCGAAGCCGGGCCCGACAAAATCATGTTCACTGGGAGTGTGGCCACGGGCCGGCGCGTTGCGGAGGCCTGCGCAAAGAAATTGATTCCGAGCGTGCTTGAACTGGGCGGCAAGGACGCGATGCTTGTCCTGGCGGATGCGAACCTTGATGTTGCGGCGAGCGCCGCCGTTTGGGGCAGTTACACGAATTGCGGACAAGTGTGCCTTTCCGTCGAACGGCTTTTTGTGGAAGAGGTCATCGAGGAAAAATTTCTCGCACTGTGCGTCGAGAAAACAAAAAAGCTGCGCCTCGGTCCGGGATGCGATCCGGCGACTGACGTCGGACCCCTGATTCGTCCGCAGCATGTGCAGCGCATGAGCGATTTGGTTGCCGACGCGGTTGCGCGAGGTGCTCGTGTGCTCTACGGCGGGAAGCCTCGCCCGGAGCTTGGTCCTAACTTCTTTGGGCCAACCGTCATCGCAGGCGTAGATTCCACGATGAAACTTTTTCAAGAGGAAACGTTTGGCCCGATTCTCGCCGTTCAATCCGTCAAAAACGCCGAGGAAGCCGTCGTACTCGCGAATGATTCTGAGTTCGCGCTTGCTGCAAGCGTATGGACGAGCGACGCGAAACGGGGCCAAGCTATCGCCGCGCGGCTGCGCGCCGGCGCAGTGATGGTTAATGACGCGATCAGTTACTTCGGCATCGCGGAAGCACCTCACGGTGGCTGCGGCGCCAGCGGGTGGGGCCGCACGCACGGCAAGGCGGGCTTGCTCGAAATGGTGCAAACCAAATACATCGATGTGGACCGTTTGCCGGGGCACGAAAAGCCGTGGTGGTATCGTTATGGAGCGGATTTGGAGCGGGCCGCCGACGGGTTTCTGAAATTTGAATTTGGCGGGGGAATCGCCGCAAAATTTCGAAACGCCCGTAGCGCTTTGAAAACGATGTTTCGCGACCACGGTTTTTAGTCTCCGCGCCTGTAGGAGCGCGGAGAGTTCGAAGAGCAAGCGGCGAAAGAGAGCGAGTCTGATGCAGCAAAACGAATGGATTTATGACTGGAATGCGGCCGCTGCCCCGCTTATCGCTCCCGGCACGCAAGTTCTGCTCAACGACGAAACGCTTCGTGACGGTCTGCAAAATCCGAGCGTCCACGATCCGAGCATCGAAGAAAAAATCGAAATCCTGCATTTGATGGAAGCGCTGGGCATCGACTCACTCAACATCGGCCTGCCAGGGGCCGGGGCTCGTGCCGTCGAGCACACCGAAGCGCTGGCTCGCGAAATCGCCATCAAGCGCATGAAGATCAAGCCCAATTGCGCCGCGCGAACGATCGAGGCGGACATTCGGCCCATCGCGGAGATTTCGCAGCGCGTGGGGATGGCGATCGAAGCGGCCACTTTTTTGGGATCGAGCCCCATCCGGCGACTTGTCGAAGATTGGACCGTCGATCACCTCGAACGTACTACGGAAAAAGCGGTGAAGTTCGCGGTCAAGCACGGCCTTCCGTCAATGTACGTAACGGAAGATACGATTCGCACCGATCCGGATACCGTTAAACGTCTTTATTCCACGGCGATTCGCAGCGGCGCGCGCGCCATCGTGCTCTGCGACACCGTCGGCCACGCCATTCCCAATGGTGCATACAATCTTGTGAAATTCGTCATCGAAGAGGTGGTGAAGCCCAGCGGCGAAAAAATTCGCGTGGACTGGCACGGGCACAATGATCGCGGCCTGGCCATTGCGAACTCTCTCGCAGCGATTGCCGCCGGCGCCGACCAGGTCCACGCCGCGGCAAACTCTCTGGGTGAACGCGTCGGCAACACACCGATGGAGCTGATGCTGGTGAACTTACGCCTGATGGGCGTCATCCACCAGGACCTCTCGCGGCTCCGGGAGTACTGCGAAAAAGTTGCCGAAGCCACGCACACAGTTATTCCGCCGAACTATCCTGTCATCGGCCGCGACGCTTTCCGCACAGCCACGGGCGTGCACGCCGCGGCGATCATAAAAGCGTTTCACAAGGGAAACGAGTCGCTTGCCAACTCCGTCTACAGCGGCGTGCCCTCGCATCTCTTTGGCCTCGAACAAGTGATCGAAATCGGGCCTATGAGCGGCAAATCCAATGTGCTCTTCTGGCTAGAGCGCCACAAAATTCCACCCGAGGACGCCCTCGTCAATCGCATCTTCGATGCGGCAAAACAATCGGATCGGGTACTGACCGACGCGGAGATTTCCGCACTCTGCTCCGAGGCCACACGGCATTGAACAGCACAACAGCGCGGAGCAGGGCAGTGAAACGAGTCCTTGTTTGGGTTATCCTCTTCGCTATGCCGGTTCGCTCTTCTCTCGCCAGACACTCGACGCGCTCCGCTTCCGCAGGCCAGCTTGGCGAAAACGCGCAAGTGCGCGCCGCGCTGGCGTGGTTCGCGCCGAATCTAAATTGGATTAATGAGCAGCAAGCGCGTCTCACGGAAATTCCCGCACCGCCTTTTCAAGAGGGACCGCGCGCCGCCGCCTTCAAGGCATTGCTATCGGCGGCCGGCCTGAACGTCCAGATCGATTCTACCGGCAACGTAGTCGGAGAGCTGCGCGGCACGAACGAAAAAGAAATCGTGGTGCTCTCCGCGCATCTCGATACTGTTTTCCCGGCGGGAACGGACGTAAAAGTCCGGCACGAAGGCAGCCGCATACTCGCGCCCGGAATCTCCGACAATGGCACGGGCCTGGCGGCACTGGCAGCCATCGCCCGGGCGATTCACGAATCGCAAATCAAACCCGTGCGCACCATCCTGTTCGTTGCCAACGTCGGCGAAGAAGGCGAAGGCAATCTCCGCGGAATGCGCGCGCTTGTCGATACGTACCACAGCCGGCTCAAAGCGGTGATCGTTCTCGATGGCGCGGGCACCGATCATGTGACGACGATCGCGCTTGCCTCGCGGCGCCTCGAGGTGGTCATCACGGGCCCCGGCGGCCACAGTTGGTCGGACTTCGGCATGCCCAATCCGATCAATGCGCTGGTTCGCGGTTCCGTGCGATTCATCAACACCAAAGTTCCTGCGTCGCCGCGCACCACATTTAATCTTGGACAAATCGACGGCGGCACTTCCGTAAACTCCATTCCCTACGAAGCGCGCCTCAAAGTAGACGTGCGCTCGGAAAGCGAGGGCGAACTGGCGCGGCTCGAAGCCGCGTTGCGCGAATGCATGGCAGCCGGCGTTCGCGACGAAATGGAATCGTCGCGAGACCGTTCGAAGGGCAAACTCGAATGGAAGGTCGAACTCCTGGGAAGCCGCCCCGGTGGCGAATTAGCGGCAGAGTCGCCACTTCTCGCTGCATTGCGCTCGGCGGATGCTATGGTGGAAAACGAATCACGGATCGAGCGTTCTTCCACCGATGCAAACATCCCACTCTCCATGGGCATCGACGCGATTTCGATTGGCGCCGGAGGCAGCGGCGGTGGCGCGCACTCGCTCCAGGAATGGTATGACCCAGCGGGCCGCGAAATGGGATTGAAACGAGCCCTGCTCACGCTGCTTGGAACGGCAGACGTGTCGCCGGAGAAAACGAGATGAAGATTCGCCGAACAAGTGTGGTCTATCTGGCTGGAATTGTGCTTTTCAGCTGTTGCGCTGGATTATTTGTGATGCGCGCAAGGGCACAAGCAGCTCAGAGCGAGTCGCACATCGTGGTTTATCTCCACGGCCGGATTTATACCAATGATCCCGCGCTTCCGTGGGCCGATGCCATGGCCATTCGTGACGGCAAGATTCGCTGCGTTGGCAAGATCGATTACGTCCTACTCGAATGCGGCGGAAACGATCCAAGCGTTGAAACCATTCAGCTGCGAGGGAAGTTCGTCATGCCTGGCTTTAACGATGCCCACGTGCACCTCGGCAGCGCGGGCGCGGACATGCTCTCCGTGCGTCTGAATGGCGTCGCCAGCATCGAGGAGCTTCAGAAGCGCATAGCTGATGCTGTTGCGCAACACAAAGAGGGCGAATGGATCACGGGCAGCGGCTGGGATCACACGCTCTGGGCGGACAAAAAATTCCCCAACAAACAAGAACTCGACGCCGTCGCGCCCAAGAACCCCGTCTTTCTAGTCCATGTCTCTGGTCATGTGGCCGTCGCCAACACACTCGCATTACAGCACGGGGAGATTAAGCAGGACACTCCCAATCCGTCCGGCGGCATGATCGAACGCGACGCCGACGGCGCCGCCACCGGAATGCTTGAGGAAGACTCCGCGATGAGTCTGGTGTCCGCCAGGATTCCCGACCTGAAATCCGACCAGCGCCGCCGCGGCATCCAGATGGTCTTAGCCGATGCCGCCAAAAACGGCGTGACCTCGGCGCAAGATTTTTCTGATTGGTCGGATTTTCTCGTGTATGTGCAACTAAAAGAAGAAGGCAAGCTCACCTTGCGAATCACGGAGTGGCTACCCTTTCTCGAGCCGTTGGATCAATTGCTGAACATGCGCGCGCAAGGCGGTACGAGCGATCCGTGGCTAAAGACCGGGGCGCTCAAGGGCTTTACGGACGGTGCGCTTGGTTCGCGCACCGCGGCCATGCTCGCGCCGTATTCGGATGATCCCACGACGAGCGGGATCCTAACGAATGATCCTGACAAACTTCGCGTCATGGCTATCGAACGGGACAAAGCAGGCTTCCAGATTAATTTTCACGCCATCGGTGACCGCGCCAACCGTGTAGCTCTCGACGTTTTTGAAGCCGTCGCTAAAGCCAACGGCCCGCGCGACCGCCGCGACCGCGTGGAACATGCACAAGTCCTGGCTCCGGAAGATTTGCCCCGCTTCGCGCAGGTTAAAGTGATTGCTTCGATGCAGCCTTCACACGAAACCACCGACATGCGCTGGGCCGGCTCGCGCATTGGTCCCGACCGCGCCAAAGGAGCATATGCCTGGGCTTCTCTGCTCAAGAGCGGAGCCCGCCTTGCCTTCGGCACCGATTACGACGTCGAGCCTATCAACCCGATGCGAGGCCTCTATGCCTGCGTGACGCGCGAGCTGCCGGAAGGCGGTCCCGCGGGCGGGTGGGAGCCTCAGGAGAAGATTTCGCTCGAGGACTGCATTCGCGCCTACACTTCAGGCTCTGCTTACGCGCAGTTCGAGGAAGGGAAGAAGGGTGAACTCAAAGTCGGCGAATATGCGGACTTCATCGTTCTTTCAAACGATCTCACAAAAATTCCACCACAGCAGTATACGAAGACCACGGTTCTTCTAACGGTGGTGGGCGGCCGCACGGTCTATTCGCAAGAAGGAACTTCCATGAATTAGTGGTCGCGGCTCGCGCCAAGGACTCATCCGCAAAATTCCAGAGCTGCAAATAATTGCAAGGCCCGGTCAGTCTAGTACTGGTAAGTATAGTTCCGCATCTACCCGCCCTCCTCCTCTTTCATTAGCTGTATCTAAATTTTATATCCGTCATTCGTCACATTCCGGTTGACAAAGTATTCCTGCGGCAATATATAAGCGCCCAACAACCCTGTGGTGGGGTTGCTGTTGCCAGGTAAATCCGAATAGGAGTGTGGTAGCTGCAAATGCTGCCGGCGCGGAGCTTTTTTCTCGAATATATTTTTCGCGCGCCTAGTGGCTGCTTAGCTCCTATGAAACCCTGTAGCGAAATATGGCGTGACGTAGATCGATGCAGGGAAGAGTGATCTCAATTTTATATAATTTATAGAGAGCACTCAGCTTAACTTTTTGTCAAGCAATGGTACCTGGCTTGCAAATGTCTTTGGAATACGGTTTCTTTTGTGGTGGTTGCCCAAATCAAAGTAAAGTTCGGATTTTTGGAAGTGGTTGGTTTACCTGCTCGAGATGTATAGGGCTGCGAAAGCCCATCCAGGAGGTAGTTGAATGTCAAGTAAGCGAGTGGCTCTGCTCCTAGCTGCGTTGCTCTGTTTCTTTGCTGTGACACCATCCTCTTTGTTTGCACAGTCCGCAAGCACCGGCACGGTCGCCGGAACGGTTACGGACCCGTCTGGTGGTGCGGTGGTCGGCGGGAAAGTCAGCTTGACTGATAGCTCGACGGGTATCGTGCGAACGGATTTGACAAACGATACAGGGAGATATTTCTTCGCGAACGTTGTGCCTGGCAAGTACAGCATCTCCGTGAATAAGACCGGTTTTCGCGTGTCGAAACTTGTCGACCAGGAAGTGCAGGTCGGCGCGTCTCTGACGCTGAACATCACGCTCGAAATTGGTTCTGTTGCAGAGACTGTGGAAGTGACGGTCACCACCGGCGCGGAACTGCAGACTTTGAACGCGACAGTGGGCAACACGATCGGCGGCGAGACTTTGCAGCAGTTGCCGACGATTCAGCGCGATGCCGCGACGTTCGTTACTCTGCAGCCTGGCGTGGCCCCTGATGGCAGCGTGGCCGGCGCGGTCACTGACCAGAGCACCTTCATGCTCGATGGCGGCCAAAACTCCAACGACATGGACGGCAGCATGTCGATTTACACGCCCAGCTTCGCCGGTGATCCGACCGGCGGTATCGTCTCGAACCAGCAGACGGGAAGCCCGACCGGTGTGATGCCGACCCCGATTGATAGCGTCGAAGAATACAAAGTCAATACTGCCAACCAGACCGCCGACTTCAACAGCTCCGCAGGCGCGGAGGTTCAGGTCGTCACCAAGCGCGGCACCAGCACCTGGCACGGCACGGCTTATGAATATTATTTTGATAACAATCTGAACGCAAACACGTGGCAGAACAACGCCAACGACCAACCGAACCCAATCTTCCACTACAACCGCTTCGGCGCTTCCGGCGGCGGACCGATTATTTCCAAGGACGTTCTCGGCGGCAAGACCTTTTTCTTCGCGAATTACGAGGGCTTCCGCTGGAATGACTCCGCAACCGGCCAATGGATCGTGCCCACCGCCAACATGCGCGCAGGCATTCTGACCCTGCCCGTGTGCGATGCCGCCTGCGCGGCTGGCGGGACGGGTGCTCCCGCTCCTGTAAACACGGTTTTCAACCTGAACAGCACAGCGGCCTCGACGCCAGGTGGAGTTGGCAGCAATTGCGGCCCGAGCGGAACTGCATTGTGCGATCCCCGCCTACTGGGCGTAAACCCCACAATGCAGGCGTTGTGGGCCAAGGTGCCATTGCCGAACATAACGACTGGCAATCCCTGCGGTAATTTCGCAGGCAGTCAATACTGCGACGGACTCAACGAAGCGGCCTTCCAAGCCAACTACTCGCTCCCGTATACCTCGAACTTTGGCGTAGCTCGCATGGACCATGACTTCGGCTCCAAATTTCATTTGAACACCAGCTACCGCTACTACAAGCTCGTTCGGAGCACTAGCAACCAGGTCGATATTGGCGGCGCCTTCTCTGGGGATACGCCAGGCTCACCTGTTGCCCTCTCTGTGCGTCCTCAACAGCCGTGGTATTTCGTGGCTGGGCTCACCATAAACGTGACTTCGAACACCACCAACGACCTCCACTATAGTTTCCTCCGTAACTACTGGTCCTGGTCAGATCCAGGCGGTGTTCCGCAGAGCACCGAACTGAGTGGAGCTCTTGAGCCGTTCGGCGAAAGCTGCGCCTGCATGGGGCCATATAACGTCAATACCCAGTCCGTCCGCACTCGCTTCTGGGATGGCCACGACAACTTCCTTCGCGATGATTGGACCATGTTGAAGGGCAGTCACCTGTTCACATGGGGCGGCGCCTATCAGCGCAACTGGGATTGGCACGAGCGCTCCGACAATGGTGGCGGCATCAATTACCAACCCACCTACCTGATGGGCAATGCGGCCGGTACAAATGGAGTTGACTTCTCTAGCACACTGCCAGCTGGTGTAAACGCAACCCAGTGGGGACGCGACAGTGCCTCAGTCCTGGGTCTTATTACGCAGGCCCAAGTCGCTTATACACGAACTGGATCTGATCTAGCCATAAATCCTCCGCTCACCCATGCGTATGACCAGAGCACCATTCCGTATTACAACGTGTATTGGAGCGACTCATGGCACATCAAACCCTCCTTTACCTTCACCTACGGTTTGGGCTGGACTCTTGAAATGCCACCCACGGAAGCCCAGGGCAAGCAGATCGAACTCGTAGATCCCGCGGGCCAGCAACTCGAAGTTGAGTCTTACCTCAAGCAACGAGAAGCCGCGGCTCTTCAAGGCCAGGTCTTTAATCCTGAACTCGGATTCGCTTTGGTCGCTAACACCGGCTCCGGCCAGAAATATCCTTACAATCCGTACTACGGCTCCTTCAGCCCCCGCCTGGCTGCGGCCTGGAACCCCAGCTATACCGATGGACTCCTTGGCCACATTTTTGGCGGCAACAAGACCGTCGTCCGCGGCGGGTACAGCCGAGTCTACGGTCGTCTGAATGGCGTCGACCTGGTCCTTGTCCCGCTGCTCGGCGTAGGGCTTATCCAAGCAGTGGAATGCTCCAATAACTTCATGCCCGGCGCTATCGCTCCGGTGTCTGCAGGTCCTCAGTGCGGCTCCACCAGCCCCACTGTCGCCAACGGCTTCCGCATCGGAGTTGACGGTAATACCGCTCCCATTCCCGCTGCGACTCCTACGCTTCCCCAGCCGACGATCACCGGCGTCAACAACACTTCGGCGGCCACGGGTGATGTTTTGGACCCGAACTTCCGTCCAAACTCTGTGGATTCCTTCGACCTGACCATTCAGCGTCAACTAACTCCCAAGATTGTGTTGGAAGTTGGGTACATCGGGCGCAGGATTGAGCATGAATTTCAGCCCATCAACATCAACTCCGTGCCGTACATGATGACTCTCGGCGGGCAGCAATTCCAAAAAGCCTATGCCGCCGTCGAAACCCAGCTAGGTTGTGCGACCTCCTTCGCTGCTTGCGGTGCGGCGATTCCCACAGGCACAGCAAACCAGATCGCGTATGCCAATTCATTTACACCCCAGCCCTTCTTCGAGACTGCACTTAAGGGCACGGGCTACTGCAATGGCTTCACGAGTTGCACGGCTGCCGTCGTTTATAACGAAGGCGTCGGTACCGGCAACTTGCTCACGCAAAGCGTTTGGAGTTTGTGGAGCGATCTCGACAACGGCGGGTTCAATTTCCCGCGCAGCATGCTTAACACGCCCATAGTTGGTGGTCCGCTGGATTGTGGCGGGGGAACTATCTCTTGCGGTGCTAACGGGCAGATCACTTCCGGCATTGCAGTCAATGCCAGCGTCGGCCATGGCAACTATAACGGCGCGTTTTTCTCCCTAAAAGCGAATAACTGGCACCACATCACGCTCACGCAAAACTTCACCTTCAGCAAGGCTTTGGGTACGGGTGCTGTGGTACAAGCCAGCAGCGAGTACACGACCAACGATCCGTACAACCTCAACAACATGTACGGCGTTCAGTACTACAACCGCAAGTTCGTGTACAACGTCTACGCTCTGATCGACGATCCCTGGTTCAAGAGCCAGCAGGGCTTCCTAGGGAGAATCGCAGGTGGCTGGTCGATGGCTCCCATCTTCGCCGCCGGCAGCGGTTCGCCGGTCTATTGCAATACCCAGAGCGATGGGCAATCCTTTGGAGAGGCCGACGGTGCCAACTTCTTTAGCAACGAACAGTGCATCTTCACCGGTGCCCATCCCTATGGTTCTTCACTACACGCCAATTGCGGCGCGGGTTGCTACAACATCTTCGCCAACCCGGCAGCCCTCCTAGCGACAACTCGCGACCCGATCCTTGGCCTCGATACCGGCACGGGCGGCAACGGCTCGCCAATCGTGGGTCTGCCGTATTGGAACGTCGACCTGAGGGTGGTTAAGAACATACGCCTACTCGAGCGTTACCAGCTTCAGTTCGAATACACTGTCACCAACGTTTTCAACCACGTAGTGTTCTACGACGGCGGTCTCAACCCCTTCTACGGGGCCAATTACTTCGGTCAGACCACCCAACAGGGCAACAACCCGCGCGCGATGCAGTTCGGCTTGCGGTTCCAATTCTAATCCCTTCGGGCGAGCTCTCGTAAGCTCGCCGTACAAAACGGGGAAGGCCATCGCGGCCTTCCCCGTTTTGCTTTTCTGGCCGCGTTTCAGGCTCATTGTCAGCTACCTCGACTGGAACTAAACTGATCCGCCAGCCTCACTGAGGCGTCGCTGCTCATGACCAAACGTTTGCGCGCCGATCTGTCGCTGGCCTTCTGCAGCCTGCTCTGGGGCGCAACGTTTGTCGTCGTCAAGAACTCCCTCGACTATTCTTCCGTCTTTGTTTTCCTCGCGGCTCGATTCACGCTCGCGGCACTCTTGATGGCGGCCTTCCGTCCGCGAATTTTTCGCGCACTGAAAAGGGAAGAATTGCTCGCCGGCGCGGCACTCGGGCTCTTTATGTTCGCAGGCTACGCCTTTCAGACCGCCGGATTGCAGTACACCACCCCCGCCAAGTCGGGATTTGTCACCGGCTCCAGCGTCGTCCTGGTTCCGGTCCTTCTTGGGATCTTCTGGGGACATCGGCTCACTCTTTGGGTGTATGGCGGAGTATCCGCCGCGGTCTTCGGTCTCTATTTCCTCACGGTTCCCGCCGAAGGACTCTCCCACCTCAACCGTGGCGACTTGCTGACGCTCGTCGCCGCGGGCTTCTATGCCATGCATATCATTCTGGTGGGGGATTACACTCGGCGGCACTCGGTTGCTGCGCTCAGCGTGCTCCAGGTTGCGGCCTGCGGCGCTCTGGCGTGGGTCGCCACCGGTCTCACCTCATTGGCGGGCTGGCAGGCCGCGCGTTTTGGCTGGCAGGGGAAGTCGCTTATAGGCATTGCGATATGCGCAGTGCTGGCAACGGCGGTGGCCTTCTCGGTTCAGCTCTGGGCGCAGCAGTATACCAGTTCGAGCCACGCGGCGATTCTATTCACGCTTGAGCCGGTCTTTGCTTCGATTACATCCTACATTTTATTGCGAGAGAGGCTGGGCAGCCGGGCTTTGCTGGGCGCGGGCTTTGTCCTGGCAGGTATTTTGATCGCTGAGATGCTCGGCCCGCCAGCGGCCCCGGAATCGCCGGAGCCCACGGGAGAACATGCCGCCAACGCAGGAAGCGCGGCGTAGGAGCACGACACGTCGTGCCCGTCTTAGGTTTCTTGCGCGGCGTCCGCGGCCATCTCGCCGTCAGTGGCCGCTGGCGTAGTTCTTTACGTCGACCGCTTCGTACATTGTGGCTGTGGCGCCGTGTGCTTTTTCGTAGGCGGTGATATCTGGCTCGTGCTGGAGCGACGTGCCGATGTCGTCCAGTCCTTTGAGCAGAACTTCCTTGCGTGACGGCGCCAGATCGAAGCGGAACATCAAGCCATGACGATCGGCGATGGTTTGATTCGGCAGGTTCACTGTCAACATATAGCCTTCTTCTTTTTCCGTGCGCTGGAAGAGTTCCTCGACCTGCTCCTCGCTCAGCGAGGCAGGCAGAATGCCGTTCTTGAAGCAATTGTTGTAGAAAATGTCGGCGTAGCTTGGCGCGATGATCACGCGGAAGCCGTAGTCTTTCACGCCCCAGGGCGCGTGCTCGCGGCTCGATCCGCAGCCGAAGTTGTGGCGTGCCAGCAAGATCGAGGAGCCTTCGTAGCGCGGGAAATTCAGCACGAATTCGGGATTTGGCTTTTCGCCCGGTAAGTAGCGCCAGTCGTAAAACAGGATCCGTCCAAAGCCTTTGCGTGTCAGCGCTTTCAAGAATTGCTTCGGCACCATCTGGTCGGTGTCCACATTAACTTTGTCCAGCGGCATGACCATGCCCGTGTGCGTGTTAAACGGTTCCATTCGTCGGTCCTTAGCGTTCTCAGTAGATGCGCTTTATTTAACTCGTGATCGTCTCACCCTGATTGCCCAAACAATGCCGTTGTAAACGACAATCAAAACTAACACCCTCAGAGAGAAATAAACTTCTCTTTGCCAGCCCCAATGGTCCGACCTAACTATGTAAACGACCGCTACAGTCAGGGCGGCCATGATCAGCCAGAACAACACATTCTGTCCTAATACGCGTCGTCTTTCTTCAGATACGGCCATTAGCTAAATCTCTTCTTGCTCCCCGTCAAGCTCATAAGGCCTATTCGACGGACGACACGTCGAGAGATCGTACATCCACAAAGTGACCAGCGATCGCGGCGGCGGCGGCCATGACCGGACTTACGAGGTGTGTGCGGCTGTCCTTGCCCTGGCGGCCCTCAAAATTGCGGTTTGACGTGCTGGCGCTGCGCTCGTGGGGCGGGAGAACATCGGCGTTCATGCCGATGCACATGCTGCAGCCTGCGTCGCGCCACTCGAAGCCGGCTTCGCGGAAAATTTTGTCCAGGCCTTCTTTTTCGGCTTGCGCTTTGATGCCACGCGAGCCGGGCACAATCAGCGCTTGTTTGATGCTGCGCGCCACGTGTTTGCCGGCGACCAGATGTGCGGCTGCGCGAAGGTCATCCAGTCGCGAATTCGTGCAGGAGCCGATGAATACGCGGTCCACTGGAATATCCACGATCGGCGTACCTGCTTTCAGTCCCATGTATTTCAGCGCGCTCTCGGTGGCTTTCTGATCGTTGGGATCATCGAAAGAGCCCGGTTCTGGCACGCGGCCCGTAACGCTTGTCACCATGCCTGGATTTGTGCCCCAAGTCACTTGCGGCGCGAGATCCTTCGCCTGCAGCTCGACGGTCATGTCAAACTTTGCGCCGTCGTCGCTCTTGAGCGGTTTCCATCGCGCGACCGCTTCCTCGAATGCTTTGCCTTGCGGCACAAACGGGCGCCCTTCCATATAGGCGAATGTCGTGTCATCGGGCGCGATCATTCCTGCGCGCGCTCCGCCTTCAATCGTCATGTTGCAGACGGTCATGCGGCCGTCCATGCTCAAATCGCGGATGGCTTCGCCGCCATATTCCGCAACGTGGCCCGTGCCGCCGCTGATCCCGATCTTTCCGATAATGGCCAGAATAATGTCCTTCGCTGTCACGCCACGCGGCCGCTTGCCGTGGACCAGAATGTGCAGCGTCTTGCTGCGCGACTGCACCAGACACTGAGTGGCCAGCACGTGCTCCACTTCGCTCGTCCCGATGCCGAAAGCCAGCGTGCCGAAAGCTCCGTGCGTCGAAGTATGGCTGTCGCCGCATACAATCGTCTGCCCCGGCTGCGTCACGCCCAGCTCCGGCCCAATGATGTGCACGATGCCCTGGTTGCGGCTGTTCATGTCGAAAAGTCGAACGCCGGTCTCGCGGCAATTTTTTTCGAGGGCTTCAAACTGGAGCCGCGCGTCGGCATCAACGATAGGCAGGACGCGGTCTTTCTCGGTGGTCGGAACGGAATGGTCCATTACCGCGAAGGTCAGATCGGGGCGGCGCACTTTGCGCCCCTCCGCGCTCAGGCCCGCGAAAGCTTGCGGCGAGGTACCTTCGTGGATGAGGTGCCGGTCGATATAAATGAGCGCGGGCTTTCCTGCTTCCTCGTGTACGACGTGCGAATCCCAGATTTTTTCGTAGAGTGTTTTTGGTGGCATGTGCGTTCGTCTCAGATTTTAACACTCCAGAAACATAAGTCCAATGGACCCGTCCCGGCTGCGGCTTGGCGTATCGGTTGAGCGGACACACTTGGCTTTAGGTCGAGTCGCAAGCATTAAGAAGCACAGAGGCAGGAGTGCCTTAGCCGTCTCGGGGCCCGCGCTGCAGGCAGCTACCGCTTAATGCTCACTGCCGAGGCGTCTGCTTCGTATCCTTCGTCCTTTACCGTCTCTTCGGCCTTTGCGCGGAGAGTTTTTTCGTCCGCATCTTTTGGCGCTTTGCAATGACGGCGGATCACTTCCTCACCACTCGCAATGCGAACCACCCAGTCCGATTTCCCGCTATCCCAGGAAACTTCCACGCTATTGGCACGCATAATCCCTCCACAGGAATTCGCTGGACATTGTAGTCCCAACCGCCCTCCGGAGTGTATCCCCGCTTTCCAGTACGCGGGCTCGCCGCGAGCACGCGCCAGCGGACTAGTTTATCGTTCTTTTAGAATTTTGCGTTTGGCGTGTTCTGGGCACGAATGGGAAGCAAATGCCCGGTCGCGCTCGCGCTCGTAGTGCAGCTTCATTTCGTCAATCGTGTTTCCATCGATGGCATCGGAGGGGTCAAAGCGCCAAGCGCATTGCGAGCAGGCCCAGCCTTGAAAGTCGGGAGTTTTCACCCATACGAGTTCGCGCCGCACGCAGAAAGCATATAAGGACAACTAAAGAAAGGTGACAATATTGAGTTCCTTTATCGAAGCTATGGATAGCGTAGATAGTAGTAAGGATTGAGCGGACGCGGCACTAACGGATGCAAACATAGACGTATCGTATGGATAGCGCATAGGAAAGAACGGAGGTACAACAAAGCTAGAGTTGACCTAGAATCGTCAACGTGGTAGCGTATGCCGCGAAATGGAGGAGGCTCCATGGCCAGTAGACAGCAGGCGGGAAACAAGCTGCCCACGATGAAGTACCGGCGGGTCGATCTTTCCAGTTTGAGGAAGGGGCGCCGGGGAAAGCACCACGATCTGGTGGAAGGAATTCTAGGAGAGTTGGAAAGTGTGAAGTCCGGCTCGGCGCTCGAAATTCCGCTAGCCGAGGTAAACGGGATTGGACTGGCAAACCTGCGCTCGGCGGTTCATCGCGCATCGACTTCCGCGGGACTGGACATTGAAACGCTTGCCGACGAAAAGAATTTTTATGTCTGGAAGGCGGCGGCTGGCAATAACGGCAGCAATGGAATTTAGTGGATTTTAACGGGCGACGATAGTTTTTGGCGTTTTCGGCAGAGCGGGTAGTTCGGAAGTTCCCTCCAGGAACGATCTAATCTATTCAAGAGCAGCGGAATTGTGAGCGCCTGCAACTGCGCCCAAAAGAGGCCGCATTTCCTGCTGCGCCAGGTTGTGGCCTGTTCGGACGTCTATCTCCAGCCGCAACAATGCACGGTTTTCCCTTTTCAGACCTTCGAAAGTGCCCGGTATGGAATAGACGCGGCACAGCCATTCGCTCTAAATTTACGAGTCCGAGGAATTAGAGAACGGCAACTAGTGGCCGCCGCCACCGCTGAGATCGCGGACGATGTCGCTCACGAACTTCTTGGCGTCGCCGAAGAGCATCATGGTGTTGTCGAGATAATACAAAGGATTGTCGATTCCCGCGAAGCCTGCGGCCATGCTGCGTTTAATGACCATGACCGTGCGGGCTTTGTCCACGTCGATGATGGGCATGCCGAAGATGGGGCTGCTTTGATCGGTGCGGGCGGCGGGATTGGTGACGTCATTTGCGCCGATGACCAGCGCAACATCGGTTTGCGGGAGGTCCCCGTTGATCTCGTCCATCTCCTTTAAGCGGTCATAAGGGATGTCGGCTTCAGCGAGCAGGACGTTCATGTGGCCCGGCATGCGTCCGGCGACAGGGTGAATGCCGAATTTTACGTCGATGCCTTTTTTGGTGAGAATGTCGTAGAGCTCGCGGACTTTGTGCTGCGCTTGCGCGACGGCCATGCCGTATCCCGGAACGATTACAACGGTGTTCGCGGCGCCGAGAATGGCGGCCGCGTCTTCTGGGCTGGCGCTTTTGACCGCGCGCTCTTCTTTGGCGCCTGCAGCGGAGGCCTGCACCTGCCCAAACGCTCCAAACAACACGTTTGTGAAGGAACGGTTCATGGCCTTACACATGATGACGGAGAGGATGAAGCCGGAAGCGCCATCGAGAGCGCCGGCAACGATCAAAACTTTGTTGTTGAGTACAAAGCCCAAAAGGGAAGCGGAGAAGCCGGCATAGGAGTTCAAGAGGGAGATGACGGTGGGCATGTCCGCGCCGCCGATGGGCGTGACAAGCATAATTCCGAATATCAGGGCGACACCGATCATGATCGGAAAGAGAAATGTCATCTCGGGATGGAGGACGAGGGCCACGACCAGTCCGAGCGCGGCGGCAAGAACCGTCAAGCTGACGTAGTTCTGTCCTTTATAGGTTATGGGGCGCTGCGGCAGGATCTCCTGCAACTTGCCGGCGGCGATCAAGCTGCCGGTGAAGGTGAGCGACCCGATGATCACTTCGAGACCGATTTCCGCCATCTGGAATCTGGGAACGGCGGGAGCGGCGATGTAATATTCGGCGATGCCGATGAGCGCAGCGGAAAGCGCGCCAAAGGCATGGCTCAGAGCGGTCCGCTGAGGAACCGCGGTCATCTTCACCATGCCGAGGGGGACGCCGACGGCGGCGCCAACGATGAGCGTGATGATGATCCACTTGAGCTGGCTGACCTGCGGGTCGCAGAGCGTGGCGATGACGGCAATGGCCGAAGCGAGTTCCCCGATAATAACGCCACGCTTGGCCGTGACCGGTGAACCCAGCCACTTGATCGCGAGAATGAATCCGATGGCCGCCGCGATGTAAGTGAAATCGATGAGTTGCTGCGTGTCGGCTGGGCTCATGGCTTTTTCGCCGCCTTGCCGGTCTTGAACATGCTGAGCATGCGGTCGGTAATGACGAAGCCGCCGACCATGTTGCTAAAGGAAGCCGCGACAGCAATCAGTCCCAGGATGGTCGCAAGGCGCGTCTCGTGGCGGCCGGCGATGATAATGGCCGCGACGACGACGATGGCGTCGAGTGCGTTGGTCAGCGACATCAGAGGAGTGTGCAGCAGCGGGGAAACGCGTTTAATGAGCTCGATACCTAAAAACGCAGATAGAATGAACACAAACAGACTCGAAATAAAATCCGCGGGCATCCATGCCTCCTTAAGATTTTGCAGCCAGCGCCGGCAGCTTGTAAATTTCGCGCAGCCTGGCGCTCACAATTTCTCCACCCTGGGTCAGCAAAGTCTCGCGCACGATTTCATCCTGTGGATTAATTTGGAGCTTCCCTTCTTTGATCATGTACAGGAGAAACGTAGCCACGTTTTTGGCGTACATTTGGCTGGCGTGATAGGGAACTGTGCTGGCCAGGTTGATCGAGCCGATGATGGTCACTCCATTCTCAACGACCTCTTCCTCGGCGCGCGTCAGCTCGCAGTTTCCGCCACGTTCGGCGGCTAGATCGACGATGACCGATCCCGGGGCCATGCCTGCTACCATTTCTTTGGTTACCAGAATAGGCGATTTTTTTCCTGGAATGACCGCAGCAGTGATGACGACGTCGCTTTCCGCGACTACTTTTCCGAGAAGCTCGCGTTGCTTCTTGTAGAACTCTTCGCCTTGCGCTGTGGCGTACCCGCGAGCGTCTTGCGCATCTTTCGCTTCAACGGCGATCTCCACGAAGCGTCCGCCGAGGCTTTGGACTTGCTCTTTCACGGCGGGACGCAAATCGTACGCCGAAACCACTGCTCCGAGCCTTCGAGCTGTGGCGATGGCTTGCAATCCGGCAACGCCGCACCCAATGATAAAAACGCGGGCGGGAGTGATCGTGCCCGCCGCAGTGGTGAGCATCGGAAAAAGCTTGGGTAGAGTGTCCGCGGCAATGATGACTGCTTTGTAGCCGCTGATGGTAGCCATGGAGGAAAGGGCGTCCATGCTCTGCGCGCGCGTAGTGCGAGGCATTAATTCAATAGAAAAAGCGCTGACGCCTTTCGAGGCGATTTCCTGGATGGTTTCGAGCGAGCCGAGGGGACGCAGGAATCCGATGAGCGCTTGGTTGGGGCGATAGAGCGGAACGTCGGCTTTGCCCGTGCGGTCATTCGAACCGTAGCAGAGCACTTGAACGACGATGTCGGCGGCGGCGAAAACCTCCGCGCGCGTGGGGAGGATCTTACCGCCCTTGCTCGCGTAGTCCGCGTCCAGATAGCCGGCTTCTCTTCCCGCGCCGGCTTCGACGACAACTTCCAGCCCCGCTTTCGTGAGGCTCGGAATCACCGCCGGGACCATTGCCACACGGCGTTCTCCAGGAAAGGTTTCTCGTGGCACTCCGACAATCATGAAACTTCCTCCGGTACTCTCTCCGCTACTTCTGAACTCGCCCACGAATCCAGCTGGCCCGTCCGCGCGGCATTCTACAACGGATTCGAACCGCGAGGCTCGCAAACAAATTAGAGCTCGAATCAGAGTTGGCTTATCCCGCTCCGACCTCTTTGCCAGGGATGAAATAAACTTCTTCGAACAGGGAACCCTTTTGCCAGCCCGCGCGCGTCAGAATGCCTTGCCCGTTTTCGCACATGCTGGGGTGGCCGCAAAGATATCCGGTTGTGGATTCGGGCCGCAAGCCCCACTCATCGACGTACATGCGAACGAGGTCATCGACTCGGCCAGTTTGGCCTTTCCAAGCTGCGTCTTCCCAGGGACGGCTGATCGTGGCGACATATTTAAACCAGGGAACTTCCGCGGCGATGCGTTCGAGCTCTTCGCGATAACCGAATTCCCACGAGCGGCTTCCGCCCTGCAGGCAAAAGAATTTGTGTTCGCCGGGCATGGGGCTGTCGCCGGCCTTCCAATCCTTGTACAAAGTGCGGACATAGCTTACAAAGGGTGCGATGCCGGTAACGGTGGCGAGCAAAAGGTGGTTGGTGCGGCCACTTTTCAGATCGAGGGTAAAGCGGCCCTTCGAAATTTTACGGCAGAGCGTGGTGTCGCCGACCTTGAGTTTGTAGAGGTGCGGCGTAAGGGCGCCCTGCGGAACGAGTTCGATGAAAAACTCGAGATCTTCTTCGTACGGGGAGGAGACAATGGAGTAGGCTCGCTCGATGCGCTTGTCTTCGTGATTCACGCCGAGAGTAGCGTACTGTCCGGCCTTAAAGGGAAATGGGCCACCAGGATCAACGCGGATCAACCACAAGTCTTCCGACAAATCTTTCCGCTCGATAATGCGTGCCGTGAAATGTTTGTCCGAAGGCAGAGCCATGCTCGCAATCCTCAATCGCCAAATTTCCGAATGGGTCCATTCATAGAACGACCGGGTGGAGCAGCTGTCTGCTTCGCCCGGTGCTGTGGAATCGATACGTAACCCCCCGGGGGATGAGTAGAATTATTCGGCCGAAGCCATCCTCGTATGTGGCTCCGTTTGCATCTTTTGATTGGGGAGGCTCGCGGCTGCCTTCCGAGACTCGATGGCGGCCCAGGGACCCCAACGGGCGGCATTGTACACCCGGTTGGTCCTTTTGCCAGTGGTTGAATCACTGGCTAAGGGATTGGTCTCGACCGCTGAGGTCGTACTACCGGACTGAGTTTCAAGGGCACGTTGTCGAAATATCGCTCGTGGATCCGATTTGTTCGCGCTTCTCGGAGCCAGAAGGCCGTGCGAGCCGGAAATCATGTCGTAACACGGGATTCACCGAATATTCATGGAATGGAGCTTAGACTCCCGGCGAGAGCTTCGCATGAACATCCTGGTCGTGGAAGACGATAAGGTTATGGCCGAAGTCTTGATCCGTGGACTTCGGGAAGAGTCCTATGAGGTTGACCGGGCCACGGACGGGCGGGCGGCTCTTCGACTGGCCGGCGATACTGCTTTTGACCTGATTCTTCTCGATGTAATGCTACCCGGCATGAACGGATTGGAAGTGGCGCGCCAGTTGCGGCTTCGCCGTAATTCCGTTCCCGTGCTAATGCTCACGGCGCGCGACGCGTTGCCCGATATCGTCATAGGTCTCGATGCTGGAGCCGACGACTATCTTACGAAACCATTTTCGTTTGTGGAATTGCTCGCGCGGATCCGCGCGCTGGAACGACGCACAGCCGCAAAGCCCAAGAACGTTCTGGAATTCGAGGATCTCGTTCTCGACGTAAATTCCTATCGTGCCTTCCGCGGTGGACGGGAGATTTATCTGTCGGTCACGGAGTTCCGGTTGCTCGAACTGCTGTTAAGAAATCCGGGCCGCGTGTTGTCGCGATGCGCGATATTGGACGCGGTCTGGGGCAATCGCCGTGACGTGGCAGAAAATACTGTCGAGGCTTTCGTCCGCCTTCTAAGAAAAAAGATGGATGACGGCGCCTCCAAGAAATTGATTCAGACTCACCGTGGGTTCGGCTACTCGGTCGGAGGCCATTCGGCTTCATGAATTTGCCGATTCGAGCGCGTCTCACGGTGCTGTACTTCGTGGTACTGGCTTTATCGTTCGCGGCCTTCTTTTGGGTGAGCGATGTCGGATTCCGCCGAAGTATCGAAACTACTGCCGACAATGCTTCGCGGACCAATCTGGAAACCATTCAACGTCTTCTGGACAGTAACTCTCTCCGGGGAGAAACGAAAGTCCGTAAGGAGCTAAGCGAGCTTGCGGGGCTTTGGGCGAATGGCGCGCTCTTCGAGGTGGCCGGCGAAAGCGGAAATTGGATTTACCGGTCTCCGCAGTTCGTGCAAATTCGTACGCCTTTCCCGCCAGCCAGCGCTGGTCTCGTTTCATTTGTAACAACGAATCTAGATTCTTCCCAGTATCGCATCGCGCTCCAACGGGTCAGAGTTGGTGGCGAATCCTACGAAATACATGCCGCGGTGCCGACGGAGCCTTTTGATCAGGCGCTCGATCACTTCCGACTCATCGAAACGGAAATTCTGCCGCTGCTGGTGTTGCTGGCCTCGCTTCTGGGTTACTGGCTAAGCGGGAGGGCTCTCGCACCCGTCAACCGGATCATTGAGACAGCTGGCCGGATTGGTGCGCAGAACCTGTCCAGCCGGTTGGACGTGCCGAAGGCTCGCGACGAACTCCGGCGCCTGACGGAAACTCTCAATGCGATGCTCGCACGAATCGAGGCGTCCTTCAAAAGTATCACGCAATTCACGGCCGATGCTTCGCACGATTTGCGGACACCAGTGGCGGTGATTCGCGCCACTGCTGAAATTACTCTGCGGAAGCCCCGGGCCCAAGAAGAGTATCGGCGGGCCTTATCCACAATCCTCGAAACTTCCGTGGACACGTCCGAATTGCTTGAAAACTTGTTGACCCTTGCGCGAGCGGACGCGGGTGCAGCCGGGATGGAGATGCGCCCTCTGGACCTCGCCGCCCACGTACAAAAAGCCCGGGAGCGCGCGGCCTTGCTGGGCTTGGAGAAAGCTCTGGATATCACCGCGACGACTCCGAAGGAGCCCGTTTGGGTCAAAGCCGACGCTATCGCAATCGACCGGTTGCTGCTGATCCTATTGGATAACGCGGTGAAGTACAGCTCAAGCGGGGGGCACTGCGAAATCGCTTTGTCTCAATCGGGAGCTCATGCACAGATTACGGTTCGGGATTCAGGTGTAGGTATTCCCGAAACGGAACTAAACAATATTTTTGACAGATTTTACCGCGTCGATCGCGTTCGCTCCAAAAACACGGGGGGTGCGGGGCTGGGGCTTGCTATTGCGCGTTGGATCGCGGAGATGCATGGCGGCACAATCGCTGCGGAAAGCAAGGTCGGCGCCGGATCCGTCTTTCAAATTAAACTCCCGGCCAGTGCGGTTTAGAACTCTCGCCACTTGCGGTTTTAGCGATCCGTTCGGCTTATCTGAAAAAACTTCAGCGTCAATTTAACTAACGTTTCAAGTTGCGTCATGGAAGATTACCATCCCCCCCGTTAAATAGAGGAAATCTTTAAAGAACTCAGGCGTCCGAGCGACGCCCCGGGAATCGCCCCAGGTCAGGGTTCTTGTTGAGAATAGAAATGAGGGGTCCATCCATGAAGTCCAGACTTACCAGAAACAGGATTGGTATTTTTGTGTTGATTTTGATTGGCATGGCTTTCCCTGCGACCGATGCCATTGCGCAGAACGAAACGGGTTCCATAGCGGGCCACATCACCGATTCGTCAGGTGGCCTTTTGCAGGGCGCCGAGATCAAATTGCAACCCACAGACCGGATTGCAGTGTCCAACCAACAAGGCTCGTATCTCATCAACACAATTGCACCTGGCAGCTACACGATCACTGTTACCTACGTTGGCTTCTCGCTTTTTACGAAAGCCGTCAGCATCACGGCGGGGCAGACCACCTCTCTCGACGTGACGATGCAAGTGTCCTCCCAAAACGAGCAGATTCTTGTGACTGCCCAAGCTGTCTCCGGGGAGGCCGAAGCCATCAATCGAGAACGCACCGCCGACAACATTCTTCAAGTGATGACGAATGAAGTCATGACGTCGCTGCCCAACGCCAATATAGCCGACGCGGTGGGCCGCCTGCCCAGCGTTACGCTTGAGCGCGACGAAGGCGAGGGCAAGTACATTCAGATCCGCAGTCTCGAGCCGCGCCTCACGAATGCCACGATTGACGGCGTCAATATTCCTTCGCCGGAGCCTGGTGTGCGTGAAATCAAGTTCGACGCCATGCCCGCCGACCTCGTGGAATCCGTCGAAGTCAGCAAGACTCTGCAAGCGAATATGGATGGCGATGGCATCGGAGGTTCCGTGAATATCGTCACCAAGACTGCGGGGGAGCGCCCCACGCTTTCGTTCAGCGGAGGCGGCGGCACGACTCCGATCGACGGCGGCCGCCACATTTGGCAAACCTCCGGAACGGTCGGTGAGCGCTTCGGCCAGGACAAGCGCTGGGGAGCCCTGATTGGGGGCTCCTATGATTTTAATGGCCGCGGCATAGATGATATTGAGCCCGTTCCGGACGTCGCAACATTTCCCACTGGCTCTACAACGCGTTATTTCGATACTCAGGATATGCGCCAATACCTCTACAAGCGCGGTCGTTGGGGGCTGACAGGAAGTTCTGACTACAAGCTAGGAGACGGTTCGGACATCTACGTTCGCGGAATTTACTCCAGCTTTCGCGACTACGGCGATAAATGGGTCTATACACTCACGGACAACACGCCTCTCTTCAATTCGCTCAATCCCGGCCAATATCCAAATGGAATTGCTCTGCTCGGCTCCAACGGCTGCACGTTGCCGACTCCTGGTGACCCGACTAACCCTCAAGCACTGGAAACCTGCGGTGCGGGCGTGCCAGCTTTCAGCGAATCCAATCGCGTACCTGTGTTCAACATCGGCAGCCTGGTCGTTGGAGGCAAACACGTTTTCGCGACCAGTTGGTTTTCTTGGGATGCCTCCGTCTCTCGTTCCGAGCAACTCAAGTCCGGTGGCAACGAAGGCGCGGATTTCGCAACCAACGCGACGTACAACAATCTCTATCCAAACGGAAGCACTTGTCAGTTCAGCCCATCGCTTACCACTCACGTCTACCTGCCGCAATGGACGCCCAGCTGCTTCACGGAAGCCTATTCGCCGGCGAATTATGATCTTGCGGACATAACTACCTCATTCGGTAAATCGCCGCAGCTGAACCTGCAGTTTACGGCGGCCTACGCGAAGCGCTACCACGTCGGTTCGCATCTCTCCACGATTGAAATTGGCGGGAAATTCCGCAATGCCCACAAGTTCGATGATTCCTATACTCCGGAGTACACACCCAACGGATCGATCCCCATGACTCAGTTTCTCGGCGCCTTCCAGAATAATGACTACTACTCGGGCGACTACAAAGTTGGGCCGACGACCAATTGGGGCAAGGTTATCAACTATTTGAACGCGAATCCGTCAGCTTTCTCGCTCGTCGCCGGAACCACAGGCGTGAATGTCGGCAATTTTGATTACGTGGAAAAGGTCTCTGCCGGGTTCGTGATGGACACCATCGATTTCAACAGAGTGCGCTTTGTGGCTGGCGTTCGCCTCGAGGGGACCAACCTTGATACAGCAACGCCCGCCTTTGACAGCAACAACAACTTCCTCGGGAACACCTTAATGAATGGGTCGTATCTCAAGGTTCTCCCGAGCGCTTCTGTCCGCTTTGATCTCGGTCACGACACCGATCTCCGAGTCGTTTATAGCCGCGCGCTTTCCCGCCCTGACCCTCAGGACATCGCTCAGGCGCTCAGCGTAACTCTCAACCAGACGCCGCTTCTGGCCAGTCTAGGTAATCCGGCTCTCAAAGCGGAAACGGCCAACAATTACGATGTCTTGATGGAACATTATCTGAAGCCTTTCGGCATGATTCAGGGAGGCTTCTTCTACAAACAGTTGTATGAACCGATCGTTACGCAATCCTTCCAAAAAGAGAACTACACTCCGGACCCAGCCAATTCCTTGTACCCGGTTGGAACCTGGATTGTTTCGCAACCGGTCAATGCAGGAAGCGGGTGGCTGGCCGGCTTTGAATGTGCTTACCTCCAGAATTTCACGTCGCTCCCAGGAGCCCTGAGCGGTTTAGGCCTTTCCGCCAACTACAGCTACACAAACTCTCAAGCGAGCGGTTTGCCGGGGCGCTCGGATAGTCCCAGGCTCCTGCGACAAGCGCCGAACACCTTTAACATTAGCCCAACGTATGACCACGGACGTCTGTCCCTTAGAGTTGGCATGACCTACAACGGTGCCAGCATCTACGCCTATCAATATCAAGACGGCACTGATGGCTCGACTCCCACTCCCGGCGGCCTTCACGGTCCGGATGCTGACACCTATCTCTATGCGCACTTTCAGTTGGACGCGCAAGCTAGCATCCGCT
>DATEQG010000013.1:0-7032 GCA_035272765.1 Candidatus Acidiferrum sp.
TCCGGCTGAGCACGGCGACATTCTGGATGCGGATATAGGCAAGTCAGTGCGATTTCTCGGCTTGGCGTGCAGGCTCATCCGGCTCTCGGGCAAATCGGAACGCGACGTGGAAATCGAATTCACAGTGCTACGCGAACGAGAAAAGCTCAACGAGGAACTCTTTTATCGACGCGAAAGGGTGGTGCAACCGTGCAATTTATTGTGAACGATGGGAACGAGGAGCGGGCTTCTGCAGGGCGATCTGGGGAAAGGGACTCAAACGCCGTCCTCTTCCCCAAACCCTAACCCTTACTAGGAGATGCAAAGACGTTGAAATAAAGTCGGACACTGTGTCCAAAGTTCTTGTGACACTTTAGGGGGTCACCTCAAAAATCGAGAACAATTTGAGAACAAAACCCCCAAAATAGCCTCAAAATCGTGATCCATGACGCAGCAAGAGGCTAGAAGAATCAGCAACATAGCTTTTCTTGAAACTCCCGTTGGTCCCAGGTTCAAGTCCTGGCGGGCCCACCAAAGCACCCGTTCATCTACATGTGCGGGCTTCAACGAGTCGCAACGCACCCCGCAACTCTTCATTGCTGCTGGTGTTTGCTTACCTAAGTACCCCAGTCGGTAAAACGAATAGCAGCAGTGAAACGAAGACAAGGGTTTTTGAGCGGTTCTGCATGTCAGCCGATTGTAATGCGAACTGCTCCCTTCGCAACCGCTGCTCTTCGAGATTTGTTCGCCCTGTTCCCTGCGCCAGTTAACCGGCAGGCGTCATTCTGCGATGACGATGTTGTCAGCCACGCAGGCGCACGGTACGGTGATTGAAACACGGCCACCGGCCGTGAGCTCGCAAGCTATCAGTAGCATTAAGTTTGGTCTGATTACCTCAGCCAAATGGGTCTTTCATGGATTAATCTCATTCGAATAGGAGCCACACGTACGATGAAAAGCCTCAACAAGCTGATGTTCGCTGTTTTTGCGCTATTGCTCTTCGTCCCTGCGTTCATCTCTGCAAAGCCGCAGCCGCCGAGAGAGCATCCCGCATATCTCCATGCTTTGACGGATCTCCGTCACGCACGCGCCCATCTGCAACGTCCTGATGGCGGCGAATTGCGCGACCAGGAGAAAAAAGCCATTCACGAAATCGATGACGCCATCAACGAAATTAAGAAGGCTTCCATCGACGACGGCAAGGATATCAATGATCATCCTCCGGTTGACGCAGGTCTCGACTGGCGCGGCCGTCTCCACCGGGCCCTCGAACTCGTCAACAAGGCCCACAACGATGTTGCCCAGGAAGAAGACAACGCTTTCGCCCAGGGCCTCCAGCAGCGCGCTCTTGAGCACATCGACAAGGCGCACCACCACATCGAGGAAGCCATTCACATCGTCGAGTAGTTATACGTAATTGTTTTGCTTCTGCGGACGCCGTGGCTATTCTTAGCCGCGGCGTTCTTTTTTCACAGGGTGTTGCTACCGTTGGTGGCGTTATTGCAGCTTTTCGTAGACCGCTTTCGCTTCCGTAAGCCGCTTCAGCACATACTGTTTTTCGGCGAGTGAATTCCAGTCGGGATATTTCGCAGTAGTTTCGATTGTTCGCTCGATCCAGGCTGCAAAATACTTTGCGTCCTGTGGCGAACGCTCCGGCTTGCCTCCAATCGTTACGTAAACGGGACTCGTTGTCGCATATACGTAATTGTCCAGCACTGGATATTCCGCATTGTCGCTCGATGCTCGCAGTAAGCACCATCCGCTCTCCCTCAGTGGGAGCGTCCCTGCGACGTCCGCGGAATCACGAACCCCTTCTAGCCTCAGCGATTGCGTCACTCGCCCGTTGCAAACCACTTCGAAGTGATCGACGGGCACAATCGATCGTAGTTTCGCCGTAAACGGCACTCTCTCTTGTGCGCCGTCAAATTTCAGCTCGTCTCCAACCTTTTGTCCGCCAACTGTGAATTCAATCAGCGGTCCGTTCGTCGCAAACGTTCTACCCTTTTTCAACGAATCCATCCAGGCATCCACACTTACCGGCCCACCCGGAATCGAAGCATAGACTCGGTCCATTCCGACTTGACCACGAATTGGCGCGGCGTAGTCCGTCGTCGCATCCGTTCCCGCTCCCGCAGGAACATGAAAACCGAGATTCAGTAGCCGGTACCACACCACAGCCGTCGATCTATGGTCGCTAAATCCCACAATCTCCATGTAATCCAGCTTTCCCAGCGCCACGTCGACGGGCAGCTCATCCGTGATTCGTTGTGGAGGATCCGCAAACGGGTCCGGCACTTCGTCAAATGGATGCACTGCACCCACCAGTGCTCCTTGTGCATGCGCCATGTCGTACACATCCGCGTTCATCGGATACAAACTCGCCGCCGCAGTATTCGGATAACCCGCGTACCCCGGCAAAATAAGCGAACCTCGTAGCGCAACAAGTCCGCGATGCCCCCAATAGCTCGTGTGAAATTCCTGCCCGCCTATGACGACCACATTTCCGGATGCGAAGTCTTCCTGGTTCTCCCCGAGGCTCGCGATGCCCGGAACGCGCTGTTCCTTGTTCACGATCAGATTGTTCACGATGCGCAGGTTTTCCGCTTTTGCCTGCTCGGCCAAATGAGCTAAGAGATCCTGGTAAGCTCCGCCGTAATTCATATGGACGTGCAAGTCGGCGCTGATCCAGTTTTGTCCATCTCTCCATGCGTTTTTCAAAGGCTCCAGTTTTATCTCGACCTGTTTTTGATCCCCTGGTTGCACCTCCACGATTTTTGTGACTGGTGCGTACTCGAAACCCTTCACCACATCGATTTTGAGTTTCCCGGCGGGGACTACCAGGTTGGCCAACTCGCTCAAATGGAAATAATGCGCTTCAAAGGGGCGCTCTCTTCGGTCAAATCCATCATCGGCATGAATCCAGACGGAATCCGGCGCCACAAATCTTCCGTTCTCATCGGTTATGGAAACGCGCGCCGGCAAGGTATTCCCGCTGCCGTCCAACACGCGGAGTTCCATGGTTCCCCGCGGATTCAAATAATTCCGCTCGGTAATTGCCAGTTCACCGAGTGACCCGCCCGGAACATCGCGAAACTCAATCTTGGTGGTTGCCGCCCCGCCGTAGTTTGTAATGAACGCGAGCTGCTTTCCTTCGGGCGACCACCTCACGTTTGTGCAATCCCAGCCGTTGTAGGTAAGGGGAAACGCATCGCCGCCTTTCGCTGGCATCACCCACAAGTTGTGCCACTGTCCGCCGAGATAGGAGCTGTATACCATGCGCGAACCGTCCGGCGAAAAATCGGGGCGCGCTTTCCAGTTTGTTTCTTCGTAGTGGATTTCACGGGCTTCCGCTCCTGGCTCCGCTTGCATTCGCCAAAAGCCGCCGCTTCCGTAAATGTGCCCGCGATTGGAAACGAAAAGAATTTCCTTGCCGTCGCGGGTCCACACGGGGCTGATCTCCGTATCAAACCCACTGTAGTAATACCGCGGCAGGTCGCTTTTTGTTTCGCCCGAAAGGCGCACTACGTTTTCGAGCTTTCCGTCGTTCACGTCCGCACGAAAAATATGAAACCGTTTGTTATACGAAGTCGAGACAAAAACAATTCGTTGGCCATCCGGAGACCATCGCGGCTCAACGTTGACCGCGCCGCTGTTGGTCAGTTGTGTTGATTTTCCGGACGCCAAATCCAGGAGCCACAATTCCATCGTGTCTTTCTGGTACGAAACGTAAATGATGCTTTTTCCATTCGGCGACCAATCCGGCTGGTAGTCGTATCCCGCGCCATCCGTGATCTGCTGCGCTTCCTTTGAGTCAATTTTCTGGCGCCAAAGCGATCCCGCCATCGAGTACACAACTTCTTTCGAGTCAGGCGACCATGCCACGCTGCTTGGACCGCTGGTCAGCTGCGGCAAATACATTTCGCGAAAATAATATGGATGCGGCAGGTCGATCTGCGGCAAGACCGGTTTGCGCTGCGCGCATACAGGCGAGGCTGCCGCGGTTAGCGCAGTAAGTAACAGCAACACTCTCTTGATCACGTTAGGCTAAGCCCGCTTTGGAGAGAGGCAATTCGCGGATGCGCTTGCCCGTCGCTACAAAAATCGCGTTGCATAGCGCAGGTGCGAACGCGGGCAAGCCCGGCTCGCCAACTCCTCCCGGAGGAGCGTCGCTCGGCACAATGTGCACGTGTACTTCGCGAGGCGCGGTGTTCATTCGCGCCATCGGGTAGTCATCAAAATTCGATTGGTCAACGACGCCGTTGGTGGCTGTAATCGATCCATAAAACGCGATACTCGTTCCCATCACCGCCGCGCCTTCAAACTGATTTGTGACCATCGCGGGGTTCACCACCGTCCCTGCGTCGAGCGCCGAGTCCACTCGATCCACATGGACGCGTCCCGCGTCATCGATGTGCATCTGCACAACCGTTGCCACGTACGTCAGGAAGCTGCGATGCAAGGCAACTCCAATTCCCGCGCTGTTGCCCGATTTTGTCTTTCCCCAGCCCGATTTTTCAGCGGCCGTCTCCACGACTCGTTTGAACCTCGCCGTATCAATCGGGTATTGCTCGTAGCTCCCGCCGTAATTGGAATAATCCTTCGGCAGCTCGCTCTTGGGAATGATGCGGTCCGGCCCCAGCAGTTGGAGCGCGTATTCGACCGGATCTCTACCGGCAGCATGTGCCAATTCATCTGCGAAAGACTGCAGCCCGAATGCGTGGTAGATATTCGCCACGGAACGGAACCAACCGATTCGCACGTGTGCAGCCGCCGGCCCGTTTTCGGAACGCTGATTCGGGATTGCATACGGCAGGTCGCTGAAACCCAGCCCAAGTTCATCGCCGTCCGAGTACATTTCGCCGGCTTTGAACGTCGAGCCGATAGGAGGAAACACCGTTCGTTGTAGCCAGGCGGTCGGTTTCCCATCGTTGCCCAGCGCCGCCTTCATATACATCGCGGACACGGAATGGTACGAGTCGAACTTGATGTCGTCTTCGCGGCTCCAGACTACTTTCACGGGCCTGCCTGTTTTCTTCGAAAGCACTGCCGCTTCAACCGCAAAATCAGGGAACGATTTCCTGCCAAATGCACCACCCAAGAGCGTGACGTTCACCGTCACATCTTCTTTCTTTGCGCCAACGGCTGCAGCGATCGCGTCACGCGCACCGACCGGGTTTTGTGACGGCGCCCACACTTCTACTTTTCCATCTTTGTAAACCGCGAGCGCCGCAGGAGGCTCCATCGACGCATGGGCCAGCAGCGGCGCATAATACTCCGCCTCGATGATCTTCCCGCCTTTCGCAAACGCCGCGTCTACGTCACCAAGATCGCGGACCACTTTTCCTGGCTTCCGCGCCGTTTCCTGCAATTCCTTTTTATAGGCATCGGAGTTGAAAGCCCCGTGAGAACTCGTTTCCCACTCGATCTTCAATTTTTTCTTGCCCTGGAATGCCGCCCACGTGTTGTCAGCGAGCACGGCCACGCCGCCAAGCGCTTGATATAAAACAGGCGGTTTGAACGTATCGATGGTTGCGGTCTGTTTAACGCCGGCGACGGCCAGCGTTGCAGAATCATCCACCGATTTCACAGTGCTGCCCATCACCGGCGGATGTAGAACGCTCGCATACAGCATTCCGTTCATGCGTGTATCCTGACCGTAATGGGCTTTGCCGGTGCAGAAGTCTTTCAAATCATAACCCGCCGCGGGTTTTCCAATGTAGCGCCACTCAGCGCGCGGCTTCAGCTTCAGCTCCTCCTTCTTCGGCACTTCCAATTTGGAGGCTGCCGTCGCAAGTTCGCCGTAGCCCAGCTTTTTGCCTGATGCTTTGTGAATCACATGATTCGATTCCGTCGAGCATTCCGTCGCCGGGACACCCCACTGCTGCGCTGCCGCGCGCACCAGCATGAGCCGCGCGGTCGCTCCCGCCTCGCGAAGCGGCACAAAAAAGCTGACGACGGAGTGCGACCCATCCGTGTCCTGGTCACCGTATTTTTCAGAGCCGATGGCCTGCACCACCTTCACTCGCGCCCAATCGGCGTCCAATTCATCGGCAACAATTCGCGGCAAGGAAGTTCGCACTCCATTCCCCATCTCCGAACGGTGCGCGATGACATAGACCGTGCCGTCCGTGCCGATGGCCAAATAGACGCTGGGTTGCAGCGGAGCTTTTTCGGCCGGTGGGAATGGATTGCCTGCTGGGCTGCCAGTGTCCTCCGCGAAAAGCTGCTCCGGCATTTGGGAAACGCCTAGCACAAACGCGCCCGCTCCCAGCAGCCCCTTCAAAAAATCGCGCCGGCCATTTCCCGCTTCCCATTCGATTTTCGATATATTGTCGACTCGAATCATGCTGCCTCCACTCCGCACTCTCCGCCACGAACGCTAATGCAACATCCTACCGCCAATCCAGATTCTTGCAAGACTGGTCTGGCTATGTTTCAGGCCAAGTGCCGAGCGCGCGGCGCAGATCCACGAGCTGGCCCAGGTGATATGCATTGTGATCGGCGAGCAGCAACGCTTCCCGCAAAATCGTCTGACCTTGACCATGAGGTATTTTGGCCGCGAGATCGGTGCGTGGATTTGTCACCAGATGGACCATCTCGAGCAGATCCCGTTGGAACGCCGCGACGCTCTCGTCCCAGGCCTTGCGATCGGAGGGCGCCGGCGTCTTTGGCCAGTATCCGGCTGGAAAAGCCGGCGAAACGTGTTTTGGGTTTCTGCTGAACTCCAGGATGTCCCACTGCGCGAGCCGCGCGTGTTCGAGCAACTGCCAGCCCGTATGCGGCAAACCATCCGCGAACGCTCCATATTTCTCCGGGGGGAAGCCATCCAGCGCATCCATAAAGTGGACGTGCGCGCCGCCGCCTTTCAGCAGGTAAGCTACCTGCTCGCGCAATTCGCGATCCATATTACGCGGCGGCCTGGGCGACGTCTTTTTTGCTGCCTCTTTTGTATTCTTTTTGGTTTTCTTTTTCATGCTGGCTTCCCGGAAATCAGTACCTGCTGAGGCATTCCAGTCACTGGATGCAGAGTTGTTCTCGCAAATCCCGCATTTG
>DATEQG010000014.1:0-9732 GCA_035272765.1 Candidatus Acidiferrum sp.
TCACGCTACTTCTCTATGTCCGCATCGTCTTGCTTGTCATGTTTCGTAAGGGGCCCGTGACCTGGAGTCGTATTCAGGGCGGCGTATGCGCCTATCTGCTTCTCGGCATGGCCTGGGCATCCGCCTACCAGTTTCTTGTGCAACGTTACCCTGGCTCTATCCAGTTCGTCACCGCGCCCGTCGATATCGACCAACTCACGTCGAAGCTTACCTATTTTAGTTTTGGTGTACTGACCAGCTTGGGCAGCGACATCGCCCCGGTACTTCCTTTCGCTCGCTCGCTCACCCTTAGTGAGGCTGTCGTTGGTCAACTGTGCCCCGCGCTCCTCATGGGCGCTCTTGTGGCCATGGCCATGCAGTCGCGATCCAATTCCTGACCCGGCGCGCACGGCCCCTTCAACTCGCAAAAACGCCCTCCCCGGTGCATACTGTTACGCTTTTCTTCTTCCAAAGGAGCTGAAGATGTTGAAACAGCGGAGTCTTCTCACCTGCGTCTTGATTCTCGCGCTTTCTTCGTTCGCGCAAGCCCAGCAGAAAGAAAAGAGCGGCACTGCTCCCACGCCGAGCGGATTTTTGGGATTTGAAGTTGGCGCCGACCGCAAACTCGCCGACTATCGACAAATCACCGCGTACTTCAAAGCGCTCGCCGCTGCCTCCCCGCGCGTGGAAATCCAGGTTCTCGGCAAGACCACCCTCGGCGAAGACATGTTCATGGCTGTAATCTCTACGCCAGAAAATCTTGCCAACAAGGCCAAGTACAAAGCGATCGCGCAAAAGCTTGCCGATCCTCGCGGCCTCACTTCCCAGCAAATCGATGCCCTTGCTCGCGACGGCAAAACCATTTTTCTGCTCACTTGCAACATTCACTCCACCGAAATCGGCTCCAGCCAAATGTCTATGGAATGGGCTTACAATCTCGCCACGTCGCAAGATCCCGAAATCCTGCGCCGTCTCAACGATTCCATCGTCCTTCTCGTGCCTTCGCTCAATCCCGACGGCGAAATTATGGTCACCGAATGGTACAGAAAATATCTCGGCACCAAGTACGAAGGCGGCGAGATGCCCTACCTCTATCATCACTACGTCGGCCACGACGACAATCGCGACTGGTTCATGCTCACCCAAATCGAAACCAAAAACGTCAACCGCATGGTCTACCACGAATGGTTTCCGCAATTCTGGCTCGACGAGCATCAGATGGGAGAAAACGGTCCTCGCATCTACATTCCGCCGAACGCCGATCCCGTCGCCAAGCTCGTAAATCCGCTCGTCCATCGCGGCAACAACCTCATGGGCGCAGCCATGGGCTGGCGTCTTGAAGAAGCAGGGAAGTCCGGCGTGATTTTTGGATATTCCTTCGATGCCTACTGGCCCGGCGGGACCCGAAACACAGGCTGGTGGAAAAACATGTACGGCGTTCTCACCGAAGTTGCCTCCGCGCGCATTGCCACTCCCATCGAGATTGAATCCACCGAGCTGCAAGGCGGCGGCAAAGGTCTGACCACTTACGAGCAGCAAATCAATTTCCCCAATCCCTGGCCCGGTGGCACCTGGCGCCTGCGCGACATCATGGACTATGAACTCCTCGTCTCCGGCGCCGCTCTCGAGACCGTCAGTAAATATCGCCAGGAACTTCTCCGCGGCGTCGCCACAATGGCTACGCAAGCTGTCCAGACCGCCGATCCTAGTGTTTTCTGGCGCATTCCCATTGATGGTCAGCGCGATCCCGTCACAGCAACGCGTCTCGCCGCGCTGCTTCTCGAACACGGCGTCGAAGTTCGCTGGCATGCCGACAAAAAACTTTTCCTCATCCCCACCGCGCAACCCTATGGCCGTTTCGTGGACGAAATGATGGGCATCCAGCGCTATCCGGAAGTTAGGCCCGCCGCTAATAGCGGCATCCTCGAGCCGTACGACGTCGCCGCATGGTCGCTCCCGCTAATGATGGGCGTCAAAGCAGAAAGGGTCGCCATCACGCCCGACGTTCAGAATTCCTCGCTTCTGCTGCAAAACGTAACCTGGCCCGCTGGCGGCCTTGCAAACTCTGCCGGTAAGTATTTTTCCATCGCCGATCACCAGAACAATGTCTTCGCTCTAGCCAACGCCATGCAAGCTGCCGGCGGCCAGGTCTTCCTCTCTCAAAAAACAAACGAGACTCCTGAATTTATTTTCGCCGCGAATGCCCAGCTATCCGCAAACGCCGAAAAATTCCATTTGCAACTCGAGCCGCGCGCCGATCTTCCGCAGGGCGCCACGCTGCTCAAGCAAGTCCGCGTCGGCCTCTACAAACCTTACATCCCCTCGCACGACGAAGGCTGGACCCGCTTTCTCCTCGAACAATACGGCTTCAAGTTGAAAAATATCGAAAACAAGGAAGTCAAAGCAGGCAATCTCAACAATTCCTATGACGTGATCATTCTCCCCGACTCCACTCGCGAAATTATCGTCGACGGCAAAGAAGGCCGCGGCGGCTACTTTGAAGAATTCCCGCCCGAATACGCCGGCGGCATCGGCAAAGAAGGCCTCCACGCCCTCCGCGATTTCGTCGACAAAGGCGGCACGCTCATCACGCTAGCTAACGCCTCCGACGTCATCTACGGCGAAGAATTTAATCTCCCCGTTCGCAACGCGCTCGCCAGCCCGGGCGCCGCAGCCGGTCGCGCCGCCACCACCACTTCCGACTTCAATATCCCCGGCTCTCTCTTACGCGTTTATGTCGACACCAATCATCCCGTCGGCTACGGCATGCCACACGAAATCGCCGCCTTCGTCGACTCGCCCATCGCCTTCCAAACGTCTGCCCCGCCGCCCGACATCCAGCGCAGCGTCATCGCCTGGTATCCCGACGACGCCAAAGACATCCTCGTCTCCGGCTACGCCCACGGCGCCGAACACCTCCAACGCAAAGCCGCCGCGGTCAGTTTCACCCGCGGCAAAGGCAAAATCGTAATGTTCGGCTTTCGAGTCCAACACCGCGCCCAAACCGAAGGCACCTTCCAACTCCTCTTCAACGCCATTTTTTGGGGAGGAATGTAGCTAGCGTAGCGCCGGGCTTCAGCCCGGCAGCTCTCCTCGATTTTCGCGCCGTCTCGAGATTGTGTCATTCCGGGCGAAGCGAGGAATCTGCTTATTCTTTCCTGTAAGGGCCGGGCTTGCCCGGCCCTTTCTTTCTTTTCTCTCGCGCAACTAAAACCGCGCGCCAACAAAACGTCAACTCTCTCGACGACGCCTCAAGCCGAATGCCTCGCCGCGTTCACCCGCCCGCCAACTCCCACCATCTCGTCATACTCCCGCCCTGAGCTCTCCGGCGCCAGCACCCACAAGGTATAAATCCCCAGCGCCGTCCCAAACGGAATCCGTATCAGCGCCAGGCACGCCACCACTATCCCTAAAACCCGCGCCCACGGCTGCCGCTCATACAATCCCCACGCCAGCAACAAGTGGATCAATCCAAAGAACCCGAGAAATGCTCCCCCCGAGAACAGTCCGCCCCACATCCAAGTGTGGAACCCCGGTTCCCAATTTGCTAACGGCCATCCCCAACCTCCATCAAAAAACAAGCGCCGAAAAATCATCAGCCATCCGAGTCCCATCAACCGCAAAATCCCGTTCGCCAGCCAAAATCCCGCCACAATATTGATGTTTCGCCTGACGCGCCCATCTCCCGCCGCTCTCGCAGCCATCGCGTTCGCCCGCATCGCCGGCGGTGCTGCCGCCATCAACTGCTTCCCGCAAGAAGTGCAATATTGGCTTCCCGAGTTGAAAGGTGTCCCACATCGATCGCAGTACATGATTCTTACCTCCTGCCACTCTGCCTCTTGTCCAATACTACGCACCCCGCTCCAAAAAGTTCCACACTCTCTTTTGCCTGTGCCAACTCCGCCTGCCGCGGGTCGTCTGCCGCCCGCGCCTGCCACTCGAATCGTTGTCTTGGACGTGCCTCTTGCCTCCGCCGCAGTGTATATTCGGTTCGCAGTTTCCGTAAGCCGGTTCCGCCACCATAGGAGCGAGCCGCAATGCCGCGAACGCTTTCCTCCACCGCAACGCATCCCAACCGCGCTCGCGTCCCGTTTTTCTTCGTGCTCCTATTGGCCGCATTCCCTCTCTCCGCTTCCGCGCAAACATCTTCCTCCCTGATTCACGGCCTCTGGGTTTGGAAAAGCCCCACCGTCCTTGCCGCTCCTCACGCCGCCGAGTCCCTCCGCGATTTCTGCAAATCCCAGGGCATCAATGAAGTCTATGTCTCCGTCTCCGCGCGCACCGAAGCCGCTGAAGAGAGCCAGCTCGTTCACCTCATCACCGAGCTCCACCATTCCAACATTCACGTGGAAGCCCTGCTTTCCAGCACCGATGCCGACGAGCTTGGCAAACATCGGGATTCGCTCGTCCAAAAGGTTCAGAGCATCATCGAGTTCAATCAGAAGCGTCGCGCCGAGCGCTTCGACGGCATTCATCTGGACGTCGAGCCGCAGCAGCGCCCCGAAAATAAAGGTCCAGGCAATCTTCGCTTCTTGCCCGGCCTAGCCGATGCCTTTCGCGCCGTCCGCGCGGTTGCCGAGCCCGCAGGCATGACAGTCAACGCGGACATCCAGAACAAACTTCTCAAGGGTGATTTATCCCAGCGAAAAATGCTCCTCTCCGCCGTTCCCCGCGTCACTCTGATGATGTATGAGCTCAGCAGCCCCGGCGACGGTGACACTCCAGCCCAGCAAGCCGAAAAAGCCGTCAGCAACAGCCAGAAATTCCTCAACATGGCCTATGACGGCCTAAACGGCCCAGATATCGCTCCTCACCTGGCAAAAATGGTGATCGCCCTACGTACGCCCGACTATCTCGATCATCTTCCAGAAATGCTCAAAGCACTCGACGACGCCAATCGCCCCAATCCTCATTACCTCGGCTGGGCTCGCCACTCCTACAACGACATCCTGAAATGATTTTCCACAGCGGCCTGCGCCCTAGCGCCCTCAGCGCTTCCACAGCCGCCGTCTCTATCTCGAAAATCGCTTCACACTCAACGCAATCGGCAGCCCGATAATGATCATGTGCACCAGCAGCCCCTGTATCAGCCCCGCAAGCCGATACGGCCCTTTGGCATGTAGCGCCGAAAGCGGCAGCACGACCAGATTCATCACCAGGAAAATCGCAATCCCATAGAACATTCCGCAAATCACCGCGTGCTCCGTCATGAACCCCAGCACCCGGCTCGCCGCGTAATAAATCGCCGCCGCCGAGCACGCGATAAAAAAGTGCAGCAGCACGCCAAGCACATACGTCCCCGCGCCGCCTTGCAAAGCTCCCCGACCGAGCAATCCTCCAGCGATCGCGCGCGGCACACCCCAGCCAAAACTAATGAATGCCGAAGTCAGATCTAGCGCTCCGGCAATCAACCCGCCCACGAATACGGCCAGCACCGCCTTCGACCCCGGCATCGCAATCGTCACCGCTGTTGTACTCATCGTCTCCTCCGCGCGAGTGGCATTTACGACGCCCATCATCCCGCACGGCGGCACGAGGAGTCGCTCAAGTTCGGACGATCCACAACAGATTCGTCTTGCGCCGCCGCGCTCACCGGCCACCCATTTCATCGCCAGCTTCGGAGAGTACCGCCCTAGGCACGCCGCATTGACTGGCCGCGGATTTTGCTTCTAGAATGGCGCCAAGTATGACCCCGCATTTCCAACCCAAGCCGGAAATGGTGCAACTCACCACAGGGGGCGCCAAGCGTGTTCCTAATGGAAGTCCGTGGATGATCTTTGATGTCGATTGCGTCGCGCCAAGCTGCACCTACCCCGGCGCTTGGATCGTCCACATTCGCGACTATCGTTACGGTGCCGACCCTGCAGGACTTCTGAGCCGCAACTATCAGGTCTGGTCGTTGAGACCCGGCGAGTACGAAGAAGTCTGACTCCATGCCAAAAGCTCAGACCAAGAATCCCCGCCTCGAGCGTCTCACCGCGCTGGCTCTGACACTTCCCGAAGTCCGCCGCGAGGTTCTCCGCTCTCACGCCTCTTTCCTGGTCCGAAATAAAATCTTCGCCTACTTCCTCGACAATCACCACGGTGACGGCATCGTCGCCGTCACCTGCAAAGTCCTTTCAGGGGAAAACACTGCGCTCGCGAAAGCCCAGCCCCGGCGCTACTATCTTCCCGCCTACATCGGCCCGCGCGGCTGGATAGCCCTCCGCCTCGACATCGGCAAAATCGATTGGTCCGAAGTCCGCGAACTCCTCCTCGGCAGCTACCTTCTCACCGCCCCCAAACGCCTAGCCGCCCTCGCCGCTGCCCCAGCCGAAATCTGAGCCGATAGCTCGATGGTGCGTCTTCTCCGAATTCCTTCCCTCAAACATCCTCTCGTTCCGCCCCGCGCTTATTCCGGAAAAAGTACACCGACGCCCCAATCACAATCGAGAAAAACGCCACCACGCCCGCCAACATCGCAAACGCTCCCAGGTCCACCCGCGCTCCCGGCACGGCAGCAAACTCATGCGACCAAATCGCCGCATACCCTAGCGAGTTGTGCGCCGCGTCGCTCCCCGCCGGCGTCGTCGTCCACGGAGCCGAGCAACACAGAATCGCCAATCCAATCACGAAAGCAAACAGCGTCACCTTGAGAAGTGTGTTCATAGGCCCTCAGTCTACACCTGGCAACTGGCCGCTGTGACAAACACATGCACGTCACAGCCCTCAGCCCCCAATTTTCCTTGGACAGGGATATACATCTAGTTGTATATTTGAACTTAGGTTTTCCTGACATATTCGCTTTCGTGAGTGACCTAGCTGAAACCCCTGGACACGCCGCCGTCGCTTGGGAGGGCGACTCGAAGGAGACTCTCCAGTCCTTCCCGGAGGACGTAAGACAGAACTTCGGCTTCCAGCTTTGGCAGCTGCAGCAAGGCGAAAGACCAAGCGATTACAGACCATTGCCTTCGATTGGCTCAGGAGTTTTTGAACTGCGCGATCAAGATGAGAGAGCCTGGTATCGCGTCGTTTATCTGTCTCGGGTCGATGACGTGATCTATGTTCCTCACTGCTTCGAGAAAAGAGCCGCGAGATGCCGAGGAAAGACTTCGAGAAGGCGAAGCAGCGGCTAAGAACACTGAAGTCGCGCCTGGCTAAGGAGAAAAAATATGAAAAAGGCAGCTAAGAAGCCGACGCATGTAACCTACGGAAACGTCCTCGACGATCTTGGCTTTTCGAAGGAGCACGCCACCGCGCTGAAATTCAAGGCCGAGCTCTACCAAGCTATTCTGAAGTTCGCCAAAAAGTACTCCCAAAAAGAACTCCAAATCATCCTCGCCGAGCCGCAACCCCGCGTCAGCGAACTCCTCAACGGAAAGATCTCCAACAAGTCCGTCGACAAACTTCTCCTCTATGCCGGCCGCCTCGGCCTCGAAGCCAAAGCCAAATTCACCCAAACTCACAAAGACGTAGTCGAGAGAGAACTTTCTCTCGCCGACTAGTACCAACGATCTCCAGGAACTCGACGCCGGCCCGTTCGCGCCACAAGCCGCAGGAGAATCGCAAGTAGGCAACAAACAAAGTCAAAGACCGGACCCTTTGAAAAACGAAACCCCAAAGGGTACGCCACCCAATTCAAAGGTGAGGCCCGCGCACCTAATGTGTGCGATATTGAACACCTAGACGAACGGCTCGTGGTCTAACCTTCTAGGGTCCTAAACCCAACCAGCAGTCTTCTTGGGAGGTTTGATGCCTGGAAGAGATTCGGAACCCGGACCAGTGTCGGAATACAGCATGCAGATTGCATGCCCCCAGTGCGGCAAGAAAATGATTCTGCACATTGGATTGAAGGGCGACCCCAAGAACGATTTACTTGAATGTGTCGCGTGTCACTGCGAGATTCTGGCGCTTTTCCCAGGGCAAATCGTTGACGGTCCTTTTCTTGTGACAAAGTAGCTGCGTTCCAGCCTCGCGGGTCATTTCGTCCTATTTCCACCAAGCCGATATTCTCCGCTTGTTAATTTTAGCTACTACATTATTTACCCGATACCAATCTACGGCTCCCTCCGCGACCATAAACCCGAAGGAAAATATAGGCTCGCAATGAGGAACCAATGCCGGAAACTGCAAACTACTCAAATCGCCCGAAGTATTGCGGGGTCCCCACTCCTCGCACGCTGACATGGATTCGCGAAGAACATTTTCACGGTCCGTCATGCTCGCGATGCGCGTGGTTGTTCCGCCCGTCGGGCCCTCCCACAGGAATCTCGCTCGAGCAGATGAAGGAAAACTACATGCGGCTTTGCAATGAGGAGTTTGCAGCACATGCTTGCGCTGAGCATCCAATACACGCAAACACGATGGTCTCAGTAAGTGAATCTAGCCGTTCGCAAGATACCCGTGGTCGCTCCCCACGTACGCAAAGTCGAGCTATTCGGACAGCTAATCGCGGACGGGACAGCCTCAGCGCCATACAACGATTTTGACTTTGCCTCTTTATGGGTGGCCCGTTTTTGGGCTGGTTTTTGAAAAACTGGGTCTTCCTCTTTCGTAGCGGCCGGGTGGCACATACTTAACTCGCCGAGAAGATTTTGACTTTATCTCTTTCCGTCGGGTGCCCCATCCTTGCGAGTTTGGTTTTCGCAAGGGTGGGTCTTTCATTTTCTTATTTTTTCTTTGCTCATTTCTCCACAACTACACTTTTCGGCGAGTGGCCCCGGGCGATTTCCCGCTCGTTAAGCGCTGTAGTTCGCCACAACTCGTGCCACTTTTCCATTCGCTGACAGCTCCATGAATTCCGCCGTGCGTGTCCCTTTTTGATTGAGGTAGCAGAGCACCACGCTGTTTACGCCCCAGAGCACGTCCTCAAGGTGAAAGTGCAGTTCGGGATAAGCTGTCAGCCCCCGCTGAAAGTAAGCTCTCAGGTTTGCCTTTCCGGCCACCTTGCCATCCGCCGTCCCCAAGAGCTGTGCGGCCACCGGCGAAGTCAGCTCGACGGCATCCTCATAATGCGTCAGGATCAACTCCAGATCATGCGCGTTCCAAGCCGCTACCCAATGGTTGGCTAGCTTCCAAGCCTCGTCTCGCGTCACTCCCGTGCCTCCCTTCGACTCTTCCTCAGCAGCGTCATCGTACCCCAAGAGCCGCGTTGCAGAGATTCGTTATCCTCTACCCACTCGCCACTTCCTTCTTGCTCTGTGTCACCTCAGCGCCCTCTGCGTTATCCTTTTCTCTTTTTTTCGCTCACTACCCACCACTCACTTCCCATCCCCTCTGACCAAACTACAAAACTCCCGCCAACTCCCTCAAACCTCGCGACTTCCGCCAGTCTCATTCGAATGATACTTCTTCAATAATAGTCATTGACAGTAATAAATCCCCATGCTACCTTGTTCCATGCTTTCATCGTTTAGTCTGAGCCTCGAAAGGCAATCCACCCAACCGCCCTCCCCTTCGCCCGATTTCCCCTCCCTATGCACTTCTTCTCCTCGCCTTTGTAGGTGTGGGGCTTCAGCCCCGCAGCCCTTTCTTCGCTGCGTTTTTTCTCCCAAGCCCTTTAGAATCCGCACTTCGAAAAAATATGCCCGTAACTCCCGTAGAATCCGCACTTCCAAAACAAAGGGCTTAAAGCGGCTCTGTTTACATGCTCGGCACGGGAGTTGGTTTTCGAGGAAGACAGGCGAAGTGCAATGATGTTTTCTACTGGAGCAGGAGGTGGGATGCCAGAGATCGGACTCCTGCCCTTTGCCCGCGTGGCTGTGGATGCAGCCA
>DATEQG010000015.1:0-21868 GCA_035272765.1 Candidatus Acidiferrum sp.
AACTCGACATAAGTGTGATCGATTTCGCGTTGTGCATCGCTTAGAGGAGGGGCCTGTTTTCGATGTTCGTACTGTCCTGCGGGTAATCCGCACCCGACTGAAGCGCGTGCCTCTGAGCTTGCACAAAACTGCAACGTAGCCAGCAGGAAAAGCAGCAACTTGAATATGGTCCGCATGCTTTGCAACCCCTACAACTCTTCTCAAACGTAGAAGATAGGCTTACCCATGCCGCTGCCATTCTAAACGATACCGGGGCGCGTTTAGTTTCAGACCGGTGATGAAAACAAGGAGTTGAGTCCAATCCATACAGTGGCCCAATAGCAATCTCGCAACGTGCAGAGTGTCGCGGGGAGTATTTTCGGGATTGCACTATCGGGGGACGGAAGCAAGATCGCTCTCTCTCGTGGGTCGATTAACAGCGACGTGATGCTTTTCTCCCGCGTGCATTTAATCCACTGGAAAACAAGCAGGGGCGAGTCGAAATTCGCCCCTGCTTCCTATCGCGCTGGCTGTTGGGAAGCGCTAGGTTTTTTCTCGCTGGCGTTCAATCGGCAGCGCTGGCTTGTTTTTTCGCGATGATGGCGTCGATGTTCAGCCCCAGTCCCTTCGCGACGCCGCTTCCATAAGCTGGATCGGCCTTGTAGAAGTGCTGGATCTGCAGCTCCTGAATCCGATGCGGCACCCCGTTACCCAGACTGGAAACGATGTTATCAATCAGCCTCTGCTTGGCATCCGCGGGCATCAGGCGGAAAAGATTCCCCGGCTGAGAATAGTAATCGGCGTCGCTGCGATGATCGTGCCGCGCCACCGTGCCGCTCACCATCTTCGGCCGCTCTGTGTATCGGGCATCCTGCGTTGGCCCGCCGAAGCTGTTCGGCTCGTAATTCGGCGCCGAACCACCATTACCATCGAAGCGCATTGCGCCGTCCTTGTTGTAGGTGTGAAACGGGCATTGCGGCTTGTTCACCGGCAGGGAATCGTAATTCACGCCGAGACGATAGCGGTGCGCGTCCGGATAGGAAATCAGGCGCGCCTGTAGCATTTTATCGGGTGAAAAACCCATGCCGGGCACGACGTTTCTCGGTTCGAACGCCGCTTGCTCCACTTCCGCAAAATAATTCTCCGGGTTGCGATTGAGCTCGAGTTCGCCGACTTCATGCAGCGGGTAGTCTTTGTGCGGCCACACCTTTGTCAAATCGAACGGATTGAGGTGATAGGTCTCCGCGTCCTTCTCGGGCATGATCTGCACGCTCGCGCGCCACTTCGGAAAATTTCCATCCTTGATGGCGTTAAAGAGATCGCGTTGCGAGTAATCGGGATCTTTGCCTTCCATCGCGCCTGCGTCCTCACGGAAGAAATTCTTGATTCCTTGCTTGGTCTTGAAGTGCCACTTAACGTAGAAAAGCTCGTTCTTGGCATTGATCAGGCTGAACGTGTGGCTGCTGAAGCCATCCATGTGACGGTAGCCGTCGGGAGTGCCGCGGTCGGAGAAAAGAATCGTCACCTGGTGCAGCGATTCCGGTGACAGCGACCAGAAATCCCACATCATCGTGGGCGACTTCAAATTTGTCTCCGGATCGCGCTTCTGAGTATGAATGAAGTCACCGAACTTCAGCGGATCGCGGATGAAAAAGACGGGCGTATTGTTTCCCGTCATATCCCAATTACCTTCTTCGGTGTAAAACTTCAGCGCAAATCCGCGAGGATCGCGTGCCGTGTCCGCCGAACCTTTTTCGCCGCCCACTGTGGAGAAGCGAATAAATGTCGGCGTCTTTTTGCCCACGGAATTAAACAGCTTTGCCGTCGTGTACTTGGTAATCTCCGCGCTCGTGCAGACAAAATGGCCGTGTGCCCCCGAGCCCTTGGCGTGCACGACGCGTTCCGGAATGCGCTCGCGGTTGAAGTGCGCCATCTTTTCGAAAAGCAGGAAATCTTCAAAAACAACCGGTCCACGCGGCCCCACCGTGAGCGAATTCTGATTGTCGCCCACCGGCCGGCCTGCGTCGGTCGTCATTATCTTTTTTTCTTCCGCCATGGAATCCTCCTCAGTTCGCCCGCAGCACCGGCCCCTTGGGGCAAAAGTTCAGCGGACTGTTAAGAGGCTACGGAGACGGCTGCTATACTTCCAATATATAGTTCGGATACGATGGATAGGCATAGCCTATGGAGCTTCATCAACTACGCTACTTCTGCGCCGTCGCGGAAGCCGGCTCGTTTAGCCGCGCGGCTGAGCAATCTCACGTGTCGCAGCCATCGCTTTCGCAGCAAATCATGAAACTCGAGGATGAACTCGGCGCGCGCCTCTTCGACCGCCTCGGCCGTTCCGTGCGCCTCACGGAAACCGGTCAAACGTTTCTGCCGCGCGCCCGCGCTGTCCTTCGTGAACTCGAGGCAGCGCGCGGCGATGTTGTCGAGCAAAAGGATTCGATTGGTGGCACCGTCACGATCGGCGTGATTCCCACCGTCGCGCCTTATTTTCTGCCGGAGCATTTGAAGCGATTTTCGCGAAAATATCCGCAGGTCCGTCTCTCGGTGGTCGAAGAGATCACGCCGGCCCTGCTCGACCTCTTGCGCGCCAGCAAGGTCGATCTTGCGATCCTCGCTTTGCCCATCCGCGGCCACGAATTCGAAGCATTTCCTCTGCTGACGGAACGCCTATTTGCCGCGCTGCCCCTGGGCCACAAGTTGGCTTCGCGGCGCTCGCTTTCCTTGAAGGACCTGCGCAGCCAGCCCTTTTTGCTGTTGCGCGATGGCCATTGCTTCCGCGATACCGCCGTCGCGGCGTGCGATCGCGCCCGCCTTCACCCTCAAATTATTTTTGAGAGCGGCCAGTTCAGCAGTCTTCTCAGTTTGGTTGGAGCGGGCATGGGCGTTTCCATCGTTCCGGAAATGGCCATCGACAAAAAATCGCGCTGCCGCTTCGTACGCATCGACGATCCCGCCGCGGCGCGTACGATTGGTGGCGTCGTTCTCCGCGGACGCTCTCTATCCCGCGCGCATCACGCGTTTCTCGCTCACCTGCGCGCTTCGCCCGTTCCGCGACGATCGTGAGCCACACTTCGCACGATCCTCTGCGCATATTCTTCCTGCAATGAGAGAGTGATTTTCGCAAGCGCCCTGACGCTAGGTTTGCGCCGGACAGGATGTTTGCCGTCTTAACGTTTTTCGACGGAAATCGTCATGTCGTGAAAATTCAGCGTTACGGCCGCTTTGTAGAACAATTCCAGTCCCACTGTCGCGTCAAATAGCCCGTCCGGCTCATGGACGTCCGGAGTGGGGAAGTACACCAACGGCGCAGGGCCGCTCAAAGTCAAGCCACGAAAGCTTTCTTTCTCCGCCGGAGCTTCTTTCATCTTCACTCCGCCATCGGTAAAGGGAAAATCCCTCGATTTCGTGGTCTTCGCCGCATCTCCGAGCTGCAACTTTTCAATCGAAGCCGTATAGACGAGCAGCGTCCCGCTATACATCGTGTCAATCTGTGCCGAGACTTTCTTTCCATTTATTTCAAATCCATCGGCCACCACAATCGGCGGACCCTCTTTCCCGAATCGGATCGGAGAAATTTTGGCGCATGCTCCTGTGCAATCCACTGAGGCCGTCAAGACCTCCGAAATTCGCACCTTGTGCCCCACGAAATCGATCTGCAGAATGCGATCCTTAAAAGCCGTGTAGGCCAGCGTCCCATCCACGTGCGGTACCTGGTTCTGCGCGATCATGTCCGAGAGAACCATCGCTAACGTCCCGACGTTGGCAAGCTTGACGCTCCCGACGCTGATAGACGGAATCACCGTCTGGTACATTCCCGGAGGCGCTCCCGCCGGCAGCGGCGCCGTCGGCTTCAAGCCGGCCGCCTCCGCATAAGCCGTATCCAGAACGGAATCCACGTTCCCGGTATCAATTCCCATTTTCAAGTTAGGGCCAGTTCCTATCCGTGCTTCCACACACGGCATGCCGTCGCAATCCAGCAACGGTACCTCGGTCGCAAACTTCACGGCCCCTGCCTGCTGCGTGTGCGATGGCGTCGCGAAGAGAGTTAGGAGCCCGGCAAGCGCGGCGAAACTTAAGGTCGGCAGCAACATTCTATGCACGTGAGTTCCTCGCGAAGAAGAATTTGGAATTGTAGCCACTCGAAGCGTGACGGTAAGCATCGGCAGTGGTTAGCTTACAGGGAAAAGGCCAGAGAACGCAGCATTTGAAGTATTTTTGGTGGAGCCGATGGGATTCGAACCCACGACCTCCTCGATGCCATCGAGGCGCGCTCCCAACTGCGCCACGGCCCCACCGGGGGATACTGCAAAAGTTTATCACACCCCGCCGGGAACCTGGCGGCCTCTTGTGCATCACATTATTCGGAAGCAGGCTTCCGCATCCTTCTGGACGTGAAGCAACCCCGGCGTTATTCTGATGCTCCTAAGCCTTAGACTACTGCACGGATGGAAAGGAATTAGGAAGAAATGCAGCAAATCATTCGGACACCAAACCGGAAATCCTCGACGCAGGCCACGTTAACGCTCGCGATTGTTTTAGCCGGGGCGTTCCTATCTCTGCCGCTAGCCGCCCAGCAGACGGGTCCCTTGCCGCCGCCTCCGAGCTACTCCGCGCCTACGCCAACGCCATTGCCGCAACCACGCTCCGTGCCCGAAACCGCGCCTCACCAGACGACCACAGAGTCTCCCCTCACGACCGACCCTCCCAAGGTCCCCACCGATCAGATAATTCAAAAATTTGCCGAACGCGAGCTTGAGTTCAAAAAAGAGCGTGACAACTACACCTACACACAGACTTTTGTGATTCAAACCATTGACGAATACTCTGGGCGGCCCGACGGCGAATATCGCATGACCAGCGACATCGTCTTCACTCCTGCGGGCAAACGGACTGAACATGTCACCGACGCGCCCGCTCCGTCGCTCCAGCGTATCCAGATGTCACAGCAGGATTTCGACGACCTCGAGCACGTGCAGCCTTTCGTTCTCACCACCGACGAAGTTCAGAAGTACGACGTCAAATACGCCGGCCAGCAGCAACTCGATGAAATCAATGCCTACGTCTTCGACGTTGCGCCAAAGAAAATCGAGAAAAATCAGCGCTACTTCCAGGGCCGCATTTGGGTCGACGAAAAAGATTTCGGCATCGTCAAAACGGACGGCAAAGCCGTCCCCGACATCAAAAAGCATGGCCAGGAGAACGTCTTTCCGCGCTTTGAGACTTTTCGCGAAAACATCGAAGGCCACTTTTGGTTCCCGACCTACACGCACTCCGAGGACACCCTGCAATTCAGCAGCGGTGGCGTCCGCATTCGCATGACCGTCCGTTACGAGAATTACAAGCGATTCGGATCCACCATCAAGATCGGCCCGGCTACCGAAGTGCCGAAGGACAAGCAGTAGCCTCGCCCTGAAAATGAGTGACGGAGAGCACTCCGGTGTTGTCTACTTACCGGGAGGAACCGTTCGTTTGCCTCCAGTCCGAACCATCGCGAAACGCATTCTAATCGCTCTCCTCATAGTCGTTGCGATTGTTTACGTTTGTGACTTCGCATCCGTTCGCGTGCGTATGATGCACGCGAAACCCGCCGACCCATTCGAAACCATCACGGCGCTGCGCATCCTCGCCATCGACGAAAAGGGGGGCAAGACCGAATACGACGTTGACCCAGTGCAGCCCCAGCAAACTGGCGTGTGCGTCCACGCTCTGTTCCCACACAACGGCGACCTACCGTGCTGGTATCTCAAGAAAAAATTTGCGCAGCCTATTCCAATGACAATTTTCCCGTTTGGCAAACCTGGAAGATGATTGAATAGCCTTCGCAAGTCGCGAACGCCATCGATTGCTGTTGCAGCCTAGCTTGGTCTATTCATGTCGCAATGCCACCATCGGATCCACACGCATCGCGCGGCGCGCCGGGACGTAACACGCCGCCAGCGCCACGAGCAAGAGCAGAAAGGCGATGACCGAAATCGTTAACAGGTCCGTGCCCCTCGTGCCGAAGAGCATCCCGGATACGAAACGCGCTACGCCCAAAGAGACGAGGGTGCCGGACACGATTCCCCAGAGCGCCAGGCCCGCTCCATACCGCAGGATCAGACGCAGCACATCTTGCGGCTTTGCGCCTAGCGCCATGCGCAGCCCTATCTCCCGCGTCCGTTGCCCCATCCACTGCGAGACCACGGCATAAAGTCCCACGGCGGCGACGACCAGAGCAAGAAAGCTGAAAGTTCCCAATACCCCGGCGGCCATGCGCGGCTGCCAAAGAGAATCGGCCACCTGGTCGGACATCGTTTTCACTGCAAACGCCGGCAAACTCGCATCCAGAGACGAGACTGCGCTACGAACGTCCGGAAGCAGGGCAGCGGGATTTGCCACAGTGTGAACGATCAGCGTCTCTGTTCCGTTGTAGTTTTGGAATTCTGGCAAGTAAAGCAGCAGGGGAGGGTCGGCTATGAGCGAACGATATTTGGCGTCCGCGGAAATTCCAACGATCTCGATGGGCGGCCGAGGAGCTCCCACCCACGAGGGCCACTCAATACGCTTACCGACAGCATCCTGATTTGGCCATAGACGTTGCGCCAGCCGCTGGCTCACGATCGCAATCAGCGGCGCTCCGGCCCTGTCCTGTTCCGCAAAGTCTCTGCCTTGCAGAATCGGAATTCCCATGGTCCGGAAATAGTTCGGGGCTACATTATTCATATCGACTCGAATGCCCACCTCGAATTCATGCCCGCGAACATAGTCCAGAGGCGGTACTTGCCCTTCGTAAAAAATCGAAATTCGGGTGCTCCAGTCTTCAGGTGGAACGGTGGCCGCAAAACTTGCCGATTGAATTCCTGGAATACGCTCGACGCGCCCAAGGAGTTCTTCATAGAACCGTTCTCCTTGCGGCTCCGAATATCCCTGGGTGGCTGGCGAAATGGTCATCATCAGCAAATTGCTAGTGGTGAACCCGGGATCCTGATTCACAATTTTCTGCATTCTTCGGACGGTAACGCCCGCCACCACGAGCAGAATCAAAGAGATCGCGACTTGCGATGAGACCAGCAAGCTTCTCAGACGCGAGCGCCGTCCCGTGCCCGGCGTGTTGTCTTTCAGCGCGACGACCAAGTCGGGAGTGGAAGCTTGCAGCGCGGGCGCGAGTGAGAACAAGACTCCGGTCACCAAAGCTACAAAAAGCGTGAACCCCAGCACTCGCACATCCGGCGCCGTATCCACGTTGTGCAGCGCGTAGAGCGGTTGACGGAATGCAAGAATCAAGTTTCCCGCCCAGGGCGCCAGCAAAAGCCCAAGTCCACTCGCCAGGAAAGAGAGCAGCAGTCCCTCGGTCAACAACTGCCGGACCAACCGTCCACGGCCTGCTCCCAGAGCCAACCGCACGGCAATCTCTCTTCGCCGCGAGTCCGCGCGGGAAAGCAACAAATTCGCAACGTTGCTACAGGAGATCACGAGCAGCAGCCCGACCGAACCAATCAGCAGCCCGAAAAATTTTTGAAGCTCGGCGCGATCGTCTGGATCCATGCCAAAACTCTGGATGACATCCACGCCGCGGTGCTCGTTGGACTCCGGGTACGCCGCTGCAAGCCGACCCGCGATAATTTGCATTTCGCTGCGTGCCTCATCGAGGTGAACGCCGGGCTTCAGCCGCCCAAAGATTTCAATCCAGCCTGCGTTCCGGTTGTGCAGCACTCCCCGCGACATTCGCGGCATGGCCGCCGGCTGCATGGTTAGCGGCAGCCAGACATCCGTGGGCGAACCTATCGTCGTCCCAGCAAATCGTGCTGCCGCCACTCCGACGACGGTAAACCCGTGGCCGTCGAGCAGAATATTTTTTCCAACGACTTGCGGGTCAGAACCGAAAGCTTTCTGCCACATCCCGTAGCTCAGCACGGCGACAGGCGCCTCATCGTCTGCTTGCACGTCTTCCGAAGCGATCAAGCGGCCCAAAACAGGATTCACTCCAAGTACCGAGAAGTAGTTCCCGGTGACTAGTTCCCCTACGATTCGTTCGGTGGTGCCATGACTCAGCGTGAGAGGAGTGCGGCAGCGAGCGGCAAGTCCCGCAAAGGACTGATTTTGGTCGCGGTAATCGAGATAGTCGGGATAGCCAAAGGAAAAATCGGGATTGTTTTTCTGCAGGCGCTCAAGGATGATGAGCCCGCCGGGATTCACAACGCCGGGGATCGGTCAAATCAACACGGCGTTGATCACCGTGAACATCGCGGTGTTTGCGCCAATGCCCAGGGCCAGCGTCAGCACGCAAACAATCGCGAAACCCGGATTTTTCCGCAGTCCTCGTACTGCGTAACGAAGGTCCTGCAAGGTTGTTTCGAGCATCGCCAATCGCGTCCGCTCCTTGGACTGCTCGTGGCAAAGCGCCACCATACGATCCACGCCCATCGCGCGCCGCGCCGGAATGTAAGACGCTGCCAACGCCACGAGTGTTAACAGCAGGGCGACGGTCATAAATCCCATCGGGTTGGTCGCGCTCACTCCAAAAGATAACCCTATCATCACCGCATCAAGCCGGCGTCGCCGCAATCGCAGCTGTCTGTTTTGAATGACCCGCTGGCCACAAAACTGTCTTACGTCTTGGCAGCCTCCCTCGATTGCAATAACATAGTGTTTAGTTCCGGATTGTTTTTTCCTTGTTGTCTTTTAACGGAGGCTCGTCACGAGCCATTTCTTTCGTGCGAAGTGGAGAGCGATGCGCCCAGCTCACAGAGTTCGTTTAGCCGTGTGTTTGTTCGCGGCCTTTGCTTTGTTCTCGATGGCCCGCTCGGCAATAGCGCACGCCATACTGTTGGAGTCCAGTCCATCCCTCAACAGCAGCGTAGGCGGGTCCAGCATCCCCATCAAGCTGCGCTTCAATGTCCGCATCGACGCGACCCGCTCCCGCCTTACGCTCGTTAAGCCGGACGCTTCCACACAAGCACTCATCGTTGCAAAAGACGCCCCAGCGGACACCCTGGCATCGCAAACGCAAGGCTTGGGCCCGGGCGAATATCGCATCCGCTGGCAAGTACTGGCTTCCGACGGACATATCACCCGAGGCGAAATCCCTTTTCAAGTTACGCGGCCCTGATACCGATCGATGGCTCGGCTCCTCCAAATCTTCGGCTTTCTCTCCGTCCTGTTCCGCGGCGCGACGTTGAGCTTCGAATCGCTCACGATCGGCGGGATTGTCTTTCTGAACTTCGTGGTGCGCAGCGCCAATGCGCAATCTGAAGCAGTTAACCAAGCCTGCCTGCGCTGGATTCGACGCTCAGCCGTGGCCTTGGCGCTCATGCAGCTTGCTTACATTCTTGCCAGCTCGTTGATCTTGATGCAGTCCGCGGACATGACGCTCAGCGATGTCAGCGGAGCGAATTTCGTCCTTGCCGGTGTGCTCGCCATTGCCTCGGCCTTGATCATCGCCGCTCTCGCTGGCGCTCAGCCTGCAAAGAATTACACCTTACTGCTTTTTCCAGCCGCTCTCATTCTCGTCTCCTCGGTAATGACTAGCCACGCCATGGCTCGCCTCGACTACCGCCTTCCACTAGCTATTGTCACAGCGCTCCATCAAGGCGCCACGGCCACGTGGCTCGGTGGCCTCTTCTATCTTCTGATCGCCATCCCACGCTCCCCTGATAACCAGTTCGCGCGCCAGCTCATCGCGCGCTTTTCGAAACTCGCATTGATCAGCGTCGCCGTCCTGGCCACGGCAGGTTTTCTACTGAGCCTCGCCTACGTCGGCTCCATCCCCGCCATTTACGGCACTTCCTACGGCATCATGGTGGCCACCAAGGTCGTCCTCTTCGGTACGCTCCTGCTCCTGGGCGCTCTGAACTTTCAGATTGCCCGCTCCCCATCCGGCGGTTCGGTCATCGCCAGCCTGAAGCGCTTCGGCGAAGCGGAGCTGGGCATCGGAATCACCGTCATTCTCACGGCCGCCTCACTAACTTCACTTCCGCCTGCCATCGATCTAAAAACAGACCGCGTGTCCGCCCAGGAAATTGCCGCTCGTTTGTCGCCGCAAATCCCGCGCCTCGCGAGCCCCTCGGTCCAGGATCTTCCCGAAGACGTGTACGCCGCCGAAGTGAAAGCATTCGACGTGGGCACCCTCTCCTCCGCCTCCTTTGTCCCCGGCCAAGCCGGGACGCGCCCCAACACCACCGCTGAAAAATCGTGGTCCGAGTACAACCATCACTGGGCGGGCTTGATCGTCCTGGCCATCGGCCTTCTCGCTTTTCTCGCACAGACAAAGCATTTCCCCTGGGCCCGAAACTGGCCTCTCCTCTTTCTAGGTCTCTCTCTGTTTCTTTTCTTAAGGAGCGATCCCGAGACTTGGCCCCTCGGCCCTAACGGCTTTTGGGTCACCCTCCAGGATCCGGAAGTCCTGCTTCACCGCATCTTCGCGCTGCTTGTCATCGGCCTTGCGATTTTTGAATGGCGTGTGCAAACCGGCCGCGTCGCCACCGAACGCGCCCGCCTTATCTTTCCCGCGCTCGTCGCCGTCGCTAGCGCGTTGCTTCTCACCCACTCGCACAGTCTCGGCAACATAAAAGAAGAAGTTCTCGCTGAGCTAAGTCACGCGCCTCTGGCGATATTGGGAGTCGTGGCCGGCTGGTCGCGCTGGCTAGAGCTTCGTCTCCCCTCGGAAAACAAAGTGCGAGACAGGATGGCCTGGCTCTGGCCCACTTGCCTGGTTCTAATCGGTCTTCTTCTCTTGAATTACCGCGAAATGTAACTAATATCCCGTAGGGGCACGGCACGCCGTGCCCGTCCCCGTCTTTATTCTTGATTCTTACCTATACCCGGCAACCCATTTTCTTCAATGTGCCTCTCCCGTTCGAAACTCGCCTTCCCACCGCGCCACCACCACGCACGCCAAACAATTCCCCAGCACATTCACCGCGGTCCGCCCCATATCCATCAACTGATCGATCCCAAACAGCAAAAACAACGGTTCTGTCGGCAAATGAAACGAAGTCGCCGCAGCCAGGACAATCACGAGCGAAGCCCGCGCCACCCCAGCCGTCCCTTTACTGCTGATCAGCAAAGTCAGCATCATCACCGTCTGTTGCCCAATCGTCAGATGAATCCCCGCCGCCTGCGCCACAAAAATGAGCGCCAGCGCCTGATAAAGACTCGATCCTCCCAAGTTAAAGCTGTAACCGGTCGGAAGCACAAACGCCACCGTCTCGCGCGGCACTCCGAATGCTTCCATTTCTTCCATCGCGCGCGGCAAAGCCGCTTCGGAACTCGCCGTCGCAAACGCAATCGTCACCGGCTCGGTCACCGCTCGCAAAAATTCCTTCAGCGGCGTCTTCACCAGCAAAGCAATCGGCAGCAAAACGCCCACAATGAAAACCAGCAGCGCCACATACATCGTTGCCAGCAGCTTCAAAAGCGGCAAAAGCACTCCCAGTCCCAGATGCCCAACCGTAAAAGCAATCGCCCCAAAGACGCCGATCGGCGCCGCGTACATCACCAGATTCGTAAACTTGAACATCGTCTCCGAAAGGCTCTCGGCAAATGCCAACATCGGCCGCCGCTTCGGCTCCGGCACCAGCGCCAGTGCCATGGCAAACAAAATGCTGAACACCACCACCTGCAACACCTGGCCCTCAGCCACGGACTTCGCAATGTTCTCCGGAAAAATGTCGGTAATAAGCTGTGAAGCCGTATGGGGCACAGCAATCTGCGGCGCGGTCCCCGTCGCCGCGAAGGCGTAAGCGTGCACTCCTTCCCCCGCCTTGCTGATATTGATGGCCGCAAATCCAATCACCAGGGTAATCACCGAAACAATCTCAAAATAAACGAGCGACTTGACCCCCAGCCGCCCCACTTTCTTCAAATCCGCGTGCCCCGCAATTCCCACCACCAGCGTGCCAAACAAAAGCGGCGCAATAATCACCTTGATCAACCGCAGAAAAATCGCCCCCAAAAACTGAACTTTCTCCGCCGCAGCCGGCCAGTCGTGCCCCAATTCCGCTCCCGCCGCCAGCCCCACCAAAATCCACGCCGTCAGCGACCGCCTTGCCCCCGCATACCCAGCAAGCAACGCAATCGCCACCCAGCGCAAAATCAACGGCACCAGCGTGGGCAGCGACACCACGTTCGAGCTCTCCAGCAGCGACGCGGCAATCGCCACCGTCGCCGCAACAAGCAACGCTCCAAGAAGTCTGTTTTTCATCTTCCCCAAATCCACTCTCGCATTGGCCGCGAACGGTATTCTGTATACGCGAACCTGTCAATCCCCATCGCCTTGAATCTACCTGCAAACTCGCAGGATACTATCCCCATGCATAATCGCTCCCTCCCGACTTCCACGATTCTCGCGCATCTTACGTACAACGACGTAGCTGCCGCCTGTGACTGGCTCACGCGCGTCTTCGGCTTTACCGAGTACTACCGCTATGGTCAACCGCTTGGCGGCATCCAGATGTACTTGGGCGATGCACATATCATGTTGACGGGTCCTCGCGAGGGCCGCTCCGAAAGCCCAGCGAAGCTCGGCTATGGAACGCAAATGCTCACTATCATGGTGCCGGACGTCGCGGCGCATTACGCGAAAACGAAACGTCAGGGCGGAACGATTTGGGAAGAGCTTCAGGAAACAATCTATGGAGAAAAACAGTACGGCGTGGCGGACCTCGAAGGTCATCGCTGGCTGTTCTCGGAGCACGCGCGCGACATGGACCCTGAGTCGTGGGGAGCAACGGTCCTCTCGCCCCCGCGCGTGCCACTGAAATAGCCACGGAGTTAGGCAACCCTCACGCGCTTCTTTGATTCTGAGTGCCATAACGGCTGTCCCTTGGGCTTTGTAGCAAGCGAGCTTCGGGCCAGGGAACTGCGCGACCGGTGCGTCGCCACCCTTAGAACGTTTTGCGTGCGAGGTGTCGTTATGCGGCGCGTGTGCTGGACGATTCTTCCCGTTCTTCTTTGTTTCGGACTCCTATCCTCAAAATCCGCGGTCGCACAGGATCAGCCGCCCGCGCAATCTCCAAACGACACTCCCAAACCCCCGTCCAAAAAAGCCCGCAAGAAGCAAGCTCAGGAGCTAGCCAAAGAAAGCGCGCCCTACACCACCTGGCTCACCGAAGAAGTCGTCTACATCATCACCAAGGAAGAACACGACGCCTTCCTCCGTCTCACCACCAACGAAGAGCGTGAAAATTACATCGAAGAATTTTGGCGCCGCCGCAATCCCGATCCCGATTCCCCCGAAAACTCGTACCGCGAGGAGTATTACCGCCGCATCGCCTACGCCAACGAGCATTTCTCCTCAGGCATCCCGGGCTGGAAAACCGATCGCGGCCACATCTATATCCTCTGGGGCCCGCCCGATGAAATCGATTCCCACCCCTCAGGTGGCACCTACGACCGTCCGCCCGAGCAAGGCGGAGGAACGACCACAACCTATCCCTGGGAACTCTGGCGCTACCGTCACATGGAAGACATCGGAGACAATATCGAAATCGAATTCGTCGACACCACCGGCTCCGGCGAATATCACATCACCATGGACCCCGGCGAAAAAGACGCGCTAGCCAAAGTCCCCGGCGCGGGCCTCAGCATCGGCGAACAGCTTGGTCTTTACTCCAAAGCGCAACGCTTCACCAACACCAACGGCACCACTCTCCCTGTGCCCATGGGCGGCCTTTCCGCTGGCATGGATGAGTTTGAAAATCTCGACCGCTATTTCAAAGTCCAGCGCCCGCCCGAGCATTTCAAAGATCTCGCTGCCATGGTCACCGTCCAAATCCTTCGCAATCAGATTCACATGGACTACCGCTTCGACTTTATCCGCGTCACCCACGATTCCGTTCTCGTTCCCATCACCCTGCAAGTCGCCAATCGCGACCTTAGCTTCAAAGGCAAAGACGGCGTTCAATCCGCCACGCTCAATCTCTACGGCCGCATCACCACGCTCAGCGGCCGCGTCGTCGACACCTTTGAACAAATAATCTCCACCGATCTTCCAGACTCCCTCTTCCAGTCCTCCGTGAACCTGTCCTCCATCTACCAAAGGTCCGTCCCTCTGCGCTCCGGCCTGTATCGCCTCGACATTGTCCTCAAAGACGCGCAAAGCGGGAACGTCGGCACCATCGACGCCGCCCTCCGCGTCCCCCTCTACGAAGAAGAATCATTAGACGCCAGCTCGCTAATCCTAGCCGACCAAATCCGCCCCGTCCCCAGCATGCAAATCGGCAAAGGCTCCTTCGTCCTCGACTCCTACAAAGTCCGCCCCCGCATCAACCCCGAATTTTCCCCCGCCGACAAAATGGGCATCTTCCTCCAGCTCTACAACCTCAAGCTCGATCCTCAATCCCACAAAACCAATATCTCCGTCGCCTACCGCATCCTAAAAGACCACCAACAAGTCTGGCACCAAGACGAATCCCCCGAACAACTCCAGCAATCCCGCGAACAAATCACTCTCGAACGCAACCTCCCCCTCTCCTCCCTCGAGCCAGGCCACTACACCTTAGAAATCTTCGCCCTCGACCAACTCACCAACCAAACCATAACCCGCACCGCCGACTTCACCGTCGTCTCCCCGCCAACTCCCAAACCCACCATCTAGCGCGCTTCGTCGCGCTTCCATCAACGGCATGTCGCGGATTAAGCAGTGTGACCCGGACACCGCCCGACAATATGCCTACGCGCTGTTGGGTTTGAGCGGAGGGGCGCTAAGGCTTCTTTAGGCCGTAGTGCTGCATGAGCATTTCGGTGAGCACCTGCTGGCCAATACTAGCTGCCATCTTCACACCGCCAATTAACATCTTTCCCGCTTTGTCCCAAATCCATCTCGAGACCTTGTTCCCGGCCTTGTTATTGTCAGTCTGAATTGCCTCGGTCAGCTCTGCCAGATCGGTCTGGTTCATCCCTGCTTTGATTAGCGCAGCATCCAGCGTTCTCCGATCACCCGCAATGATCGTCGTCGAACCCGATGCGTCCAGATCGCCGAGAGCTACGTTCCCACCAAGGTTGTTGATGACAATGTTCTGAGCTTTTGCGGTCTGCTCCGGTTTGAGTTGATTCAGATCGGCGTACGAGATCCCGAGTCCCTCCTTGATTTCGAGCGCCATCCGAAACGTAATGTTCCTTACGGTGTCCAAGACCTGAACCAGTACTGGCATCGGGATTTCCTGCCACGCATCGTGACACGCCCAGCCATCCCACAATTTCAGCGAATAGTAGGCGACCATGTTCGGTGGCCAGTGGCAAGCAAGAACCCCCGCCGTGACATCGGTTCTTATCAGATCGTTCAGCGCACTTACGGATTGAACGAGGTTTGCGGTTTCCGCGCAGCGGCGGTGCTTTTGTTCCAGCGCCACAGGAATGATGATGTGTTTGTTAGTCCAAGCACCGAACGCGCCCGCGAAACTACCGTAGGCATTCGCGTGAACTCTTCGGTAGGAGGGAATGTCGTCATCGGTGACGGCTCCCTCGTAACCGTCCAGCTCTTGATTGGCCCACTTTTTCAGCCGCTCGTCCTTCAGCTCACTGGCCAGACGGAGACTCTTTCGGAGAATGTTGGGTAGCGGATTTTTGTCGTCTTCGGCGAGCTGAATGATTTCGTCGAGCAAGGCGGTCATGGACTACTTCCTCATAGGGATCCCGACGCGGGATGCGTCATCTCCAAAGCTGGCCCTCGCGTTGCACCTTGCAGTGGTAGCACCCACTCCTCAAATTATCTATATTGTACCATTCGTGTTCGCCGCCGACGGCCTCGCAGTCCCGGACCTTCTTCAAGAGCCACGTATTCCACAAAACTCGATACAAAGGAAGTGGAATAAAGCGGCGAAACGCTGTCCGCCATCGGTGGAATCGACGAGTCATTTCTGCTGGTATTTTAACACGCGCTCCTCAGCCGGGCGGAACCGCATACGCCGATTTTGCGTGTGCGGGTTTAGAGTTCACGCCAGCTCGGCGACAGCAAGGGCTCGGTGAGACGGGGCGTGGGTCTGACTTTGAAAAGTCGTGCAAAGAAAAAATGGCGCCCGGCTATTAACCGGGCGCCCAAAACTTGCTGATGCGATTCAGCGGGCAGAAATTAGATGCGGAACCCATCAGCTGGCCCGCAAAATACTCTTACCCACCATCCTATACTGTTCCAATCCTAACCCCTGTCCCGCGCGCCCGTCAATAGTACCGCCTGATCACTTACGCACTCAGGACAGGAACGCCAGATTCGATGCGTGATAGGAATCGATTATGACTTGGAATGTGATAAGCCGTTACGAACCTCAGATTCCCGTTCGGATCCTCCGACACGACGACCATGAAATAGGCGACATTCGGCTTGGGGATCAGTGGAATCGAAGAGATCGCGGTATACAGAAAAGTCCGTCGGAACTTTCCATGCACGATTTCATCCACTCGGTATACGGACCTCGCTTTCTCGATTACATGTCGGATCCAAGGCAAGCGCTTCCCTCGCACCGTTTCGTAATTCTCAGCGGCAATTAGGTGTTTGCCGGTGTATTTTTCCTTGTAAAGGGATCTCAAGCCCGATTCCTCGATCGCGACCCTCCTCCCGAACGAGTCGGCTAAAACACCCATAACGGAGTGCTCGAAATACTGCACTGCTTGACCCTCCGGACATTGGCCGAAATTCTGGGCCAAATTTCCAGTTACCTCGAACCGATACGTCGATGAGTGAAAGAATTCGACAAGCACAAGCGCAGAAGCTATCTCCTTCATCTTGAGTTGTGGTTTGTTGAGACGTGCCTGCCTGTAATGAACAATTTTGGCCACATCGTAAAAAATGCGAACGCATCGCTCCTGATTGCTCTTCTCCAGTACCCCAGATTCGAGAAGAACAAACAGTTTCTTGGATGTTAGAGTGAAATCCACGCCGGGGATGATACTATACCTATAGTTAAAATAACGGGTAATAGAGGGAGCCGTCTACCGCACACGCCGGTTTTGTGTGTGCGGGTTTAGATCTCACTCCAATAACTGCGAGAACGGCAGCGCCACCGGCTTTGGAATTCTGTATTCCCACGTCAGTGTCCAGAACGGGACAGACGTGAACCTTCGGCGCGTCTAGCCTGCTGTTGAGGCGCGCAAGTGCAACCTCAACCGCAGAAAAAAGTGGCCCGAGCGCACAGAATCGAGGGCTCTATCCTCCTGTATCGCTCGGAAGCGAAAAGTCAGTTCAAAGCTCAAAGGCCGCTCCCCCGTGCCGAGCCGCGGTGGAATATGCTCCTCGGGGCACCGCTCTTTCTACGGACACTCCTTCGTCTTGTTTTTGTCTGTCTTCATCAGCACAAAGGCCCTCCGGTAACACTGCGTGAGTCAGTCCCATCCAACCTTTACGGATGCCGAACGGTCAATAGCCGAGGAGCCTACATCACTTGCTTGGATTGCGGTCAAAAATTCGCTTACAACCACAGGACTGGCCGCCTGGTAGATTTCTGGGGCGTCCATGACGCAGAAGCATTGGCAGGAGTTCGCCGGAGAGTTGCTGGATTCTTTTCGCCTCTTCGAGGTCTCGCTGCAAGGGCCGGCCTGAACATGAGGAATTCGATGAGTGAGTTTGCCAAGTCCGTGCACCGCCTCGGATTTTTGACGAAGGGCCAAGTGGCCAAGTCTCGACGCTAAATTGCCAGTAAAATGGGTACCTCGGTCAGACCTGAATCAAACGCAGATCCGGTCAAAATACATCTAGACTGCGGGTAAGGTATTTAACAAATGTGACGATTCGACCCTCGCAGTTGACGCACGCGGCGGATTTGCGTGTGGGAGCCACTGTCACCCGCTGAAATACTTGGGGTCCGGCCCTCGTCTATATCTATAAGAAGGCCCGATGCCCTATTCACCTATACTGCTCGTCCACATCTGCGCTGGCACCGTAGGCCTGCTCTCCGGAACAGCCGCCATCCTCTTCCGCAAAGGTTCCCCGCGCCACGTGCTAGCCGGAAGAGTCTTTGTCGCCTCGATGCTCACAATGGCAGTCGGCGCAACTTACCTGGCCATCGTAAAACATCAACCAAACAACATCGGCGGCGGGATTCTAACCTTCTATCTAATCGGCACGGCTTGGCTGACGGCCAGGCGCAGAGACGGGGAAACCAGCCGTTGGGATTGGGTTGCGTTCCTGATTCCCTTGACGCTCGGTATTCTCACCTGGATGAATGGTATTCAGGTCGTGCGTAGCGGCGCGGCCTCACAAGACGGCGTTCCCGTCGGAATGACCTTTTTCATGGGCTCGGTGATGCTGCTGGCAGCCGCCGGAGATGTTCGCATGTTGCTCCGCGGCGGCCTCTTCGGAGCAAAGCGCATCGCGCGTCATCTCTGGCGCATGTGCTTCGGCTTGTTCATCGCCTCAGGATCTTTTTTCCTGGGACCCTCGAACCGCCCACTCCGGTTGCTCTCAAGGGTTGGCCTCGGGCAACATCTCCCCGCCGCCTTGTTCAGCACTGGCTTGTACGTAGTCCTCACTCTGCTTCCACTGATCTTGCTGATCTTCTGGCTGCTCCGCGTCCGCTTCTCAAGCGCATACGAACGCAAGCCAATCCAACTAGCCCCCACAAGCTCCGATTAAGTTAGCTGCCGGCTCTGAGCTTGTCCCACTCCCCTCAATTTTTCTCTATCACCATTTCCCGCGCCCAATCATCCAACCCACCAGCAGAAGAGTTCGAGCACCGGGCAATGTCTCCCCCGAGACATTACTGCAAGTCCAGCTCACCCTTCGCCACCCACGCGATTCGCATCGGAAAGAGAGCACACCATGTCCGCAGAAAAAGTTGTCTACACCGCCAAAGACCATACCACCGGCGGCCGCGACGGCGGCGCATCTCGCAGCTCGGACGGCCATCTGGACATCAAATTTTCCGTTCCCGGCAAGCCTGGCGACGGCACTAATCCCGAGCAGCTATTCGCCGCTGGCTGGTCCGCCTGCTTCCTAAGCGCCATGGCGATCGCTGCGAACAAAATGCACGTCACTCTCCCGCATGACACTGCCATCGACGCGGAAGTGGACCTATGCCTGACCGGCGCCGATTTCTTCCTTAAAGCTCGCCTGAACGTCAGCCTGCCGGGTTTAGACCGCGAAGTCGCCCAGGCTCTGATCGAGGCTGGGCACAAGACGTGTCCCTACTCCAAAGCCACACGCGGAAATATTGAAGTCGTAACCAACTTGGTCCAAGGCCAGGCCGCAGCCCATACCGCCTAATACCGGATTGTGTCGCTGATGCCTCGGCGTCGCACACGTCGGTCTCGTGTGCGGGTTGAGAGCTCCTTGCAACCACGACTCGTCTAAGGGACGGCCGCCAGCAGCTCTGATCCTGGAACGACTTTTCCGAATCTTTGGCGATATACCTGAATCGGTCTCAGTGGGTCAGCGTATCTTTCACCACCGTCCCGCCCTTCATCACGAATTTCACCTGCTGCAGCACGGCAATGTCGGTGATTGGATCACCATCCACAGCAATGATGTCGGCGTATTTGCCAGCTTCGACCGCGCCGACGCGGTCCTGCCAGCTCATCAACTCCGCGGCATTGAGGGTCGCGGCGCGAATCGCTTCCAGAGGCGGCATGCCTCGCTTCGTCAGCGCGACCAACTCATCAGCGTTTCTCCCTTGCCCTGCAGGACCGCTGGCGTCGAAGCCGGATGCAATTTTCACGCCCAGCTTAATCGCCAGCTGCACGGTCTCCTGGACGCTTCGCCGGAATGCTTCGCGCCGTTCGCGCTGTTCTGGAGTGATGGGATCGTTCTTGGTGCGCTCGAAACTCGCATCAATCCCGCCGACCGTCGGAACTAGAAACGTACCTCTGGCCTTCATCAGCTCCAGGTCTTCCCGATCGGCACGATGGCCATGCTCGATGGAATCCACTCCGGCCGTCACCGCATTCTTGATTCCTTCCGTGGTGGTCGCATGCGCTGCTACTTTGAGGCCTTGTTTGTGTGCCTCTTCCACGACAACGCGAATCTCCTCCACGGTGAGGGTCGGGTGTTGCCAGTCCGCATAGACTTTGATCAGGTCGGCGCCATGCCCAATCTGCTCACGGGCTGCGCGTCTCGCTTCCTCGACGCCGCTCACCATTTGGGCCCCGGTGGGAAAGTTGGTGAGGTCAGGCGAGACCCCGAACGGGTTGTACTGGCCAACCGCCGCGATGGCGCGCGTGGCCACCTGCATTCTCGGGCCTTCTACCAGCCCTTGTTCGATAGCGTCGCGCAGAGCAACGTCAGCGTAACCGGAGCCTTCGTTTTCCACGTCCCGCACCGCGGTAAAGCCCGCATATAAAGTGACGCGTGCATCAGCTGCCCCCTCAAGAGCTCGGAATGCCTCCGATTTTGTCGCCAGTCCCAGCAAGTAGCCGTCCTTCCCGCTGGCGAAGCGTGCCATTAAGTGAGTGTGGCAGTCGATAAGCCCGGGCAGAACCGTAGAGTGGCTGAGGTCGATTACCTTGGCGTCATGCGGAGCGTGCGCCTGCACTTCTGCAAGCCGGCCAACTTCCTTGATGCGATCGCCCTCGATCCAGATTGCTCCACCTTCGATGTAGCTGCCTTTCCGAACGTCCAGCAATTTTCCAGTCTTCAAAAGAATTGAAGGCGCAGGTTGTGTTTGCGAAATTGCAATCGCCGGAAGAAGTGCAAGTCCCAGGGCAACTACGATGCCTCGCGTTTTCATAGTCCCTTGATTATCACAACCTTGAATCACCCACAAGAAAATGGAATTGGTGTTCAACACGCGATGATTGCGCTAACAAAAGAAGGGAAATACAACGATGGTAGATGTTCGATTAAATTAAAGCCCCACTCACACGGAACTGCCGGATAAGTTGGAATGAGGCATCCGTCTTGCGATACGATTGGTTCGCTATCCATCCTGCCTCGGATAGGGAGGTGCCATGGGGACGCTGATCCAGGACATCCGCTACGCCTTGCGAATCCTGATAAAAAACCCTGGGTTCACCGTTGTTGCGGTGCTGACCCTTGCCCTCGGAATCGGCGCCAACACCGCGATTTTCAGTTTGATCGACGCCGTAATGCTGCGGTCCCTGCCCGTCGAGAATCCACAGCAATTGGTCCTGCTGAAGTGGGGCGCGCGCAACGCTCCGAACATTCACGGCTATATGTCTTCCGGCGATTGTCCCTCGGACATGCGGCGCGGTGCCGCAAATCCCTCCGGCTGTTCTTTCTCCGAACCGTTATTCCGCAGCCTGGCGAAAGAGAATCCGTTTTCGGGAATCGCGGCGTTTGCCAACGCGGGCCGGCTCGATTTGACGGGCAACGGCCCGGCGAGCGTCATCAGCGGCCAAGTTGTTTCGGGTGATTTTTTCCGCACGATGGGAGTCAAAGCCATTGCGGGCCGCATGTTCGAGCCTGGTGACGATTCGCCGTCCGCCGCGCCGGTTGCGGTGTTGAACTATGGCTACTGGCAGAGTGCCTTCGGCGGCTCTCGCGACGTGATTGGCCGCACGATTGATTTGAACAGTGTCCCATTCACGATTATCGGCGTGGCCGAATCGCGATTCACCGGCATCACTCCCGGCAGCGATTACGACGTTTGGCTGCCGCTCGCCGACACGCAAAGGATTACCGATCCGCAGCGCTGGCGAAACCGCCAGAGCGACGTGAGTTTCTGGTGGCTCACGATTATCGGCCGGCTCAAACCCGGAACGCAGCCCGCGCAGGTGCAACCGGCCGTAAGCGGACTCTTCCGCAATGAAATGCTTCACGGAGCCGTCCCGCTTTTCCACGGTGGCGAGACGCCGGGAACGCCTGCGTCGCGGCCGGGGGGCAACGCTCCGGCGAGTGCCCCAGCGCCGCAGCTACGGACGCCGGGGAGCGGCCCGGTTCAAATTACGAAGGAAGCGCCCGGCCGAGCGATGCCGCAATCCGCGGGCAATCAGGTGGTCATCACGGCTCCGTCCC
>DATEQG010000016.1:0-62974 GCA_035272765.1 Candidatus Acidiferrum sp.
TCGCAGCTGGCGAACTCAGCCAGCTGAATTTTCGCTTAGGAGAAGTTTTCGGCGAAGCCGCTCTCGCCGCTTGCCGCAAGTTTCGTGTCTCGCCAAAGCGCATCGCGCTGATCGGCAGCCACGGCCAAACCATCTTTCATCAGGGAAAGCCCGCGCCCTACCTCGGCCGCCCAACAGCCTCAACGCTGCAAATCGGCGAGCCATCCGTCATCGCAGCGTGCACCGGCATCACTACCGTCGGCGATTTTCGCCCCGCCGACATCGCTCTCGGCGGCCAGGGCGCGCCGCTCGTGCCTTACGCCGACTATCTTCTCTATAGGCACGAGAAATTCGGTCGCGTCTCACTAAATCTCGGCGGAATCGCGAACATCACCGTCATTCCTGCCGCGGCAAAGCCGAATCAAGTCTTCGCCTTCGACACGGGCCCCGCCAACATGCTCATCGACGCCCTCGTCTCTCATTTCACGCACGGCCGTCAGCGTTTCGACAAAAACGCTCGCATCGCTCAAGCCGGCCGCCCGATCCCGGCGCTTCTCGACGAACTGATGCGCGATCCTTATTTAAAACTCGCTCCTCCCAAATCCACCGGCCGCGAATACTACGGCCACGCCTACCTGAAAAAGGTTCTCGCGCTGGGCAAAAAACATCGCGCCAAACCCGCCGATCTCATCCGCGCCGCCACAATTTTCACCGCGCTCTCTATCGTGGACGCGCTGAACCGTTTCGTTCTTCCCAAAACAAAAATCCATCAACTCATCGTGTCCGGCGGTGGCGCAAAGAATCCCATTCTCCTCGCGCAGCTTTCCGCGGCTCTCAGCGTTCCGCAGGCAATTCAAGTAAAGGCCGGCCTCTCATCTTCGACTGTAGGGGCACGATATATCGTGCCCCTACGTGGCAAGGCGCGTAAGTTGTCTGCGATCGAGGTTTTGTCCTCTTCACAACTCGGCATTCCGGAAGATGCAAAAGAGGCCTTCGCCTTCGCGCTGATGGCCTATGAAACTTTCCATCGGCGCCCAAGCAATCTACCATCCGCTACCGGTGCCCGCGGTCCTGCTATTCTCGGTAAAATCTCCTATGCCCCGCCCCGATAAAGCCCAGCTCTCTCGGCGAACTCCAACTCTCTCCCACCGGAAACTGCGATTTTCTCGTTTCACTGGGCCGGTCAACCAGAACGCCGGTCGCGTTTGACACTAATTAGCCCATGCCCATCAAGGCAGCCCGCTGGCGCGAAGGCCCTCTGTGTATTGGCGGTTGATTCTGGGCTGGATGAACCAGATGCCAATTGGGAAGAACCAGATTAAGAAAAACGCGGCAGCGTAATCGTTGAACGACGCTGGCTTGCACGTTTCTGCTAGAACGAGACTCTTGGAAACAAAGTACAAGAGGTAAAACATACAGAACATGGCAAAAAAGTGCAGGGGGAAAATGGCTAAGAGTAGTACTGCGTTTGAGGCTCTAAATACCCAGATAAAAAATAGTACGTAAATTGCAGGATACACCAGCGCGAATCGAAAGAAGCCAGCCTTCAGTCTAAGCGCGGGGGACACTCTTAAGCTCAGGAAGGTACCTATAGTCCAATACCAACCCAGAAGGCAGTACATCGTCAATACAGTCACGATTCCAAACCCAACAGGAACCTCCAAAAATTGGTTGGGATTTTCCATACTCTGCATGAGCGATATCGTAGCCACAATCTCGCCTACGATACCAAGGCCGATGACGAGAGCAAAGACCTGCCAAGATTTGGCGCGAAGAAAGAAAACGGTGATTGCGTTCATGTTTTCCGATTGTCGAGACTCCTAGAGAAGTTACTTCAGCGCCTTCTCGATCTCCGCCACGGGAATCGCGCCCTCGCGAATAATCTTCCACGCTCCGCCATGCACATGGACGATAGTCGATCCCAGTGTCGCTCCAGTTTCTCCGCCATCCAGGATCAGCGGCAGTCGGCCGCCAAGCTGCTTCACTAACTGCTCCGCGTTCGAACACGACGGAAATCCCGAAATGTTCGCGCTAGTCCCCGTAATCGGCCCGTCAAACTCCTCGATCAACCTGCGCGCCACGTCGCTCTTCGGCCAGCGCAAGGCCACTTTTCCCGTGTTAGCCGTAACTTTCAGCGGCAGGCGGTTTGCTGCATCCACGACTAGTGTCAGCGCGCCCGGCCAAAATTCCTGCGCCAGCCGCAGAAAAATCTGCGGCACTTCGCGCGCCAATTGCATGGCCTGCTCGAGCGATCGCACCAAAATCGGCAGCGCGCGCGTCTCCGGACGCCCCTTCACCCTATAAATTTCATCCACCGCGGCGAGATTAAACGGATCGGCAGCCAACCCGTAAAACGTGTCGGTAGGAATGGCGACCACACTTCCCCGCGTAAGAAAGTCCGCCGCGTAACGCAGCACTTCCGGTTCCGGGTTTTGCGCATTCACGCGCAACAGTTCTGCCGGCAATTTTTTGGCCTTTGGCGAAGCCGTAATCCCGCGCCCTGGCGCTTCGCCCTCAATTTCAATCAATCCGGCGAAGCTAACACACCCACCTACCTCATGCAATAAGAGCCTGCCGGAGAGGTCCCCTTGGAAACATCAGACGCCCTTACAGAGCCCCGCACGCCGCGGCACAGCGCCAGGATTCCTCTCCGTAACTTGAACACTGACCCGGGCATCAAATTTACAGTGATTCCCTTCTCCATTCTCGATCTTTCGCCTGTTCCTCAAGGCGCGACTGCCGCCGCAGCGCTGCGCAACTCGCTAGATCTCGCGCAGCACGCGGAAGCCTGGGGCTACAACCGCTTTTGGCTGGCGGAGCACCACAACATGCCCGGCATCGCGAGCGCCGCCACATCGGTCGTCATCGGCTACGTGGCTGGAGGCACCAAGACCATCCGCGTCGGCTCCGGCGGAATCATGCTGCCCAATCATTCCCCGCTCGTCATAGCGGAGCAGTTCGGCACGCTCGCCTCGCTCTATCCGGACCGCATTGATCTGGGGCTCGGGCGCGCTCCCGGTACCGATCAAACCACCATGCGCGCGCTCCGCCGCAACGCCGCTTCTACTTCGGAAAATTTCCCGCAAGACGTTGAGGAGCTGCAATCCTATTTCGAGCCTGCGACGCCAGACCAAAGGATTCGTGCCGTTCCAGGAGCTGGCCTTCGCGTTCCCATTTGGCTGCTCGGCTCCAGCCTCTTTAGCGCCCAACTTGCGGCCGAGCTCGGCCTGCCCTTTGCCTTCGCCTCGCATTTCGCGCCCGCCGACATGATGCAGGCTATCGAACTCTATCGCGCGAATTTTAAGCCCTCCCGGCAACTCGACCGTCCCTACGTCATGCTGGGCTTGAACGTTATCGTCGCTGAAAGTGACGCCCAAGCGCGCTACCTGTTCAGCTCCGTCCAACAAGCCTTCACAAATCTTCGCCGCGGCACACCAGGCCAAATTCCGCCGCCGATCGGCGACATCGATGCCTACTGGTCACCCGCAGAAAAAGCCTCCGCCAGCATGACCCTTCTGGTCTCTGCCGTGGGCTCTCCCGAAACCGTCGAGCGCGGCATCCTCAAATTCATCGAAGTAACGCAACCCGACGAACTCATCACCACTGCCCATATCTATGACCACGCAGCTCGCCTCCGCTCCTTCGAACTCCTGGCAGAAATTCGCGTGCGTCTCGCATCTTCCGAGGTACAACAGGGCACACCCGCGATCTCCGCCGCAAGGCCAGTGTAGGGCTGCTTTCTGAAGCGGGCCACTTCCAGAGGACGCGACGGCTAACCTCTCGCACCCGAAATTTGCTACGCTCGCCTTAATGGCCACGCCCGACAAATCCGCCCGCAACCCTGCTCCCGCAGCCACGCCCGGGTTCCTTACCAGCCGCGACAATCGCTGGCTCAAGGAGTTCCGCATGGCGCTCCGTGGCGGCCTGCCCACGGAATCAGGCTCCGTCGGCGTCGAAGGCGTCCGATTGGTCGAAGAGGCTCTTCGTTCCGGCTGCCCCATCGAAGCCGTCCTGTTCAGCGAATCTGGCGAACGCCACCACGAACGCCTCGCTCCTTTCATCGGCCGTCCGGAAATGGCTTTTCCCACTCTGCGCACCACCGACCGCCTCTTTGAAGGCCTTGCCGACACCGAGCACCCACAAGGCGTTGCCGCGCTGGTGCATCCGCGCAGCTCGACTCTCGACGAATTGCTCAACGCGCCATCTCACGCGTGCTCTCCGCTTCTCGTGGTTCTGGCAGGTGTGCAGGACCCCGGCAATGTGGGAACGATTCTGCGCACCGCCGCGGCCTTCGGCGCGACAGGCGCGGTGACGGCTGCCTCGGGACAATCCGGTACCGCCAGCCCGTTTTCGCCGAAAGCTTTGCGCGCTTCCGCGGGTGCTGCGCTTCATCTACCCATTCTTCCAGGCATGTCGCTACCGATTCTTCTCGCTCAGCTAAAAATTGCGAACGTTCGTACCCTAGCCTCGTCGGCCCACGAACCGCCGCAAATCTCTTCTCCCCTTGTAGGGACGCAGCATGCTGCGCCCCACTCAAGCACAATCGCTCCGCTTCTCTCGCCGTGGGAAGTAAATTGGTGTGAACCGGTAGCCCTTCTCGTCGGCAACGAAGGCGCAGGCCTGCCCGAAGAGGTCGAACGCAACGCCGACACCCGCGTTCGCATCCCCATGGCCAGCGGCATCGAGTCGCTTAACGCCGCCGCAGCCGCAGCAGTCCTCTTCTACGAAGCCGCCCGTCAGCGCAATTCTTTATCGGAAAATACCGGGGCCCAATCGTGAGTCTTTTCTCAAAATTGCCGCAGCCTGCGTTCGAAGACTCGGCGCACCAGCCGCTGGCCGAACGCATGCGCCCGCGCACCCTCGATGAATTCATCGGCCAGGAAAAACTCCTCGGCCCAGGCAAATCGCTTCGCCAGCAAATCGAAAATGACGAAATCACCTCGATGCTCCTGTGGGGCCCTCCCGGCTGCGGCAAAACCACGCTTGCCCGCCTGATTGCCCGCCTCACGCGCTCGGAATTCGTTGCCTTCAGCGCAGTACTCACCGGCATCAAAGAAATCAAGGAAGTCATGGCCGCCTCCGAACATAAATCCCGCGGCGGGCAACGCACCATTGTCTTCGTCGACGAAGTCCATCGTTTCAACAAAGCCCAGCAGGACGCTTTTCTTCCCTACGTCGAAGCTGGCCACATCACCTTCATCGGCGCCACCACAGAAAATCCCTCGTTCGAAGTCATCTCCCCGCTGCTCTCACGCACCAAAGTCTACGTCCTCGATCCGCTCACCACGCCGCAAATCGTGGACCTCCTCAAACGTGCCATCATCGACAAGGAGCGTGGCCTGGGAAACGAAAACGTCGAAGCCAGCGACGACGTTTTATTGCGCATCGCTTCCTACGCCAACGGCGATGCCCGCTCCGCCTACAACACGCTCGATCTCGCCGCTCGCAGCGCGGGTGCCCCGCCCTCGGTTTCTGAGGGTGGGTCTTCGAAACAAATTACGCGCGAGCTCCTTGAAGACGTTCTCCAGCGCAAACTCCTCCGCTACGACAAAGCCGGCGAAGAGCATTTCAATCTCATCTCAGCTCTCCACAAATCCGTGCGCAACTCCGATCCCGACGCCGCTTTATACTGGCTCGCGCGCATGCTCGAATCCGGCGAAGATCCGCTCTACCTCGCCCGTCGCTTGGTCCGTATGGCCAGTGAAGACATCGGCCTCGCTGAACCCGGCGCCCTGGCCGTCAGCCTCGCGGCAAAGGATGCGTTCGATTTTCTTGGTGTACCCGAAGGCAATCTCGCCCTCGCCCAAGCCGCCGTCTATCTGGCGCTCGCGCCAAAATCCAATGCCGTTTACACTGCCTATGGCGAAGTCATCGATGATGTACACAAAACCGAAGCCGATCCCGTGCCCTTGCATCTCCGCAACGCCGTCACCGGCCTCATGAAAAATGTCGGCTACGGCGAAGGCTACAAATACGCCCACGATTTCGACGAAAAGCTCACGGACATGACCTGCCTCCCCGACAATCTCGCCAGCCGCACTTACTACAAGCCCACCGATCAGGGCTTCGAACAGCGCCTTCGCGCTCGCCTAGATGAAATTCGCAAGGTAAAATCACGTTCGGCATCCAATCTCTGAGGTCATCGCATGAAAAGGCTCGTCCTGCTATTCGCATGTTTGCTCCTCTGTCTCACCGCCTTGGCGAAGCACAAAGTGCCGAAGCGCCCGCGCATTCTCGGCATCGCCGGCGTCACCATTCTTGTTTCGGACGTAACCGAAGCGCGCAAGTTCTATCTAAAGCTCATTGATCCGACTCATTCTTGCGAGTATTGCCAGGCAGCACCTCCTCCATTCTTATTTCTCCCTAGCGGCCAGCGAATTAAGTTCGAAAAGGCGCCGGTTCCAGAGCCTGCGAACCTCCTCGCCGAAGTTTCCTTTCTTACGGACGACCTGGAGGGATTCAAGAAATATTTCAACTTCAACAAAGTCGACTTCAACGAGATCAAGAAGAAGCGCGGCGGAGAACTCATCCGCCTCGTGCTCACGGACCACGAGGGGCATCACATCTCGATTACGGACTCCTATCACCTGGCCAACGCGGAAGACGTGAATGCCGGTTTGCCCCCGGCAAATCCCTCCAATCCCGTTCGCATCATTCATGCAGGCTTCATCGTTAACAATCGCGAGGCCGTTGATCGCTTCTTTGTGGACGAACTTGGCTTCCGTCCTTATTGGCACGGCGGTATGACGGAAGAGAGAGACGACTGGGTCGCCTTGCAAGTTCCCGAAGGCACCGACTGGGTCGAATACATGCTAAATATCGCGCCCGATGCCAATAAGCACACGCGCGGCGTCATGAACCACATCTCTCTGGGCGTTCCGGACATCCACGCCATCGCCGACCAGGTCACGAAAGCCGGCATCAAACTCTCCGAACAGCCCAAGATTGGCCGCGACGGCAAATGGCAGCTCAACATCTACGATGCCGACGACACGCGCGTCGAATTCATGGAATTCAAGCCCGTTCAAAAACCCTGTTGCTCCGATTTCACGGGCCCGCATCCTGGTTCTCCACCTCCGTCGCAGGAACGTCCTTAGCCATCATGCATATTCGATTCCCAGGCGAATTCTCCCAACTTCCGCGCCTTTGCGCGCTGATTCTATTCGCGTTCAGCTGCATTTTTGTTCCGCAAGCACGCGCCCAGGATCTCGACAAGCCTCTTCAAAACATCGACGACGAAGTCACCGCCTTCTCCTTCGCTTCCGACGGGCGCATCGTTTATTCCGCCCGCCGCAACATTAAAACCAAAAAATACGACCTCCAGCACGACGACATTTGGCTTCAGGAAACCAACGGCAAGCGCCGCCGCCTTCTTCAAGGCGACAAATTCAACCGCAGCGACGCGCTTTTCTCCTACGCCGTCGATGCCTTCCACTGGTCTCCCAACGGCCACATGATTCTGGCCCAGCTTTTCACCACCAGCGTCGTCGATGAAGGCGGCCGCACCGCGGATTCCTCGATGACGCTCGCGCTCGAGGATAGCGGCAAAGAAATCCGCCTGGGCAAAGGCGAAAGCCTCATCAAGGACTGCTTCAACGCCACCTGGCTGCAGGACAATTCAACCATCGTCTACCTCAACGAAGAGATCAAGCCGCACATGCTCTTCTCTTTTCGCTACACCAACGTTTTGACCGGACCAGCCGGTCCCGCGTTCGAAGGCCGCACGTTCATCGACTCTGATCGCATCCCGCGCACCAACGCCGCCATCGCCGTTGAGCAAGACCGCACGCAATCCGGCCCTCCTCGACTCCAGCGCCTCGAACTTCTCGCGCAGGACGACAAGGAAATCGCCACGCTCGATGCCTACGCCGGCGGACTCTCCGTTTCGCCCAGCGGCCGCAGAGTGGCGTATTTCATCGACAGAGAAGTGCTGGAAATTCGCGATCTTGCCGCTCCCGATCACTACGTTCGACTCCGCGTAGGCCTGGGCGTTTTCCACTGGTCGCCCGATGAAAATCGCATCATGCTCAAGCGCGCCGTCGAAAGAAAATCCGGCGACCTCGTATGGATCACCATTCCCGAACTCCCCGCGCAAAAGCCCGGCAAAGACGTGCCCATTCTGCAACCGACGCCGCAGCCGCTACTGCACGGCCTCTCCATTCGCGAGTTCAACATCTCCCCCGACGGCCGCTTCCTGGCCGTTATCCTCCCCGGCAAACGCAACCTCGAGGTCTTCCCCCTCCCCATGTAGGGGCACGGCATGCCGTGCCCGTTCTTTCCCTCGACTCATCTGTTCGTCTGTCGCACTCATTTACTTCTCCCGCAAAATAAAAATCCCGCGCAAAACATCCGCGCGGGCCATTGAATTCTTCTTGCACCCCGTCACACTTCATCCCAACTGCTTCGCTCTCCTCCGATGCTCCATCAAAATGCACGCATCCTCCACCACAATCAATCCCGCCGCCCGCGCCCGCTCCGCCGCCTCCGCATTCTCAATTCCCAATTGCATCCAAACCACCTTGGCTCCAACGGCAATCGCGCTCTCCACGACGGGCGGCACATCTTCCGCGCGCCGAAACACGTCCACAATCTCTACCTTCTCCGGCACATCTTCCAAACGCGCGTAACTCTTCTCCCCCAGCACTTCCGTTTCGTTCGGATTCACTGGAATAATCTTGTATCCGACGTCCTTAATGTACTCCGCGACTTCATAGCTCGCGCGCGCCGGATTCGAAGACAACCCAACCACCGCAATCGTCTTATATTGTTTCAGGATTTCCAGAATCGGATCAGCCACAGCACTCATGCCGTCGGGCAACAATACTCTCATCGCGCCGCCAGTTGGCCCCGCCCCGCGCGCTTCGTTAAAACCTCCGCCATCGCCGCCAGGCACTCCCCATTTTCTTCCGCCGTCCCCACCGAAATGCGAATCGCCGCCGGAAATCCCATCCAACCGAGCGGCCGCACGATCACTCCCAGGTGCAGCAATTCGTCGCAAATCTCCTTCGCCTCCGGCCCGACTTCCATGAAAATAAAATTCGTCTCGCTCGGCACCGGGCGCAAGCCGAGCTGTGTTAAGCCGTCACTCAATCTTTTCCGCTCGATCGCATTCGTCTCAATGCACCGTGTGACGTGCTCCCGGTCATCAATCGCCGCCAGCGCCGCAGCCTGCGCCACTCCCGACGTGTTGAACGGCGTCTTCAGTTTGTTCATGGCCGCCAGCAAATCCGGGCTTCCAATCGCAAACCCGATGCGCATGCCCGCCAGCCCGTACACCTTGGAAAACGTCCGCAGAATCAGCAAATTCTTTCGCCGGCGAAAAATCTCTTCCGACTTCCGCCGGTTCAAGCTCGGCGCGTAATGGACATACGCTTCATCAAGCACCACCAGGACGGTCTCGGGCACGCGCCCAAGAAATTCCTCCAACGCCGACAGACAAAATGCTGTCCCTGTCGGATTGTTCGGATTCGCCAGATAAATCACGCGCGTCTTCGGCGTAATCGCCGCGGCCATCACCTCTAAATCAAACGCGAATTGTTTCTGCGGCACCAGCACCAACTCGGCCCCGCTCGCCCGGATCGCCACGGAAAACGGCGCATAACTCCCCTGCGATGTCATCCCCTGCAACCCTGGCCGCAAAAGCACCCGCGAAGCCAGGTCGATAATCTCGCTCGATCCCAATCCCACAAAAATCTCTTCCGCCGCGAGTCCCGTCCGCTCCGCGAGCGTCTCACGCAGCAAGTGCGACCCTCCGTCCGGATACCGGTTCGCATTTTCCAAAGCCAGCTTCGCCGCTTCCACCGCGCGCGGCGACGGCCCCAGCGGATTCTCATTCGAAGCCAGCTTCACCGCATGAATCTTCAGCTCGCGCTCGACTTCTTCGATCGGCCGCCCCGGCACATAAACGGGCAGCCCGCGAATGTAATCCGGTATCAACTCTTCCATCGTCCGCGTCATGTTCCCCAATTCCTACCCGCCGTCCTCTCGCCGCTCAACCGGCCCATGCCAACAAAGTGTCATTCCGAGCGTAGCGAGGAATCTGCTTTTTCTTCTCTGCGCCGACTCTGCGATCTCTGCGTCTCCCCGTTATCTTTTTCTTTCTTCTGCTTTCTTCGCATTTATTTTCGCATCTTGACACGTTCGTTGCGCGATCCCTGCAAGAGTCGTGCCTCACCAGCCAACCTCAGCCCTCTTCATCTCTTACTTCCAGTACCTCCTGTATCTCCTTTGCCTCCTTCTGCGTTAGCTGCTTTCTTCAACTGCTCGATCTCTTTCCCCGTCAACGCCCGAAATCTTCCCGGCTCCAGATCCAAAACCAGCGGCCCCATTCGCACTCGCCGAATCTTCTCGACCAAATGCCCTACCTTCTCGAACATTCTCCGAATCTGCCGGTTCCGCCCCTCGATCAAAACCACCTCGTACCACGGATTTTCCCCATCCTCGAACAACCGTATCTTCGCCGGAGAAGTTTTCACGCGCCGTCCATCCTCCAACTCAATCACAATCCCTGCCCGCAATCGCGCAATCCTCTTCTCATCCGGCTTTCCGCTCACTTTCACGAGATACGTCTTCGGAATGTGCGACCCGGCCTTCATCATTCGTTCCGCCAGCGCGCCGTCATTCGTCATCAACAGCAATCCCTCGCTCGCGTAATCCAGCCGCCCTACAGGATAAACTCGTCCCACGCTCTTCCCCAAAATCTGAACCACCGTCGGCCGCCCCTCCGGATCGCTAACGGTCGTCACATAACCCTTCGGCTTGTTCAACATAAAATAGAGCAACTTCTCCGGCCGCGCGATCGCCGCTCCATCAACGCAAATCACATCCTTTTCCAGATCGGCCTTCGTCCCCAATTCGCGCACAATCGCGCCGTTCAGCGTCACGCGCCCGCTCAAAATTATTTCTTCCGCCTTGCGCCGCGACGCCACACCGCAAGCCGCCATAATTTTCTGCAATCTTTCCTGCATGTCAGTGGTGGCGATTTCTTGAAGGCCGTTCTTCTCTGCGCTGTCTCTGTGGTCTCTGCGTCTGTGCGTTATCTTTTTCTCTTTCTTTTTCTTTTCTCGGAGGTTTCAAGCTCGCACGCAAAGCCGCGACTTCCTTTTCCGGCAGCAACCGATATCTGCCCCGCGGCAATCCCTCCACCGTCAAACTCGCCAGCCCAATCCTCATCAACTTCTCCACCGGATGCATTTCCTTCATCAACAGCCGCTTCAGCTCATCCTTCTTCGAATCCCGCATCGTCACTTCATACCAAAAATTCGCTGCCCGCCCGCGCGTAGCGTCCGGCTGACGCACCGTCTTCATCTTCAACCCAATTTCTTTCCCAATCCGATCGAGGTCCGCCAAAGTCAGCATCCCCTTCACCTTGACGTGATACACCTGCTCGATCTGCGCCCAGTTCTTCAACATCTCCGCCGCCAAATCACCGTCGTTCGTCAAAAACACGAGCCCCGACGCCCCATACTCCAAATTCCCCACCGGAAATACGCGCTCTGGCAACCCTCGCAAACAATTCCGCAAAGTCTTTCGCCCTTCCGGATCAGCCATCGCCGAAACCACTTCCGGCGGCTTATGCAACGCCAAATAGATATTCCTCTGCGCCGCCGTCCCAACCCCGACGGTCCGCCCCGCCGCAACAATCTTGTCGGTCGCAGGATCGGCCTTCGTCCCCAACTCCCGCACCACGACGCCGTTCACGCGCACTTGTCCGCTCAAAATCAACTGCTCCGCATGCCTCCGCGAAGCAATCCCCGCCCGCCCAATAATCTTCTGCAATCTCTCTTGCATTTTGTCCTGTCTAAACTCGGCGCGCTTTTTTCCCGTAGGGGCACGGCATGCCGTGCCCTTCTTCCTCGTGCTAATCGTGGCGGCGGCCCATTCGACGAATGGGCCGCCATTCAGCCACTCGTAGCGAACTACCGCCCTCTCAGCTCTTCTTCAGCTCAATCCCTCCGTTCGTCGTTGCCACTTTCAATTCACGCCCGCCTCCGCCCACCGTGCCTGAAAGCTCCTTTGAGTTAAAACGCCCCTGCACGCTAATCGGAAAGTCCGTGCTAATCTCGCCATTGGTCGTCGCCGCATCCACTTTGAATTCCGCGGAAGCTGGCAGCGTGACATTTACGCTGCCATTCGTGGTCACTTCCTCCAACTCGCCGTTCCATTTCGCGTTGCCCATGGACACGCGCACTCCGCCATTGGTCGTCCTCGCCGAAGCCCACTCGCTCGTCGACACTTCCACGTCGCCGTTCGTTGTCGCTGCCTCCACCACGCTGTCCAGCCTAACGCAATGCACGGCCCCGTTCGTCGTCATCGCGTGGAGCCGCACGCCGCGCGGCACTTGCACGTCGAAGTTGATCTTCGCGTGATGCCCGCCCCAGCTCCACTTGTTGGACTCCGACGAAACGCCGCCGCGGTGGCACCGTCCAGGCGTCTTGTCCTTCGCATACACGGCGCAAATCGTTACGCCATCCGCGTACTCGACGACCTCGATGAACAACTCCCGGTCGTCATCGCTCCCTTTCCTCATGCCTTCTACACGCCCTGCATCCCCGGACGCCTTGCTCGCTCCGATCTCACCATTGGTATTGATGACTTCCAGCGTCTGCCCAGCCTTCAAGTTCCCTTGCCAATGAAAATCGCCCTCCGCGAAGACCGTGTGCTTTTCGCCTTGCGCCCGCGCGGGCACACCGGCCACCAGCGAAATCATCGCCGCACAAACCGCCCCAGGTATCCACCCTCGTACGAAAGTCTCTATCTTGTTCATGATTTCTCCCTCCTTAACGGTTCTCTGTTTCTTGAAGCGGCCTGCCGCCCTCATTCAGTACGGAGCCCGACCCACTTTGGTTCCCAAGAATCATGTGCACCAGATCGTGCCAACTGGCGGCGACGCAACCTCGCTGCGACAGCAAGATCGAAGTAATTCGGAGGGTGCCCCAGGTTCACGTTTTTTGAACCTGGCTCTTGCTTTTACTTTCTCGCTTGATGCTGCGGGCTTCTATTCCCCTGCCGCCGTCGATTTCACCACCGGCGGTGGCGGGTCCTCATCCAACTGCCCCGAAGGCATTCCCTCGCTTGTCGCCAGCGCCTCATGCTCGCGAAACGCTTCCGCCTTGGCAAGTTCCTCTTGCACGTGCGCGATAGCCTCGGACGCGCTGCTGTGCGAATGGTCGTCCGAGGTCATAACTTCGGTCGCAACTTCCTCGTTACTCTCGGAGGCCGCGTTCTCCGCGACGCCAACTTCGCCTCCACGATAGTCTTCGGCCGACGAAGGCGCCACTCCCTCATCGCTCCCCAACGCTTCGCGCGCCAGCGCCTCAAACTCCTTCAAGCTTGGCAACTCCTCCAAATCGCTCAAACCAAAGCGCATCAAAAATTCCTTCGAAGTTTTATAAAGGATCGGCCGCCCAATTACTTCCTTTCGCCCTGCCGTCGTAATCAACCGCTTGTCCAAAAGCGTGCTAATCACCCCCGAAGTATTCACTCCGCGAATCTCAGAAATTTCCGGCGAAGTCACCGGCTGCTTGTAAGCAATCACCGCAAGCGTTTCGAGCGCCGGCATCGTCAACCGTAGCGGCGGCCGCAAACTCTTGATAAATCTCCGCACCACATCATGCTGCTGCGGCTTCGTATACAACTTGTATCCGCCAGCCACCGCGCGAATCTCGATCCCGCGCTCTTCCGAGCCATAGCTCGCCACCAACTCATCGAGCGAAGCCTGCACGACAAGTTTCTCCTCGCCCAACGCCTTAGCCAGCTGTTCGATGGTCGCAGGCTCATCCGCCGCATAAATGATCGCTTCCAATGCAGCTTTTCGTTCTTCGTTCGTCATGAACAAACCCCTGTGGAAACTGATGAAGTAAAGGAAGCAAAGGAGGTAGAGGAAGTAAAGGAAAAACCCAACCCCTTCCCGCACATTCGATGTCCTCGAACACTCGGCACTTCTCTAAACATTCCTTCTCCTCGAAAACTTAAATCGCTGGATTCCGTTTCCTTTACTTCCTTTACCTCATTGACTTCCTCTACTTCGCTTATCTCACTACCGATATTCCTCATCAATTTGTTTTATCCCGCCCGCCTCATCAAAAATCACATCAAACGCCTTCCCCTTCTTCACCACGATCTCTCCAAACTGCTTCTCCTGCGCTAAACCCACCGCCTGCAACTTCACCATCTCCAAAACCGCCAAAAACGCCACAATCATCGCGTGCCGCGAAGGGCAAGCCTCAAAAAACTGAATTAAATTGACCGCGCTGTCCGCGCTCGCCAAAATCTGTGACCGCAACGCCGCAATCATCTGCGCCACCGTAAACTGCTCGTGCTGCAACTCAATTCGCGAGACTTCCTTGCGCCGCTCCAAAACCTGCTGAAACACTTTCACCAAATCGACGAGCGAAACGACCAGCTCGCCTTCGGTCCCCTCGTCGTTATAGAGCGACTTGTCCGGCTTCGACCAAACGTTCTCTTCAATCTGCTGCTTCTGATACAAAAGCTGCGCCGCATTCTTGAATTTCTCGTGCTCCACCAGCCGCTGCACCAACTCCGCCCGCGGATCGCCCTCCGGCCCCTCTTCCGCGCCCAAAGGATCAGGCGGCAAAAGCATCTTCGACTTGATATAAATCAGCGTCGCCGCCATATAAATAAAATCCGCCGACATGTCCACATTCAACTCTTCGAGCTTGTGCAAGTATTCCAGGTATTGCGCGGTGATCAGTGAAATCTGAATATCATGAATATTCATCTCCTGCTTCTTGATCAAATCAAGCAGCAGGTCCAGCGGCCCCTCATACAAAGGTATGTTCACCTTGTAAGCCGCATCCCGCGTCATCTTATTCCCCGGCGTCGCCATACCTAATTCATCTTTCCGTAGGGGCACGATACATCGTGCCCTTCTTTTCTTGTCTCGTCCTTGCGTCTCGGATTCTCTGCGTCCCACTCCCAGCGCATAGGATTCTCGGCCACATAACGGCTGGCATTTGCGTATTCTTGCCCGTTCCGTAATACGCGTTCAAAATAATTCCGCTGCCAAATCTCTGCGACGTGCATGCCCAATTCCTTGCCCGCCTGTCGGACCACTGCCGCTTTAAAGGTTCTAACAATTGTCGGAATCGACCCTTTAACAGGTTTCTGAAACCGTTCAGGCGATCTCGCTCCCTCATGCAAGGGCACGATATATCGTGCCCCTACACCCAAGGCGATAATGACATGCACATGATTCGGCATGACCACATATTCCTCAATGGAAGCGTGGGCAAAATGGTTCGGAATCTGGACCAAACACGCTCGCACTATTTTTCCAAGCTCACTCAATAAGACTTCACCATCCTTGATGCTCCCAAAAATCTCATTCCTTTCGGCCGTACAAATCGTGATGAAGTATCCGCCGGCCTCCCTATAGTCAGCCCCCGGCAACCGTATAGATCGTCGATGAAGCTCTTTCTTCTCCATGGTAGGGGCACGATACATCGTGCCCTCTTCACTTTCTTCTGTTCCTTCTCTTCCTTCCGCGAACTCTCCCTGCCGTCTCTATAGGTTCCTAATCTTTTTCCTGCACTCTTTACTTCCTTACTTCATCACTTCCGCCTTCTTCTTCTCCCAACCAAACACCGCTTCTCTCACCCGCTCCATCGTCTTCTTAGCTTCCACTCTTGCCTTCTTCGACCCTTCCTCAATCGTCTCGACCACACCCTTCGGATCCCGCTCCCACTTCACGCGCCGTTCCCTAACGGGCGCGATCCACTTAATCAAATTCTCCGCCATCGCCGCCTTGCACTCAATGCATCCAATCCCCGCCGTCGTGCACCCCTTCCGCACCCACTCCAACCGCCCCGGCTCGCCTGCCGAGAACAGTTTATGCCAGTCGTACACCGGACACACGTCCGGATTTCCCGGATCCGTCCGCCTCTTACGCGCCGGGTCCGTCACCATCACCTTCGTCTTCTTCCGTATCTCCTCATCCGTCTCGCTCAGCGTAATCGCATTCCCATAACTTTTCGACATCTTCCGTCCGTCCAGCCCAGGTATCCTCGGCGTCTTCGTCAGCATCACTCCAGGCTCTACCAGCGACGGTCTGTAAGGAAACAGATTCGCTAAATCGCCTAGTTTCGCGTGCAGGTTATCGACACCAATTTCGACTGCGACCTTCCTAACCTCACCTCTAAATTTGTCAGGGTCGTGTCGATCCCACGGTTGTATCCCGAGCAACCTTGAGGGCCTACGCGTAGCATTGTCATCGGCGAACAAAGCCGGATCGAGGTCAAGTCCGTAAAAAACCGAAAAGCGCCGCACAATCTCCCGGCTAAGCTCCACATGCGAAACCTGATCCTCCCCCACCGGCACGTAAAGCTGTGCTCCTTCTTTACCCGCGTCAGCGGGCGAGCTGTAAATCACAATGTCGGCCGTTTGCAAACACGGATACCCCAAAAACCCATAATTGTGCAGGTCCTTATCCTTCACCTGCTCCAACGCCTCTTTATACGTCGGCACCCTTTCGAGCCAACTCAACGGCGTCACCATTGACAGCAACAAATGCAACTCCGCATGCTCCGGCACCAATGACTGCTGAAAAATCACGGACTTAGACGGATCGAGCCCCGCCGCCAGATAATCCGTCATAATCTCAATCGTGTTCTGCGCCACCCCCGACGTGTCCGCATAGTCGCTCGTCAACGCATGCCAATCCGCAATAAAGTAAAAACACTCATACACCGGGTCATTTTGTAACCGCACCCAATTCTCGAGCGCCCCAAAGTAATGCCCAATATGCAGCCTCCCTGTAGGCCGCATCCCGCTCACTACGCGCTTTTTTTTGACGCTACTGTCTATGGTCAATCCTGGCTCCGAAAGGGGACGCGCTGAAGCACGCCCCTACATCATTTCCGTTACCTCAAAATCTCCCGGGCAATGATCGTCCTCTGGATCTCGCTCGTCCCCTCATAAATCGTAATCACGCGCGCGTCGCGGTACATCCGCTCGACGTCCGACTCGCGCGAATAGCCCGAGCTGCCATGAATCTGCACCGCCTTGGCCACCACCCGGTTCACCATCTCGCTGGCAAACAGCTTGGCCTTGGACGAGGCCGCACCCAGCTTCCCCGGATGCGTGTCCTTAAGCCACGCCGCATGATAGACGAGCCCGCGCGCCGCCTCGATCTCCGTCTGCATGTCCGCCAGCATCCACTGGATGGCCTGGAACTCGGCAATCGACTTCCCAAACGCCCGCCGCGCCTTGGCATGCTTCACGGACTCGTCGAGCGCCCCTTGCGCCAACCCGAGCGCCTGCGCCGCAATCCCAATGCGCCCGCCGTCCAAGGCGCTAAGCGCAATCTTCAACCCCTGCCCTTCTTCACCCAATCGGTTCTCGCGCGGCACTTCGCAATCGTTCAGCAGAATCTCAACGGCGGGGGTGCTCCGCTGACCCATCTTGTCCTCGTGCCGCCCGACCTTGAAGCCTGGAAACCCGGGCTCAACCAGAAATGCAGTTATGCCCTTGCCGCCTGCGTCCGGATCGGTTTTCGCAAACACAATGAACAGGCCAGCGACGTGGCCGTTCGAGACCCAGGTCTTCGTGCCATTCAACCGATAAACATCCCCGCTCGGCGCCCCAGCCACCACCGCGCGCGCCTGAATCCCCGCCGCGTCCGAACCGGCCGCCGGCTCCGTCAGACAAAACGAACCGAGAATTTCTCCCGTCGCAAGCCGCCGCAAATACTTTTTCTTCTGCTCTTCGGTCCCAAATTTCGTCAGCGGCACTTGCACTGCCGAATTCGTCACGCTCAGCGACGTGGCCATGGCCGCGTCCACGCGCGCCACTTCTTCGAGCATCAGCACATAAGAAAGCGTATCGAGCCCTGGACCGCCCCACTCTTCGGGAATCATCATCCCGCAGCAACCCAACTCCGCCAGTTTCTTGATTTCTTCGGCAGGAAAACGCTCTTCGCGGTCGCGCTGCTTCACCGAAGGCCGCACTTCCGCCTCCATGAATTGGCGAACCGTATCCCGTATCAGTTTTTGGTGGTCGTTAAGCGAAAAATCCATCAGTTGAATGTACGCGAGGTACGCAGAATGCTAACACACCTTCTCGACCACCCGTAGGGGCACAGCATGCTGTGCCCGTCTTCGACGCGATGCTAAACTGGAAACCGAACATGCGATTAAATGCACTCTCTCGCCTCATGCTTCCTGCCTGTCTTTTCCCGGCCTCTTTGTTTGCGCAAGCCGCGACGCCGCACCCGCAAACAGTTTCTTTGTGCGATCTTCTCAAAGACCCCAAAGCTTTTAGCGGAAAGAACATACAAATCCGGGGCGCCATAATCTCCGAGTTCGAAATTTTCAATATTGACGACGATTCGTGTGGCCGATCGAACCGTCCGGGCATCTGGCTTATGTTCGGTGGCGACGTGGACTGTCCCACGCCGTCTACTTGGAATGATGTGAATCGTCCGAAGGGCAAGAACGTAGAATTTAATGGCGTTGAATACCCGCTCGTAAAGGACAAGAATTTCTCGAAATTCCACGACGCGATAACCTTGCGCCATGATAAGAAGTCTGTCTACCGAATAACAGCTTCACTCGAAGGTACATTCTTCGCTGGCGATTCCGGGAATACGCTACCGGGATACGGCCACGTCGGCTGCTGCTACCTCTTCATCATTCACAAAATCAGCCAGGTCGACGTACAGAAGAAACCTACAGCTTAAATAATTCGCGCAGGCGTTTGGCTTGGACGCGGCTTACGGGGACTTCGGTGGACTTTTTGTCGTTCATTTTTAGGATGAAGGTGGAGTTGAACCACGGCACGACTTCCTTGATGTGCTGCGTGTTGACGAGGAACGAGCGGTGCGGGCGCCAGAACGATTCGGAATCGAGCGTGGCGTTCAGTTCTTCTAGGGTGCGGTAGTTTGACGAGCCTTCCACGTCACGCGTCACAACGACGATCGAGCCGCCGTCCACCGTCGCAAAAATCACATCGTCCGCGTTCACCAGCAGCAGCCGCTGCTGCGAGTTCACCAGGACTTTCACCTTTTGCGGCGCGCTCTTGGCGGCGCCGAGCTGGCTGACAAGCTGTTCGAGCCGCTCTGTCGTCGAAGTTTGCGTGTCCAGCATTTTTTTCGCGCGTTGAATGGCTTTGGAGATCCGCCCCTTGTCGAACGGTTTCAGCACGTAGTCCACGGCGTTTACATCGAAGGCCTGCACGGCGTACTGATCGAACGCCGTCGCAAACACCACGTGCGGCATTTTCATTTTGCGCTCGACCAATTTTTTCAGCACGCCGAAGCCGTCGAGCCCGGGCATTTGAACGTCCAGAAAAACAAGATCGGGGGAGTGTTCTTTGATCAGCGCCACGGCTTCCACGCCGTTTTTCCCTTGGCCAATCACGTTAATTTCGGGGAAGGCTTTCAGCAGAAATGCGAGTTCGTCCCGCGCGGGCTTTTCGTCATCCACGATGATGGTGTTGATCGGCATAGACCGCGAATCCAGGATGCCGGGCTAAAGCCCGGCGCTACGTCTCTTCAGCCCGGCCACTACAGTGTATGATATCGCCGGAGAAAACGTACGCACTATGCCTTCCAAAGCAGCCAGCCGCACCACGGCTAAAATCCTCCACAGCAAAATGATTTACCAGGGCCCGGTCTTCGGCCTTCGCCGGGATGAGATCATCGAGCCCAGCGGCCTGCGGGTTACGCGCGAAGTCATCACGCACCCCGGCTCCGTCGTCGTTCTCCCCGCGCTACCCGATGGACGCATTGTGATGATTCGCCAGTATCGACATGCCACGCGGCAATTTCTATGGGAACTCGTCGCCGGCCGCATCGACAAGGGTGAAAATCCCCGCCGCGCCGCTGCCCGCGAGCTGATTGAAGAAACCGGTTATCGCGCCAAGCGATTTCACGTGTTTCTCGACATTTTTCCCACGCCCGGTTTTCTCGAAGAGCGCATGTACATTCTTCTCGCAGAAGACCTGACTCTAGGAGAAGCCGAACCCGAAGAAGACGAGAAAATCACCTCAAAGGCTTTCACGCACGGCGAAATCGAACAGATGATTCGCCGCAACAAAATTCGCGACGCAAAATCCGTCGCAGGCATTTTGTATTATCTGCGCTTCCTCGTCCGCTCCTGATTCCGCGGGTTGACAGACCCGCGTCAATCTTCTAAACAGTTAATCCATGCCGCGACCAAAAAGCCACCTCCTGGCCCTTTGCCTGGGTGCCTTCCTGGTTCTGGGAACTCCTTCTTTAGCAGGAGACCGCAACCAGAATTGGATCGAAGTTCGCTCTCCGCACTTCATTGTGCTGAGCAACGCCGGTGAAAAAGACGGCCGCCACGTTGCGGCACAGTTTGAAAATATTCGCGCACTCTTTCATACGGTTTTTTCGAAGTCTCGCGTCGATCCGGGAAAGCCCACGATCATCTTTGCCCTGCGCAATGAAGACTCGTTGAAGATATTCCTCCCCAGCTATGGCACCAACCCGAACGCCAAGAAAATCGCCGGCCTCTTTATGGCGCGCCCGGATATGAACTTCGCGCTCGTGCGAATGGACGCCGCGAGCACGGCCGGGAACGAGTACCACACGCTCTACCACGAGTACACTCACTCGATTTTACGGATGAATTTTCGCGGCCTGCCACTCTGGCTCGATGAGGGCCTCGCGGAATTTTACGGAAGCACGCAGTTCGACAATCACAACGCCAGTTTCGGCATGGCGGACGCGAACCTTCTTCGCACGCTTCAGCGTGACAACCTGATCCCCATAGCCACGCTGGTCACCGTCGACACGTCCTCTCCGCTCTACAATGCGCGCGAACACTCGGGCATGTTCTATGCCGAATCGTGGGCTATCGTTCACTATTTCCTGCTGTCGCCGGACGCCAAGAAGGACGGCCTGCTCGATAAGTTTCTCGCGGCGCTTCAGTCGACCGACGACCCCATTGAAGCCGCCCGCCAATCCTTCGGAGACCTGAAGAAGCTTGCTGACAAGCTGGAATACTACGCGCGCCAGCCTACCTTTTACTTTGCCCATTTGCCGGTAGAGAGCGGTCTTTCCGAGAAGGACTTTTCTGCGCGCCCTCTTCCGCTGGCGGAAGCCCTGGCGCACGAGGCGAACTTTCTGATGCGCAACGGCAGCCAGAGCGACGCGCTGAACCTTTTACACCAGGCAGAAGACGCGGACCGCAACCTGCCCGCCCTGCATGAAGCGCTGGGCTACTATCATTTTTTGCGCGCGGACAATGAAAACGCGGAGAAGGAGTTCGACGAGGCCATTATGCTCGATCCCAAGAATGCCGCGTCCTACTATTACAAGGCACAAATTCTGTATCGCAAAAGTGGCTACTCCAAAGACTTGACGCCGATCATTTGCGCCTACCTGGAAAAGGCGGTTGAATTCGATCCCGACTTCGCGCCCGCGCACGATTTCCTGTCCATTGCCTACACGAAAGCGGACGAGACCAAGCCCAAATCCATCGCCGAAGCCAAGCGAGCCATCGAGCTCGAACCCGGTAACCTTGCCTACTTCGTCGATCTTGGCAGAGCTGCCCTCGCGAATGGAAAGACCGCGGACGCTCAGACCATCGCCGACCGCGCCCAAAAAGCGGCCACGACAGCCCGCGATCGCAGCATAGCGTCGAGTTTCGCAAAACGGGTCGCTTCGTTTAACGGCTCGCCAGATGTGAAATCCGTGGACAACATCACCGATACGCGACCACCGGCCGCCGGAGATGACGTTGTCACCCCGGCGGCCAGCAGCGCGACGGCGGAAGGGCAAATCACGGAACTGATCTGCGGGAAGCCGCCCGAGGTTTTGCTGACTCTTTCGACGGGCAAGGACCAGCTGCTCCTTCACGTTGCGGATATCGGCAAAATCGAGATTCAGGTGGCTGGTCAGGCTTCGAGCGCCACCGCAATGCCGTGCGGTCAATGGAGGGACCGAAAAGCCAAGGTGGCTTTTGATCCCACGACAAGCGGTAACGCGTCTGGAGAAGTGCGAAGCATAGCGTTCTTTTGAATAATTGCGAGCCTGGAGTCCAGCTTCCGAAGCGTCTACAGTGGCCACTGTCCCCGTCAACGCAACCGAGCAAGAGATGGATTCGCGCCGCTTAAGTGTGCAGGAAGGGCTACCCGTTCCGTTGCGAGTTCTCTTTGCCTCAACCATTTTTCTCGGAGCGTTTCTTCTCTTCTTGATCGAACCGCTCATCGCCAAATTAATTCTTCCCTGGTTCGGAGGATCGTCGGCCGTTTGGGCAACCTGTCTCGTTTTTTTTCAAACGGCTCTTCTTCTAGGTTATCTCTACGCCGACGCGACCATTCGCTATCTCACGCCAAGGCGACAATCTGTGCTTCACTTGGGCCTTCTTCTCGTCAGCCTTTTGTGGCTGCCTATCGCGCCACAAATGCTTTGGCGTGCTCATGTTCAAGTCGATCCAGCCTGGCGCATTTTGGGACTGCTCACGTTTTCTATCGGACTACCTTTCGTCCTGCTCAGCGCCACCAGCCCACTGGTCCAAACATGGTACGCGCGCCGAGGTTCCGGCCGTTCGCCGTATCACCTATTCGCTCTTTCCAATCTCGCTTCCCTGCTCGCTCTTCTGAGTTTTCCATTTCTGATCGAACCGCGTCTCTCTTCTCGCCAACAATCCATCCTCTGGACTACGGTGTACAGTCTCTTCGCGATCTGCTGCGCGCTCGCGGCTTGGCTGAGTCGCCGCGCCCAGCCGATTGCAGCCGCGCCGCAGGAACCGGTGCAAGAAGAAACGCCCCCCGCATTCAGCACCAAACTTTTATGGCTGAGTCTTTCCGCTTGCGGATCGATGATGCTTCTCGCTGTTACAAATCATCTTTCGGAAAACGTCGCGCCAGTGCCGCTCTTGTGGGTTGTTCCCCTCGCGCTCTATTTGCTTTCCTTTGCGTTGGTATTTGCCAAGCGACAGTTCTATTCGCGCTGGATGGTGACGCGGCTACTGGCAGTCGCGCTGGGAACGGCAGGCTATGCGATTTATGATGCTTCGATCACGCACGCCATTCAGATCAGTGTGCCGCTTTTCTGTTCCGCGCTTTTTGTTGTCTGTTTTTTCTGTCATGGCGAAGTCGTTCAACGAAAGCCCGCCGTGCGTTACCTTACGTCATTTTACTTAATCATTGCTCTTGGCGGCGCTCTTGGCGCGGTCTGCGTCGGCTTGCTCGCTCCGCATGTTCTTTCCGGAATTTATGAGTTTCCCATCGTTCTGCTGCTCGCGGCTATTCTGGGGAACATAGTGCTCTGGCACGAAGGATGGTCGGCGCGGATTTTCTGGCTCGGAGTGGCTGTTGCCATGTGCATTGTGCTGGTCATGAACGTTCGAACGACGCGGGAAGACACCGTCGCGATGATGCGCAGTTTCTATGGAACGCTCCGCATTCAGGAATTTAGGACGGGCCTCCAGTTGCCGTACCGGAGTTTGGTGCACGGAACGATTCAGCACGGCGCGCAATATCTTTCCTTTCCGGAGAATCGCAATCCCACGACGTACTACGGGAGAAGGTCGGGGGTGGGCCTCGCTTTGCGCTTTTGCTGCGATGGGCCGAAGCGGGTGGGAGTGATTGGCTTAGGTGCGGGAACGCTCGCAGCCTACGGAAAACCGGGAGATTCGTTCCGATTTTACGAGATCAATCCGCAAGTCGTTCAGATTGCGAATGGCTGGTTTACGTTTCTCAAGCAGAGCCCAGCAAAATCCGAAATCATTCTGGGAGATGCGCGATTATCGCTGGAGAGCGAACCATCACAGCAATTTGACGTGTTGGCGGTCGATGCTTTTTCCGGAGACGCCATCCCCGTCCATTTGCTCACCAAGGAAGCGTTTGCTGTTTACTTTCGGCACTTGAAACCGGGAGGCATTCTCGCGGTGCACACGTCGAACACATACCTGAACCTCGCGCCGGTGGTGAAACTGCTCGCCGAAGACGCCGATTATGCAACTCGGCTCATTGCGAGCGAAGACGATGGGACGATGATGGTTTCCTCTGCTGATTGGGTCCTGGTAACGCGGAATCAAGAGTTTTTGAACAAACCGGAAACGTTCACTGGCAGCCAAACCATCGAGGTCCCTTCGCGCCTGCGCCTCTGGACCGACGACTACAACAATCTCTTCGAGATTCTGCGCCCAGTGAGCTTCGCAAAACAGCCCTCCGGTAGTACCTAGGCATCTTTTGTTTGCGGGTTCATGCCCAAGAAACAAATGATTCACAATGTGAAACAGGAGTAGGCAAACCCTGTGTTCGCTTGGAGTTGCGAGTGCGCACCGGCATCTTTGCACAAACGCGAATAGCGGCGATTGAGACTGAATCGATTTTATAACCGAATAACGGTTGTTTTTTGGAAGCAAGGCATACGAATGCTCTCTTGACTGAATGCCTCATTCTGGTACACTCCGCGCAATTTATTCCAGGTGGCGGCTGCTTTCGTTTCAAATTAGCCGCCAGGAGAGACATCCAGGTCTTCATCAGGGAGGAGCATAGAGGTGCAAGGAACCGTAAAATGGTTTAATAACTCAAAAGGGTATGGCTTCATAGGGCGAGACGATGGTCCAGACGTTTTTGTTCATTATTCCGCGATCGTGGGTGATGGCTACCGCAGCTTGCAGGAAGGAGATACGGTAGAGTTCGAGATTGTCCAGGGACCGAAAGGACCCCAGGCAGCGAACGTGCAAAAGCCAGCGTAAAGTGAATCCGTGAGGTCTCATTCGGCCGGCAGGGATCGCCCCTCTGCCGGTTTTTTTTGTTCGAAGAGAGTGAATAGTTGGTAGTGAGTAGAGAAGTGTTGAAAACGATTTCGGAACTGCTAGTTAGGGAGCCACGAGCCGGCCAATTTGAAGACGGAAAAAGGCGTCCGCATCGGAGTGCATACAGACTTGGGCGTTGGGAGCGCCCGGTTCTTTGCGAGTGAAGCCTTTGTCATCGACGCGGATGTGCATGGGTTGGACGGGACAAATCTTTGGATTCAGGATGTAAGCGACCGTCACGGGATCGAACAGAGTAGGTGTTTGCTGCCCCCACTCGTGATAAAGCAGCGTCAAAGCATCCGTAAGCGGAGTTCCCTGCTTGAACAGAAAAGCGCGCATGGTCTCGTCCAGCTTCAGTTGCGTGGAATCGAGCGGCATTACATAGAGCGGCACGCCCGACAGAAAAAGTTTCTTGGCGGAGGGTATGTCGTTCACGATGTTCCACTCTGCGTCCGGCCCGCGTTCTGGACAGAACCAGAGCTCGCCATAACCGCATTCGATGGAACCGCCCATGATGACCACGCGTTTGAGCTTGAGGAAAGTTGCAGGATCCTTGTCGATGAGCGCACCGACGTTCATTAGCGGGCCGATGGCGATTAAGGTGATCTGACCGGGATAGCGGCGAATCTGATCGAGAATAAAGTCCACGGCGTTCGGATGAGAGGCTCTGGCGAAATGGCCGCCTTCTCCATAGCGCTTCTGGTTCATCACATTGGTGGTATGCGTCGGAGCGCCGGCGACGACTGGAATGTCGGAGCGGCCGGCTTCGCCAAGCAGGCGGTCCACAATCTTAGCTCTAGCTTCGGTGTCGCCGAAGGTCGTGCTAATGCCGAGAATCTCAAGCTCGGGACTTTTAAGAGCCAGAGCGATCGCGAAGGCGTCGTCGATGTCGTCGCCGATGTCGGTGTCGATGATGACTTTTTCGGGCGCCCCGGCTGACGGCGAATGGTTCTGCGCTCGCACCGTGGCTATGGGAACCACAAGCAGAGCCATCAACAGCGCAACGGTCGAAGAGCGCACGCAGCCTCCCAGTGAAGTTTTTCCAAACGCGAAACGCCGCGAGAAGATATTCGCGCGCCGCTTTTGTGCGGAGAGTCTACCGCACAGCAACCCTGACCGGGCGCGGATTTTAGGGAATTCCGGCTCGCGCGCCAGGAAGTTGCGGGTGCGGGAGGGTTCTCTGGCCTCAACCGCAAAGGCATCAACCGGACGGCGCGGATCGGAAAAAGTGTGAATCGGGCGGCGTGAAGAGAAAATAACCCATGGCGATGAGCAACAGCAAGTGCGGCACACCCGCGGAGAGCGAGTGCTCCGCGCCAATGTAAACGTGAATGGCGATCCATCCCATCAACAGCCAGCGCGCCCAATTGCGCCCCTTGAGCAGGAAGATTCCGGCCAGAACCGCGACGAGTTCAAAAAGTACGATCGCGATCATCCAAAAATCCAGCGTCCCTTTGATCAGTTGATAGATGAGGGCCGCAATCCCTACGGCAATGAACAGATAGCCGAGAAAGTTTACAGAGAAGGGGCGTTTCATACGCGTGAGCCGCCCGCGGCGGCTGCGACGTATTTTAGCGAAAAACCAGCCAGAAGATAACCCCCTGAGAATGCGGCCGTCGAAAGCAGCTGAGGAGACGAGGGACGCAGTCCACGCGCGTGCCTTTCGCGTGACACTGGCTTTATAATCCCTCCCATGGACAACAAACAGATCGCCCGCATCCTTCGCGAAACCGCGCATCTCCTGGAAATTGACGGGGCCATCATTGGCCGCTACCGCAGCTATGAAAAGGCCGCGGAGCTGATCGATGGGCTGCCGGAATCGATCGAGCAGCTCGTGACGCAGCCGGAAAAGCTGGAAGAGCTTCCCGGGATCGGCGAGCGCATGGTGGAACACCTTCAGGAAATCGTTAAGACGGGCGATTACGCGCTTCGCAAGAAGCTGCTTAAGAAATATCCGGCGACGATTCTGGATTTGCTGCAACTCCAATCGCTCGGCCCTAAGAAGGTGGCGTTTCTGTGGTCCAACTTCAAGGCGGCCACTGTCGCTGATGTAGAGAAAATCGCGAAGGAAGGAAAACTGCGCGACCTTCCGGGTTTTGGCGAGAAGAGCGAGCAAAATATTCTCAAAGCAATTGAAGTATTCAAGAAATCCTCGGGGCGGTTTCACATCGATACCGCGGAAGCTGCGGCTGCGGAGATCATCGCGCACATTAAAAAGGCAGGAAAGGCTGCGGAGGATGTAACTCCGGCAGGCTCCTTGCGGCGCGGCAAGGAGACGGTGGGCGACTTGGATCTGCTGCTGACGCTTGGGGCCGGCCATACCTCGCAAAAGCATGTAGATGCTCTGGCCAAACATATTCTCGAGTTTCCGGGCATCGATCAGACTTTGGCGCACGGTGAGAACAAGGTCAGCTTCACGCTGCAGAACGGATTGCAAGTCGATGTGCGGCTGCTGGAGAAGGAGAGTTTTGGCGCGGCGCTGCTCTATTTTACGGGATCGAAAGAGCACAACGTGGCATTGCGCGGGCGTGCCAACGACATGGGGTTGACCTTGAATGAGTACGCGCTGGCGACGCTCAAGGGTGAGAAGCCGGTTGCACGACGTACCGAGGAAGAGATTTACGCCAAGCTGAAGCTGGACTATATCCCGCCCGAGCTCCGCGAAAACACGGGTGAAATCGCCGCCGCTGAGGCGCACAAACTGCCCCACTTGATTGAGCTGAAGGACATGAAGGGCGACTTGCAGATGCACACGACGGCCAGCGATGGAAAGAACTCCATCGAGGAAATGGCCGAAGCCGCACGGAAGCTTGGACACCAGTACATCGCGATTACGGATCACTCGAAAGCCGTTACGGTTGCCAACGGACTGGACGAAAAGCGCATGGCCACGCACATCAAAGAGATTCACAAAGCAAGCGACAAGGGCCTGGGAATTCGCGTGCTGGCGGGGGCTGAGGTCGACATCATGAAGGACGGCTCGCTGGATTATTCGGATGAGCTGCTTGCGCAATTGGACGTCGTGGTTTGCTCAATTCACTCGTATTTCAATTTGGAGCGCGCCGCGATGACCGAGCGGATGCTCGCCGCCATTGAGAACCCCTATACGCAAATCATCGCCCATCCCACGGGGCGGCTGCTGTTGCGCCGGGATCCCATCGATTACGACATGGAGAAGATCCTGCAGGCCTGCGCAAAGCATGGTGTGGCCATGGAGTGCAATTCGTACCCGGACCGGCTGGATTTGAAGGACGTCTATCTGCGGATGTGCAAAGACCGCGGAGTGAAAGTGGTGATTTCGACGGACTCCCATACCGCGGCGAATCTGGCACTGATCCGGTACGGCGTAACGATGGCCCGCCGCGGGTGGCTGGAAAAGCGCGATGTGATCAATACGCTACCGACGGAACAGTTCCTTGCTGCGCTGCGACCAAAGCCGGGCGTGGCACGCAAGAAGCATGCGACCAAGGGCCAGAAGTGAGTTTGGAACAGTTCCCACTGAATTCACAAGGCTCAGCTCGGCTCCAGTGTAGGCTGATCCGACGACAAGGGTGTGGCTTGCGTCTATAGGACAGGTTAGGTCGTGGAATCGGCCCCAGCTGAGAATTGGAACATTTTGACCCTGGGTGTCGTACCTACTGTTAGAACGCCATACTTCGGAGGCTTTGAGCCATGAAACTGCATCCCAACTGCACGACAGTGCTTCGTTTGGGAATTATTGCTACGGCGGCCCTGATTGCCGCGGTGGCCTTTGTGCCACGCGCCAGGGCGACGGATTGGACCAAGAACTATACGGTCGCCGGGCGCGCCAATGTGCGAATTGATACGAATGATGGCAGCGTGCGCGTAAGTACCAGCGATTCCAAGGAAGTCCAGCTTAGCGTCCAGTATGAAGGGTATGAGTTGGATAAGACTCTTCACGTGGAGGCGCACCAGAATGGCGACCAGGTGGAGCTAGTCGCGCGAGTTACGGGACATTGGGGATTCTCGTGGGGCAACCATGGGCGGAGACTGAATATTGAAGTGCGCATGCCCAAAGACGCTGATTTAAATGCACATACGGGTGACGGCTCGGTGGAAGCCAGCTCCATCAATGGAAATATAACGATCCAGACGAGCGACGGTTCCATCAGGGCCAACACTCTGACAGGGACAATTGATCTTGAAAGCCATGACGGAAGCATCAACGTGGACACACTGAAAGGCGACATTCGCCTGCACACCGGGGATGGCTCGATTGAAGCGCGGCAGTTGGACGGTAAATTGGATGCTGGCAGCGGAGATGGCCACATCCGGATCGCGGGGCGCTTCGACGCACTGAACATCAAGACGGGTGATGGCAGCGTAGACACGCACGTTCTGCCAGGCTCGAAAATGGCGTCTAGCTGGAATATACGGACTGGAGACGGCAGCGTCGATCTATCCCTGCCAGGCGACTTCCAAGCGAACATTGACGCGAGCACTGGCGACGGGCATATCAGCGTGGGCTTGCCGGTAACTGTCGAGGGGACGTTCAGCAACTCGCAATTGCACGGCAAGATGAATGGCGGAGGCCAATCTTTGACCGTGCATACCGGGGATGGATCAATCCGTCTGAGCAAGGCGTAGGCGCCGGGCCAACCTTGCTTTTGAGCGCTGCCCATGGATGGCTGGTGGATGGCCTATCCGAAGGGGCGCTCTTGAAGGCGGTACTATTACTGGAAAAATGTGCCTTATAAGTGACACCTGTCCTCTTCTGGCGACGGAAAATTCGCGTCTCCAGAGTTATCTTGCTGAAAACACAGAGTTTGGTTTTGGAAGCTAACCTGCCCTTCTTTAGGCTGTCTTTGAAGGGGGTTCCCGTGGTCGTGGTCATTCTCGCCTTCGCAATGGTGGCTTTGGTTTCTATTACAATTGCCAGCTCCATCTCTGGCATAGCAGGGCGCCGCGGTTCCTAACGCCGTTCGCTGGCCGCAGGCAGCTGCCCTAATGTTGTACCGGTCATCGGTTATAGTTTCCGCCGGTTCAATTTCCACGAAAGTGTCTGCGGTCGCTCTTCCCTATCGGCGTTTTACCCGTTCTGGAGCATAATCAGTCGCTCAAGGACGAGTTCATGGCTTTCCGCTCACCTATCCGCTCAAATACGCCTCGAACGCCGCGTCTAATTGGTGCGACACAGCAGACGGGTGTGCTGGGCCTCACGCGTGCGCAGGGATGGGGGATTCTCTTTCTCGTCTACACAGTGCTGTTTGTGCTGTTCTTCGGATACCACTATCTCGACGATCTTTCCAGAGAGCGGCCTGGAACTTTTGGGGTTCGCTTTCTGGAGGAGTTCACCGGGGTCTACACAGTCTTCCTCCTTTTGCCGCTGGTCCTGCGCGTGGCCGACTTCTACTTATTCAAAGTTAAGGGATGGATCCGTCAGGTTGTGTTCCATCTCGTGGCGGCGGCAGGATTTTCATTTGTGCACACGAGTTTGATGGCGGTCAGCCGGTGGATTCTGGCTCCGCTGGTGGGCCTTGGAAGCTACGACTACGGGATTATGCGTTTCCGGTTTCCGATGGAGTTCTCGAACGATTTGATGGGATATACGGTAATCGTGCTGGTGTATTACTTCTTTGAACGATTACGGATTGCGCAGGCGCAGCAGCTTGCAGCGGCGGAATTACAGGCGAAACTCGCGCAGGCGCAGTTGGAGAATCTGCGATTGCAGCTGCAGCCGCATTTCTTGTTCAACACTTTGAACACGATTTCTTCAGTGATGTACGAGGATGTGCCGGCGGCCGACGCGATGTTGACGCACTTGAGCGAATTACTGCGATTGACGCTGCGGACGGCCAACTCGCACGAAATCCCGCTGGCGCAGGAGCTCGAGATTACGAGGCTCTACCTGCAAATCATGCAGAAGCGGTTTGAATCAAATCTGCGCGTGACTTACTCCGTGGATTCGGAGCTGGAGAATTCGCTCGTGCCGCAACTGATATTGCAACCGCTGGTGGAGAACTCTCTGAGGCATGGATTGAAGGATGGCGGAGCGGGTATTGATATAGCGATCGCCGCACGGCGGGAGAACGGGTCGTTGATTTTGCAGGTGGCCGACTCCGGGACGGGTTTTGGGGCGCAGGGCGGCGAGGCGGCGATGAATCGAGGAGTGGGGCTGGCCAATATAAGAGGCCGGTTGGAGCAGCTCTACGGGACCGAACAGGGCTTTGCAATTGCGAACCGGCCGGCGGGAGGCGCTGAAGTGACGCTGCGGGTTCCGTTTCATATGGAGGAAGAGCGTATTTAGCCGGTAGGTTAAATTCGCGTATGGCCACGGCGCTCTGACAGTTTTGCTAAGCCATTGGTTCTGTTTCGTTTCGGTTTAGTTGTGCGGGATCTTATCGTTATTTTGAACGGCGTCCCTGGGGTGCCAAGCGGTCAAACGTGGACCGAGTGGGCGGCGCAAGCCCCGCCCTTACAATGAGTTACGAGATGAGAGTTTATGGGCGAGATTTCCGGGGCTGGACATTAGTTGGGTGAAGGGCTTCCTTGAGCACACTTCAGATTCTGGTCGTGGATGACGAAGCGCCAGCTAGGCGCAAGATTCTAAGGCTGTTACGCGAGGAGCGGGACATTGAGGTGGTCGCGGAAGCAAGCGGGGCGGAATCCGCGATTGCGGCTATTGAGAAACACCGGCCCGACCTCGTGTTCCTCGACGTGCAGATGCCGGGGATGGATGGATTCGGAGTGGTTCGGGCGATCCCTGGGAAGATTATGCCTCGCGTTGTTTTTGTGACGGCGCACGACCAGTACGCTTTGCGGGCGTTCGAAGTGCACGCGTTTGACTATTTGCTGAAGCCTTTCGGCGAAGAGCGGTTTCGCACTGTGCTGCGGCGTGCGCGGGAGTTGAATGCACAGTCGAGCGATGGTTTTGGGGCACGCATTCAGGAACTTCTGAGTCAACTGCAGCGCGAGCGCTCTTTTCCGGACCGGTTGTTAGTGCACGAGAATGCGCGAGGGCATTTTGTACCCATCCGAGAAATATCATGGATTGAAGCTGATCGAAATTATTTGATATTGCATTGCGGGGCGAGGACGCACACGTTACGCGGAACTCTGGAATCGCTTGGAGGTACGCTCGATCCTAAGATTTTTGTGCGCATCAATCGCGGGAGCTTGGTTCGGCTAGATGCAATACGTGAATTGCTGCCGTGGTTTCACGGGGAGTACAAAGTGATCTTAAAGGATTCGACGGAATTGCGTTGGAGCCGGCGATACGTTAAGCAGCAGCCGGAGTTGTTGAAACTGAGCTAGCTTAAGGCGCGATGCAGCGTGAAAGGCCCACTTATCCCTGAGATGGGCCCGGTTGTCCCCCAGTGGTTTGCCGAGTACGGAGTCCTAGGCATAATCGTTCGAGAAATAACCTCCGAGTGGCGCTGAGAAAGCAGGTGGCAGCCTTGAACCGAAGAGAGTTTTTGAAGACGTCCGGGGCGGTATCACTTTCGCAGGTATGGCCGCGCAATCTGTTCGCTAGCAACGCGATTCGGCGAGTGCGTCCTTCCGACCCTGGCTGGCCCTCGAAGGAAGCATGGAAGCGGCTCAACGACGCAGTTGGCGGCAACCTGATTCCGGTCGAGTTCCCAATAAACGCATGCCTGTCCTCGTCAGAGAGCGCGGACTGCAAAGCTCTCTTAGCAAATGTTAGAAACCCTTACTACATTGGCGACAACCCCGGAATAACCCAAACCCTGGGCTGGGTTGACGCCTGGGAGACCAAGCCAAGCGTTTACGCCGTCGCTGCCAGAAACGCTGGTGACATCGCCGCCGCCGTGAATTTCGCACGCGAAAACAATTTGCGTCTCGTCGTAAAAGGGGGTGGCCACAGCTATCAAGGCACATCGAACGCACCCGATTCTCTCCTGATTTGGACACGTCATATGCATGACGTCGCCATCCAGGATGACTTTGTTGCAAGCGGCTGCAAGTCAGCTCCTCAGCGGGCCGTCACTGTCGGCTCTGGAACAATCTGGTTGCAAGCCTACGACGCCGTCACCACTAAGGCCGGGGCCTACGTTCAAGGCGGCGGCTGCACCACCGTCGGTGTCGCCGGACTCATTCAAAGCGGCGGGTTCGGCAGCTTCTCGAAGCATTACGGCATGGCCGCCGCTGGCCTCTTGGAAGCCGAAGTCGTTACCGCCGACGGCAAAGTGCGAATCGCAAACGCTTGCACCAATTCGGATCTGTTCTGGGCTTTGAAAGGAGGCGGAGGTGGCACCTTCGGGGCAGTCAGCAAATTAACCCTGCGCGTGCGAGATCTTCCAGAGCTTGCCGGCGGCGCCAATTTTACCGTCAAAGCTTCCTCAGACGACGCCTATCGCCGCCTGATCCGCCATTTCGTTGGCTTCTACCGCGAAGCTCTCTTCAACGATCATTGGGGCGAACAAGCGCACTTCTCTCCAGACAACAAGCTCGAAGTCAAAATGGTTCATCTTGGACTGGACACGGAGGAATCGCGAAAAGTCTGGCAGCCGTTCTTCGATTGGCTGGCGCAGTCTTCCACCGCCTACACGATCGAAGCCGAGCCCGAAATCGGCAGCATGCCCTTCCGGCATTGGTGGGACGTGGACTGGAGCAAAGAACATCACCGTGACGCTTTCAGGGCAGACTCCCGTTCCAGCGCCAGTCCAATAAATGTTTGGTGGAACGGCGACGCCGGCCAGGTCGGCTGGGTCGTCTGGGGTTTCGAGTCGCTTTGGATGCCCGCATCGTTGCTGCAAGACGATTCTCAAGAAAAATTGGCCAACGCATTGTTCTCAGCTTCTCGTTTGAGGAAGGTCCAGCTTCAATTTAATAAGGGGCTCGCAGGTGCGCCTTCGGAAGCCATCGAGTCTGCCAAAGACACCGCAATGAATCCCGCGGTGTGCGGCGCCTTTGCTCTTGCCATTGTTGCCGCCGGCCAAGGCCCAGCGTATGCCGGAATTCCCAATCACGAGCCCGACGCCGCGAAGGGCCGCACAGCCGCGGACGCCGTGCACCGCTGCATGAACGAACTCCGCGCCGTTGCCTCCAACAGCGGAGCCTACGTCTCCGAAAGCAACTTCTTCGAGTCCGGCTTTGAGCAATCCTACTGGGGCACCAACCACGCACGGCTCGCACCGATCAAAAAGAAATACGACCCCGACGGCCTCTTCTTCGTCCACAACGGAGTCGGCTCAGAACAGTGGACTCCCGACGGCTTCACCAGGCTTTGAACTTGGGCAGTGTTCAAATCGGCCGGGAATTCACCGAAATTTCTGAATACTCAAGGAGAACCACGATGCAATGGGAAAAACCGGAATATTTTGAAATATCGCTGGCGTGCGAAATCAGCAGTTATGCGAACGCCCAACTAGGCGACTCGACGGCGCAAGCAGAAGGGATGCGAGACGGTCAAGCGAATGAAAGGCAGAAATAAGGAGACGGGGATGAGGATATTTTTCTTGGCGGCCTTCTTTGTATTCGCATCCGCAAAGATTTCCGCGCAAAAAGCACCTGACGCCGATTGGCCGTATTACGGACATGACGCTGGGGGAATGCGGTACTCGCCGCTGACACAGATCAATCGGGAGAATGTGAGCAGGCTCAAAGTCGCGTGGGTCTTTCATACGGGCGATATCCAAGAGAGCACCGGAGACAGAAAGCGGAGCGGGTTTGAAACTACGCCAATTCTTGTGGATGGCACTTTGTACATCACTACGCCGTTTAACCGGGTGATTGCGCTCGATCCGGCCACCGGAAAACAGCGGTGGGCTTACGACCCGCTGATCGATCGCACTCTGGATTATGGCGACGGCCTGGTCAACCGGGGTGCGAGCACATGGCTGGACTCGACGCGAGCTGCCGGGAAACCGTGCCGCAGGCGAATTTTTGAAGCCACGCAGGACGCCCGACTCATCGCCCTGGATGCGGCGACCGGAAAACCCTGCGCGGATTTTGGGAATGGGGGGCAGGTCAGCCTGCGGGAAGTGCCTGGTTATCTCGCCGGGTGGTATCACATGACTTCGCCGCCTGCGGTGATTGACGATATTGTAGTGGTGGGATCGGCGATTGATGATAACCATCGCGTGGACATGCCTGCGGGGGTGGTGCGGGCGTTCGATGCACGCACGGGGGCGTTACGCTGGAGTTGGGACCCCATTCCGCCAAATGTGGGCGATGGCAAGGAGAGAAATTCCGCGAATGCCTGGCGGAGTGGCGCGGCGAACGCTTGGTCAATCATGACGGTGGATTTGGAGCGCGATTTGGTGTTCGCGCCGACGGGCAGCGCCAGCCCGGATTACTACGGGGGATTGCGGCTCGGCGATAACAAATGGGCGAACTCCGTGGTGGCGCTGCACGCGAAGACAGGGAAAATCGCGTGGGGATTCCAGCTTGTGCATCACGATCTTTGGGATTACGACACGGCGTCGCCGCCGTTGCTGGCGACACTTACGCGCGGTGGAAAGAAAATTCCGGTCGTCATTCAAGGAAATAAGACTGGCTTTCTTTACGTGCTCAATCGCGAAACAGGTGAGCCTGTCTTCCCGGTGGAAGAACGGGGCGTCCCACAGAGCGACGTACCGGGCGAAGTGGCGTCACCAACGCAGCCGTTCCCTGTGGCACCGCCAGCGCTCGTTCCGCAGCAGCTTTCAGCGGAGGATGCTTGGGGGCCGACGCCAGAGGATCGCGAGACTTGCCGCAACTGGATCAAGGAGTATCGAAATGAAGGCATATTCACTCCGCCGAGCATCAGGGGCACACTGGCGGTGCCCGGAAACCTTGGCGGAATGACTTGGAGCGGATACGCTTTCGATCCGCAGCACAATCTGCTCATGGTTAATACCAACAATATTCCGGCGAGGGTCAGGCTCATTCCACGCGACAAAGTGAAATCCGACAATGAGGACGGCGATTACGGGCCGCAAACAGGGTCGCCTTACGGAATACTGCGAAGATTCGTGCAGTCGCCATCGGACTTACCGTGCAATACGCCACCGTGGGGCACGCTGGCTGCGGTGGATATGACGGACGGGAAAATTCGCTGGCAAGTTCCTTTGGGCACGATGCAGGACTTCGGTGGGACGCACGGCTCCTCCATTCCGCCGGGATCGATCAGCCTGGGTGGACCGATCGCGACGGCGGGAGGATTGATTTTTATTGCGGGGACGACCGATTCTGCGATTCGCGGCTTTGATGTGGAGACAGGGAAAGAACTTTGGAAGTGGCAACTGCCTGCCAGTGGCAATGCTACGCCGATGACGTATCGACTGCGTTCAAACGGCAAGCAATACCTGGTGATTGCGGCGGGCGGGCACCCGAAGATTACGGAAGAGGCGTTGAGTGATGCGCTGGTGGCGTTTACACTGCCTTAGACGTGCGAAGAATCGAACGTGGAGAGCATTAAACCGACGGTTTTGCAAAAACCCAAATGACAGATACAACCCTTCGGGCAGCCGACCCCGCATCCAAAGATCGATCTTTCCTGGCGGACGGGATGCTGATTGTTATCGCCATTGCGCTGGGCAAATTCCTGTTTCATTGCTACTTCAACAACCAGCGCGGATATTTTCGCGATGAATTCGATTACATGGCTTGCGGGAATCATCTGGCTTGGGGATATGTCGACCAGCCGCCGCTGATTCCCTTCTTGATTCACACTTGCCGCGCCGTATTGGGAGATTCGCTGCGCAGCGTCCGGTTTATTCCGGCGGTTGCTTCTTCCCTGCTGGTGGTGCAGACGGCCTTGCTGGCGCGTGAATTCGGCGGGCGGCGGTTTGCTTTGGTGCTGAGCGCGATCACCGTTCTTATCGCTCCACAATATCTCTCGAACGGAAGCCTGCTGACGACCAACTGCCTGGAACCAAATTTGTGGATAGGTTGTGCGTACTTCGCGGTGGTCGCGATCAAGCGGAACGACCCTCGGTATTGGCTTTGGTTCGGCATCGTGGCGGGGATAGGTTTGCAGGAGAAGTATTCGATCGCTGTGTTTGGGTTTGGGATGGTTGTTGGACTTTTGCTGACGCCGCAGCGCCGCGTGTTTTTGAATCCGTGGATTTGGCTCGGCGGGGTTGCGGCTTTTCTGATTTTCCTGCCAAACCTGCTCTGGAACATTCATAACCACTGGCCATTTGTGGAGTTGATGCACAACATTCGCGCCGACGGGCGCGACGTAGTGCTGCCTCTGCCACAGTTTTTCTTTCAGCAAATGCTGCTGATCGACCCTATCACTGCTCCGATCTGGATCAGGGGATTGATTGCGCTTTTCGTGTCGCGCGGCCTGAAGCCGTATCGGGTTCTAGGATGGGCTTATCTGGTCTGTTTTACGGTTTTCTTCGTTCTGCATGGCAAGAATTATTATCTGTCTCCGATTTATGCGATGTTGCTGGCGGTGGGAGCGGTGACGATCGAAGCGGCAATCGAGCGTAGAAAAATTGGAAGCGCAGAAGCGGAGAGTGCCCGGGTTGGTCCCAACCGGCTTGTTTGGCTGAAGCCAGTTATTGTGATTCTATTGCTGGCCAGCGGCGCGCACCTCGCTCCCCTCGCCGTGCCTATTCTTCCACCGGACAAGTTTCTTGCCTACCTGAGCTATTTGCCGATGAAGCCTCCGGTAATGGAGCATAGCCACGAACGAGCGCCTTTGCCGCAGTGGTATGCGGATCAGTTTGGATGGGAAGAGATTGTGGCGGAAACGGCAAAGGCCTATGCGCGGCTTTCGCCCGAGGAACGGCCGGGGTGCGGGATTTTTGCGCAGGACTATGGGCAGGCGGGCGCGGTGGACTTTCTGGGGCGGCGCTACGGGTTGCCGCCGGCGCTCAGCGGGCACCAGACTTACTGGCTTTGGGGACCGCGCGGCTATTCGGGGAATTGTTTGGTGGTGCTGGGGGATTCGCGGGAGCGGCTGGAGGGGTTTTTCGAGCACGTGGAGTATGTGGGGACTTCGGCGGACAATCCTTACGCGTTGGAGAAAGAGATCGCGGTTTATATCTGCCGAGGAGCGAAGTTCGGAACGTTGGAAAAAGTTTGGCCGCAGTTGAAGAAGTGGAGATAGGCGCGAATTCTATGGGCGGTGGAGGCCTGGACTGGTCGGGCACGGCATGCCGTGCCCCTACGAGAGAATTCCCGCGGAAGGATAGAGATTATGGACTGGAATAAGGCCATCGCGTACGCACAGCTGGTGAACGCGGCGTATGACGACTTCGAGGGGAAGGCGCCGGTTACGCCGGGGTACGATTCGGTCGCCACAATGTATGCGAACGACCTGGCGACGGACCGGAATCCTGGCCGAGGCGATACGCGCGTAAAGATAGGTTTGATTTTGCAAGCTCAGGCGAACGGCGATGTCGTTGTGGCCATTCGGGGGACGGAGGGTATCAAGGAGTGGGTGCAAGACGCACAATTTCTGGATGAAGCGTTCACATTCGTTGCCGGAGGCGGCCGCACGGAAGACGGCTTCACCGATATGTACAGATCGATGACCGTGGAGGAAGGAGCGGGTGCGCCAACCGTTGTGAAGTTTCTGGGGACATTTGCGTGGGAACAGGCTGTGAATTCGTTGACGATTTGCGGGCATAGTCTCGGCGGCGCGATTGCGACTTTGCTTACGCTGGATGTGGCGGCGAACGCGGCAGCTCCGTTCAATAATCCAACGGCCTATACCTATGCAAGCCCGCGCACGGGCAACCACGACTTCGTCGTGAAGTATCACGAGACGGTCACAACGACCTATCGCTTCGTGGACACCGTGGACTTGGTGCCAAAGTTGCCTGGAATTTTTCCTTACAGGCACGTCACGGATGCCATCAATATGGATTCGTTGACGCTGATTCCGCCGAGGGTGCGGCTGCAACCCAATCCGGTGTGCTGGCACATTCTCTCGAGCTATTTGTACTTGATGTCGCTGTATTCGGGGGGAGCGGTGCTGAAACCGGAAGCGGAATGCGCTCCGGTTGGCTTTATTCAGGACATTCTGGGGAAAATCGAGACGGACCTAAGCGATCAGAAGAGTATCGCGGACATGTTCACAGCATCGCCGCTCAGGAATATGGGCGGAACATTCTAGATCTGTCTCAGAACGATTAATGAGAGACGGATTGCGTTTGAGCATCACGGACGGATAAACTTCGGCCATCATGAAACAATTACTTGCGGTTTTCGTTTTCGCTGCGTCGTTTACTTTCCTGGCGCCAGATGGGCGCGGGCAGCAGCCCAAATCACTTTTTTACATGACGCGTGAACCAAAATCGGTTCGATCGTTTCTTGCGCATGCGGACAAGATCGACTTGCTGGTTCCTGCGTGGTATGGCGTAGATGCGGACGGACTTGTTTCTGGCGGGCCAAATCCGCTCGTGCTTGAGACCGCGAAGCAGCACCACGTTTCGGTGATGCCCATTGTGGCAAATGGCGATTTTGCGCAAGAGGATTTTCATAAATTGCTGAAAAATGCCGCGGCGAAGCAGAGCATGTACGCGGAACTCATTGGCGCTTGCAAGGAGAACGGGTACACAGGTTTCCAATTTGATTTTGAGAACGTGCATTGGACGGATCGCGACGCGCTTTCGGACATGGTGCGCGAGGCAGCGGCGGCGTTTCATCGCGAGGGCTTGCAACTGACTATCGCTACGGTGCCAAACGCTCCGGGCGAGCCTGGAGAGGGCGGCTTTTCGGCGTGGATTTATGAAAATTGGCGGGGGGCCTACGACCTCAAGGCGCTCGCTCAATCCGTTGATTTGATTTGCCTGATGACTTACGACCAGCATACGCGTTGGACGGCGCCCGGGCCGGTGGCGGGATGGGCGTGGACGACCGGCAACCTAGACTACGCGCTCAAATTTGTGCCTGCGCAAAAACTATCGCTGGGGATTCCGTTGTACGGATACCACTGGTTTGCGGGCACGCCCGTTAAATCTGACGACAAATCAGGAGATAAACCTAATCCTTCAGCGGAATACATTGGGACCGACGATGCAGTGGATCTGGCCAAGGCTTATGGCGGGCATATGGAGTGGGATTCCACGGATCGTGTGGCGTGGTTTTATTTTTATCGCGCGGACATGCGCGAATGGATTTTTTTTACGGACGCCCGGACTTTTCGCGAACGCTACACGCTTGTGAAGGAGCGCGGGCTTCAGGGATTTTGTTCCTGGGTGTTGGGCACGGAAGATCAGGCCATCTGGGATCAGCTACCTTCGCACAAGTAAATTTCCGTCCGAGACAGCTTAAGCGATTCACTGCAGGCAAGCTCGGACGGTACTAGTGACGGCGGCGAGGTTTTGTGCTTTAACATGAAGGTAGGGGGATGTCTTCCTCTTGGGGTTCCGTCCTTAGTTAGCCTCTCGCTTCCTCGTGAGAGTGTACGCCGGTAAGGTACCCCAATACAGACTTGGGTGGCCCCAGCTCCGCCCCGAAGACGTCGATCCTAGACGACAAGGGGGAAACGTGAAACACCACTATGCAATCGTCGTTCGCAGCAGTTTGTTTGCACTGTTTCTAATTCTTGTGGCGAAGAATTCGTTTGCCGCAACTCCCAACGAATTGGTCGTTAGCATTAGTCCCGCGGTGTGCCCGACCGCGAAGTACACGCACATCCAGGATGCGATTAATGCCGCTTCGCCAGGCGATGAGATTGTCATTTGCAACGGCATCTACGCGGAGCAGCTTTTGATCAATAAATCGCTGGACATCGAGGCAGATTTCGGCGCGTTCCTGGTGCCGGCTTCGATTCAGCAGAATGCGACGAGTTTGACGACGGGAGATGCGATTGCCGCGGCAGTGTTCGTAAGCGGGGCGACGAATGTCTCGATTACGGGATTGACGGTCGATGGAATCAACAATGGAATTGCGGAATGCGCGCCGGATTTGATTGGAGTTTACTTTCAGGATTCTTCGGGAAGCCTGCGGCACGCGACGGTCCGCAACTTCGCTCTCGCCACTTCTTTAAATGGATGCCAGAGCGGCACAGGCGTTTTTGTGGAAAGCGGCGGCGGCCAGAATTCGGACGTGGAGATTTCCGATTGTTCCATCCACGGATACCAGAAGAATGGAGTCACCGCGAACGAAACCGGAACGAACGCGAGAATTCACGATAACGTTGTTACCGGAGCCGGACCAACGACTGGCGCTGCGCAGAACGGCATCCAGATCGGGTTTTCCGCCTCGGGCGCCATTCACGGCAACACCGTGACGAACAATTTCTGGTCGCCTTGCAACGCCGCCGCGACATGCCAGGCCGTCGCGACAGCCATTTTGGTGACGGGATCGAACAATGTGCGAGTTGGAGAGAACACCGTTGGAATCGATCAGGTGGGTATCTTCATCGACGGAAATGACAACCACGTACACGGCAACACTGCGTTTTCCGCGAGCATCTTCGAGAATATTACCGTTTTGGGGAACGGCAATCGCGTTGAAGAGAACCGTGTGTTCAACGGCGGGGACGCAGACATTTTCGTTCAAGGCAACAACAACACGGTGATGGGCAATTTGATTACGGAAGCGCCAGTGGGAATCCTTGAGGCTACTGGATCGACGGGAAATATTTTCGCGGCGAACACATTCCATGGCGTGACGGTGAAGATTCAAGATCCGCCGACAAGCAATCTCAGTAAGAAAATAGCGGCTGACCGCCCGTAGTTGCAAGACGGCGCAGTCTATATCGTACTTGAAATGCGCATTGCCTCTCGGCTCCTGGGAAGCCATAACTGACGGGCTGTCTTGCCAGAGCCTTGTACAATTGAGTCTGTACAATGGATACGGACTGGCCCTGGTAAATGCCTGGCGCTAAATCACATTCTCGCGGCCTCTTATTGGTTGCGGCCTTCAAGCTTTTCAAGGGCTTCACGTTGCTTGCCGTCGCTATCGGCGCGCTGCACTTGCTGCACAGAGACGTGGCGAGCGTGGCCGACCAATGGGTCAACGCCTTTCGCGTAGATCCCCACAATCGATACATTCATTGGCTGCTCACAAAATTGTCGAGTGTCGATGACCGGAAATTAAGGGAACTCAGTGTAGGCACGTTCATATATGCCGCTGTTTTTCTGACCGAAGGAACGGGCCTCGCGTTTCGCAAACGCTGGGCCGAATATTTTACGACCATTACAACAGCTTCGTTCCTTCCGCTGGAGATTTACGAACTCATCCATCATGCGACAGTCGCGAAAAGCGTCGCACTGGTCCTGAACATCGCCGTGCTCGTTTATTTGGTGTGGGAGATTCGACGCCATCCAAAGGCGTGAGTGAAGTGTCCGGCTTACCGTGAGATGGAAATCACAAAGCGCGGCCAGCGGCCGCAGCCGAGGCCCAGGCCCACTGAAAATTGAAACCGCCTAAGTGACCGGTGACATCCACGACTTCGCCGATGAAAAATAGTCCAGGGACTTTGCGGCATTCCATCGTTTTGCTAGAGAGTTCGTCGGTGTCGACGCCACCTGCCGTGACCTCGGCTTTTTCGTAGCCTTCGGTGTCAACGGGGACGACAATCCACTCGTGCAGATCGCGTTCGAGCCAATCCAACGCCTCGTTGGTCCAGGTGGGCGGGGCGTGCAATTCGAGCCACCGTTCTGCAAAGCGCTTTGGCAGAACTCCGAGGAAAGCCGCGCGGGCGGCAGATAGGCTTCGGGTCTTGGCTGCGCGAAGGGATGAAATGACTTTGCGACCGGGAGCCAGGTCAATGAGAAGCGGCTTCCCTTTTTCCCAATAAGAAGAGATTTGAAGGATGGCCGGGCCGCTCAGACCACGATGCGTGAAGAGCATTTGTTCGCGAAACGATTGATGATCGGTGGACACAGAAACTGCCGCGGAAACGCCGGCCAGGTCGCAGTACAGATTTTGTTCTCTTTTCGGCAGCACCAGCGGGACGAGCGCGGGTCTCGTTCTTACAATCTTCAGGCCGAATTGACGGGCAAGATCGTAGCCTTGGGCGGTCGCACCGATTTTGGGAATCGAGAGGCCGCCTGTGGCAACGACCAGGACTGGAGCGCGGAATTCTGTAGAGTCGGTGCGTACCACGAATTCGGTGGCGTGTTGAACTTCCTGGATTTTGGCATTTAGAAAGATTTCCACGCTAGCATCGCGGCACTCGGCTTCCAGCATGTTCGTGATGTCCTGCGCGGAACGGTCGCAGAAAAGCTGGCCGAGGGTTTTCTCGTGGTAGGGAATGCGATGCTTTTCGACCAGCGCGATGAAATCTGAGGGTGTGTAGCGGGCGAGCGCGGATTTCGCGAAGTGTTCATTAACACTGAGGAAATTCTCTGGGCGGCAATGGATATTAGTGAAGTTGCAGCGGCCGCCCCCGGAGATGAGGATTTTCTTGCCAATACGATCGGCACGCTCGAGAACGGCGACGCGGCGTCTGCGCTTGCCAGCCTCGACCGCGCAGAAGAGTCCCGCGGCGCCGGCCCCGAGAATGAGAGCGTCAAATTTGTGCGTCAGTTGAGCCAAGCTTTAAACGAGCCTCGTGGTTGCAAACTGTCCCTGCGTTCGTTCCTCAGGTTAAACTAAGAGCAGGAGAAGACCGAGAGAATTGCCACCGATCATCAGCGCCCAGGGACTGTCGAAAAGGTACGGGGTCGCTCCGCTATTCAAGAATATCTCGTTCACGGTATCCGAAGGGGACCGGATCGGCGTGATCGGTCCGAATGGATCGGGAAAATCGACGCTGCTGGAGATTCTGTGCGGAAAGACGAAGCCGGATAGCGGGGACGTCGCGGTACGCAAAGGCACGAGGCTGAGCTACGTCAAGCAAATCTCTGAATTTGCGGCAGGCGTAACGATTCAAGCGGTGATCGAGAACGCGCTGGATCGAGTTTCGGTGCCGCACCCGGAAAGAGCGGCGCGCTCGGCGGAGACGCTTGGGCGCGCGGGATTCACGGACTTGGAGATTCCGGCGGCGACATTATCCGGGGGATGGCGCAAGCGGCTAGCCATCGCCGAGGCCCTGGTGCAGGACCCGGACATTCTGTTGCTGGACGAGCCAACCAATCACCTGGATCTCGCGGGAATCGAGTGGCTGGAAAGACTTCTTCAGAGGGCTGCCTTCGCCAGCGTGGTGGTGAGCCACGATCGCTATTTTCTGGAAAATGTCACAAACGAGATGGTGGAGATCGACCGCGCGTATGAGGATGGCGCGCTGCGCGTAAAAGGAAACTACAGCACCTTCCTGGAAGCTAAAGAAGAACATTTGCATGCGCAACGGAACCGCCAGGAAGCGCTGGAAAACCGCGTGCACACAGAGATCGAATGGCTGCGCCGAGGCCCCAAGGCGCGCGCGACCAAGGCGAAGGCGCGCATCGACAAAGCTCATAAGATGATCGGCGACCTCGCCGAGATGAAAGCCAGGGGTGGCGTCAGCACCGCGCAAATCGATTTTTCCGCTAGCAACCGCCAGACCAAACAACTCATTGAACTCAATGGAGTGACCGGTGCGATCGGCGATCGCGTGCTGTTTGAGAATTTGAGCTTTACGGTGACTTCGGGGATGCGCGTGGGCCTCGTGGGGCCGAACGGCAGCGGGAAGACGACGCTGCTGCGACTGCTTCGGGGCGATCTGCAACCGGCGGCGGGAAAGATTCGCAAAGCGGATCCGCTGCGCATGGTTTATTTCGATCAAAACCGCGAGCTTGATCCTGATTTGCTCCTGCGGCGCGCGCTGGCGCCGGACAGCGATGCAGTCATTTATCAAGGTAACGTGGTTCATGTGGCTTCGTGGGCAGCCAGATTTTTATTTACGGGAGAAGACTTGAACCGGCGGGTTGGAAAGCTCTCCGGCGGAGAACGCGCTCGCGTGCTGATTGCTCAGCTGATGCTGCAGCCGGCAGACGTTTTGCTGCTGGACGAGCCGACGAACGATTTGGATATTCCGACGCTGGAAATTCTCGAAGAGAGTTTGCTGGACTTTCGTGGGGCGTTGGTTTTGGTGACGCACGATCGCTACATGCTGGACCGCGTCTCAACCATTGTTCTCGGATTCGACGGGTTGGGCGGAATCGAACGTTTTGCAGATTATTCGCAATGGGACGTTTGGCAGGAAGAGCAGCAGGGGGCGAACAACAAGCCGAATCTCCCTGAAACGGCCGTCCGCTCGCGAACGGCTACGGCTGGGGCGCCGCTCCTCACGCCGAAAAAGAAACTTTCGTATAAAGAGGCTCGCGAGCTCGAGAACATCGAACGGCGCATCGCCGAGGCCGAGCAGGAAGTTCACGCCCGACAAGCTGCGCTTCAAGATCCTGCCATCGTGAGCGATGGCCCGCGGCTTCACAGCGCTTCCCTTCAGCTCGACGAAGCACGAAAAAATGTGGACCAGCTCTATGCGCGATGGGCGGAACTCGACCACAAGCAGCGTTAGAGAACCTGGGATTGACAACTATGGAATCGCTGCCGCCAAGGCGGCAGCCACGACGTTTAATCCAGCTAAAATGTATTTGTGCAACGAAAGATTTTTTGGCTCACATTCTGCGGAATGGGATTGGTGGCGGATTTAGCGCTGCCCTTCTGGTGGGCCATGTTTGCGACCATTCCGATCGCTTACGCCAGCTGGTGGGTGGCCTACCGCAGCGACTGGTTTTAAGGGGCGATGGAGATGCTCAATTAGCGGGAACAAATACTTGCGAGCTTGAGAATTTTCAAGACAGGCGTTGCCGTGGAGCGGGCTCAATTCCTGATTCAGCTTTCCCAATCTGGCAGGCTTCCTACATTGGGAATGCAAGCGAACTGACAAATCGCAACTCCCGTGGTCTAAATAAGAAGCAAGATTAGAACCTTCCAAGAGCGATTCGCAGGTTACCTGTCGCGTTTCTCGATCGCTACAATTTGCCGAAGTGCCGCTGGCATTAACGACGTCTAGAGACCCCGGGCTGCGTTGATACCAGGAATCTGACCAAACCCGCGCATATTGAGGCCTTTTGGCGTTTTTTATGGTTGCCGCTTTTGCGGACCGGCTGCGAAAGTGCTACGGACACGCGGAGAATGAGCGCCGAGTGTTGCCAGCGCACTGGCAGCCATGGTGGCAAAAACGCACCTTCATTCCCTGCGGAACGGGACACGGGACTCCCGGGAAGCTCGCCACATCTTCCGATTAACCTTGAAATAGACGGTGCTGATGGCCCTAGTAGTGCTCCTCCTGTAGTTCATAACTGTGCCATGCCTCGCCGTGGTACACGGAGACCACTATGAAGATAGCCACTCTGGACCGCCGTTTGTCTCGTCGTCTCAGTCTAAAGACTCCGTTGCGCGTGCGCATCTGGAAATCCGCAGCGCCAGAAGAGAGCGCTGAATCACTCAATCTTTCAGAGAGCGGGGTTTACTTCGCCACAGACTCGGCAATTCGAGAAGGTGAAACCCTGGAGATTTTGCTCAACATGCCAGAGGAAATCACCGACGAACCTTCGACGGAATGGCGATACACAGGCCATGTGGTGCGCGTCGAGACTGTGGATTCGACGCGGGGCAAGTTGGGAGTGGGTGTGCAGTTTGATTGCTATGAAGTTTCGCGCAAGGAGATGCCAGCAGCAAGCTGAGACTGCGCATGCGGACCGGTGGCAAAAGCCATCTTCGCAGCCAGCATACAAAACCGGATGGAGAGCGCTGGCCAGGACCAGGAGGGTGCGATGCAAAGGCGAGCTTTGGTTGTGGACGATGAACCAGCAACATGCGAACTGATCCAAAAAGTGTTGTACGCCGCCGGCGTAGATGCGTTGACGCTAACGAGGAGCGTACAGGCCTCGAGTTTCCTCGAAGAAGGCAAGTTCGACATGGTGTTTTTCGACCTGCACATGGGATCTCCCGACGGGATAGAGCTTTCGCGGGAGATGCGACGGGCAGGATCCAATCGGACAACGCCAATCATCCTTCTCAGCGATGACCTGCGACCAAGCGCTATGTCGCAGGGATTTGCAGCCGGGGCAAGCTTTTTTCTCTATAAGCCAGTCGATAAAGAACGCCTGTTGAAGCTCGTCCGAGCCACTCAAGGACGAATGGACCACGAGAAGCGGCAAACGCGGCGCGTCCCGCTCCTGTCCAAAGTCCGGCTGCGATTTGGGTTCGACGAGATCCTGTGCGAAACGATCGATGTCAGTCTGGACGGAATACTTGTCAAGGCTGCTCGGACCGTTCCGGCGGGGACATCGGTGCAGGTAAGGATGGAACTGACGGAGAAGATGAAACCAGTTGTAGGTGCAGGTTCGGTTGTACGGGTTCTCAGCGGGAATCACATGGGGATTCATCTGGACCGGCTGCCCGTCGAGGAGAGCGCAAGATTGCAGGAGTTCCTCTTGCCAATGATTTTCCGAGATTAGGAGACAGCCGTGCATACGGTGGCGGCTTAAGCATCGAAAATAGCGCCCGCTGACAGACCTGAACCGTTCCGCGCCTCGATTCCGCAATGTTCTCCACACTGGGCTTCTTGTTGATCAGCTTTCTTTCCCTGCGCGCCGAGCGCCTTGCTTTCTCGTGAAGTTTTACCGTGGCGATTTGCAAATCTTTCTCTCTTCGCTCATCATTACTGGTTTGCTTGGGCAGTGGATATCCATCTGCTGCCCGCGTTATTGTTTGCAAATCTTTGCCATCGAGGAGTTGCATGGAAAAGCCTGCGAAAATCGCGCCGCCGAAGGGGAAACTCGGGATACTCACTCCTGGCATGGGCGCCGTCAGCACCACGTTCATGGCCGGAGTGGAATTGGTCCGCAAGGGCAAGTCGCAGCCGGTCGGCTCGGTGACTCAGCTCGGAACTATTCGGCTCGGCAAACGCACGGATGGACGCTCGCCGTTGGTCAAAAAGTTTGTGCCGCTGGCGGATTTGAAGGATTTGACGTTCGGCGGTTGGGATATTTTTAGGGACAACGCCTACCAATCCGCGGCAAACGCGGGCGTTTTGAATCCGCAAGACCTCGCAAAGGTGAAGACGTTCCTTTCCGGCATCAAACCCATGAAGGCCGCTTTCGATCATGAGTACGTCAAGATGATCGATGGCCCGAACATCAAGAAGGGCAAGAACAAATACGAACTAGCGCTAAAGATTAAGGAAGACATCGCGAATTATCGAAAGACCTCGCGAGTTTCGCGCCTGGTGATGTGCTGGTGCGGCTCGACGGAAGTTTTTGTTAAGCCTGAGGAAGTGCATTCGACGCCGGAGAAGTTCGTAGAGGCGATGAAGTCGAATCATCCGGCGATTGCGCCTTCCATGCTTTATGCATGGGCTGCGATTACAAGCGGGGTGCCGTTTGCCAATGGAGCGCCGAACCTTACGGTGGACATCCCGGCGATTCAAGAGCTTGCGCAGGAACACAGCGTCCCGATTTGCGGCAAGGACTTTAAGACCGGTCAGACGCTGATGAAGACTATCCTAGCTCCGGGCTTCAAGGCTCGCATGCTGGGACTCGATGGCTGGTTTTCGACAAACATTCTTGGCAACCGGGACGGGGAAGTTTTGGAGGATCCTGGCTCCTTCAAAACGAAAGAAGAATCAAAGCTCAGCGTGCTTGAGTACATCCTGCAGCCGCAACTTTACCCGATGCTCTACGGCAAGATGCACCATAAAGTGCGTATCAATTACTACCCGCCGCGCGGCGACAACAAAGAAGGCTGGGACAATATTGATATTTTCGGCTGGCTCGGCTATCCGATGCAGATCAAAGTAGATTTCCTCTGCCGCGACTCGATTCTTGCAGCGCCCATTGTTTTGGATCTGGTTTTGTTTCTGGACCTCGCGCAACGCGCGGGAATGAAGGGCATCCAGGAGTGGCTAAGTTTTTACTTCAAGTCGCCAATGACCGCTCCGGGCCTTTATCCCGAGCACGACCTGTTTATCCAGTCGATGAAGCTGAAAAATACGCTGCGCTGGATGATGGGCGAGGATTTGATTACGCACCTCGGGCAGGAGTATTACGATTAGCGGAGTTTTTTGCTTGCTGCGAGCGGACAAATTGTCCGGCTTCCCATTCATTTTTTCGATAGCGCGGAATAATTTTTCGATTTGACGCTTGCAAGACCGGCGCGATACCCTACGGGCCGATGAACAGCGCTTGTACGCCACGTATTTCTGCGCATTACCTAATTTCATCCTATTTCGAGGAGATTCATGTCGAACGAACTGCGTAATTTCCTTGCTCTTTCCTATGACGAACTCGAAGAGCTGAACCTGAATGCGAAAGAGCAGCGCAAGAACCGCATTGCCGCGCACAAAGTCCAGGAAGAGCGGATCAAATACCTGACGGACGAGAAGCGCATCAAGGCAATAACGGTGCTCTTCAGTGACCTCGAGGGCCGCTTGCACATGTTGGACTACGATAAAAAGTTCCTGATCAAAAGCTGGGACAACCTGACTTTTGATGGCTCCTCGATTCGCGGCTTCACGGCGCAGCGCGAGAGCGATTTGCGGCTGGCGATGGATTGGGGCGCGTTCTACTGGGGGCCGTCCGATGTTTTTGGGTCCGGTAAAGTGCTCGTGTTCGGCGAAGTGATCGACAAGGACGGTTCGCCCTATAAGGCGGACATCCGCGGCGTACTGAAAGGGTATGCGGCGGAGTTGTACAAGAAACAAGGGTATACGCTTAACGCCGCAAACGAAATCGAGGGCTTCCTTTTCAAGGGAGAAAACGCCGAGCGGCATTACCACGAAACGGGGAAATTTGAGTACGTCAACACCGGCGGGTACTACCATTCCCTTCCCGGAGATCCGCTGCGCACGTTTATCGACACGACCGCGGAAGTGCAGCGCGCCATGGGCTTTCAGAACGAAAAGGATCACCCGGAAGTCGCGCCTTCTCAGTTCGAAATCAATTACGGCTACGGCGAAGTCGTGCAGGCCGCGGACCAGATTCAGCTTTACAAGCTGATTTGCCGCCAAGTGGCGACGAACATGGGTGCCACGGCGTGCTTCTTGCCGAAACCTGTCGTGGGAGTGAACGGCAACGGCATGCATACAAACGTTTCCGTCAGCGAAGACGGGAAGAATCTTTTCTGGGATCCGAAGGGCGATGAAAAACTCAGCAAGATGGGGTGGGCGTTTGTGGACCGCATCCTGACGCACGGTAACGACAACTGTTTGCTGCTGAACGCCAGCGTCAATGCGTACCGCCGACTCGACCCTCACTTTGAAGCGCCCAACCAAATTAAGGCGTCGCCAGTGGACCGCGGCTCGATGATTCGTATTCCCATCGGCAATGAAAAGAGCATGCGTGTAGAGGTGCGCTCGGTGGCCCCGGACGCGAATCCTTATCTGGTTATGTACTCGATCTTCAAGACGGGCCTGGATGGAGAGACGGCGAAGATCAAGAACCTGCGCCAGGCGGAACGCTACCTGCCGGACAACATCTATACGGCGCTGGAGGACTTCAAGAAATCGGAGTGGACATCAAAGCTGCTGGGCGCGGACGTCAAGGGGCGGTACGCGGACTTGAAGCAGGCCTCAGCGGATCGCTGCTCTCGCCTCCTGGGCACGTTTGTGAAGGCGCCGGAGGTGCAGTATCACCACGAGGTTTATAACCAGTTCCTCTGGAATATGTTCTAACGAATCGCGATAAGCTCTGGCGAATTGCGTCAGAGGCGCCTAGGCAGATAATCTGCTAATTGCGGATAACTTGAACGCCCTGGCTTCGGCCACGGGCGTTTTTAGTTTTAGAGGTGAAACCATTGACACTCCATGATTTATTCATAGTTATGTAATCTCCCTTGTGATAGGTTATCGCATCGTGGAAGTACCCGCCATATAAGCAAGGAGGAAAACATCATGGCCAGTTCCGGCTTCGCCTTTGCAAACCCTCAGCCTTCTCCCGACAATTACAACGAATTCGACCCGCAAGACGTGGCTGCGGACTCGAATATCCCAGAAAGCCAGATCATTCAGGTCACCGAGGCCATTCCTGCTCCTTGGAAAACACCACCGGTGATGTCGCTAAGCGATGTTCTCGGCGCGAGCGCTAGCCAAAAAATTCAGGCGGCGGGCAAGATCGTTTTTCATTCCGCGGGGGATACGGGCGGCATCAAGGAACCTTCGCACCAGTTCGCCGTCGCGGACGCGATGGCGGCCGAGATTGGCACGGAAACTTATGCGGATGGGCGGCCTGCTTTTCTCTATCACCTCGGGGACGTGGTCTATTACTTCGGGCAAGAACGCTATTATTACGACCAGTTTTACGACCCTTACCGCGACTACGCCGGGCCCATCTTCGCCATACCTGGAAATCATGACGGGGTGCTCTTCAAGAGCGAGCCAGTGCCGTACTCCCTCGCGGGGTTCTACGAAAATTTCTGCTCGCAAGCTCCAACGAACGATCCTTCGGCTAAAGGCTTTTCGCGGACCACGATGACGCAACCCGGCGTGTATTTCACGCTGAACGCGCCGTTCCTGAAGATCATCGGGCTCTATTCAAACACCGGCGAGACCACGGGAGTGATCAGCGACGCGACTACGGGAGCGGCACAATTGCAATTTCTGCAGAGCCAGTTGACAGCAGCGGCGGCGCAACGCGCCCAAAAAGGCGCCGCCCCGTTCGCATTGGTGCTCGCGGTGCATCACCCGCCGTTCACTGTGAGCAAATCGCATTCTCCGAGCCCGGATATGCTTGCGCAGATTGATGCGGCGTGCGTGGCGGCAAGTATATGGCCAGACATCGTGCTCTCGGGCCACGTACACCTTTACGAGCGGTACACGCGAGTTATGAAGAGCGACGGGCGGCAGATACCTTATGTAGTGGCCGGCAATGGCGGGTACTTTAATTTTAGCGACCCGCGCAAAGGAAAGAACGGCGTGAACCCCCAGCCAGGGATTCCGGGCAACGACGCGAAGGGTAACGAGCTCACTCTGAATGTTTTCAACAACACCATGCATGGCTACTTGCGGCTGACGGTGGATGAAGACTCGATTCTTTGCGAGTCGTTGGGCGTCGACGAAACTACCGATAAAACTTCGAGCATGGATGCGTTTACGGTGGACTTGACGAAGCACATCGTCGCGACACAAGGCGCCCCCCAACCCAGCAGAACGCGGGCGGGAGACGTGATTCGGCCGAAGTCGCCGAAAGCTGTGAAAGCGCCTAAGGCAAAGAAGCGGAGATAAAGGGGCGCGAAGTCCTCGACGCGAAGCTCAGGCGCCCTGCCCTTGCGCTGTCTTCGCAGCCACGGCATCCAGCACGCGCGTCGAATAAACGAGGGCGGCACCAGCGTTCATGGCCACGGCTACGCCTAGGGCTTCGGATATTTCCTCTTTCGTCGCACCCGCTTTCAACGCGGCTTCGGAATGGACGACGATGCAACCGTCGCAGTGGGTCGTGACAGCGACGGCCAGCGAGATGAGCTGGCGAGTCTTTTCGTCGAGCTTGCCTGTCTTGGAGTTGGCGGCGCTCAGCGTTTGATATCCCCGGACCGTGTCTGGGCTGAGCTTTGCCAACTCGCCAATCCTGGCGCCCAGCGCTTTGTGATATTCATTCCAATCAAGCATCATCTCCGTATCTCCTTGCTGCGAGTTTTAGGGTTCCGCGCAGCTTCCTTCTGCCAGTATATATCGCAAAACGATTCATGTCGGCACAGCTAAGGTTTTCCGCGGTTTTTTGAATCTCAATTTCTCTGTTCATTTCGAACTTCACGCGCATTGTGGTATGTTTTCTGGTCCGCGAAGACGTGCGAAAATCAGTCGGTTAGGCGATACCTCGCGCACTTTTTCAACAGGAAACGCTCTAATCTCCAGGGAGGATTTGCATTCATGAAGAGTTCGTACAACGGCCAAGCTATTCCTGTTGGGGGCAAGGGGATCGGCTACAGCGGAGGTGAATTGCAGGTTCCAGATACTCCCATCATTCCGTTTATCGAGGGCGACGGCACGGGACGAGACATCTGGAAGGCCTCGCGCCGGGTTTTCGACGCAGCCGTCGAACACGCTTATGGCGGGAAGCGAAGCGTGGCGTGGTTTGAGGTCTTCGCGGGGGAAAAGGCATTTAACGCTTATAAAGAATGGCTGCCGAACGAGACCGTCGATGCTATTCGTGATTTCCGCGTGGCCATCAAAGGGCCGCTGACGACGCCGGTGGGCGGCGGGATTCGCTCGTTGAATGTGGCGCTGCGGCAGATTCTGGATTTGTATTCTTGCGAGCGGCCTGTGCGCTACTTCGAAGGAGTTCCCTCCCCCGTCAAGCATCCCGAGAAGATGGATGTCGTGATATTCCGGGAAAACACGGAAGACGTTTACATCGGGATCGAGTGGAAGTCCGGCACGCCGGAAGTGAAACAACTTCTAGAGTTTCTCAATCACGTGATGCTCAAGGATGGTAAGAAGCAGATCCGCTGGGATTCCGGTGTAGGCATCAAGCCGATTTCCCCGACGGGTACGAAGCGGCTGGTGCGGCGAGCCATCAAGTACGCGCTGACGCACGGCCGGAAAAGTGTGACGCTCGTGCACAAAGGAAATATTCAGAAATTCACTGAGGGCGCATTCCGGGATTGGGGTTATGACCTAGCGCGCGAAGAATTCCGGGCGCAGACGGTGACCGAGCGCGAGAGCTGGATTCTGGACAACCTGGACAAGAATCCGGGCCTGAGCGTTGAGCAGAATGCGGCGATGATCGAACCGGGGCTGGAGCAGGCAACCGAGGCGTTCACAAAAGCTATTTGCGACGAAGTGAAGCAGACACTCGACGCGATTTACGCGACGCATGGCAAGGGTCAGTGGAAGAAAAAGCTAATGATCAACGATCGCATCGCCGATTCGGTGTTTCAGCAGGTACTGCTGCGCGCGGATGAATACAGCGTGCTGGCGACTCCGAACCTGAATGGCGATTATCTTTCGGATGCGTGCGCGGCGCAGGTGGGCGGGCTGGGGATGGCGCCTGGGTCGAACATCGGCGATGGGTTCGGCGTGTTCGAGGCTACGCACGGGACGGCTCCGAAATACGCGGATAAGGACGTGATCAATCCAAGTTCGGTGATGCTATCTGGCGCGATGATGTTTGAGTTTTTGGGGTGGAAGGAAGCGGCGCAGCTGATCGAGGACGGCATTGCGCGGACAATTCAGCAGAAACGCGTGACATACGATCTTGAGCGGCTGATGACGGGAGCTAGCAAGGTTGGTACGGCCGCATTTGCTACCGCGATTATTGAGAACATGCAAGGAACCGCGGTAGCGAGGTAAAGGAAGAAAATGAGGTAGAGGAAGTAGAGGAGGTATAGGAAAAGGATCCGGCTCGTCATGAGCGGCTGACTCGGGTTAAGAAGCTTTTATCCTCTACCTTCTCTATTTCCTTAGCTTCCTTTCCCTCATTTATTTCGTTTCTATTCGGAGAGGACTCTAGCGAATGAGCAGAAAAAAGGTGACGGTGGTGGGCGGCGGATTTGTGGGATCGACTACGGCGCAGCGGATTGTGGATTTGGAGCTGGCCGATGTGGTTTTGACAGATATTTTGGATGGGCCGCCGGCGGGCAAGGCGCTGGATATGCTGGAGTCGGGGCCGATTACGAGGACGGATTCGCGCGCCACGGGTGCTTCGACGGCGAGTGGGGACTACAGCGCTACAGCAGGCAGCGACATCGTCGTGATCACGGCTGGCTTTCCGCGCAAGCCGGGGATGAGTCGTGATGACTTGCTGAAGGCGAACTACGACGTGGTGAAGGCAGTTGTCGAACAGATCGTCAAGCACTCGCCTAACTGCATCATCATCGTGGTGACCAATCCGCTGGACGCGATGGCGCAGGCGGCGTTCAAGGTCAGCGGCTTCCCGAAGAATCGCGTGCTGGGGATGGCGGGCGTGCTGGACTCGGCGCGCATGAGCTCGTTTGTGGTAACGGAATGCAAAGTGAGCGTCGAAAATGTGCATTCGTTCGTGCTCGGCGGCCACGGCGACGATATGGTGCCCCTGCCGCGGTATTCAACGGTTGCGGGAATTCCCCTCCCCGATTTGCTGCCAAAAGAGCGGATTGACGCGATTGTCGAGCGCACGCGCAAGGGTGGCGCGGAGATCGTGAACCTTTTGAAGACGGGTTCGGCTTACTATGCGCCGTCGGCGGCTGCCGTAGAGATGGTGGAAGCCATTTTGAAGGACAAGAAGAAAATACTGCCCTGTGCCGTGTACTTGGACGGCGAGTATGGAATTAAAGGGCTCTTTGTCGGCGTTCCGGTAAAGCTGGGTGCCGGCGGGGCTGAGGAGATCATTCAGATCAAGCTGACTGCGGAAGAGAATGCGGCGCTGCAAAAGTCTTCGGCGTCGGTGCGGGAATTGGTGAGCGTCCTCGGATTGTAGAAGGTCGGCAGAAACAATCAGGGGCGCGGGAATTGCTCGGCGAACCGAGCGAATCCCGCCCCTTTTTTTGTGCTCTGGTCGATCAGAAGCCGAAGAGTTTTTCGGCTCCAACCACCAAACCCAGTGTAAAGACGGCTATCACCACTTCCCCGATGGCTCCTACCGCGAAGGGGCGAAGACCCTGTTTGCGCATGTCGCGGAAGTTTGTTCGCAGCCCAACGCCAGCGAACGTAAGCAAAAAAGCCCAGCGTGAGAGGTTAGCCAGCGCGCCTATCTGATCTTTGTTGAAAAACTGGTAGGTAGCCAGCACGGAGATCAGCAGGAAACCAAGGACGAACTTCGGGAATTTCTGCCAGAGGAATGCGGCTTTGTTCCCGACCGCCTTGGCTTGGCCTTGGCTGGCCCAGTAAATGGCGTAGGCGAGCACGACGAAGCCGATCATGGCGTTGCGGGTGGACTTCACGAGGACGGCCAATTTTCCCGCTGCGTCGGAGTACAACGCCCCGGCGGCAGTAGCCTCCGCGGTGTTGTCCACGGCGAGCCCCGCCCAAATGCCATACGCTCGGTCCCCCAAGTGCAGGTAATGGCCGATTAAAGGAAATGTGAAGAGTGCCAATGCACCGAGGGCGAGAATGGCCGCGATCGAAAAGGAAGAATCTTCATCGTCGGCGTCAATCGCGCCCTTTGTGGCGATAATGGCACTAACGCCGCAAACCGCAGAGCCGACGGCCAGGAGCGTGATCAATTTCGGCTTGAGATGGAAAACGCGGCCGAGCAACGTCATGAAGGCGATCGCTCCGGTGATTTCGATCGCCACGAGCAGAAGACTGACGCCGCCAAGCTTCAGAATATCGCCCAGCAAGAATCGCGAGCCGAGCAACACGATGCCTGCTTTGAGCCAGAACTCATAGGTGGCAACGCCCGTGCGAAAGATTTCAGGAACGCCGATGGTGTTGGAGATGAGAAGCCCCAGAAGAATAGCCCACAGGACGTACTCGATATTCGGAAACACCCAGTTATGAGCCTTCGCGTACTGGCCCACGTTTTGTTCGAGCAGTTTGCCGGCATAGCCGATGGCTGCGAGCAAAAGTACGCCGGGTATGAGCCGAAGAAAACGGAGAGCCGGCTGGACCGGCTGAACTTGAGGAATTACGACTGCATCTGCCATGTTTTGTCCCTTTTCTATTTATGTTTTGCTTGTGAATCGATCACCAGGGGATATGTTTGAACACGCCGACGCGAACGAGCAGCGCCGCGAGCAAAGCCACAACCACGGCCCAGCTATCCAGCGATAGACGCCAGGGCTTCTTTGACGGAACTCCGCTTTCTTCGGTACTCATTTCTGTCTCTCCTGACTAACTTACGGAAATTGTATGCGACGAGGACTCACTCCGTTCGCCGCGCCAAAATGCCTGGCCTATCTCACGGATTTGCCGCGAAGCGACGCGCCCAATGATCATGAGTGCCGGCGCAGGCAGTTTTTCTTCAGCGGACAGCGAGCCGACGCTGCTCCAGCGAACCTCCTGCTGCGCGCCTGATGCGTTGGAGACGATGGCGCACGGCAAATCACCGGGAAGCCCCGCGTTCGCGAGACGCTGCGCAACCTCCGTGTAGTCCGGTCCCGGCATATAGAGAACCAGCGTCGTGGCGGGCGTGAGGCAACCCCAATCCATGGCATTCGCCTCCACGCCGCGAGAAAAAGTCGTGAGCAGCACCTGTGAGGCAACTCTACGGTCCGTGAGCGAAATACCGGCCGCAGCCGCGGCGCCCAGAGCGGCTGTTATTCCAGGAACGACCTCAAGCTCCACATTCGCGCTGCGCAGAGCTTCCAATTCTTCGCCTGCGCGACCGAAGATCGAGGGATCTCCGCCCTTCAAGCGCACGACAACTTCATGCGAAGCAGCGTAGTTGACGAGAAGCGCGTTGATCTCACCCTGCGTGAGCAACTTTCTGCCGCAGCGTTTCCCGACGTCGATCACTTTTGCCGCGGAAGAAATTCTCTCCAATACTTCACGGCTTACAAGCGAGTCGTGCAGCACGATGTTCGCGCATGCCAGAATCCGCGCGGCCTTTAGCGTCAACAGCTCCGGATCGCCAGGTCCCGCCCCGATGAGAAAGACCTTGCCCATCACGCTGCCCCTCGGTGTGCGGGCTGCCGCTTGGCTTGCCGAAGAAATTCCTCGAACATCGACCGGCTCGCTAACTTGTGCAGCAATTGTCTGGTGGTTTCTGTACTCGGCCCGCTTGCACGCAGAGCTTCGCGCGCGGCACCGAGCCATTGCAGCCACGTTTCATATTCCGGGCCAAATTCCGCTTCGAACTCCTGACGAAGGCGCTGCGCAAGCGCCGGGCTCTTTCCATTCGTGGAGATGGCGATCTGCAAATCCCCGCGCTGGACCACGGCTCCGTAGTAAAAATGGCAATGTTCGATGTCATCGACGGCATTGCACAAAATTCCACGCGCATCCGCTTCGCGAAAAACAGCTTCATTCACACCCGCAGCAGAAGTCGCCGCGATTGTCAGAAAAGCGCCGTCCAAGTCCGCCGGTTCAAATTCTTTAGGCAGCCAATCGATTTTTCCGAAACGCACCCACTCCGCGATTTGAGGCGTGATGGACGGTGCAATCAGCCGGATTCGGGCTCCCACGGCCAACACTCCGGGAATCTTAGCCTCGGCAATGTTTCCGCCGCCAACAACGACGACGAACCGCCCTTCCAGCTTCACGAAAATGGGGAAGAGGCTCATGTCTTAGCCCTCGACTCCCTGGGGGACCCGACCAATCGCCAGATCGCGCTCCACGGGCGCAATATAGCTCCCCGCCAGAATCGATCGAATATCTTCATTTGTATGCCGAGCGAGAAACCGCCGCAAATTCTCGCCGGGCTCCCGACGTTGATCGAATCCCGCAAGCAGCCGCTCGATCGCGTTAGGAACGTCCGACGCGGCGCAGCGATAACCAACCGGCCGCGCGATTGACGCAAACTGTCCGACACTTCCGCCGATGCAGAAGTAATACGCATCCACCATCTGGCCATCCACTTTGATTTTTTTGCCTTCAATACCGATATCGGCGATCCAATGTTGGCCGCAGCTATTGGGGCAGCCGGTGATATTGAGACGGAGCTGTTCCTGAAAATCGGGCAGCCGCTCTTCGAGTTCCTGCGTAAGCCAGCGGGCAAAGCCCTTGGTCTCCGTAAGCGCGAGCTTGCAAAATTCGGAGCCTGTGCAAGCCACGGTTCCGCGAGCGAACACCGAGGCTTGCACCGGCAGGGCAGCAACTTCAAGCTCATGGGCCACCGCAGCCGCGTCGCGCTGCGGCACGTTGACGATCAGGAGGTTCTGCATGGTGGTGGTTCGAATGTGGCCATCGGCGTAGCGATCCGCCAAGTCCGCTGCGGTGCGCAATTGTTGCGGAGTGATTCGCCCGCGCAGCACGGAAGCGCCGACATAGACAAGGCCGTCTTGCTTCTGCGCATGAATCCCGACGTGGTCGCGATGGACATCCCCAGGTATATCTTCCGCCTCGCCGGAATCCAGCGAAAAACCAATCTTTCGTTGCAATTCATCCAAAAAACTCTCCGCAGTCCAACCCTGTTGTAGGAACAGAAATTTCAGGCGCGCTTTTTCCCTGCTCTGCCGAAGCGTTTCACTGGCACGAAAGATTTCCGCTACCCCTCGGGCCACTGGCACGACTTGATGCCATTGGATGAATGCATTCAGGCGCAAGGCGATGTGTGGATCTGTCGAAAGGCCGCCGCCAACCCTCAGAGAAAAACCCGTCTCGACACCGCGGCCCCTCTTGCGCGTTGCGGCGGTCAGCGCGACGTCGTTGATCTCCGGATACGAGCACCAATGCCTGCACCCCGTGATAGAGATTTTGAATTTGCGTGGCAGATTGTAAAAGTCAGCAGCGCCTCCCAATTCACGATCGATGGCCAACGCCAATGGCGAAGCGTCCACAATTTCTTCCGCATCCAGCCCAGCGACGGGGCAGCCAGTGATGTTGCGCGCGACGTCTCCGCAAGCTCCGGTTGTCGTCAAGCCCACCTGCCGGAGCGACTCCAGCACTTCCGGTAGTGATTCCAGCGTCACCCAATGCAACTGAAAGTTCTGCCGGACGGTGATATCCGCCCCGCCTCGCGCATGGCGCTCGGCGATGTCCGCCACCGTGCGCACCTGGTGGCTGCGCAGCAAGCCGTTCGGGATGCGAATGCGGACCATGAAGTAGGGCGTGCTCTTCCCTTCTCCGCCCGTGCCGCCGACGACCCCTGCCCCGTCGCCCTGTGTATAAACGCCCCACGACCGAAAGTAGGTGCTGAACCATTCAGGCGGAATCGAAGCGTAGCCATTGCGGGCAAACTCGCGGATTTCGTCGAAATGCTCCCAGGCATTCTTCGCGTGCTTCAAACGCTCGGCGCGTTGTGCCTTGGTTTCCTTGATTTCACCCATTACTGAATCACCTGTGCCAAAACCGTATTTCAAAAACAAAAGCCCACGTGGCCTGAACCTCTGGCAACGTGGGCTTCGGAACTTTAAATCTTAGAGTGGCGCTAAGTCCGGAAACTCCCCTGGCCAGAGATGGGTGTCATACGACACGCAGCCTTGCGCGCGCACAAACAACACATGGTCTGGCAACAGTCCATCATAAAAAGAGAGAATACCTCGCAGTCTTCCCTAAGTCAAAAGAAGACCATCACAAAACTTTAGATGCGTAAAACTCAAAAAAGTAATCAATCCCGAGCAGCGGTCGACTACGGCTTCTGTGGGGCTGGTGCCGGCTTCGCCGCAGCAGGCGCATTCGCCGGCGCCGCTCCTGGAGGCAGAATCAACGTAGTTGCCTTGATCCAATCGAGCTTCGAGAAGCCTTTGTCCAAATAAGACTTACCCAGTTTTTCGATCTTATCCTGCTCCGGGCCCTGGCCGTCGGGAGCGCCCTCTCCGTAGTCCGCATAAAGCGACTCCACGACCTCCATTCCTTCAGTTACCTGGCCAAACGGCGCGAACCCACCCATGGTGTCCAGCCGCTGGTTGTCCTTGAGGTTGATGAAAACCTCGGTGGTGCGCGTGTCTGGCTGGCCTGTTTTTGCGTACGTGACGTATCCGCGCAGATTGCTCTGGATAACGGGGTCATCTTTTATAGGCGCGTGCTCCCAGGCTGCCGTAACCGGAGGATAGGCGCTGATGCCCCACTGCACAACAAAGCCCTTCAATACGCGAAAGAAATGAGTGTTGTCATAGAAATGATGGCGCACAAGATTATAGAAGCGGTCCGCGCCCAGCGGAGCCCATGCGCGCGTCACGGTGATGACAAAGTCTCCTCTCGTGGTTGAGAATTTCACCTGATACGTGGCTGGCGCCTTCGCATTCAGAAGCGCCGGACGAAGCAGCGTTCGATCGTAGGGGCTGGCCGCAGTTGATTTGGTTGTAGGAGCGCTTCCCGTCGCCGCCTTCGGCTGAACCGGAGCTTGCGCTGGCGCTGCTTGGCCCTGTGCATCGTTGGAGCGCATAGCCGCAAAGCACAGCAGCCCCGCAATCATCATCCATCCACATTTATGCATCGCTCTTCCCTCTCCCAGTTGAGTTCTTTCGTTTATTTCGTAATGGCAGCCCAAGACTACTTAGTGGCATTCAGCTCGCGGCTGACGAACTCGACCTCCGCCATGACCCTAAGAGTATTCTCGCCGAGAATCTTCTTCACGTCACCCTCGGAATAGCCTTTTTCCAGCAAAGCGTTCGTGATTTGCGGCAGCTTGGTTGCGTCTTCCATCCCGAAGGGCATGTTCGCGCCATCGAAATCGGAACCAAGGCCCACGTGATCGATACCGGCTATTTTCACAGCATGATCGATGTGCTCGATGATTTTGGTCCATTCCACTCTGGGCAAATCGCCGCGCAAAACGTACTCTCTGGTGACGAGGTCGCCTTGGATCAGCTGGCAACCTTGCCTATCCCCGCACCTCTTCTGGACTTCCAGGGCAATCGCTTTGTCCCACTCCGGATGCGCTTTCTCCGCATTCCGAAACTCCTGACTCAAAAATCCGATGTGATAGTTAATTTGAATGACGCCGCCTTTGGCGGCCAGAGCTCTGATCATGTCGTCGGTCATGTTACGCGGCGCATCGCAGATGGCACGGCAATCGGAGTGCGAAGCGAACACCGGCGCCTTGCTGATCTCCAGAACATCGGCAAACGTCTTGTCGCTGACGTGTGAGACGTCGACGATCATTCCCAGACGGTTCATTTCTCGCACGACGTCCTTGCCAAATTCCGAAAGCCCGTTGTGCTCCGGTTTTGCGGTAGACGAATCGGCCCACTCTGCGTTGCCGCTGTGTGTGAGCGTCATGTACCGCGCACCAAGCGCTGCGTAGCGGCGAAGCACACCGAGATCGCTCGCGATCATGTGGCCACCTTCGATACCTATGAGCGCGGCAATTTTTCCCTGTTTGCGAGCTTCACGAATTCCGTCCGCCGTCGTCACAAGCATAAGATCGCTTGAATGCTTGCGAACTTGCTCATGCACGGCGTCAATTTGAGCTAGCGCACGCTTAACGGCCTCCGGCCCCATAATTTTGCTGGGAATCCAAATCGAAAAGAAGATCGCCCCGAGACCACCCTCCTTCATGCGTGTGATGTCGATGCTACCCAGCGCATTTCGAGCGCCCAAGTCGAATCCAGCGTCCAAGAAACGCTGCGTGGTGTCGTCGTGCGTGTCGATCACGATGGAAGAGAAATGGAGCCGCTTCGCGTGTTCCGAGATTCCGTCCACAGCCATTGCCCTCGCCAGTGCCATCCCCGCCAAAAGACACATCCCGGCTAGGAGGAGCGCCCTCGGCACTGCCATCACGTTCATTTCGTTATTGAGCGGCCCGCATCTCGCGGCTCACGACTTCGTTCTGTTCCATCACGCGAAGCAAGTTGCCACCGAGGATTTTCCGAAGGTCGTCATCGCTGTAGCCTTTGCGCATCAGCGCCTCGGTAATTCGAGGAAGATGAGTGCAGTCGTCCATGCCTTCGGGCATACTCGCTCCGTCAAAATCCGAGCCAAGACCGACGTGATCCGCGCCGACCAGTTTAACAACGTGATCGATGTGGTCGATAATCCTCTCCCAGCTCACGTGGGGCAACTTGCCTTCTGCGGTGGCTTTCTCCGACATTTCGTTCATTTTTTTGTTCATGCATTCGTCGTTGTCGCCGCACTCTTTCTTAAGCTGGTCTATCATGGCCACCACGCCACCGGAAAGCTTGTCCTCTGCGTCTTTGTAGGCCTGATCGATGAAACTTTTTTCGTAATTGATCTGGATGACGCCGCCTTTGGCAGCTAGCGCCTTGATCATATCGTCCGTCATGTCGCGGACATGGTTACACAACGCGCGGCAAGAGGAATGGGACGCGATCAGCGGCGCTTTGCTGACTTCCAGCGCGTCGTAGAAGGTCTTATCGGACACGTGGGAGATATCTACCATGATTCCCTGCCGGTTCATTTCCCGCACGACTTGTTTGCCGAAATCTGTCAGCCCGTTGTGCTCGGGCTTGGCGGTCGATGAATCCGCCCATTCATCGTTATAAAAGTGCGTCAGGGTCATATAGCGCACGCCCAGATCGCCGAACATGCGCAGAACGCGAATGTCGTTTCCGATCATGTGGCCGCCCTCGACACCGATTAGCGCTGCAATCTTGCCTTGCGCGTGCGCGCGGCGGACTTCTTCGGCTGTGCGGCAAAACGCGAAATCCTTCGAATATTTGTTTACGTTTTCATGCACCGCATCAATCTGGTCCAGTGCTTTTTGCACCGCCGCCGGGCCCATGATTCTGCCGTCGATCCAGATGGAAAAGAAAATGGCGTTCATGCCGCCTTCGCGCATGCGCGGAATATCGATGTGCCCATCGGGATTGCGCTTGCCGATGTCAAAGTCCTTCGAGAAGAAGCGCTGCGTGGTGTCATCGTGCGTGTCGAGCACGATAGTCGAGAAATGCAGTTTCTTCGCGCGATCGGCGATGTCGTCGCCCGTGGCAACCTGACTCAACATAAATCCGGCAACGAGCAGACA
>DATEQG010000017.1:0-78099 GCA_035272765.1 Candidatus Acidiferrum sp.
CCAGTGCCGGCGAGTGCGCCATTCGTCTGCAATCGATAGATAAAGTAGCGGCCGGAAGAAAGCTGCTCCAGCAGGTCAGGCACGGGGGGCGTCGACTGAATCACGACCGTGTTGCCGGACGCGAAAATTTGTTCTGTCCCCGGAAGCAGCGGCTGGAGCGCCGCCACAATTTCCGCGGGGGTTAGCCCTGTCCCGTCGGAAAATTTAATGCCCGATCGAATCGCAAACTGCCAGCGTTTGCTGGAACCATCGTGCGACCAATCTGCTGCAAGCACGGGCTGAAACCGCCCGTAATTATCAAGAGCGACAAGCCGTTCGAGCACCAGCGCCGCCAACTTTTCATTCGTCGCCGACTCGAGGGAGCCCACCCGCCATTCGCGCGGGTCGAGCGACACACTGGCCGCAGGTACTTCGACACGCAGCGTCCCGCCGTAGCGCGGCTTGTCCGCCGCTCTGGCCGTCGCAACTCTCAACAGTAAAACGCTACCTAGAACAAGTAATGGAAAGTTGATACGCCTCATACCGACCTGTCTGAAGATTCCTGTCGACAGCGACCGCCTTCGCGTTCGCCGCCACATTATCGGCGGTTCGCGTCTCTGGAGTGTGTAAGGCAAGGATCGGTCCAGGAAATTCCACGGGAGCAGAAACCGAACGTGCTTGGCGGTCCTTGATATCAATGGCCTGAATCTCATCGGCCTTTGTCCAGTCTCCATTGCCCGTCACAAGTAACTGCCAACCGCTCCCGCACCCGCTGTAGACGCTTGCAATCTCGCTGCCCCAGCTAGAGAAAATGGCAACGGGGTCGGCACCGTCCTCGTACAGACGCGCTAATCCATCCTGTCCCGTCACGACAATCTTCGTTTTTCCCTCGGTCTCAAATTGTGCTGCGGAGACCCATGGTCCCAGTTTTTTTCCGGCTATCGCCGCGGGGGACACCGTCCTGATTGGAATGTGCTCGTTGGTTGTCTCACAGTTCCACCCTTTTCCATCGACAAAAGAAATCCGGCAAAGCTCACCCGGCAAGTACACCGCCGCCGCATCAACCACTACACCGGTATACAAACCCTGTTCGACGCGCTCCGGCGGCCGATGAATAGGCAGATGTTCGACTCCCGCCGGCACCCATTGACCTCCCTGCCATTCGTAGGAACTGATCTCTTGCGCGCCGAGGGCGTGAGCATGTTTGCCGTCACTGTCTAGTACGACATCCAGAATCGGCGTGTCTTGCAGAAAGAGAAGTTCTCTGTGCAGCGAGAGGCTGAACGAAGATTCAGGTGCTGCGGGGCCTTTCACGAGACCGATGGTCTCCATGACGGTCTCGGTGTTTTCTTTGCGCCGAATCTGTACAACGCCAATATACTCCGTGGGATTTTGCGTGATGCTCAGCACCAGACTGGCTGCCGCGTCCGCGGTCAAAATCTTTACGCCTCGCCTCTGCAACTCTTCCTGGAATGCTGTCGACACACTAGCGAACTCCGTGCTCCGGAGCGAAGATAGGTTCCGAAATTCCAAGCTCACCGAAGATCCATGGATGAACGCCCAAACTTTCCGTGCCAGGAGGCGTGCGGATTCGTCCAAAGTATCGCCGTGAACTGGTCGCGGCAGAAAAATAAGTACAAAGAAAAGAAAGAATCCGAGAAGTTGGCGGAAAATCGCGCGAACGCCTGAGCGCGGCGGAGACAAATTTTGCTTGGCGGACACTGGCTTGACGCCTGATGATACCACGCCTGCATGACGATGCTCGGAGTGCCGCAGCCCTATTGTGCTCTGTCCATATGAATATCCGTGCCGTAGCGGCGGGGCTTGCCCGGCCCGAACGGCTGGTGTGCCGGTGGAATTTTGTACGGCGGCAAGCGAAAAACAAAAACGGCCGGAGACCAGCCGGCCGTTCTCGTTTTTGAATGAAAAAGAGTGCAATCACTAGCGGCGTGGGGCGGACACTGTTATCTGTCATCAAGCTAGGTCGCTTCTTGCGGCAATATTTAACCGCTAGCCGGGTGGTTCAGTCCGCATCGCTGGCGGAGGAATAATCTCCTGGCAGATGGGGCGAAGCGCGGCGGTGCTTGCCTGCATGCTCATGATCTTTCCTCCTTTCGAGCAACGCGTCCCGAGCCACCCACAGGGGTATTGGCTAGCGGAACCAGTAGCACAGACTTCAGTCTGTGCAAGCTTTGTGGCAATCCTTCTGCAGCTCTGCGCGAGTTCTCATTTACGGTCTCTTAGCCGGCCGTTTCTGCGCACTGACCGTCGGAGCCGGCGCCGTACCATCCGAATCCGCCGAGTCATCCGACGCCGCATTGTTGTTCCCATTCGTCACGCCGGAAAACGCCGAGTGCATCACGTCGTTCGCGAAAAAGTTCTTCCCGTCCATGGGTACCATCATGATTTGCAGCTTGTCCGAAAGCCGCTCCGCAATAATCTTCTGAATCAGCATCGGATTCTGCTTCAAGACGCTGGCTTCGAATTTCATCCGCTCAGCATCCGCAGCAGCAGTCACGCGGATTCGATTGGCCTCCGCGTCCGACAAATTCCGCTGCCGTTCGACTTCCGCCTTGCTGTCGATAATCTTCGCCTGCGCTGCAGCCTCAGCGTTTTGCAGCGTGGATTCTTTGCGCGCCTCGGCTTCCAGCTTCGTTTGCTCAATCTGCTTCTGCTTGAGCGGCAGCGTGTACTGCATCGCGTCGGCTTCCGCCTTGGCCTGCAGCACGCGCACGGCCGCTTGGCCCTCCGCCTGTTTCACGTCGCGCGCCTTCTGCGCTTCCGCCTCAAGCTCCGCGATGCGTACTTCCTTCAGTTTGATTTCTTGCTCGGTTCCCAGCCGCTCGTTCTCCTGCTCTTTCAAGAGCAGTCCTTCGAGCCCCTTCGCGTATTCCGCCGGAAGCTGTAAATCGCGCAGCAACACTTCGCGCACCAAGATTCCGTCGCTCTCCAGCCGCGTCGTGATTGCCGCGGCGGCTTTCGAGCGCAACTCCTCGCGCTTCGTCGCAAAAATTTCCTGCGTGATGTAGTTCGGCGCCAACTGCCGGTAAATCGTCGACACCACCGGCGCAACCACCTCTTCGCCCACAGGCTGTGGCAAATTCGCATGAATCGTGTCCAGCCGCCGCGGATCCAACCGGTACCTCACCGAAACAGCCAAGCCAATGTTCAACCCTTCTCTCGCCTGCACGATCAACACTTCGTTCTCCGATTTTGCGGTCGCGCTCGCCGACGTCGAGTACACCTGCTCCCGCGTGTCATACAACGCCACGCTATCGACGAGCGGTGTGACGAAGTGCACTCCCGGATACAACGTGCCGGGCCGCGCGCCCCAAATCTGGCTGACGCGTACGCCGGCGGACCCGTCCGGAATCACCACGATGCTCAGCGCCAGCAAGACGGGCAGCGCGCCCGAGATCGCCAGCCGCTGCGCCAGCCGCCAGCGGACCGGCCCGAAAGGGCGTTGCGCCGCTATCACCGTCCCCGCAAGCGTCCCCGTGCCGGCTTCCGTTGTCTTATTGCGCGCCAAAAGCCGCCGAAGTTGCTCCGAAATGAATATGTCGTAGACCACCAAAGCCCCGGCGCTTCCGAAGAGTCCGACGCCGAGAATCATCAGCAAATACTTCAAAGCCAGCATGGTGTTGCTCCTTCCCTCTCACTCCCCGGCGCTGCGGCGGAGAGGTGACCGCCAACTCCGCCGCTCACGTTGGGCCGGGAATCCTGCCCGCTCAATCTCAGGCTTTATCCTCGCTACCACTACTTGTCGGGGAAGGGATTGTTTACCCTGTAAGGGCCCTTCCCGGACGTTCTGTCACCAAACTCACCGATGCGAGGCGTAAGCACGCGCCAGTTGCGCGGTCCCGCGCACCAGGTTCGTGGGAGCGGCGACGCGCCGGGCCGTTGCTGGCCGCATGAAAACGAACATCGCGCGCAGCAGCATCAAGTTGAACGCCACAGCGGCAGCCGCGGCAAAAAGCGTGGTAATGACGAGCGTGGCAAAGTGCAGCATGGCGATCATGGCGTCCCTCTCAGTTCCTTAACGTCCTGCGACATTGGGAATGGCACGCCGAGCACCACGTTAAATGTTTTGAAAACAAAAGACTTACGGTTTCAGAGGAGGAACGCGTCTGTGTAGCAGGAAACACGCCGTGGCCACACAGACGCGCACCGGGCGCCCGCGTTTGGCCTCGCGAGCAATCGGAGCTATTGTAGTAGTGTCAGGAGAACGACCCGGTATCACGCCGGACGAAGGCCCGAAAGGAAGAAGGAAGCGAACCTGCCTGCCTGTTCTTCGGCAGCCAGGGCGACCGCTCCGAGAGACCACTCGATATGGCGCTACGCCCAGGAATGCGCATTGGCAAAATCCTCGGGATACCTATTTTTCTCCATCCGACCTGGGTCATTATTTTCGCAGGTATCACCTACTCTCTCGCCTTGCAATTCGCCCAGGAGCATCCTGGCTGGACTCCTGCCCAGCATTGGACCGTCGGCGTTTTCACCAGCGTTCTTTTTTTTGCGTCCCTTCTCTTCCACGAGCTCGCCCATAGCGTGGTCGCGCAGCACTACAAAATTCGCGTTCTCTCGATCACCCTGTTCATCTTCGGTGGAGTCGCCAGCATCGAGCGCGATCCCTCCAAAGCGACCCAAGAGTTCAACATCGCCATCGCCGGTCCCTTGGCCAGCGGTTTTCTTGCGGGGCTCTTCTTCGGTCTGGTCAAGTTTTTCCCCACAAACGAGACCGTTGCGACGCTCTCAGATTGGCTTTGGAAAACGAACTTGATGCTCGCGGTTTTCAATCTGCTGCCCGGCTTTCCCCTGGATGGCGGCAGAATCTTCCGCGCGATCGTCTGGGGTGCAACGAAAAACTTTTCGCGCGCAACGCGCGTTGCAGGCACGACAGGACGGCTGATTGCCTACGCGATGATTCTTCTGGGGGGCTTTGCCGTCTTCAAAGGCGTCGTCGTTTACGGTTTATGGAGCGTGTTCGTCGGCTTCTTCCTTTTGAACGCAGCTCAGGAGAGTGTCGCGCAACTAGCTGTCCGCGAAACTCTCTCCGGTCTACACGCCGCCGACGTGATGAGTCACGAAGTGCCCACCGTGGGCCGAGCCATCTCCTTGGAGGATTACGGCGCGGAAGTCCTGCGCACAGGCCGCCGCTGCCATCTCGTTATCACCGACGATCGCCTGGTCGGCATGATGAACGTCCACACCCTCAACTCGGTCCCTCGCGACGAGTGGGCCCATAACTCCGTCCAAGCCGTCATGATTCCCCGCGAACGCATTCTCTGGGCGACTCCCGACGAGCCGCTCCTGGGTCTCCTTGAGCGCCTCCTGAGCGCCGACATCAATCAAATGCCCATCGTCTCCGGCTCGGGCGATGGCGCCGCCCAAATCATCGGCATGGTCTCGCGCGATTCCATTCTTCGCGTCATGCAAACCCGCACTGAGCTCGGCCCGCTCTCTTTCGACGCCGCAAGCAAATAGATCGTTCCTGTTCCCTGTCGTTCCGCACGAACGGCTCCGAAAACCCGTCCCAGTGATTTTCTCCGAATCTTCTTAACTCCGGAATTCATCTTAGGTATACGATGGTTGTGAACCAGGGTTGTGCATTTAAGGAGGTCACGAATGGCTAAGAAGAACAAGTTCAATCAAGTCGCCGCAAAAATCGGGGGCGCATTGGGCAAAGCGGACCGCAAAGCTCATCAAGTCGTGCGGGCTGGAACGCTGGCCAAGAAAGAGCTTCACGACATTTCAAAGCAAGTCGACGCGCTGAAGCGCCAGCTAGCGAAGACCACCAGGCGTCTCAAGAGCGCCCTGAGCTAGTTTCGAAGAGTCCCAACCCAACATCTAAACACTCAAAATTAGTCGCATTCTAAGCGCGTTGGTATTTGCCTGTCCGTATCAGTTCCCATCCGCAGAAGCGCCTTTCAGCCGGATCACGTCCCTCTCTCACTCCATACTAAGAATGTCTCCAGCATTTGGTTTATAATGCGCCGCCCGTGGGACGGAGAGCCCGAGCACGCATGACCAAACAAAATGGAGGAAGCGCAGCCATGAAATCGGCGACTGCTAGGAAATCTTTGTCTTCAAGGTATCCTCGTCCGATCCGTTGGCGAACAGCGGCTGGGTTCATTTCATCGGCAGTGTTAGTGGTAAGCCTCGCCGCGCAAACGCCAGGCCACTCGCCAGGCACGGAGCCGCCGGCTGCAGCGTCCTCTGACGCTGCAACGGTCGCCTCCCCCGCGCCGGTAACTACGCCCTGGAAGCCCGTTTCCTCCCTGCCGCCGTAAATCAACTCGTCTTCGATCTCTCAATTACGCCGCACTGGTTTACGCTCTCCGACAAATTCTGGTATAGCTACCGCACGACCGACGGCACGCACTACTACATCGTCGACCCCGTCAAAAAATCCAAGAACCTTCTCTGGGATAACGCGAAGGTCGCTGCCTCTCTTTCTTCTCTCACCAATTTTCCTTATGACGCGCAGCATCTTCCTATTCGCCGCTTGAGACTCGTCGACAAAGACAGTCGCATGCGCTTCGAAGTGGAAATTCGCAAAGACGGCGTCATTCCCAACGAACCGGAGAAGAAAATTCAGGATGACGGTAGTCAGCAAGGCAACGAGAGTGAAGTCAAACAGAGCGAAGGCAAGCAAACCGGCCAACAGACCCAGCGCTCTGACCGTTCGGGCCAAGCCCCGGAACCCCCCGAAGAGCCGCGCATCCTCTCTTTCGAATACGAACTCGCCACAGCCAAAATCACGCGCCTCGATAACGTCGAGCCCATGCGCAAAAAACCAATGTGGGCCGCGGTTTCTCCCGATGAGAAGACTGTCGTCTTTGCCCGCGGCCAAAATCTCTTCATGTTGGACGCCGACAATTATGCCAAAGCTCTGAAAAAGGCTGGCGACTCCACCCTCGTCGAGACGCAGCTAACTACCGACGGCGTCGAACGATTTGGCTACGCCCGCCGCATCTTGCCCGAACAAGAGGATGAACTCAAAAAGGAGGACAAGGGCGACACCAACAAAGCCGGCATTCGCGCTCCCGCTATCACCATCCATTGGTCGAAGGACTCAAAAAAGTTTGCTGTGATGCGCGAAGACAATCGCAAAGTCCCCGACTTCTGGGTGATCCACTCGCTCGCAAATCCCCGCCCAACGCTCGAAGCGTACCCTTACCAGCTTCCCGGCGAAGACGTCATGCCCGGCTCGCAACTCGAGATTCTCGATGTCGCATCGAAGCAACTCGTCGTCGTTCAAGCAAAAAATTTCCAAGAGCAGGAACTCCGCATCGCTGACGCGCCGCTCCTCGAGCGTGATCGCGAAGAACAGCGCCAAGAACAAGAAGGCATTCAGGAGGGCGGCCAGATGCCCGTCACGCGCGTCAGTCCGCGCTGGCTCTCCGACGCTTCCGACAAACTCTATTTCATCAGCACAAACCGCGATTTTCGCAAAGTCGACGTCTGCGTCGCCGACACCGCCACCGGCGCTTCAAAAACGCTCGTCGAAGAACGCTCCAACGTGTGGCTCAGCACCAAGCCGCTGCGCCTCACCGGCAACGGCCAGGAGCTCATCTGGTGGTCCGAACGCGACGGCTGGGCGCACTACTATCTCTTCGATTCCGCCGGCAAACTAAAAAATCAAATCACTTCCGGCGAATATGTCACCGAACAAATTATTTCTCTCGATGAGAAATCCCGCACCCTCTATTTCACCGCCAACGGCCGTGAACACGGTGAAGATCCCTATTACACTCATCTTTATCGCATCAACCTGGATGGCACGGGCCTCCAGCTCCTGACTCCCGGTAATTTCTCTCACGCGTTGAGCGCTCCGGACTCTGGCAAATATTTTGCCGACACCTATTCCCGCGTGGACACGGCACCAAAATCCGTCCTCGTCGATGCGCAAGGCGCCCAGCTTCTCGATCTTGAAACAACGGACATCTCGCAACTGCTCGAAGCCGGTTTCAAATTTCCCGAAGTCTTCAAAGTCAAAGCCGAAGACGGCATCACTGATCTCTACGGCGTCATGTACAAGCCTTTTGATTTCGATCCCGCTCGCAAATATCCCCTCATTGAGTTCGTCTATCCCGGCCCGCAAACCGAAAGCGTCAACAAAACTTTCTCACCCAAGGGCCCCAACGTCCCTCTCTCCCAGCTTGGTTTCATCGTCATCGAAGTCGGCGCGCGCGGCGGAAGCCCTCAGCGCGACAAATGGTATGACAGCTATGGCTACGGCAATCTCCGCGACTACGGCCTCGCCGACAAAAAAGTTGCCGCCGAGCGCCTCGCCGCTTTACATCCCTACATCGATCTCGCGCGCGTCGGCATGTGGGGCCACTCAGGCGGCGGCTTCATGACCGCCGCAGCTCTCCTGCAGTATCCCGATTTCTACAAAGCCGGCTGGTCCGAATCCGGCAATCACGACAACAATGTCTACAATCGCGACTGGAGCGAAAAATATCATGGCGTCCGCGAAGAAGCGCAAAAAGACGGCTCCGAAAAATTCATCTACGAAATCGACAAAAATTCCGACCTCGCCAAAAATCTAAAAGGCCACCTCATGCTCACAACCGGCGACATGGACGAAAATGTGAGTATGGTTAACACCATGCGCGTCGCCAACGCCTTAATCCGAGCCGACAAGCGCTTCGAACTCCAGGTCTATCCCGGCATGCGCCATCCCTACATGCCTATCGTCAGTTACGTCGATATGGCCCGCGGCGATTTCTTCGCCCACTGGCTCCTCGGTTCATCCGATACGCGCGCCGATATCATCGAGCTCCAAAACCAAAAACAAGCCACCCCCAGCAAAAAATTCAAGGAATAGCCGTCGACCCTCCCTCGCTTCAAGGTCTTCCCTCGTAGGGGCACAACATGTTGTGCCCACTCTCGACCTTTCAGGAGGGTGCCCCAGGTTCGTCTTTTGAACCTGGGTCTTTGGAGCCAGGAACCGTACGCATCCTGTGCACCGTTGCCATGAGCTACCACATTGTGGTACTATCACAACGTGGAGTTCATCGAATCCCAGCCATTCTCCCGGAAGCTTCATCGGCTTGCCGGCGATGATGCCGACGAAGTACTGACAGCGATCCAACGAGACCTTTCGCGGAAACCGGACCGCGGTGCGATGGTTCCTGGCCTGGGCGGCGTCCGCAAAGCGCGCATCGCGAATCCGTCCCGCGGCAAGGGCAAGCGCGGCGGCTGTCGTTATTTGTACCTGTATTTGGAGACGCGGCACCACATTCACCTGCTCTTCTGCTCGACAAAAACGAACAGGAAGATGCCGGTGAAGAACAGCGCAAGCAGATCCGCCAGTGGGCTGCCCAGGTTAAACGAGAGTCAGGAGACTACTCATGGCCAAGAAAATCAAAGTGAACATTTTTGACGACATGAAAGCCGCTCTAAAGGACGCGGCCGCGTATGAGCACGGCGAACCCGTCAACTTGCGCGTCACGCGCATCCCCTCGCGCCCCAAGCCCATTTCTGCCAAAGAAGTCCGCCAAATCCGTCAAACGCTTAACGCCAGCCAAACCCTCTTCGCTACCTACTTAAACGTCAGCCCCAACGCGGTCCGAAGCTGGGAACAAGGCACCCGCCGCCCTCGCCAAGCCGCCCTAAAACTCCTCGCCATCGCCAAGAACAACCCCAAAGCCCTCCTCGTCGCCTAGCTGGACGCGAAACCTCACCGGTCACCCCGAACTAAACTGTTCAAGGGAAGACTCTCTGCGTTGCGCAAACTGACCCGCTAACTTGTCGTGATAGTATGCAAAACCAAGCTGCTTTGATGGAAGAGATTCGTCTCAGGCTGGACTCGTTTGAATAGAATCTCCCTAAACATCTCGATGCATTCGCTCTGTCTCCAGACTCGAAGCTTCCAGCGAAGGTGCTTCGGTATCGGGAATCCCTCATTTGGAGAATCGCCGAAGTGGGACGGGCAGCGTTTCACCAGTTGGAGGGAAATAAGTTGGTTGCGGGAATCGTCCTTACGCGTGCCGTGGTGGAGACAAGTGCTGCACTTTGGTATCTGCGGTCCCGGGTGGACGACGCCATCAAGTCGAATCAGATCGGCGACATCGATATTTATCTGGTGAAATTAAATGTAGGGATAGCGTCAGCACCGCCGAAGCTGGAGGCGCGAGACTTCCCTCGTCCCGTGAAGATTGGGAAGTTCCTCGGTGAGGTCGAGAAGGTGATAGAAGGTTTCAGCGATCACTATGGCGTGCTCAGCGAATTTGCGCATCCGAACTGGGCAGGAACGGTGTCGCTGTACTCCAAGTATCACCCCGAGAACCTGACGATCGAATTTGGCGAGAATATACGAAGCGGCGACCAAACAAAAGGGCTCGGTGTCAACAGCCTGCATGCGGCGTTGAAGTTTTTCGAGGTGACATACAACAACCTAACCGATTCCATGCCCGCTTTTGTTGAACTCTGCCAGAGGCATCTGACGGAGCAAAAGGAAAAATTCAAGGAAGGAGGAGTGTAGAACCCAATCGAAATGGAGGCGGGTGGCCGCTCGTTAACGTAGGGTGGGACAGCCTTAACGGGACAATAAGATTTTGACTTTATCTTCTTCCGGAGTGTCCCGCCCTTTCGGGTTTGCTTCTTGAAACAGTGGGGTCCGTTCTCTGTCTCTTATGGAGCTGGTTGCGAATTTGGGTTTTCCAAGCATCCTCACTGGCTCGCCAAACCGTCTCAATCCGGGCATTTGAAACAGCGCACCATTATGGTGCATAATGGTGTCATGAGCTCTGCAAACAAGACCGTACGCCAAAGCGTCAGCCTCCCGGCAACCACCGCAGCCAAAGTCCGCAGCCTGGCAAAGACTCGCAGGCTCAGCTCCAACCGCATGCTGGTCGAACTCATCGAGAACGGCATCGAGGCCGAGAAGCGCAAACAGCAGGAGTTTTTCGAACTGGCCGAGCGTTTCCGCGATGCTTCTGACCCAGAGGAAGCCAAGCGCCTCGGCGACGAACTCGGCAGGATGGTCTTTGGCAGCTAATGCCCAGGATCGAGAGCTGGGACAAGCTGCCTGCAAATGTCCGTCAGCACCTCATCGACCGCATGCGCGAAAGGGCCATCGGCATCGCCGACCTAAACCAGCTTCGTCTCTGGATCGCGACGCAGCCGGACGTACCGGATGGCGATTGGTACAAAGACTTCGGTTCATTCAAAATTTGCGGTCGCGGCTCGTATCCCAAGACGTTCTTGTTGTCCAGCCAGGCCGCAAAAGGCAAAGCCCTCTGAGAAGGCCCAGACCCCAAGGGGAGAGGCAGGATGTTTTCTGATACTTCCTCTAGAATTATTTTCAACCCTTAAACGCGGAACCACTCAACTTTCGCTTCTTTCTACTCACTGCCCACTATTCACTACTCACCGACGGGCGGCGCGCCCTGACTATCCATCGCGCTGAGAACCCACTTCTGCAACACGGCTCGATACTCTGGCTTCACTTCACCGAACACAAGTCCGATGCCCGAGGGCCTGACATAAAGGACGGATGCCTCGGCCTCGAAATATTCTCCGCAGTAATTGATCTTCACCAAAACGGGGCGTTGAACCTCAAACGACGCGGAAGTTTCCAGGAAACACCCGCGTAAGCTTAGCTCTGTCACGCGAGCAGGGACAAATACAGTAAGCGCGTTTCCGAGAGCGATGTCGGCGCTCGCGGTGAACGCAAATCTTAATCCACGACGTTCTTCGTCCATTGTGCAAGCCTATCCCAGCGAATGACTGCGTCGAGTAACTTTTGAAAAATGAAGTACAGCACCAAGCTAAGTCTTAAGTCGTCGAACTTGGTGCGCTTGATGTACTCTCCGGCGTATCCGTTTTATCCGTCGTGACGCGGACAGCTTCCACTTGCAGACCCTTATTCGCGTCAAATCGCTGCTTGCGGTCTAGACCCTTAACGAATTCTCTGGCAGCCTTCGCAATCGCACCTGCGATGGTGGTTGCATCTACTTTAACGGTTGTTCCTTCCGTTCCCTTGCTCCGGTCTTCGTAGCGGATCTTTACGCTGTATGTGTTCATCCTTCTACTTTGCTCCAGGTTTCACGTATCCGCAAGCGCGGCGACCGGACGTCTTCTGATACCTCCCCTAGAATGGCGGGTAGGACAGCCGGCTGCCTTCTTCCGTTCTTCACGGGTCGCAGGATACGGACCACGAATCGCCGACTACGTTTCAAGCGTTCACTGATTGGGTGCTGGCCGGTCGCGCTTCCAGCACGGCACGAATCCCGTAGCGCGGCCGCAGGGTGATCGACGCCAGCGGCACCACCGGATGCCCTTCAACCAGCCGGAACCGGTACTGCCGCGCGATCGTCGCCAGAATCAGCGCCGTTTCCATCAGCGCGAACGAATTCCCGATGCACTGGCGCGGGCCGCCCCCAAAGGGGAAGTACGCAAATTTCGGATTCCGTTTCAGCAGGTCGCCCTCCCACCGCTCAGGACGAAATTCTTCCGGCGCGTCGTACCATCTCGCGTCGCGATGCACAGTCCACTGCGCAAACGAAACGCCCGAGCCTTTCGGCACCGTGTAGCCCGCGATTTCGTGGTCCTCGATGGCCGTCCGCGCCGTTCCCCAGGCGGGGGGATAAAGACGCATCGACTCGGTGATGATGTGATTCGTATAAACGAGCTTCGGCAAATCCTCGAGCGAAGTAGCGCGCCCCGCAAGCACCGTTCTCAGTTCGGCGTGGAGCTTCGCTTCCACCGCGGGATTCTGGGCGAGCAGCCACCACGTCCAGGAAAGCGTATTCGCCGTGGTTTCGTGGCCGGCCAGGAAAAGAGTGATGGCTTCATCGCGAAGCTGCTGATCGGTCATGCGCGAGCCATCTTCATCTTGCGCGGCCAGCAGCATGGAGAGGAGGTCGCCCGCATCGCGGTCCGAGGCACGTTTCTCCGCAATAATTCGGTAGAGAACTTTCTCGATTTGACGGATCGCACGTTCCAGGCGGAGATTCGTCGGCGTGGGCAGCCAGTGCGGAATCAGAACCGTGCGCCGGAAATTCGCGGCAAGTTCGAGCAGGAGTTCCAGCGATTTGCCGACTTCTTGCGCGTCTCGTTCCACGTCAGCGTCGAACAGCGTTTTGCCGACGATTTGCAGCGTGAGCCGCATCATTTCTTTGTGGATGTCGCGCTCTTCCCCGTCTTGCCACTCGTGCAGCAATCGTTCGGTGTATTCCACCATCGTCGAGGCATAGCCCGCGATACGCGCGCGGTGAAACGCCGGCTGTGCCAAGCGCCGCTGCCGCAGCCAGAAATCCCCCTCGCTCGTCAGCAAGCCTCTTCCGAAAACGCGCTTGTTGGCTTGCAGCACGCGGCCCTTTATGAATTTTCGCGGGTGACTCACGAGAACGTCTTCGATGTGATCCGGATGATTGAGCAACAGGATGCGAAAATTCAGAACGCGAAGGCTGACGAGATCTCCGTATTCGCGCATGAGTCCCGTGAAATAGCTAAGTGGATCGCCATTGTTCAGAGGGCCCAGCGACCAGCGCTTGAACCCGGTAGAAGGACCTGGAGGAAACTTGAGCTTCGCCCGTGAGCTCATGAATTCATGCTAAAGGCCGAGTGCGTTTGCGTCAACGCGTGGCGTGTCAGGAAGTGGCGGCATTACGTGCACGCAGCGCTCGCAAACGATACGCGCCGCGCAGAAAATCGATGGACACGCTCGAAAATCCGGCCGCCCCGAACCGTTCGGGCGCCGATGTAGGCGCCACGGGCACAAATGTGCTTCGGATATGCGCGACCCGTTGCGGCCATCCATCTTGAATCTCAAGTGCCAGAAACACGCCGCCGGGCCGTAGAACCCGGAAGATTTCTGCAAATGCCCGCTCCTGCGCCTCTGGCGATCTCAGATGATGCAGCACGAGAACCGCGATCACCGCTGAAAATGCTTTTCCCGGAAATGGCAGCGCTGACGCATCGCCCTGCACTACCGCGCCGTTTTTGCTCCGATTCTTTTGAGCAAGTCGCACCGCAAACGAGTGGCTGTACTCCAGGCTCGTCACTCGCCCAGCATGCTTGCGTAACTCTTCTGTTGCTGCACCCGGCCCAGCTCCAATTTCCAGAGCGTGCTCTCCCAATTCCGAACCGGACAAGAGCCACGGAATCACTCGCGTCCGCGTCAGCCGTCGCCAATACGACGAAGCGCAAAACCAGTTCTCGAACCGATTCACAAAAACACGTCCAGTCCTCCGCGCAAAAAAAATGCTGCCACACGCTTTTGAAGAAGGAGCTAGTTTTTCGGAGTTTGATTATCGCAGGCCTACGCAAACTATGGCTATCGCAACAACTTATCGTAGCAGCGGGCGAATTCGACGCAGCGCTGCAGCAAATTGGTCGGCGTTATACGCGGAAGGATTTTCAAGCTGGCGGAAAAGCTCGTTGATGGCGGCGCGAACTTCCTCTGCGTTGCTGGGCTTCGCGTCTTTGCTGTACGCGATGTACAGCGAATCCATTGCCATGGCCGCTTGTTCGGCAGCGCGCTCGTCAGCAAGCGAAATATTTTCAGCATCGTCCGAAATAAGCTGCAGCAGGCGCAGGACAACGGCGCGATCGTATTGCATTGCCGCCAGCCTCTCGGCAAAACGCTGCGCAATCGGCGCAGCGGCGGATGCGGACGCCGCGACCGCGTTGCGATCTGGGTTCAGCTTGGACATTTCGTCCGAGACTTCGGCAAGCGAGCGATCAAGCTCTTGCGCGTTCGCGGAATCAATCTGCTTCGCGAGCAAACGGAACACGGCGTAGCGCGAACTGTTCCACGCGGGATCGCCGGGACGACGGCCGGCAAAACCATGTTCCTGCCGCCAGCTATCTTTTGCGGGCACGAGTGTGTGGTGGCAGGCAAAACACGAAAGCTCGGAGTATTCGGGCCACACCTCTTTTTTATCGAAGCGTTCGCCCTTTGCGCGCCAGGTGAGGCGCTCCATTTCCGCGCGAAGCTGCACGGCTTGGCCCGCGCTCCAATCGCGGACACCGGCCCACGCGGCATCTTCGACGGGTTTCCCCGGAGCGGACTCGCGCGGCGATTTCCAGTGCCGCGGCATCACCGCGGAAAAAGAATCCAATTCAAAAAAGAGATCCGGATGGCCCGCGGCGATCATTTCGTGATTCACAAATTTGTCTTTCGTGCCCAGATGGCACTCGAGGCATTTTTCTGTGCGATGAATCACATCCCGCGTGTCGCGCATGCCGAGGGCGACGGATTTTTCGTGTGGCCAGTCACGCGTCGTATGTGGGCCTAACCACGCTGACGCAGGGCCGTGGCAATTTTCGCAGGAGACGCCATCGGACAGTTCGAATGGGCGGCCACGCTGCTCCGGCGTTGTGTACAGCGCGTGGCAGATGAGACACTTCGGCGATTCTTCGGCTTTCGCATTGAGTTTCAGAATGTGGGCGATGCGTTCACCGATATCACCTGTCAGCGCTTGGTAGGCGTGGCTGTGCTTGTCTTTCACGATCCAGGTCGAATACTCGTCTTGCAGAACGCGGCTGACGGCCACGGGTTTGACGCTGCCATGACAACTGGTGGCGGCGCAGGAGCCGGGGCCGATGTATTTCACAGGGTCGGCGTTCGAATCGGTATCCGGAGCGGCGGGGTTGGCGTGTCCCGAGGGAGAACTTTTTGGTTTGGCTGGGCTGTTTTTCGCCGCAGCCATCCGAACAGCAAAAGCCAATGGCAAGAAGAGCGCAACGGACAGCGCGATGCGTGGGCAATAGGATTTAGGGACGATTGGCATTCGCAATGACGGACAATTCGTTCGCCCAATTATCGTTTGGAAGACGCGCCAGACGCGTTGTCTTTTTCGCAGCGTGGCGCGAAAAGGCAACGGGGCTTCTATTTACAGGGCGGAAGGGCGCCAGTAGTATGCAAGGGAATCCGTACCACACTCCACGCCGGGTGACACGACTTGACCGGCGCTTTTCAATGCGAGACGCCGCGCCGTGATCTTCGACGACCTGCGAGCTATTCAGCTTCGCTACGGCTTCTTGCCCAAGGCGGAACTCGAAGCCTTTTCCCAACGCTCGCACACTCCCCTCTATCAGATCCACAGTGTCGCCAGCTTTTATCCTCACTTTCAGCTCGTGCCGCCGCCGAAGGCGGATGTTCGTGTTTGCGCGGACATGAGCTGCCACTTGAATGGAGCTTGCGAACTACGCGCGGAGCTGGAGCAACGTTTTGCAAAAAACCCTCCGGCCGACGTGCTCGTACGCGATGTTTCCTGTCTTGGGCGGTGCGATCAGGCACCGGCCGTTTCCATCAACGATGCAATTTTCACGAATGTGACGGCGGCAGCCGCCGAGGCGATTGCCCGGAGTGCGATTCTCGGCGAAGCCGTCGTCGAGCCACATCCAGAGCACGCGAGGACGCAGTGCGCCTCCGATCCTTACGTCGGAGGCGAAAAGTACGGCGTTCTTCGGAAACTGGCGACTACAAAAGATTGGGACGGGGTTCTGGCAGAACTGAAATCCTCGGAATTGCGCGGGATGGGCGGAGCAGGATTTCCGACGAGCATGAAATGGGGTTTGGTGCGCAAGGAGCCGGGGACGGAGAAGTATGTCGTTTGCAACGCGGACGAGAGCGAGCCTGGAACGATCAAGGATCGATTCATCATGACGCACCTGCCGCACCTGGTGATCGAGGGAATGATCTTGGCGGGGCTGGTCACCGGAGCGAAGCGCGGCATTCTCTACATCCGGCACGAGTATGGGTTGCAGGAAGAAATCCTCGGCGAGGAGCTGCGCCGCTGTTATCACGAGGGTTTGCTCGGAAAGAATATTTTGAAAAGTGATCTGACTTTTGATCTGGAGATTTTCGTCAGTCCGGGCGGGTACATTTGCGGCGAAGAAACCGCACTGATTGAGGCCATCGAAGGCAAGCGCGCGGAGCCGCGGAACAAACCGCCATTTCCTGTGCAGGCGGGGCTCTGGCAAAAGCCGACGGTGCTCAATAACGTCGAGACGTTCGCGAATGTGCCGCAAATTCTAGCGAGAGGCGTGGAGTGGTACAAGGCGCAAGGAAAAAGCGGTTCGCGAGGACTGAAATTTGTCGGCGTCAGTGGCCACGCGGCGAAACCTGGGATTTTCGAAGTGCCCATGGGAATCTCGATGCGCGAAGTTTTGTTCGACTACGCGGGAGGAATTCGCGGGGGGCGACAGTTGAAGGCGTTTGCACCTTCGGGGCCGTCTTCCGGATATTTGCCGGCGTCGATGGTAGATGTACGGCTGGATTTTAAGGCCCTGGCGGATGCGGGATCGATGCTTGGATCGGGCGCGATTGTGGTTTGCGACGATACGACCTGCATGCTGGATATGGCGCTGAATGCAGTGCGTTTTTATCGGAATGAGTCCTGCGGGAAGTGCGTGCCTTGCCGGGTGGGTTCGCAGAAGATGACAGATTTGCTGGTGCGGTGGACGCACGGCGGATTGGCGGAAAAACAGTATCAAGCGGATCTGGCATTGATTGATGAGCTTTGCCAGGCGATGAGTCTCACTTCGATTTGCGGCCTTGGGCAGATTGTTCCGGCGCCGGTCTTGTCGGTATTGAAATATTTTCGGGAAGAGATTGACGCGCATGTTCTGAAGGGGCAGTGCCCGAGTGGGATTTGTTTTACGGCGGCGGCGCGGGCGGGTGAGGCGTCGCGTGTGGGGATACGACCGTAGAAGGAGTGAAGTAAAGAAGTAAGGACGTAAGGAAGTAAAGAAAGGAGCAAAGAAGGGGAAGAGGATTTAACGCAGAGGGTGGCGGAGGCACAGGGGACGCAGAGAAGAGAAAAAAAGAAAGAAGGAAGAAAGACAAGGCGAGGATTGTGAGTACAGCAACGACACCGTCGGGATTTGTGGAGATAACGATTGACGGGCGACCTGTGCAGGTGGCCGCGGGGACGAGTGTGTTTGATGCGGCGCGGATGAATGGAACGCCGATTCCTACGCTTTGCCATTTGCAGAATGAGACGCCTGTGGGGGTGTGCCGGCTTTGTGTGGTGGACACCGGGGCGCGGGTGCTAACGGCGTCGTGCGTGCGGCCTGTCGAGGCTGGCATGAAAGTGGTTACGAATTCTGAGAAAGTTTTGAACGCGCGGAAGACTCTGCTTGAACTTTTAATGGCGGATCATCCTTCTCCGTGCGCGCGACAGAAAAAATCAGGTGATTGCGAACTGGAAAATTTGGCTCAGGCCGCGGGAGTTACGCAGCCGCGATTTGCGAAACGCACTGTTTCGCGCGGGGTGGACGATTCTTCGCTGGCGATTGCCGTCGACCACGATGCTTGCATTTTGTGCGACCGATGCATACGCGGTTGCGACGAAATCAAGAATAATTTTGTGCTTGGGCGGATGGGAAAAGGCTACTCGGCGGGGATTGCTTTTGACCTGAACGCGCCGATGGGCGACTCGACTTGCATTTCCTGCGGGGAATGTATGGTGTCGTGCCCTACCGGCGCGCTAACGAACAAAACCGTTGTGGGCACATCCATCGCAGCGGGCCTAGACGCACAGGGATTCGAAGCAGAAGAGCTTCTGCAATTGCCTGTGTTCAAGGGCGTTTCGGGGACGTTTCTTGAGTTGAACCGCGGGGCAATCGTCAAGCGACGATTCCGTCCTGGCGAGATTATTTGCCGTGAGGGCGAATTCGGTTCGACTGCTTTTTATATTTTGGAAGGCAAGGCGCGTGTATCGCTTTCGTCGCCAATCGCGCACGTGAAGACGCAGGGCGGGGCGAAAGGGCTTTTTAAGAAGCTCACCAGCACACTTGCGGCACGCGACGCGGATGTCCGCGCTGAGGAGACTCGCGACAGAACGATTCCTATCGACGCTTCCGTGGACCTCGCGTACGGGAATCCCGTGGCCGAACTCGGTCCCGGCGATTTGTTCGGAGAGATGACGTGCATGAATTTTTATCCGCGGTCGGCGACGGTGATTGCGGAGACGGATGTCGTGGCGTTCGAGATGCTTCGAAACGTGCTCGACATCATGATGAAGAACAAATCGTTTCGCGCGCAGATTGACCAGAATTATAAGCGGCGAGCGCTAGAGAATCATTTGCGCGGCGTCCCGATGTTCGCGGGGCTTTCCACGGATTTCATCGAGCATCTGAAAGGGAGCGTGGAGCTGCAGCGGTTCGCACCCGGGCAGATCATCGCGCTGCAAGGCGATGCAGCGGAGAATTTTTATCTGGTGCGCATCGGATTCGTGAAGATTTCGGAGACGTATCCTGGCGGGGAGCTGGTGCTGGCGTATCTCTCGCGCGGAGATTATTTCGGCGAGATCGGCTTGCTCGGGGGAGGAGTGCGGACGGCAACTTGCACGGCGCTGGACCACGTCGAGGTGGTGCGCATTTCCGGCGACGATTTTCGCGACATGGTGGAGCGCTTTCCTAGTGTACGCCAAGGCCTTGAAGCCGTGGCAGCGGAGCGCGGGGCGCAAAATCAACAACGCATGCAAACGGTCCGCAGTGTGCCCATCGACCAGTTTCTTTCGCAAGGCTTGATGGAAGCGCAGAGCCTGTTGATTCTCGACCTGAACAACTGCACGCGCTGTGACGCTTGCGTGAATGCGTGCGCGGATGCGCACGACGGAATCACACGACTAGTGCGAGAAGGTTTGCGATTCGAACAATATCTGGTGGCAACTTCGTGCAGGCAATGCCGCGACCCGCTATGCATGGTCGGGTGTCCAGTGGGAGCAATCCGGCGGCGAAACTCGCTGGAAGTGATTATAGAGGATTGGTGCATCGGCTGCGGCTTGTGCGCACGGAATTGCCCGTACGGAAATATCAATCTGCATCCGTTTGATGTGATAGTGGAAGACCTGGAGCGGCCCGGGCGGCAGAAAGCCGTGGTGAAACAGAAGGCTACTTCGTGCGATTTGTGCACGCATTTGAAAGAGCCGAGCTGCGTTTACGCTTGTCCGCACGATGCGGCGCACCGGGTGGACCCGAGGACGTTTTTCTCGGAAATGCTTGGCGGCGGAGGGGCGAAGTGAAGCGAAACACTCATCAAAAACCGGATCGACCTGAATGCTCCGTGAGGAACAAGAGCACAGACTGAAGTCTGTGCCACTTAAGAGGCATATTGCGTGCGGATTGATAAAACACACCGAATCTGGTCGATAGTTACGGGAACGATTATTGGGACTTCGACCGCTTTCTATCTTCGGTATGCGCTTAGTGCACCTGAGGGGCCGCGGGGAGGGAGCGCGATCGGAATTGGATTTGGAGTGATTGGATTCGGGCTCATGATTTTCGCGGCGCTGCTGGGGGCGCGAAAACGGGTGCCAACCTGGAGGATCGGGCGGGCACAAGCATGGATGCGCGGGCACTTATGGCTGGGCTTCTTGAGCTTGCCGATGATTTTGTTTCATGGTGGATTTCATTTTGGCGGGACGCTAACGAGCGTGTTGATGTGGCTGCTGATTATTACGGTCGTGAGCGGGGTGTTTGGAGCGGCGGTGCAACATTATGTGCCGCGAGTGATGACGACGGACGTCAAGTTGGAAACGATTTACGACGAAATTGGAAATGTGCGGAAGCTGCTACGTGAAGAAGCGGATCGCGGCGTCGAGGCGATTTGCGGTCCACTGGGGATCGGCGGATCGACAAAAGAGGAAGTGCAACGGGCAGGAGGATTCAGCGCGGCGCGAACGACGGCTGCGACGAGCAGCGGCGCAGCGGTGGCGGCTGCCGCGGAGACTGCGGTGCTTACCGAGGAGGAGTGCGCGCCCTTGCGAAAGTTTTATTTAGGAGAAATGCGACCTTTTCTCGAGCAACCAAAGTTGCGCGGATCGCGGCTTGGGGATGCCGATAAAGCGCATAGCGCGTTTAGCGGGCTGCGGACGCTGATGCCGCAACCGGCGCAGGCAACGGTGCAGGATTTGGAAGATATTTGCGATGAAGCGCGGCAGTTGGTGCGACAGGAACGGCTACATCATTTGTTGCATGTGTGGTTGTTGGTGCACATACCGTTATCGCTGGCGTTGATTTTGCTGGGGGCAGTGCATGCGGTGATGGCGCTGAGATATTGAGTTTCAGTACCCACTGGACCTTGCGAAGGGCGTGGCTCTTGTCGATAGAGTCGGAGGGTGGGGCAAGCCCCACCCCTACAGCGGAAACATGATGGCTCGCGGATTTATGTGGGCGCTGGTTAAAACACTTGGCGAGAACACGAACAACTAAAAAATTGGCGCAGCGGATCGACTTGAACTATTTCAAGAGGCCGACGGCGCTGAAGCGCGCGAAGTTTTGGCTGAGTGTGGGGCTGCCTGCGCTCGCGCTGGTTTGGATTGGCTGGCACGGATTTGCGCGGGACTCGCGCGTGTATTCAAGCGGGCGGATGAGCGAGGCGCACGCGGTGTTGGAAGCGCAGTGCGCGGCGTGCCATGTGCAAACGTCGGGAGCGTTTTCGGCGAAGGCCAGCGATGCGGCTTGTTTGTCGTGCCACGATGGGCCGATCCATCACGCCGCGCAGACGAAAACGATTGGCTGCGCGGAGTGCCACACGGAACATCGCGGGCGAGTGAATATTGTTGCGGCAAAGAATCAGAGTTGCGCGCAATGCCACGGGGATTTGAAAACGAGCAGCGGCGCGCCACAGTACACAGCACATATAGAGAGTTTTGAGGACGGGCATCCGGAATTCGCGGCGCTGCGCCCCTCGAATGGAATGGCCGCGCGCGACGCCGGAACGATCAGCGTAAATCACGCCATTCACATGAAACCGATCCGCCGCGGACCGAATGGGCCGAATGTGCAGTTGGAGTGCGGGGATTGTCACCAACCCGAGACGAATTCCGAAGAATGGAAGTACGCCGACGCGAGCTACGCGTCGGCCAGCACTAGTTACTCTGCGCAGGATGAAGCGCTCGCTCCCAAGCCTGGGGCGCTCTCGCGCCCTGTGCCTAGAAGTGGGCGTGAATTAATGGCGCCGGTGAAATTTGCGACGGCGTGCGCGGGATGCCATTCACTGGCGTTTGACAAGCGGTTCAATGAAGGCGTGCCGCACGACAAGCCGGAGGTGGTGCACGCGTTTCTGGTGAAGAAATTCAGCGAGTATATGGCGGCGCATCCGGGGGAGTTGCGCGAAACGCGTGACCCTGGGCGCGATTTGACGGGAAAGCCGGTGCAGGCGGCTGTTCGCGTTTATACGCCGAATGAGTGGATTGCCGTGCGGATCAAAGACGCCGAGGAACTTTTGTGGCGGAAGACTTGCAAACAGTGCCATGCGCTCGCGGCGGGAGCGGGGCAGAATAATTTGCCGGTCGTGGAGCCAGCGCGGGCGACAGTGAAGTGGATGCCGCACGCGAGATTCGATCATGACGCGCATCGGGGATTTGCGTGTGTGAGCTGCCACGAGAAAGCGCTAAGCAGTACGGAGACGAGCGACGTGCTTTTGCCGGGGATTGAGACCTGCAAGACGTGCCATGCACCGGGCCCCGAGCATGCGGAATCGCGATGTTTTGAATGCCACACATATCACGATTGGTCGAAGCGAAAAGACGTAAAGCCGACCTTCACTTTGCCCGCGCTACGCACCGGCGGGCATTGAGATCTGAGCAGACAAGCCGAATGAGTGATTTCTTGATTAAAGCTATGGTGCGTCCGGTAGAGGGCGGACCCGCAGCGGCACAATAGGCAGAGAGTTTGCCGCAGGGTTCGCCCGCGGCGTTGAGTATCAGAAGACGCGTTAGTCGATTATTCTAGGATGTATCGTGGCATCTGAAGCGAAAACCGTTGTTCATGCTCCCGGCGCGGCGGCTGGAGCGCAGGCCCCCGCGCACGAAGGCGCAGCGAAGAGTTTTTGGCGAATCCTCACACGGTTTGATTCCTCTAAATTACAGCCTTATCTGGCGTTGCGAAACACGGCCGGAGTTGTGCTGCCCCTGGTGGCCGGCTATGGACTGGGCATGCCGCGCGGCGGACTGGCTGTGGCCATCGGCGCGTTGAACGTGTCCTATTCGGACGGAAGCGATCGGTACGCTTCGCGGGCGAAACGCATGTTCGCATCGAGCGTGTTGTGCGCGACGGCGGTGTTTGCGGGCGCGATTTCAGGAAGACATCTTGTCGCCGTCGCGATTGCGTGCGCTTGGGCGTTTGTGGCGGGGCTGGCCGTTTCGATCAGCGCAACGGCCGGCGACTTGGGAGTGATCAGCACCGTGTCGTTGCTGGTGTATGCGGCGCAGCCATTGACGGCGCGGCAGGCGGCGATTTCCGGATTGCTGGCGCTAGCAGGAGGGATGCTGCAGACGGGACTATCCATAGCGATGTGGCCGGTGAGGCGTTACGATCCGGAACGGCGAGCGCTGGCGCGCCTTTATGAGGAGTTGGCGCGGAGCACGGGCGTGCCCGCGCAAACCGCGATCGCCATCACCGAAGTACAACTCAGCGGCCAGGCAGAGACAGCGCTCTCGGGACTGAGCCGCGACGAGACATTGGAGGGAGTGCGTTACCTCGCGTTGCTGAGCCAAGCGGAACGCGTGCAGCTGAGTTTGCTGACGCTTTCTAGATTGCGCGTGCGGATGGAGAGGGAAAGCCTGTCGCACCCCGGCGTGAGGATCCTGGACACCTACTTCCGGATGGCCGGTGGCGTGTTGCGGTTGATCCGAGATTCGCTGCTGACGGCCAAGCCGGCGGAAAAGGCCGAGGCGCCGCTGGCCGCGCTCGAAACCGCGACGCAAGAGCTGCGCGAAGCAAGTGCGGGAGCGACGGGTTCGTTTCTTTCCGCGGTGCTGCGGGAGGCACGGTATCAAATGGCGGGGCTGAACGGGCAACTCCGAGCATCGATGGAGCTGGCCAACAACGCGACTCCAGTGGGAGACGCGGAATTTGCAAAACGGGAAGCGGAGGAGCCGTGGTGGTTGCGATTCCGCGGAAGCCTCGCAACGCTGCGAGCGAATTTGACTTGGAAATCTTCAGCGTTCCGGCACGGCCTTCGGCTGGCAGTATGCGTAGCAGTAGGAGATTTGATTGGACGCAGCTTCGACTGGCGAAGGTCGTACTGGCTGCCGATGACGGTTGTGATTGTTCTGAAACCGGACTTTACTTCGACGTTCAGCCGGGGAGTGCTGCGCATTGGGGGAACCATTGCCGGACTCTTTCTTGCAACAGGTCTGTTTCGTTTTCTTCCGCAGACAACCGTCTTGCTTATCCTGCAGATTGCGGTGTTCACTTTTATGCTGCGCTGGGTGGGGCCTGCAAACTACGGGATTTTTGCGATCGCAGTGAGCGCTATGATCGTAGGATTGATCACCATTCTCGGTGTAGCGCCGAGCGAGGTGATCTGGGCGCGCGGAATCAACACTGCGGCGGGCGGCAGCTTAGCGCTGCTCGTTTACTGGTTGTGGCCGACGTGGGAGCGGTCTGGCGTGGCGGAACGAATCGCGCAAGTGGTCGACGCATATCGGGAATATTTCTATGCACTGACGCAGGAATACGTAAACTCCGCGAGTGCGACCGGAGTGCAAGCCAAGTTGAACGAGTCACCTGATCTGGACGAGAAACGCTTGGCCACAAGGCGGGCGCGGTCAAATTTGGAAGCGTCGATCGGCAGGTCAAGCGCGGAACCCGGAACAACCGCGGAACAGATGAGCCAGTTGAACGCGATACTGGTCAGTTCGCATCGGTTCTTGAATGCGGTAATGGCCTTGGAGGCCGGATGGCGGCATATGCCTCCGTCGCGGACCAGGGCGGAATTCGGGGAGTTTGCGGAAGACGTGGAGGAAACACTGGTGCTTCTTGCCAAAATGTTGAGGGGAACAAAAGTTCGGACAAAGGATTTTCCGGATTTGCGTGAAGACCACCAAAGGCTGATGCAATCAGGCGATGGGCGAACGGAACAGTATGCGCTAGTAAATGTGGAGGCGGATCGCATCACGAATAGCTTGAATACGCTGCGGGAAGAAGTGACAGAATGGGGACGACCAGCGAAGAGCGGATAGGGAGGACGCTATGGGGGAAACGAGACGCAGATTCTTGATGGCACTGGCCGCGGCGGCGAGTTGTTCTGTGACAGCAGATGGCTCTCTCTTCGCGCAAGTGCGAGGCGATAAGCCCTTTCCAAGTCCGCCGGCGTCGGCAGAGACTCAGAATCCAGCGGAGAAAGAGGCATCCAAGGCCGATTCGCAGAGCGCGAATAGAGCGGCACTGCAGCAAAACGAGAAGGAATTTCGCGCAGGAGTCGATAAGTTGTATGAGCTGGCAAGCGCGTTGAAGCAAGAAGTCGACAAGACGGTGACGACGGAAGTTTTCTCCGTACAAATGTACAAGAAGGCGGAGGAAATTGTGAAAATAGCGAAAATGTTGAAGGGGAAGGCGAAGGGATAAAAGTCAGTGAATAGTGAGTGTTGAGTAGTGAGTAGTGGAAGAGAGGACCATGGCGCTTATAGCTGGTTTTCTTCGGATGGATTGGGATGGGATCGGATGAACAGGGAGGACATTCGAATTAGGAAAGCCGTGGCGGCGGATGTTCTGGTGTTGCGGCGGCTGATTGAAGCGTCCGTGCGAGAACTGCAGGCTGAGGACTACACGCCGGCGCAGATGGAAGGGGCGCTCGAATCCGTGTTTGGCGTAGACAGCCAGTTGATCGAAGACGGGAGCTATCTAGTGGCGGAGGCCAGGATTAAAGCTGCGCCTTCTGACGTGGATAGCTTCGGCGAGGGAACAAATCCGGGATCGGAATGGGTCATAGCCGGATGCGGGGGTTGGAGCAAACGCAAAACACTTTATGGCAGCGATCACTGGAGTGGGCGCGAGGACACGTTGCTGGACCCTAAGCGCGACGCGGCAAAAATTCGCGCGTTTTTCATCGATCCGGCGTGGGCACGACGCGGCGTGGGCAGCAAAATTTTAGAAGCCTGTGAAGTCGCGGCTCGGGAGGCGGGTTTTACGAGCTATGAGATGGGCGCGACATTAACGGGCGCCAAGCTTTTTGGGGCGAAAGGTTATGTGGTCGTCGAGAATATCGAGGTTCCTCTGAAAAACGGGCTCACGCTCCCCGTCATTCGCATGGCAAAACGAGCTTAGGTGCAAGCCTTCGGCACGCTCGGAATCTCTCCAGGCGGACAACTTTCCGCCTAGATTTAGAAATAAGGATAGAAGTGTGGCCGTTGTGCGGGCAGCTTTGGAAAGCGGAGACGGACGCGGCCCCTCGAGGCTCAGGGTAAACATGCCGCTCCCCTACGAGATCGTTGCACGCGGACGGTTGTGAAGAATGCGGTTTAGCTGCCCATGAGAAACAAGGGCTTGGCCTCAAAGCTGGAAAATTGCGGACGGAGGCGTTCGGTATTGTAGTGCTCCTTGATGTCCACAATTTTCTTGGTGGAAGTAATCGTTTCGATAGGGATATTGCCGTAACTGCCGTTATGAAGGACAACGAGGCGGCCGTGGACGCCCTTTAAGAGCAATTCGAGGGCGATATTTCCGTAAGCCATGGGGACGATGGAGTCCACCACGTCTGGGTCGCCGCAGCGCGCAAGATAGCCGAGCTTTTGGTTGACGACCTCGATGGTCTTGCCCTTGTTAAATTCCTTGGAGAGTTCCTTTACTTTGTCCGAGACGATATCTCCGATGCCGCCCAGTTTTTTGTGGCCGTAGGCATCGGCTGCTTCGCCTTCGAAAATCATTTCACCGCCTTCGAACATTGCGCCTTCCGAAACAAGGACGGTTGAGTAGCGGCTGGGATTTTTGTTGCGGTCATGGACAAGAAGCTCGGTGAGTCGCTCGATATTGAATTTGTACTCGGGGATGACGCAACGGTTGGCTGCGCCGGCCATGGTGGGGAGCATGGCGGTGTAACCGGCGTAGCGGCCAAAGACTTCGATGACCATGAAACGCTCGTGAGAACCAGCCGAGGTGCGCAGGTCATTGACGAGCTGAAGTGTACGAGTGACGCAGGTGCTGAAGCCGATGCAGTAATCGGTGCCAGGGACATCGTTATCCATCGTCTTGGGAATGGCGATGACTTTGAAACCTTCTTTGTGGAGGCGGACGCCATAGCTGAGTGTGTCGTCGCCACCGATGGGAATGAGAGTATCGATGCCCAACCAGGCGAGATTCTTGAGGACTTCAGGAGTGAGATCGTTTTTCTCAGCCGTGAAATTGTCTTTTAGATGTGCCGGAACGTTGGATTTGCTGACACGGCCGGGATTCGTGCGGGAAGAGTGGAGAAAGGTGCCGCCAGTGCGCGCGGCGCGCTCGACGACTTCTTGTGTGAGGACCAGAAAATTGTCGGAATTGTCGTAGTCCTTTTCGCGGACCATGTCGACGAGGCCAGCCCAACCGTGGCGGAAGCCGATGACTTGATAACCTTCATGAAGCGCGCGAATGGTGACGCCACGGATTGCGGGATTCAAACCCGGAACGTCGCCGCCCCCTGTGAGGATACCGATGACGCCTTTTTTCGTGTTGATGTTTGCCATGACGCTGAGCCCCTTCCGGGAATAGTGAACCGACAATTATCCACGGACCACCGAAATTTATAAAGTGTGGATCGGAGGAGAAATATCAGGCGGCGCGGCCGCGTGATCCACGCTGCTCCTTAAATTAAGGTTGAATTTGTGTGCCGAGGACGCCGAGGAATTTGGCGAGCCAGGAGTGGAGCGCAGGCCAGGCCGGGCCAGTCACGAGATTACCGTCGACGAGGGCATCGGTCATGGGGAGGCTAACGTATGTACCGCCGGCCAGCGTAACGTCGGGACCGGTGGCCGGATAAGCGCTGCATTTTTTCCCTTGAAGCACTCCAGCAGCGGCGAGAACTTGCGGGGCGTGGCAGATGGCGGCGAGGGGCTTGTTGGTTTTTGAAAAATGGTGGACGATCTCGATGACCCGCGGGTTGAGCCGAAGGTACTCGACCGCGCGACCCCCAGGGATCATGAGCGCGTCATAGTCTTCGGGTTTGATGTGGTCGAAGGTGGCGTTGAGAGCGAAATTGTGACCGCGCTTCTCGGTGTAAGTCTGTTCGCCTTCGAAATCGTGAATGCAGGTTGCAACGAACTCACCGGCTTTTTTGCCCGGGCACACGGCGTGAACGGTGTGGCCGACCATCTGTAGCGCCTCGAATGGGACCATTACTTCGTAGTCTTCGACGTAATCGCCAATAAGCATGAGAATGGATTTCTTGGACATGAGGCCTCCGCGGTGGAATTGTAACCGACGATGAGGAATGCGCAAAACGTGAAGGCGCTTCTGAAGAAGCAGGCTATTCAGGGTTCTGAAACAAACGTTGAATGATCTGGGTATCCGTGAAACAAAGCCGCGAAAGGTCTTTTGTCTCAAAACGAGACAGGGCGTACTAAAACGATTAAACATGAGATGTTTGCATGGTCGAGTACTACCTTGAACGACGCCTACGATCCACCCCGCACATCCATAAGTTTTTGAATCTAAGCGATTTCTAAGAAAGTGCGAAGCGGCCCGAATTTCCCCGGAGTCTGGCGAGGCAAGTGCAATTAGAAGCCAGCATTTACTTCGCCGGATGTTTCGGCTTCAAGGACATGAGAGTGACAAAGGCTAAGCGAATACTGGCAGTGTGTTTGCTCGCCGTACTCGGCGTGGGGGGTGGCGTGGCGCTCTCGACGCGCGCGCAAGAAGGCGATGCCCCGGGATCCAAGCGCAAGGTGAGGGTCATGGGCAAGCCGCAGTATCCCGAGCTCGCCAAGAAACTGAACCTGACAGGCGTGGTGAAAGTTGAGGTTACCATCGGGGCTGACGGTAAAGTGAAACGAACGCGTGTCGTCGGTGGACATCCGGTGCTTGCCGCGGAAGCGGAAAGAGCAGCAATGCAAAGTGAATTCGAGCCTGGTCCGAAGGAAACGACCGAGGTGATCGAGTTCAGGTTCGGCCCGCAGTAGACCCACAGATTTTTGCGAAAAAAGAGGCGGCTGTCTTTGCCAAAGACGGCCGCCTTTTCATTTCCAAAAGAAATTAATGAGCGTGAGCGGAGGAAGCCGCAATAGGCTCCGCGGAATCCTGAATGGTGAGCATGTCGGTGCGGACTTTGTCCCACTCAAGCAGGTTTAGCCCGTAAGAAGTGAATAGTTTGCGGATGTGCGCGGAGTCCCAGCCCAGAACTTTCTCAAGCACGGGGACGAGCACACTCATGGCGTTGTCGCTGAGCACGGTGCGCTTCGCGACACGCGTGATGAACTTGGCTTCGGAGACGGCGATGGTGAGGCCGTCGTGCTGATTGACATGCATCATCACAGGAATATCGGAACTGCCATCGCCCATGTAGATGATGTGGTCGTGGCTGATACTGAGTTCGGCGCGGCGCTCTTCAAGAACGGTGATTTTGCCCCATCCTGCGGAAGCGCGAATGATCGATTCGACTTCGCCCGTGGATTCGTTATAGCGGAAGCGCGTGCCGAAAATATTCTGCGGCGGCACAATTCCTTCGAGCGCGGACTGGATAATCTCCTGCGGAGCCGCGGAGATCACATTGAAATGGAATTTGTAGCCTTCCGCAAGATTGGCCAACGCGCGCGCAAAAAGAGCGACGTTGTGCTTCAGTCGGATGCGCTTGCCGGTTTCTACCAAGTGATCGCGGCGAACGCGGCGGAATTCCGGGTCGTGCAGAATCAAATAGCTGAGTTCCGCACCCTGTTGGACGAGGTTCATCTCCGCAAGACCCTTGACCTTGTCGTGGAACCCGTGAAAGCCGATGAGCTCTGAGAGAGCGACTCCAGAGTCGTTAAAGCTTAAGGTCTGGTCAAAATCGCTCGCCAGTAAATAGTGCTTAACCATGTTCTAGTACTCCTTCTTGCTTCCTCAAGTTGCGTGCTCGCCTTTGGCGAGGTTGGACCGCCCTGGGTGCGGTGCCAGTACCCCCTACAGTTACAACGATAGCCTTGTTCACCGGAGGTGCCCCACGAATTATTTTGATGGGTGCTATGCGTTAAAAACGTGAACAAACCATTATACCTTGATTAGATGTGTCCTAAGGTTAAAAGATACAAAGGAAAGGAGATGGGTACCTTTTCAGGCACTGAAAACAGCAAAAGGCGTGTCTAGAAGGAGATAGCGACAGCGAAGGAAAAGAGAAAAAAGTGCTCCGTAACATTACGTTGGCGAGGCCTATAGTTTGAGGGCGTTCATCTTAGGCTCCTCGTAGATGTCGTCTTCACCGGGATAGCGGAGGCGGTCCTTGAAGCGGCCGGTTTCTGCAGCCAGGGCCCAAACCAAGCTCTCCCCAGCGGGGAGGGTTTTAGGCTGGAGGCGGAAGGCGTCGTCTTGAAAAGCGAGTGAGGCGTCAATCCATTGCCAACCTGCGGTCTCGAAAGCGGCCATTACATCCGGCAGGACGAGCGCGTTCAGCGTGTTGTAGTGAATGAGGAGGGTATGGCGGATGTCGCGGCCCAGGACGTCAATGGCGAGTTGGCGATAGAAAGACGCGCGGTCGAGGAGATGCGCGATCAGGTAATCGCGATAGGGCTGGATGCTGGCCTTCGGTTGTTTGATGAGGCGATCGGCCATGCGTTGGTTGACATACCAGTCGGAGGCGTCGATGGTGACGTGGCCGACGCGATAGCCACTTTCCTTGAGAAGAGTGCGAAAGCGGTCGCGCTTGTCGGCGGTGTCGCCCTCTTTTAGGAACGGGTAGCGGAAGAGAAGAGTTTTGTTGTGATAAGGAGCGATGATTTTTTCATTTTTCAGGAAGTCGACGGCGAAGTCGGCGTAGGGAGTGGGGCCGCAATAGTTCAGGTGGGAATAGGAATGATTACAGATCTGGTGGCCAGCCTGATCCCAGGCGGAGAGAAGCTTGGAGCCGTCGTATTCGTCGACGCGCATGCCGCAGACGAAGAGAGCGGCTCTGATGTTGCGGTTGTCGAGAGCTCTTAAGATGCGGGAGTTTGCATCGGGCCATCGGAGATTGGAGTCGAGCTTCAAATTCGGATCGTCCATCGTGATGGCGAGTTGGGGGCGCGGGGCGTTCGAGGGCTGGGGTGTCGTGGAGGGATTTTGGTGCGGCGCAAAAGCGTGGAGTGCGTTTGTGTAAAGCGGAGCGCAAGAGACGGCGGAAATCGCTTTGAGTGTCGAGCTGAGAAATTTGCGACGATTCATAGCATGACCTCAGTAGAGAGAATTGAGCCAACTTCGGGCACGGGCGAAGAGCGCAGTTACGGATGAAGACTTGGCTGAGGGCGATGTTTCCACAGGTTCGTCAGTGACGGAATAGAACGCGCCGTTTGTGGAATGCTGGTAAAGGCGTTGCATTTCGGCGCGATTGAGCGGGCGGGCGCCACGGCGGCCAAAGACAGCAAGTTGGTTACCGGATTCGTCGACGGCGCGGTCGCGGTCGATGCCTTTGGAAATGGCTAGCGCGGAGCCGCGGGTGCGCGCGGTGGCAATTAATTTGGGGGTGGGGCGAGGGCTGAAGCCCGAGAAGTGCGCGGGATCGTCCCACGGTGAAATGATCTGCAGGATACGGAGGCCGTTGTAGCCGTCAGCGACAAATGCAAAGACGCTGCCCGCGACCATTCCGATCTTGACGTCGTTTACTTCGTGCATCTGGTGGTTGGCATTGAAGACTTGATCCAGGCGCGGGGCTTCCGGGTTTTCAACGTCAAAGATTCCCACTCCGTTTTTCCCAGCGGCAACGTAAGCATAGGTCCGGGCTATGTAAATGTTTCGGGCATCGTCGAGCGCGGCGCGGCCCTTTTCGGTCATTTTTGGATGCGCCAGGTCCGTTACGTCCAGTGTTTTCAATCCGTAGCGATCCACGACGAAGGCGTAGCGGAACTGCACGGCGATTCCGCGTGGATTGTCCAAGTCCGGAGCACCAATCGTGGCTGTGACGCGAGGCGCGAGAGGATTATCCAGATCGACGACGACAAGAGATTCGTCCGTGAGGATGTAGGCGTAGGTGCCTGCGATGGTGATGCGGTGCGCGCCGGTGAGCATGCCGTTGGGGTTAAAAGCGAGAGCACGCTTGAGGAAATTGTTGGCGGGGTTGCCGTCGAGGAGCGCGCCGACCCCGGGACTTTTCGATTTGAGATCGGGATTGCCGATGACCACGAGGCCTTCTTCTCTGTCGGCGATGTAGAGAAAACCGTAGAGGAGATGAATAGACTGCTCTTCGTTTTCGGGAAGCTGTTGGCGGAGCGGATCGACGCCGAGCGTCGTCGGTGAAGCGATGGCAAGGGCGTCCTTTGTGGGAACAAAGAAACGCTGGCCGAGGGGAGAAACGGGCGCAGTGATCATACGCTCGGAGAAATCTTTGTTGTCAATGTTGGCGATGTCGTAGACGCGGAGGCCGCCGGTGCCGGTTGCGGCGTAAGCGTATTCGCCGCGAGCTTGAATATCGAGGACGTTGCCCTCATGGCTTGCGGCGGTGGAGAGTTCGCGACGATGATCGACGAGCTTTTTGTAGTCGGCGGGATAGGCGATGCGCTGTAGATCGCTGCCGTAGATGGCTTCGGGTTCATCGTGCTCGGCGACGGCAACGGCTTCGAAACCCTTCTGGCCGGTGGCAACGTAGACGTAGCGTCCCATGAAGTTCATGAAATTCGTGCCTTGGAGCAGGAGCTGTGCCATCCAGGCGTTGTTGTCGTTTGCTGAGGAGACATGGCAATCGCTGCACTGCTTCGTTTCTTTGGCACGGACGGTATGCGGAACAAACGTGCTGAAGGCTTGCCCGGAAAAACCGGGAGCAGAGATGGTTTGCTGCGTGTAGTAGAGCCAATCGCGGTTCGCATTTTGCGAACTGACGAGGATCGCGCAGGAAGAACGCGCGGGAGCGATGCGATGTCCGGTAACGGTGCCGTCGACGCCGAGCATATAAATGTCATCGCGAAGAACCTGAAAATTGTAGCTGGTGTAGTTGCGCGTCGTGAGGCCTTCGTTATGGAGCATGGGCTTGCGCGCGTTGGCGGTCATTTGCAGATGGCAGCCGAAGCATGTGGGTGTCCAGGACGTGTGGCAAGAGTAGCAAGTCATCGAAGAATTGGCGTGAGCCAGATGCTCGTCGTCTTGCGGCATTTGTCGCGCGACGGTGCCGTCCGTGGTCATTAATTTGGCGCGAAAAGATTTTATGCTGAAGTGCACGTTGCCGGGAGTGACCGAGTCGGCGGTTTGAACGATCTCCCACTCTTTGTTTTCTTCGGACATCGAGCGCTGAATCAAAGCGCCATCGCCGCGCCATTCGAAGCGGCGCAGACCCCACGGGGTACGCAATGCGTCGAGGTGTCGGCCTCCATCAGGAGCCGCGGGGCCAGAAGTGACGAGACTTGCGCGGTTGCGAATCGTGCCGTGGCAATCGATGCAATCGATTTCAACGGCAGCGCGCGGCTCGCCGTAAATTTTCCCGTTGCCGTGGTTGTCCTGCGCAAAATGGCAGTCGTTGCACTGCATGCCTTTTTCAAGGTGAATGTCCGCGAGATGCACAGCCTTGCCGAAGCGGTCCGGATCGTCGAAAGCGATCTGCTTGCCGTCCTTGTCCAGCCAATTCCCCTTGCGGTCGTGGTTGAAAACGGAACGGAAGACCCAGCCGTGACCGTGGAAATCGGCGAATTGCGTCGTTTTCAATTTCGCATTGAATTCGGTGCTGCCAAGATTCTCGAGAAATTTTTCATCGCTCCAGAGGCCGCGGGAGGCGGCGGCTTCGGGATTGCGCAAGTAGGATTGATACCTTTGCTCTTCTGTCGGATTGTGTTGCTGAGGCGGGTACATTTTGTCGCCGTCGATTTCGTTATCCCACCACGTCAGGCCAAAATACGTCGTGAGCATGTTGGTGCCGGGATGGATGTGGCAGACCATACATTGGCTGGAGGGAATGGAGCGCGTGAAGACATGCTTGATGGGATGGCCGGGCTCGTTTTTGGGAATGGTTGGATCGGAAGAAGCGCTGAAACCGGAATGGCCGAATTGCGCATAGGAACCCGAGTGCGATGGATCGCGGTCGTTTGCGTAGACGACGTGGCACGCCGTGCAGCCGCTCGCGCGATAGTCCCCGGGATGATCGTTGGTGCCGGGCAGAGACATCACCGGATCGACCAGACGCGTTTTCTGCAAGCCAAGGAAGACGGGATCAGTGCGGAGTTCCGTGCCAAAACCGCGGTCGCTGAGTTTGGCGTCAGGCTTGCCTGGGTCTTCTTCGCTATTGGGATTGGCTAGTTCGGATTTTTTCTGGCCACCGCGTTCGAACACGCGAAGCACGTTCCCTGGCTGAGAGATTTCCCAGCGAAAAAGCGGATCGAGTTCGGGGAGCACGCCTTTGGTGCGAGTCTCTTCTGGAGTGGGAAGCGGAAAAGTTTTGATGGCCTGCGGCTTGCCGTCGCGATCGTAGCTCTCGCCGAATTGGGTATTTTTTGAGGGATAGCCCCCGTTGTTATAGAGCGCTGCGCCCCACAGCAAACCGGTGTGAGTCATCATGCTTGTCGAAGCGGCGCGGACTTCTTTGGCATGGCAGCCGGCTGCGCCACAAGTCTCTGGAGCGACTCGCAGGTCGCCGGGATTCACAAACTTAATGAATTCGGGAGATTCCTTGAGCCATTTGGTGTAGGTGCGCTCGGGCAGAGCGGACCGGTCCTTGAAGCTCGCGTCGCGAGGCTGGACGTGGGCTTTTTCTTTGGCGGCTTTGTATTCGGGCGAATTTGACGTGGGGGTCGTGGGAATGGAGATTGAGGAGTTGCCGCCGTGGCAATCGGTGCACCCGAGAAACACCGTTTTTGTGGGATGCATCGTTGGCTCGTCTGTTGAGGTGTGGCAGGAGACACAGCCAGACGATTTGCGAGCGGCTTCTTCCTCCGACTGCCCACGGACCGCAGGAGCGTCTTGCTTCGGATGGACCCTAGAGGCCGACTCAGAATAAAAAACCAGGAGAAAAGATAACGCAGAGACGCAGAGGACGCTAAGGTTCCGCGGAGAGGAGCGTTCGAATGTTTGCGGCGAGGCCATCAGATGCGTTTCCTCAGAACGTAAACTTCACGGAGCCGAAAAGCGAGAAAAGTGTGCGGCTCGTGTAGATATCTTTGAACCCATCACCGGGCTGCAGGGCGGAGGCGCCGACGGTCAGTACGATGTTTTCGGTGAGCGGCGGGCGATATGTAACTCCGACCCCGAAGTCCTCGCCGATGCTGTGCCTGATGGGAGATTCGAACAATACGTATTCGAGGGGCTCGGTTCGTTCGAATCGCAGGTAATTGAAATTCGCAAAACCCTTGAGCTTGGGAGTGATGTCAAAATCCGCACCCGCGTTTGCAATGAAGATGCCGGGATTGACGAAATTGGCCTGGCCCTCCTCTTTGCTGGAACGGAGCGACGGAATCAGGCTCCCATCGGTAGTCAGCTGGACGCCTGAGCCCAGAAGGCGAATGTCTTCGCGATTCCAGAAGCTGAAGATGCCGCCGGCAAAATTAGGGAGATCGTCGATGGCATCGAACCCGCGTGCGCGGCCATCGCGAGGATTGGCATCGCCGGATGTGTAAAACGCGGAAACACGATAGCGGATCCAGTCGCGGTCGTAGGAAAGCTCGACGGCGGCCATCTGCGCGTTTACGGTTACGGGCCGACCTGCGATGGGATTAAAGGTGTCTTCGCCGACGGCCTGATAAAAAGCGTGGGTCAAATTAATGCGGTGGATGTGGCCGCTGCCGAGCCAGCCGAAATAGCCGACACGAATGCCGTGAGCGAGGGGACCACCTCCGGGGCCTTGATTGATGACATTGCCGATCGGGGCCGGGCGCACGAGAAAGCCGTTGTCGTCGTAATGAATGCTCGGATCGTCTTTGTTCCACGCGCCAACAAATTCGGCGGTGTAACCAGGGAAGAAGAAATCCTGCAGATAGACGTTTCCGAGGACCACCTGCTGGTGCCGGCGATTAAAAGTGTTCAGGCCGCTGTTGGTGTTCTTCTCGAGCATCTGAAAATAAGCGGCGTTGTACTCGATGCGATCGCTGTTCCAGTCCCCGAAGATGCGCAGACCGGGCTGCTCGTCAACAAACAGAAAACCGCGGAAATCGGCATTGAATTGCTGAATGCCGGCGCGAGCGGAGATGAAATCGTAGTTGTCGCTGAGATCGTGGAGTTTCACTTCGACGAAAGCTTCTTGAAATCCGAGGTGGTCGTCGAAGCGGTTGGTGCCGGCGAGCACGTTAGGGCTGACGATGCCCAGCTCACGGACGTCGAGATCGTTGATGCTGAGCTCCGGCGTGATGCGAATTCGCCAATCGACCGGCTTAAAGGACGCATCTCCGTGAAAGAGATCAAAGCTGAAGCGCAAAGTTTGATCAAAGAAAGCTTGTTCGCCGCGGCCAAAGAAACCAGAGCTGCCAGGCTCTGCGGCGCTGACGCCGCTGGGGGAAGGAACGCGGCGGCCGTCGAAAAATGTTTCCGATGAAGCGGTAATGTTCAAGAAAATCTGCTGGCCAAGAACTTCGGGCCAGATAGGCTCGTCGCCTTTGAAACGGTTGCGATTGAACGGGTCGTACCAGTGCGGCTCGGTGTACAGATACTCGCCTTTCTGCGGGTAGCGCCGATAGTCCGGCTGATTGAGCGCCCAACGATTTGGAACGACGTTGTAAATATCTGCAACAGGAGGCAGGTATTCCGGTGCGAGTTCCGCAATATAGCTGGGGTCGGAATCGAGGCGATGACGAAGTTCGCGATAGCTGCCGAGCGCGGGAGATGAACCTGGCGTGGCTGGGGGACCAAGCTCGGGGAGGCGCGGAAGTCGCGAGTGAAATTCGGAACTAGTGATGCCAATTAATGAAATTTCCAGCGTCGAGACTTCGTTGGCGTTGAGCAAGAGATCAGGAATCAGGAACGGAGCGTATCCCTCGGCTTCGACACGAAATTCGTAGTGGCCGGGCGGAAGAAGAAGGATGCGAAAGACACCTTCAGCAGAAGAGGTGGCGCGCAGGATCTGACCGGTCTGCAAGTGTCGAAGCGTGAGTTGGGCTGCGGCTACGGGCCGGGTTTCGTTCGTTGACAGGACGCCACGCAAGACGCCGTCGACGGCGGCTGTTGTTAAAGCCTGCTGGCGCGGAATGCGCTGCACAGGGGTTGCTTCACCGGATTTCTGCATGGCGGCCTGTCCACAGGCTGCGGAGGGAGGGACGCAAGTGGATTGCTGCGCGGCGGAAGCGCACTCCAACGCCAAAATGGCAAGCGACAACCCGAGCGCGGCGCGAACCGAGCCACTGACGCGTCGAGAGCTTCGCGAAGAGAGAGCAAGCATGCCTGCGGCCTGAGAGAATTTGCGCAAGTAAAAGGGATCGCATCTAGCTAACAATATCGGGCCGCAGCGGGCAATCCATTTCCGCAAAAAGTGAACACAAGCGATAACACTACTTAGGCGTCGCGAGCATTCACCGATAGGAACTGGGGCGCTCGTGAAGGATTGAGAGGCACGAGGAGCCGTGTTACTAAGGAAGATACCCCTCATGCAAACCGAACACACGATTCGGAGGCCGATCGCGGCACGGCGCACCCTGGAACAGCGTCGAAAGATGCTGGCGCTGGGAATTTTGCTCGCGTTGGGGATTGCCGCAGTTCTGGCGCTGCTGCTAGCGGGGTGCGGAGGGGCGAGCAACACTCTCGTGGCTCCGCCGCCGGTTACGGCTGTGCAGCCCCTGCAAGTCGACGATGTCCAGAACATCGTGCAAGCAGCGGTGAATTCCGTGAATGCCGATATGGTCGTGGCTGTAGTGGACCGGGCAGGATTTGTGCTGGGCGTATTTCGCACGCAAAACGCGCCAGCCATGGCCATTGGAAACTTCGGACAGTCGCTCGACGCGAACGATGTGGCTGTCGCGCTGGCACGGACGGGCGCGTTTTTCAGCAACGATCAGGCGCCGCTTTCCTCTCGCACAGTGCGCTTCATCAGCGGCATTCATTTTCCTCCCGGCGTGACGAACGCGCCACCGGCGGATCTTTATGGCATAGAAAACACAAATCGCGGATGCACGCTGGTGGACACCGTCGCCTTTCAGAGCCAGATCCCTCCATCACTCGCGCTCGGTGGGGGATTTGGACCGGGAGTGCTCACCGGCAAGGCGGACGCGATGGACTCGAATCCGCTGGCGGTGAATCCCGGCGGCGTACCGATTTTTTATCAGAATGTCGTTGTGGGCGGAATTGGAGTGGTTACGTCTTCGAGCGATCTCAACGTGGCGGAGTATGCGGCGTTTGTCGGATCGACGACGCAGCGCACCGGACCGTCGGATTCATTTGGGCCGACGCCGGCTGCACCGGGAGTGGTGTTTATCGGCGGAATCGCGCTTCCGTTCGTGGCGCAGACGACGTTGCCGTCAAGTGTCTCAGCTGGACCGGTCGCTGGCGCGGGGTCGTATTTCGTAGCGCCTGCGAACAGCTCGGGGCAGCCACCGGATGGTGATCTCATTACGCCCGCAGCGGGACCCCTGGGCGGATTGAGCGCGACGGACGTCCAAACCATTTTGGGCAATGCGGAAACAACCGCGAACGCGACGCGTGCCGCGATTCGATTGCCGATCGGCTCGCGAACGCGCATGGTAATTGCGGTAGCCGATCTGGATGGCACGATCATCGGATTGCGGCGGATGCAGGATTCCACGGTCTTCAGCATTGACGTCGCAGCGAGCAAAGCTCGAAATATGGTTTACTTCAACAGCTCCGCGAGGACTGCGGCAGACCTGAATCAGGTGCCGATGGGCACGGCGGTCACGAATCGCACCATCAGTTTTGGTGCACAGCCTTTTTTCCCGCCGGGAATTGATGGCTCGCCTGCTGGGCCGTTTTTCAACATTTATCTGCAGGATTTGGCAAACCCTTGCACGCAGGGATTCCAGCCCGGGCCTCCGAACGTCAACAAGAGTGGCATCGTTTTCTTTCCCGGAAGCGCCGGTTTGTATCGCAACGGCATTCTCGTCGGGGGACTCGGCGTGAGCGGGGATGGCGTGGATGAGGATGATTACGTGACGAACGGCGGGACAAACGGCTTCGAAGCGCCGACAAATATTCGCGCCGACCAGATTTTGATCAATGGTGTGCGGCTACCCTACTTCAAATTTCCGCGGAATCCGACGGACTGACTTTCAACAGACATTCTAATTCGTGCATCGACGATTCTATTTGCCCGCGGCGTTGGAAGGATCGGAAGACGCAGCGGTATCCACGTCGAGGAACCAGGCGTGAACCGTATCGCCGGGAGCATAGCAGTTGCCGTCGGTGTGATAGCCCGGCGCACAGCGCGCAGTGCGATCCATCTGGCGCGGCGATTGCGCGTATTGCCATACTTGGGCGGTCGAGTCTCCACTCAATTTAGGCAAAGGCGGTTTCTCCGGAAGCGTGCAGCCGGGCGACGGCGGACAGACGTCGTTGAACGCCCAAATGGTGAACGCACGCGATTTTAGAGCGAGGAAATTCGTAATGTCATCGGCAGTTGTAATTGTGGTGTGCGCGTCCTCTCTCACTGGAATTCCCGAACAATAGAATCCACCTTGATAGTCAATCAGCGTCAACGTCCACAACCAGCCTTGTATGTACGAGTGATAGGCAGGCGAGAGACGGCCACCTTCTTCGATATCGAGGAAAATGATCGTATTGGCGGGAAATCCTTCGCGTTTTGCAGCCGCCGCAGTCGCTTTTGCGTCTGCTTCGCCCAAACTTTCGGCCATCTTTGGATCCTTTAGCTCTCGCTCCTCACGCCCTCGGTAAAGCACCAGAAAGCCAAATCCTAATGAGCGCACAAACTCGCGTTTGCCGGCCCAAGTGCTGGCCTTTTCTCCTGGGGGCGCGCTCAACCAATACCCGGAAAACGCAAAGTCGCGACGCAGCGACTTCATGGCGTCGTCGCCAGGATAGATATTTCGATCGAAACCGAAGAAGGCCTGCGGCGACTGCTGTGGCGGCGAGACTGTCTGCGCATCGGGCTGAGGTGTGGCACGGCAAGAAAACAGGATCAGCGCGGCGGCGATGGCGGAAATAGACAGGAATGATAGGCCGGGCTTCAATTTGCTCACGGCATTGAGCATGCCAGAAGATGTTCGCAGCGGCTAGCCTTCGCGCAGTTTGTGGCCGGCGAGATTGCCGAGGCCGTCGTACGCCGCGTACTTGTAGGTTTCGCTGAGCGTCGGATAGTTGAAGACCTGTTCGATGAACTCGTCTATGGATTGGCCGTGGTCGAGAATCATCAGGCCGATGTGGATGAGTTCGGTGGCGCTCTCACCGATCAGGCTAACGCCGAGCAGTTTGCGGTCCGCGCGGGCGAAAATCAGCTTGAGCATACCGGCGGTGTCCCCAATGATGTGGCCCCGCGCGTTGTTTTCGTAAAGGGCGCGACCCACGCAATAATCGATTTTCTTTTCCTTGCAGGATTCTTCCGTTTCGCCCGCGGCGGAAATTTCCGGAATCGTGTAAATCCCCATCGGAAGCATGGAGGCGACCCGCTGTTTGTACTTAAAGCCAAAGGCGTGGCAAACGGCGACGCGGCCCTGTTCCATCGAAGTGGACGCCAACGCGGGGAACCCGATCACGTCGCCCGCGGCATAGATATTTGGAACAGAGGTCCGATAATTGTCGTCGACGGGGATGTAGCCGCGATCGTTGATGACTAGGCCCGCCCTTTCCAAAGCAAGACCGTCGATTGCGGCGCGGCGCCCTGCCGCAAAAAGCGCGGCGTCGGTTTCGAGAGTCTTGCCACTTTTCATCGAAAGACGAACGCCGGTCGAAGAATTCTCAACTTTTATCGGCCGCTCATTGAACAGGAAGCGCATGCCGAGCGCGGTGAGGCGGTCGCGCAAACGACCGGAAATTTCTCCATCGAGAAATGGCAGCAGACAGTCGCGGCCATCCACAAGTGTGACGTCCACTCCGAGCGCTATGAAGATCGAGGCGTATTCGCAGCCGATAACGCCCCCGCCGATGACGGCAAGGCTTTTCGGAATGCGATCCATCTGAAGAAATGTGTCCGAATCAAACGTATGAACATCGTCGAAGGCAATCTCGGAAGGACGATGAGGCTTGGATCCAGTGGCAATTAGAATGACTTCGCCGCGAAGGCGGCGCGCCCCGTTTGTGCCGGTCACCGCGATGGTGTGCGCGTCTTCGAAAGCCGCCTGGCCGCGAGCAAGCTCGATGTTGTGCAGTTCGAGATTCTTCAGGATACGCCGGCGTTCCATTTCGACGACTTCCCGTTCATGACGCATGAAATCGTGAACAGTAAGATTTTCTTTGAGCGAATAGTCGATGCCGTAGAGTCCGCGCTGCTTGAGTCCGGAAAAATAGAGCGCGGATTCGCGCAGGGTTTTGCTGGGGACAGTGCCCGTGTTGATGCAGCTTCCGCCCATGTGCTCGGCGCGCTCGATGACGGCGACATGCTTTCCGAAGTAGGCGGCTTGCGCACCGGCTTTTTCTCCAGCGGGGCCGCACCCGATGACAATCAGATCGAAGTTTTCGCTAGTCGCCACACAAACCTCCCGCAGCACACTGCAGAGCAATTGTTCGAACCACAGCCGCTAATTTTGGCCGGTTAGATAGAAGCCAGTTCGAGCAAACAATTAGATCAAACAAAGTGTAGAAGAAGAGCGCCTTCTTGCAGGCAAAATCCTGCCAAGGTTGTGCCGAAACATGTCTCGCAGCTCTTTTCTACCAGCCGAAAAAGGAAAAACATCCGCGATCCAGCTGTTGTCCACTTTCGTCCGCAGTAATAAAACTGTTGCAAACTGTACAGACTCTCCTGATTAGGACGCCTACAATCCTCTTGCGTGATGGTCTTTCCTAATTTCCTTTCCTGAACTTGAGGAGAAAACATGGACGACGAGTTGAAGAAGGATAATTCGAAGTTCAACTGGGTAACGGAGCGTTCCGCATGCTCTCTACCGAAGGTATTCAAGACACTCAGGTCACAGGTGGAAGAGGACGTTAAGACTCGCAACGCCCAGCGCCCTAAGAATTCCCCGTATGAGTTTTCGGTGGTCGAGACTGGCGTCGACTTTGCAGTTTTCTTCAGAGCTAAAGATGCGGATAGGTCCGTCAAATTTAGCCTTGTCGAACACGGAATTTTAGTCTGCGATGATAAAGACAACCACATGTTTGAAGTAACCCTGACCTTTACTGACGATGGTGAGTGCAGGCTGAATGTGAATGAGAAGCAGCGCAACCTTTCGCAGGTGCGGCGGATGGCTCTCGAAGAGCTATTATTTCAACGCCAGTAGTTGTCGAGCCGTCACCTTGCTTGCCTTCGACTCGTCTTTTTGGAATAATCCCGGGATGGTCATAGGCGACAGACTGCGCGAACTTCGCGATCACAAGAATCTTTCACAAGGCGACATCGAAAAGCGCACCGGGCTTTTGCGGTGCTACATCTCCCGTGTTGAAAACGGCCACACGGTCCCGGCCGTAGAAACCCTGGAAAAGTTTGCACGGGCTTTGGAAGTGCCCGTGTACCAACTCTTCTATGATGGCGAAGAGCCGCCGAAGCTGCCGAATCTGCTCAAGCGAAAGTCCTCGGACGATCTCGCTTGGGGTAGTTCAGGCAAGGATGCAAAGTTTCTCAATAAGCTTCGCCGTCTGTTGGGTAAAGCCAAAGAGGAAGACCGCAAGCTCCTGTTGTACACGCTTCAGAAGATGGCGCGTTAGCAGCAAGATTGAATCCCGAACTCTTTTTACTCGATTTCTTTGGTCGTATCGTTACTATGCGTTATCCGGACGATATCGAGAGCTGTCCAAGCACGCCAGGATTGCCAGGCATCCACACAGTTTCCGCCATACGTTTGCCAAGAATCTGCTTGTGAATGAAGTACGGTTTGAAACCGTCAGTCTCCTGCTTGGACATAAAAAACTGGCAATTACAGAAAAGCACTACCCCCGTTTGCCCCTGAGAAGCCGGCTTTGATCGAGAGCCAGATTCGAAAAACATGGGCACGCTCAGGGCACAGCGAGAAACGACCATCACGAAAATCGCATAAACATTGACGACTTAATGGTGCCCGGGGTGGGAGTCGCACCACGCGCGGGCATTGAAAAGACCTAAGTTATTCATTTTGCGTAACGCCAAAAACGCTAAAAAGGCTCAAATCAGCCCTTTTGGCTACACGGCGGCTATGCAGAGTTGGGTGAATTTTGAAGGCGGTACAGGATCGTTGGAATCAAAAATTTGTCGCTTATACGAACGCACACTAAAGCTCCTGAGGGCGTTCTTGAGGAGTTAAAACCGGCTGTGCGTGAGTCTGTACAACTCCGTGCATAGCGTCCGAAATTCTTGCTCGCCACCAAATCAAAATGCAAGGCGCGCTGTGACGGGCCGTCACCAAGCATACTTCGAAAGCCTTGATCGCAAGAACATGCGTGGGGTCCAGCGCTCTTCGTGCACAAAGTTATTACGTGCTATTCAGAGGTCAATGGCAACATTTCCGTCAAAGATTACCGCCCTGCCGCAGTTGTGGACCTTGGTAGATAGTGGGGCGTTCTGATTCCCGCGCGTGAGACTAGAATAATTCGCCAAACTACAACGCTTAAAATGTCAGCCCGCAGAAGGGCGTTTCGTGCTGCGATTCGGTTTTTCCCTGGTGTCGGGGGTTGCGCGAACGCCGGAGATTTCCTCGATCTGGATGTAATAAAATACAGAGATGGGATGTTTTGGCGTCCGGCGAATCTGAGATGCAGGATATCCGCTCTGCCACCACAAGGATCTCCTTTGCAGCTGTGAGCGGATGTGCCCCCGACTCTCCGCGTACTCTGGCCCGTTAGGAATTTCCACGTACTGGCCGAAGATAATCACGCTCGCCCATTCATCGTGGCCGTGAATTTCATCGACTTGCACGCAAACCAGAGGGTTTAGCCGCATCCAGTCAATCTTCCGTCCCACGGTGGAGAAGCAGCACAATCGGTCGGCGACGTACGAGAAATAGATTGGAACGATATAAGGCCGGTTATTGGAAGCACACGCGAGTCTGCCAAAGCCGAGCCGCGCGAGCATCGCCCGACACTCCCGATTTCGCATTTTGGTAATTAGCACGGGCCACTTAACCGAGGCTACCTGCAAAATAGTTGCTAAGCCTTCATTCCTTGACTTCCCGGCAGTCAATCAGGAACGAAACCGGGATCTTGGCTACATTATCTGTCCGTGATGTCCATTGGCAGCGAGAGACTCACATATTATCTTTGCGGAAGAATTTTGCGAAGATAGTTTTTGTGCACAACCTGATATTCAGTGTCAACGAGTTGGGCGATCAAATGTGGAGTGCTTGCTGCGGCCGACCTTTTGTTGGTCTTGCTGAATGAGACACGCTTTTAGTGGGCCCAGGATTTGGTGGCCTCCAGGTAGCCTCCTGACCGGTTTTGCTCTAGACTCGGGCTTGTCGCATGGTTTTCCGTTCCGTCAGGCATTTATGGTTGCGAAGCCAATCTGGCATTTCAAGGATTTTGGTACCTCTTTAAGGTATATTAACCTCGAAAGACTGATGTCGAGGGAGTTGCCTTTCTTCGGCGGCTAACCGGCATAAGCTCGGATTAGTGGGACCTCTTTGATCTCAAACCATGAGCACGGCGGAAGGCTATGGTGTGAGTAAGTTCCCATCACATGCCAAACATTGAAAAGCTCGGACCGGCTGGCGGCCTCCTGGCTAAGGCTGGGTCGAGGCGCTGCATTGCCCGACTAACATTCACCATATAAAGTTGGATTTAACGGGAATGGGGCTGTGCTGGCCTTTAGAATTCGCTTGGAAAGCCAGAGCGCAATAAATTCTAACGGGCTCGCGATTGCAGGAGTATGAGCTTGGAGAAGTTAGGCAAATACCTAATTCTCGGTGAGCTAGGACGTGGAGCTGGAGGTGTCGTTTACCGCGCCCGCGACCCGATTATCAATCGCCTCGTCGCACTGAAGACGATTACTACAGGTTTGGCCGAGTATCCCGACTTGCTGCAACGCTTTTATCAAGAAGCTCAGTCGGCCGGCGGCTTGCAGCACCCCAACATCGTGACGATTTACGATTTGGGGGACGCAGACGGCGTTCCGTATATCGCCATGGAACTGTTGGAAGGCGAGAGTCTAGATCAGTTGATCGGCCGTCGAACTCCCTTGCCCGTCCCGCTGAAGCTTACTTACGCCCTGCAAGCGTGCCGTGCGCTGGATTACGCGCACAAACGGGGAATCATCCATCGTGACATCAAGCCCGACAACGTGATGCTTACCAAAGATGGCACGGTGAAGGTTGTGGACTTCGGCATCGCCCGTGTCCTCGAAACCTCCAAGACGCAGACTGGCATGCTTCTCGGTACATTCGCCTACATGTCTCCCGAGCAGTATCATGGGGAGCACGCCGATGCGCGCTCCGATATTTGGTCGTTTGGGGTTCTGCTCTATGAGCTCTTGGCTTACCAGAGACCCTTCAAAGGACATACCCCCGCAAGCCTGATGCACAGTATTTGCCAGCTACAACCGCAGCCGTTGCTAGACGTGGCCCCCGAATGCCCTCCCGCCCTCGAAAAGGTGGTGCAAAGGGTCTTGCAAAAATCCGCCGACGAACGCTATCAGTCGATGGAGGAGCTCTTACTCGATCTTGATCCGATCTGCAAGAGCCTGCAGTCGGAGTCGGTCGTTGCGTTGGTCGCGCAGGCCCGCGACTTGTCTGACAAGGGTGACTATTCTCAATCGCGCGACTTTCTTCGTCAGGCTCTCCAAATCGATTCAGCTAATACCCAGGCGCGGAATCTTCTGGAAAAGGTTAATGCCGAGCTCAGGCGTATCCTCATAAGACCAAAGTTGCAGCAGCAGATTGAAAAGGGGCAGGAGTTACTCGTCGAAGGGAAAACGCAAGAAGCGAGAATGGAGGCAGAAGTTGTCTTACAGTTGGACCCCACCTTTGAACCCGCTCGAGAGCTGCTGAAGCGCATCCAGCAAGAACTGGACCGCGCTCAGCAAATCGCGGACTGGATTGACGCCGCCGAGCAACGCTTGGCACAAGGCCTCCTGGAAGAAGCCGAGGAGCTACTGGCTAAAGTCTTGGAAGTTGAATCCACCAACCAGCAGGCAAAAGCGCTTCAGGTACAGGTGACGAACGAAAAGGCAGAGCGACAGAGGCGAACGCAATTCTTCGAGAAGATGCAGCAGGCGCGCGGCCTGTGGACGCAGCAGAATTATGCGGAATGCATCCAGCTTTTGGTCGAATTGAGGAAGGAATTTCCAGATGAGGACGAGATTCCCCGGCTGCTGGAGACTGCCCAAGAAGACCAGGCGAACCAGAAAAGATCGCAGGGCCTGGCCGATGCCCGCAGCATGCTCGCCAATCGGCGCTATGACGAGTGTACGGCACTTCTTGCTGACCTTCGAAAGCAATTCCCTGGCGACGATGAAATCCTCAAGCTGCAGAAGACAGTGTTTGAGGATCAGAGAAAACAGCGAAGAGCGCAATCTGGTGCGGAAGTTCGAAGCCTTCTAGCGGCGAGACGCTACGACGATTGTACATCACTGCTGAATTCCATCCTGAAGGAGTTCCCTGGCGACGACGAAGTACTGCAACTTCAAAGAAATGTCCTCGAGGATCAGAGAAAGGAACGAAGATCGCAGTCTATTGCGGAAGCTCGAAGCCTCTTTGCCGCAAGGCGGCACGACGCTTGCACCTCTCTGTTGAACTTCATTCTCAAAGAGTTTCCGGGCGACGACGAAACCCTGCAGCTTCAAAAGAATGTGCTCGACGATCAGCGAAGACAGCGTATGTTGGAATCCCTGAGCGAGGCCCGAAATATCCTGGCAGCGAAGCGCTATGACGATTGCATTTCCCGGCTGACATCTCTTCAGAAAGAATTTCCAGAGGAAGCCGATGTCTCGAGGTTACTCGAAACCGCCAAGACGGAAAAAGCTGAGCAGCAGCGGCAGCAGAGCGTCGCGAAAGCCCGAAAATTATTGGCTGGGCGCAAGTACGATGAGTGCACCACGTTGCTTTTGGAATTGCAGAAGCAGTTTCCTGAGGACGACGAAATCCCGAAGCTCATTGATGTAGTTCGCAAGGACCAATCCGAGCAGCGCAAGCTGCAAGGACTGACCGAAGCCCGGAGTCTGCTGCACTCACGGAATTATGAGGAATGCCTCGCAGTTCTCGGAAGGCTGCAGAGCGAACATCCTAATGACAACGACGTCGCCAAGCTCCTCGAGATGGCGCTCGGGGAGCAGGCCGAGCAGCGCAAACTGAAAAGTTTGTCGGAAGCCCGAAGTTTGTTGACCTCTCGTAATTATGCGGAGTGCTTAGCATTGCTCGCCAGGCTACAAAGCCAGTATCCAATAGACAATGACATCGTGAAACTGATCGAAATAGCCCGCGAGGATCGCGCGGAGCAAGAGAAGCAGCGCCAGCTTGCAGACGCCAGGAATCACCTGGCTGCACGGCGATTTGCGGACGCCATGGGCGTGCTCGACGGACTTCGCGAGACTCACCCAAAGGATTCAGGGATCATCAAGCTGCAAACTCTAGCCCTCCAGGAAAAGGAAAAACAAGACAGCCTCGAACGTCTGCAGGGCGAATTGAAGGCTTTGAAAAAGTTAGTCAGTGAAAAGAAATATACCGATGTTCTTGCACAGTCAGAAAGGATCCAGAAGGAGTTCCCCGGCAATACGGATTTAAGCCGGCTCATTGAGTTTTCAAAGGCCCAACAGGCGGAGATCGAGCGGGAAGCCCAACAACAAGGAATTCTTCAAGAGGTGAAAAAGCTTTTCGATTCATCCCATTTTGAGGAGGCGTACCAGGCCGCCTTGGCCGGTCTCAAGACATTTCCTGACAACAAGGAACTGCAGCTTTTGCGAGAGCAGGCTGATAGCCAGCAAAGGAAACTCGAAACTCGCCAACACATCGAGCAGAGAATTCGGGAGATCAAGATCAAGATCAACCGGGGAAAGATTAGCGATGCGATAGACCTGGCCAAGCAGACGCTCATGACTCTGGGGCCGGACACCGATGTGAATCAATTGCTAAATTCTGCCCGGGTCGAGCTCGAGGCTCGTGAGAAAAAGAAAGGCCAGGAAGAAAAGTTGGAAGCAGTTCGTGCTCTGATCAGCGCAGGGAAACTGGTCGAGGCGACAAAAACGTTGGACCTCGCTGTTGAGGCGAAGATTCTTGAAGTCTTTGATCCTCGCGTCCAGCGTGTCTGTGAAGAGTTAGACGCTGCCAAATCTGCTGCGACGGCCGCCGCCGCAACCGTGATATCCGCGCCTCCCGTGACTCGGTCCAAGGAGTATGCCTGGCTGCAAGGGCCGCCTGAGCCAGAGGTCGCCACTCCGGAAGAAACGCGCCCTCCAACGGAAGTTTTGGGGCCAAAAGCGTCTGCCGGCCAAACAGTTCTATTGCCCACGCAGCCTGTCGTTCCGCCTCCGGTTCCAGCAGCGGTTCCGCCGCCTGCACCTTCACAGCCCGCGGACAACGCACCCCGAGTCTCGGCGCCTCCTCCGCGTCCCGCGAAGCCCATTGAGAAACCCGTTGCTAAACCGCCTGCAGAACCAGTTGTCCAATCGGTCGCTCCAGTTCTGCCTCCTCCAATTCCTACCCCAACTGTTGCTTTACCGCCGCCCCCGTGGCGCAGGGAGGTCAAGGAACCAGTTTCTCAAGTCTCCATTCCTGAGACGATACCTGTTACGGGGGTAGATCCACCTCCGAATCGAAGGAAAGCCGTAAGAATTGGTGTCTTGGTGCTCTGTGCGGTGGGCCTGATTTGGGGCTCAATCCGGATAGCGACGCTGCTTCGCACGCGTGAGGCTACGCCCACTCCGGCGCTTGTAAAAGCGCCTGCGAAGCCAGAGCCAAATCCCCTGGAGGTTCAACAGCGCAACGCTTTGAATGCCGCGGATAAGCTGGTTGCTTCGAATGATCTCGAAGGCGCGCTGAAAATCCTTGCACCGGCCGCCGATCTGAACGGTCCATTAACCGCCGACATCAAGAAAAAGCAAGCTGGCATCGAAGAGTCGATGCAAAATCAGAACCTGCGTGACCTCCGGCGCAGCGAAGAGCAGCTATGGCAGCAGGCAAACGACGATATCGCCGTCGGACGCTTTGCTGAAGCGCAGAAAAAACTACATCAGATACTTGCACTAGGTGAGGGAGGGCTCCGCAAGAACGACGCGCAACAGTACCTCGCTCATACAATTCCTGCACGCCAGGAGGAAGAAAAGCTATTTTCGCAGGCACGCCAGGCCGCTCAAAAGAGCGACATAAACAATCTCCAAAGCGCCTCTGATATTCTTAGCCGTCTCGCTTCACGGGAAGGTCCGCGGAAGCCCGAAGCAGAGAAAATGCTGCAGGACGTCCGAGCAAAACTATCCAGCAGTTACGCAAGCAGTGTTCGCCTGGATTTGCAGCGCGGAGATTTCCATTCAGCCCGTCAGAAGGCTGGACAGCTCCAGCAGAGTGGCGGTGATGCTGACGCGCTTTCCACGGAGATCGATCAAGCCGAACAAAGCCGCCTCTCCCAATTAGAGAGCCAGTTCAATCAGCTTAAGCAGGGCGACGATGACGCTGCGGCCCAGCAACTCAGCAACCTGCAACGGGGGTTTCAGGCGCTGGCCGATAATGCAGGGCCACGATCAGAAGAAGCCAAAGGCTTCGTCAATAATTTGCCAGCAGCGATACGCGAAGTGCATGAACGCGCTGCCAGCAAACGCGCCGAAACTGCCTATGGTCAAATGGTCGCCAGATATCAGCAGGCATCGGTTACGAACGATAAGACTGGGCTGGAAGCGGCTCGCACTGGATTCCAATCCATCGCAAAAGCCGGCGGCCCGCACGCAAGCGAAGCCCAGCGTTTTGTGGACGAAATTGGCGCAAAGCTTGCGGCCCTGAACCAGCCTCCTCCTGTGGTAACGCCCGTCCCGCCTCCACCAGTTTCCGGGCCCAGCGACAATGATGCGGTGGTCGCCCTGGTTAACCGGTACGCGCAGGCTTTTGAGCAAAGGAATGCGGACGCCCTGCAGCAGATTTGGCCTACGATGGGCAATCTGTACACTCGTTACAAAAACTCGTTTGGGAAGGCCAGTTCCATTCGCATGCAGGTCCAAACGGAGAGTGTGAAAATCGGCCCGGACGGCAACACCGCTACAGTGACGGCTGAAGTCACGCAAGAATACACTCCACAAGGGGAGAAGCCAAAAAGCGTCAAGGGCCGCACGACCTTTCAATTCGCAAAGTCAAATGGCTCCTGGGTCATCACGAGCGTCCAGTAAGTCGGAACGCCCAAACCTCCCTTCTTAACAACTTGACCCAATTAGACCGCGTAGATAAACTCGGCCCAACTCACGACCGGATGATATGAATCGGCTTCGCCAATCACTATCCTCTGGCCTGTAAGTCTCGCTGGCGCCTCCTGGCAACAAATTGTCTTGCCGGGAACCGAAGAAGCGTTTGTTGCGCAGCCCAGCGAAGAAATATTGGTCGACACATGAAGACCCGGTTTGGGAATGCACGGCCCTATTCAACGAGGGGGAAATGTTAAATGAAGAGCTGGATGATAGTCAGTCTTGCGGCCCTATCTTTTCTCGTCGCCGGCAGCGCCTCGGCCCAAACGTGCCCGTTGAACGGCACATTGAGTAACAAGTTGGTCTGTCAAATTCCGCAGGTATATGGCCCGTTTGGATTCGGTACCACGACCGACCCGACCCAGTCGGTGTTGTACACTGGAGACCATCACGAAGCTCACTTTTCGAGCGACTTCCTCGCCACATTCGCGCCCATCAATGAAGCGGTCGGCATTCAGGCCTCACAGCTGCCCATCGCTTCACCTTCTTCCGGCATCACTTTCGTCTATGACCCGGCTCTGAAGACGTTCGCGCCTTCCACCGATGAGAGTCTCGGGCCAATCGTGGGCAATCGCGCGACCACGATCGGAAAGCGCAAGCTCTTCCTGGGTTTCAGCTACCAATACTTCAATTTCGGCTCGATCGACGGACAAAACTTGAGCAACATTCCGACCGTCCTCCAGCATCAACCATTTCCTGTGCCTAATCCTCAGAACATCCCGTCGTGCAGCAACCAAACGGGGCTAACAGCCGCGAATGGTTATGCAGGGGACCCGTGCTTCGTGCGCGACTTTATTCAAACGTCGAACAACATCGATCTCACGATTCATCAATACACGCTCTATGCGACCTACGGGATCACAAACCGTCTCGATTTTTCGGTCGCCATCCCGATTTTGAATGTTCAGATGGGCGTCACGTCGCAAGCCACGATTGTTCCCAATTCCGCCGCGCCCGCATCGGCGGGTGCCCCCGGCAACGTGTGGCATTCCTTCAATCCCACCAACCCGGTGCTTGCTTCCCAATGTGCCTCGCAGGTTCCGTGCCTCAACGCCAAGTTTTCTGATTCGGGCAGCGCAACCGGAATCGGTGACGTAGTTCTCCGTGGAAAATACAACGTATACAACGGAGAGCGGCTCGCCGTGGCAGCCGGCGTGGATGTGCGTCTGCCCACTGGCGATGCACTGAACTTCCTGGGTTCTGGCGCGACAGGGGTGAAGCCCTTCGGAGTTGTTTCGTACAGGGCCCGCATCTCTCCGCACGCGGAAGTGGGTTATGAATGGAACGGTGATTCCACGCTCGCTGGAACTAACATAGTGCCCGCGGCTGCTGGCGTAACGCCGACAAACACGGGCAAGCTTCCCAACCGGTTTGTCTATATTGTCGGCGCCGACATTCGCGTCGTGAAACGACTGACGGCCGCGTTTGATATTTACGGTCAGCGCTTGTTCAACAGCCCGGAACTCGTCTCTCAACCCTATACGGGTCTAGGAAACTGCTCCGGCCCCACAGATCCGACCGGCGCCACGTGCGGGACATATACGCCTGGGACGACACATCCGGACATCGCGCAGCGAACTACGGACGTTAACATCACCGAGGGTTCGCTTGGTCTCAAGTACCGGCTGGTTGGCCGGCTGGTGATTACCGGAAATGTGCTTCTTAAATTGGATGAAGGCGGACTTCGAAGCAACGCGGTACCGCTCGTCGGTATTTCGTATAATTTCTAGCACTTCAGAAGCGTGTTGGCGCGGCGCAATCGTCGAGGGTGACAACGGCCATCCGCATCCCCGAGCGGCGCTGCTTACTGCGGAAACGTTCACAGTTGGAACAGCTGTAAGCGCATTTAACCAAAGCGCGGAGCCAAGGTCCGATTGCGCTTCCCCAGACAACATGTACAAAAAATGTACGCGCGAATGATGGCAGAATTAACCAATAGAATTTCCGATGTGTTGAAATGGTGCCCGGGGTGGGAGTCGAACCCACATGAGGAAAAATCCCCGGAGGATTTTAAGTCCTCAGCGTCTGCCATTCCGCCACCCGGGCAAGGGCACTACAAATCTAGCGAATACAATCACTTACTGCAATACTGCAACTTGCTCCACTTGCCGCACGGGAGGTCTGGTGTCGGTAGTGGTGTCGATTGGAGTCTCTGTTGGGACATCTAACCGCTCCACGGCGGCGAGAGTGTGCTTTGGCGCGAGATGCGAGTATCTTACGGTCATGCTGATAGTTTTGTGTCCGAGAAGCTCTTGCACCGTGCGAATATCCACCCCGGCCATTACGAGGCGGCTGGCGAACGTGTGCCGTAGGCAGTGCCAGCTAAAACTCGCAACCTTCGCATCCTTGAGGACAGGCTCAAACCAACGCCGAGGCTCCTTTGCGCCCCCGCAGACGAGTTCCGAGGCTGCACAGTGCTTACGGAGAGTTTCCAGCGCCTTAACGGCTGCCTGATTGAGCGGGACGTGCCTCATAGTGCCGTTCTTGCTTCGCCGGATCGTGAGAAAACGAAGCGGAATGGACACATCCTCCCAAAGTAAACCGTACTGTTCGCTCAGGCGAAGCCCGGTATTAAGCGCGAGGTCAAATTCGGCAATGTGCCCTGGACACTTCTCACCGATTGCTTTGCGCACTGAGGTCTCTTCGTCAAAGGACAGAAACCGAATGCGGGCGTTATCTTCGAGGCGATGCGGCACGAGCCGGGCGGGATTCTCTCTCACTTTGCCATTGCGAATTGCGAGCCTGTAGGTGAGCGAAAGTAGAGCGCGATAGCGGTTGGGCGTAGCGGGTGCCCATTCTTGTTTCTGAAACTGCCGCTCAATGTCCTGAGCCGTAATGGATTCAGCGGGATACTCGCGAAACCATGCAAGCAAGACTTCCATCCGGCCCGCGTCGCAGCGATAGCTTGTAGCCGCCTTGTGAACCTTGGAGTAGGCCAGCGCGTCGCGGGCAATCTCTGCAAACGTCACGGTCGCACGCCGGAGCTTCTCCGGCATCTTTTTCCCTGCGAGAGCCTCAGTCTTGCGCTTGCGGTACAGATCAATCGCCATTCCCTTCGTGCCCGCTTTCTCACGGCGGAATCGCCCCTGCGCATCCACGTAACGAATCCACCAGATATTCGAGCCGGGAAGTTTCTCAAAAACACCGCGCGTACTCCTGCCCTTTTTCCTTGCGGCCTGCGATAGCGCCAAAACCTGAGTCTCAGTTTCCATTGCGAGTCTCCTCTTTTGTGCGGGGACGCCCGCCGAGCTTGCCCCACGCCCTCATCCGTTTGCGGAATCCTTCTTTCCCCCATTTGAGGCGTCGTGCGACAACACTGCGCATTGCTAGACTCCGCGCTGCCTCGCTTGCTTTCGTCATGCCTGCTATTTAACCTAACGCTAGGTTATTGTCAAGCACAGATTCAGTGATAGGTCTTGCGCGTGGATTTTTGGAAATGGCCTGAACGATTCCGAGCGAAACGTAATGATTACGCTGTGGCAGGGATGCGATATTGAGGAACCGCGTCACGGCCTCGCGCATCGTGGCCTGCCTAGAACGATTCACTCCCAGTGAAGATTAGTTAATCGTATGCCCCTGATTCCACACACCTTACCTACATAACGAGGATTCCTTCTGCTTGCAGTCTTGAGGCTCACTCCAAACTGCACCCTTGACGCGGTGAGAGACTAGGAGCGAAGGTTCGCGCAGGAGGAATCACCACATGGAAAGACTGCTATTGAGTAAACGCGAGGCTGCGGAAGCCCTCGGATGCAGCGTGAGGACGATAGAGAACATGATTGCGAGAAAACAGCTTGCGTCGAGGCGACTGGGCAAGAGGCGGATGATCCCTTATGCGGCGCTGGCCCAACTTGCGAAGCGCGACACGCTAATCATCACGGGAACCGGGCCTCAAGGCGAGGGCGGGGGCACAGACGGCAGTGGCGAGAACGTAAGCCAATGAACGAGCTAGTCCAGCTTCTCCGCCAACTAGAACAGGCACGCTTCTACGGTTCGGTTGAACTGAAGTACGAAGCTGGCCGCGTCGTTCTGATTCGCAAGTCGGAGACGCTCAAGCTCTCTGAACTAAGCTGCCGAGACACCCGGAGCACTGGCAATGAAGCAAAGCGATAAACCGAAGAGTTTCAACTGGGGTGACTTGCCCGGCTATTCGCATGACAGCGAATCGTCTGAATCAGAGGCCGAGAACGATTCACTGACGGACTTATCTGAACACGGCTATTTGCTCGACTTGCCCCATTTCAAGAAAATCAATCAGCTTGCCGTCATTGATGTTGCCAGAAAGATCGAATGGGAGGTCGCAGTTGTACAGGGTGACAAAGACTCCATTGAAAAAATCGTCTGCCCCCGGTCAGTCGAGCATAAGCCGGGGACATCCCAGTATCTGAAAGTTCTTCCGTCGAATAACAAAGTTGTTTGCGTGTCCTGCGACACCTACCCCATGACCGTGCTGGATATGGTCCGGAACTTCGAGAAATTCGAGACACTGCGAGATGCTGCCGAACACGTTGCCAACTATTTTCCCGACCTTCCAAGAAAGCCCAAGGCAAGCTATCTGAGCAACCCCACAGGGGAATCTGTGCCGCCAGATTGCCGGAATCCTTGGGTCCTGCTAATTTCGTCGGGGATTTGGGCTGAGTTATCCGTGCCATCTCAACGGCTGATTCCGGTGTTGCTTACCCATTCCAAGTGGAAAGATGATGGTCAAACGTACCGCCTTAAACTTAGCCAACGAGCCATGATGCGGTACAGCGGAGTAGGTAGTTTCACTGGAATCAACGAAGCCCTAACCGAGCTAGCGGCGATTGGTTTCTTGGAGCGAGTTCCGGTGCCCAGGCGGAAAAGCTCCGTTGAGAGGGAGACTGCGGAGTACGTTCTCACGCCATTGTCGCAGCGTCTCAGAGAACTCGCCGATGCCGCTGTTGCAAACTTCGGTGAAGCAATTTTCCAAAGCAAGGCAATCCGCAGGCGGGAGAAGCAGGCACGCGAACGCAAGCGAATGTTCCCGAACCTAGATATCCACAAAATGTAATCATCCCACTTACGCTATCCCTGGGATAGCGTCCTTTGCGTAGCTCTGTAGGCTCGGATCGTGTCGAAGGACGGGCGTTTTGGACGAGAAACGTGCAGGGCTATCAAATTGTATTCTCTCTACGCGGGCGATAGCGTAGAGACCGTTGCGGGGCGGGAGTTGAGCGAGGCCCAGGGCCCTATGTACTATGTATTATCTCTATCCCTTGGATAGCGTCCCTGTAATCATCCCACATGCGCTACTCTCACGATAGCGTGGTGAGGAATCCAGCATTCTCAGTTCTCACTGGCAGTTTGGGGCGGCTAACTGTGAGTGAAACATGCTTGGTTGCTTGTCCATGATTCTGCGGGTTTTACACGATAACTGGTAGGCAGCTTGGGCACCGAGTCGGACGGCTGACGCTATCTTGGTGATAGCGACAAAAACTTGCACGGCGCACAATATTCGCGTTGAAAACGCGCTGAAAAGAAACAACTTTGACTGCATTTTACCCTGAATTCGAGGTCAGATTGCGGTTTTGAGCCTGCTCCGTTTTTCTCATAGCGTCGGTACGATTAAGGCGCGGACTAAACCACCTTGCCATCTTTATTGCATAGTAGACTCGGCCCGTTGCTATCCACTGTAAGCCACGAGCTTGTCTTTCCGGTGGTGTCCGCCCAGTCAACCAACTCTACGATCACAATTCCGCTCAGATTATCGCCACTCAGACGCTAATGTATCCATCGTGTGCGATTGCCTCCCGCCTCGCGTTCTCGTTTTTCGGCGGCTTCGCGTTCTTCACGCTCCTCGCGCTCTCTCAGAACCCGCACTGCTTCACGACTCAGAAACTCCCGCGCTTCCTGCTCCCGTTTTTCGTCCTCACGCCTTTTGCGCTCCTCATCCAATGCAGCTTCACGCTCCTTCGTGGCTAGAGGGTCACGTCTTTCGGCTTCCCGCCCATGGAATGCTTCGCGTGCGTCCTCCAGCGTGGGTTCGACCCTCGCGCTCACGTTCTGCTGGTTCTCCCCCACGGTGATCGGATGGCCGCCCCCTAAACATAGCGGACATGTTCGAGGGTCATGGCTCGCTAGTTCCTCAGGAGTTGAGTCTCTAAGGGAGGAACTGAAGTCGCGCTGAATAGCTTCGATCTGCCTCTCACGCTCGGACGCGATTTCCGCCCGAGGGGCTTCGATCTGGTAAGTCTTGCGTTCTTGTTCTCTTTCTCGTTCTTGAGCTACCCACCCATTTAGTTCGTCGGTAGACATTCCACGTGGCGCACGGGCATATAATTCGAGATCGTCACGGTAGCCGCCCGCTAAGCATAGCGAGCATGTTCTTGGGTTGTGGTTTGGTTTCAACGGGTAATGCCTAAGCGCGAAGGGGTTTTTCGATGAGGGTGGTCGGGATGATGGTGTGAACAATTTCCCGAGGGCGTCTCCGATGGCGGAAAGAATTACTATGGCAACCATCAAGGCATACCATCCAACCCAGCACAAGAACAGGAATGCCAGCACTTCTAGCGCCAGATGAATCATGGAATTACCCTACTTCCGTCACATCCTCTTCGGGGGCGTGAGTGGCAGTTTAATCTCTCCCGTGAATTTACAAATAAATTGATTTCCCTCACGCCGGAATTGCCGTGTGACAGATAGAACATTTAGCAAGAACATGGAAACTATCCCGTTGTCTGGAATTACTGAATTACTCGATGCGTTTAGCAATCTCTTCCAGAACTCGCGCAATACGGAGGAGCAAAGGAACGACAATCATGGCCAAAAGGAGCACGGCATCTTCAGCACCGTTTGTCTCTGGCGCAGCCCTGATCCCAAATGCGAAAAGCAGAGATTGAACGCCCCGAGCGCACAGTACCAAAATCAAGCACACAATCCCCAGAGGCACCAATGCCCCGAGGAATTGCTCGGCCCTCAGCCATATCCATCCGTCTACTTTCCGGTAGATGCTCGCGTCGCGGTCGCCCATTTTATGTGCCTCCGCCTCCGCCGCCCGACACTGCTCCAGTCTTTGGGTCGGTGTAAACGTTACAGGTTGCGTTTGAACCAGTGCGCGTCTCAACTTTAATGATGTGAGCTTCGAGGGGATAGGCTGAGGATGTTTTCAGTGTTTGCGCATTGACAGAAACGGTGCAAAGCAAAACTGCCGTGATTGTTCGTGACTTCATTCCACCCCTCCGGTCTCCACCCTAGGAATGCTGCCAGTCTTGTCACCTGCCATTAGCAAGTGCTTGCGTGCCTCAATCCCTTCAAGAATTCCTCACGTCCCATCCCTAGAGCTGCGGCTACCTTTCTGGCAGTCTCCAGCGACGGATGCCGCTTGCCAGCAAAGATCATGGACAGGTGGGAAACACTGATTTCCGACTGCAAGGCCATGCAGCTGAGATTGATGAATTTGTTGCAGAAGAGCACGGATTGCGAAGTTGGCTTGGAGTCCAAGCATTTACTCGGTTTCGGAGCTGGCGAGGCAAAACGTCCGTGTTGATCGCTAATCCATGCGTACATCGCTGAACCGTGGTCGCGCACTTCGACAATGAAACCGCGATTCTTGGCTATGGTCCGGAGTGTAGACTTGAGCCTCTTTCTCTTGCTCCTGCTCTGTTCGACAATCTTCGCGGCTTTGCCCCGCTCCCGGTCCAAGGCTGTTAATACTTCGTCCCACTGTGACCCCTTCGGCTCGGCGACAGGTTTCGTCACGGGCGAGTGATGGGGGACTTGGTCCAGTGGAATTAGTTCAAAACGGATGGCTTCGCGCTGAGGCATGATGAGTGCTTCCCTGACCGTCCATTCCCGGCCAAGATGTTGAGCCGGGCTAATTCAGGAGTCAATCAGAAAATGTGACTCATCGAGTGTGTACGCATCGGGTGCGCACGGCCAAGATCATGCGCGATGCCGCTCGATATTCGTACTCGTTTTGGCCGCGCAATCCGTCGCGTGCGACAGGAGCAGGAGATCAATCAGGAAGAGGCTGCCGAGAGATGCGGTTTGCATCGCACGTACTACAGCGGAGTAGAACGAGGTGTCAGGAACGTATCGCTGGTGAATATCGAAAAGATCGCTAAAGGGTTGAAGAAGGGCCTGCCTGAACTATTCAGTCGCGTCTGACTTTTGCCGCCAGTTGGTAGCGTGCGTCAGAATTGGCTGCCCGTTATGGATTAGGACCGGGTGGTTTCGCTTGAACGGTTGGCTTCGGCCTGTAGTCGTTGAGGTCTAAGCACGCGTCGTAAGAGGCGCGGTCTATTTGAATCCAGTCTGTTCCATTGATGCCCCTTGGATTAATTGTGGTCGGACTAATTGGATAGGCGCACGCGAGTTTTATCCAGCGGTTCTGGTCGTGGGCGATACTTCGTACTTCGCTAACGATTTCAGATAAGTCTTGATCTTGACTGAAAATTACCGCCACGTCGTACACGTTCTCACGCGCCAGGCGGACTACATCCAACGCTAATCGGATGTCAATTCCCTTTTCCTGTCCGACTAGAACGGTAGTAGTTCCTCCGCCCGGAAGGTTGACTGTCTGATTGCGATATTTCAGATGCCGAGAGAATGTCTTGACGCCACGACTTCCCATGACGGCTAGCTTAGCAGTCCAAAAGTAGTTCCAAAATGAGGAATTCTTTACCTCTGGAAGGCCGGTATAGAAATGAGTTTCAGAGAGTTCCCAACCGTGCTGCTGGCATACCAAACGGGCAAGCGCCGGTGGGTCATAATTAGGGTGAAGGTAGCTGAAAGCCTGTTTGGCCGCGTAGAAGAGATTCTGTCCGTCGATGAAGGCGAACGCTCTGTTTGCCACTGCTACCGCGGGATGGGAAGTTCCCATAAAAAATAACCCTGCCAGAGGCCCTTGCGGACTGATCCAACAGGGAGAAGATAAGCAAAACATATAACAATCCGCTGTTATTGTCAACAACCAGCCCCCTGTCGGTGCTGTCCTAATTTGAATTGCGGAGGTAAGGCGTGAAACGGAATAAAGCTATACCGCTCGCAACCAGTGAGCAACCTAAAATGCTTGACTCGGTTGCATCCGTAAGGTAATCTCCCGTTGTGCCTGTCTACGACGATGTCGTGAGAGCAATACAAAAGAGAGTGATGCAGGAGTGTAAGCAGATGAAGGCGGCTGGGGCGGAAATGGACAGATTGACGGACGCTTATCATCGTTACCAAGACCTGAGAGACGAGCGGAACAGACGCGAACGACGAATCAAGCGGCTTGCCGCCATGCTTTTCCCTGATGAACTGCCTGATTCTGCGGAATTGGGGCACATGGTCTCCAGAATGGACAGTCCTCCAGCAAATTCGGACTTAGCTCTCTGGGAAATTCTGGAGGAGTACTTAGCTGTTGTTGGAGAAACACCGATTAGCGATGCAGCCGATATGCTACTTCGCTTCTCTGGAGAGCGAGCAACGCGGCAAGGGGTTGAATCAGCCGCTAAGCGTCACCCTGAAGTGTTCAAAGTGCGAAAAAGAGAAGGGGTGCAAATCATCTCTCTAAAGTAGAAAAGAAAGTGGGCTGACTGAAGAACTGAGGAGCAAGGCGACATGAGTTGCAACCCTATTTCCATTGCTCCATCGTGAGGGGATTGAATCACTTGCGCACCTGTAGTAACAACGATTTTGCCCAAACGATATTCGAGGCTCCAGTGCCAGTCGGGGCCTTTTTCTTTTAGGCACAGTTAAGCGAGTAGGCCCTTAATAGCATCCCCAAGAACGTGCTCGAAGAGGTGCTGAAGATTATTCCTGCACCCTCGGTCACATTGAGGATCGGCTGCCGCAATCGCAACAGCCAGTCCAGTTGCGCCCACAATCGCCAAAGCTGTACCGATTTTCTCTTGTTGCTTTGACATAGCCCGATATTAACTCTGTCAGGCGGCCAAGGCAACCATCATGCGATATACAAATCTGTTTGCTGATTTGGCCTGCCAAACTAGGACACTACCCCCTGTCCGCAGGGAAGGGCAATCATGAAAACATCGCCTCCCCACTGGTGCGACTCCGCACGGGCCGATTTTCGCATTTCCTTCAGACGACAATCCGTAATGATTACAGTTGTGACGCCCGTCCTATTTCACATTTCGCTCCTCTTGGGAATGCAGTCCATTACACGCGCGATTACACTTCGTCCGAGATCGGCTCGCAAGGGCTGCGATTGAGTTCTCGGTGTCGGTTGGGGTGTCGGTAGCTTTTTCTATTTGCTTCGCTAGGGTGCGGTGTAGTGCGCGGACGCTTTCCACGGAAGCTGCTTAAACACTAGCGATTTTCGGGGTGCTGCATTTGGGTGCAGCGTACTGCCAAACCGCTTGCCGGGATTTTAAGTCCTCAGCGTCTGCCATTCCGCCACCCGGGCAGGGCAGACACAAAAAGTAGCATGTATGGCCCCCGCGCTCAACACATGGGCGGACACCTCCCGGCACTATCTCCCCCAGTAGCCGCTGGACGCCCCGCTATTTGTGAAAGCTTTGTAACTTGATTGACATGTTGTGAGCGGCGCGGTAGTTTTTTATTTCTTCTCCTGGATGGTCGGCTAACTCCGAGGAGAAAAAAGGCCGATCGCGCAACAGTCATCAAGACAGCGTTCGAAGCGCAGTCCAGCGTGGGCCTCCATTTTAGCGTAAAATCCCTTGACCCGTTTTGGAACCCGGTGCATCTAAAATGTGACGGAAATTCGCGGAAGGGATTCCTCCCGCACAGGAGCAAAAGTGACTCAGCCGAAGAGCCAGCTTGACCTCGACCTGCTCAGCATCAACACCATCCGCACACTGGCGATCGACGCGGTGCAACAAGCAAATTCCGGCCACCCTGGCGCGCCCATGGGTTTGGCGCCCGTCGTTTATGAACTCTGGCAAAATTACCTGCGCTATGATCCCGCCGATCCCACCTGGCCTGATCGCGACCGCTTCGTTCTTTCCGCTGGCCACGCTTCCATGCTCCTCTACGCCACGCTACACCTCGCGGGCGTGAAGGAAGCCACCAAAGACGGCAAGATCCTAGATTCCCCCGCCGTTTCCTTGGACGAGATCAAGCGCTTCCGCCAAATTGGCAGCAAAACTCCCGGGCATCCTGAATCGCACATCACCACCGGCGTTGAGACCACCACCGGCCCACTCGGACAGGGCGCCGGGAACAGCGTAGGTATGGCTATCGCCAGCAAGTGGCTGGGCGCAAATTTCAACAAGCCTGGATTCGACATCTTTGATTTCAAAGTCTACGCCGTTTGCGGCGATGGCGACCTGATGGAAGGCGTGGCGAGCGAGGCCGCTTCCCTCGCCGGCCACTTGAAACTCTCGAATCTCTGCTGGATTTACGACAACAATCACGTCACGCTTGACGGCCCCGCGGATTGGTCCTTCAACGAAGACGTCATGACGCGTTTCTTGGGTTACGGTTGGAGCGTTACACATATTGCTGATGCGAATGACCTGGATGCGCTGGGGCGAGCTTACGAAGTGTTCCAGCACACTGTAGGGCGCCCTACTCTAATTGTGGTGGATAGCCACATCGGCTACGGTTCCCCGCACAGGCAAGACACCTACGAAGCGCATGGCGAACCTCTCGGCGAAGCCGAAGTGAAATTGGTAAAGAAAAATTACGGCTGGCCGGAAGATGCGAAGTTTCTCGTCCCTGACGGCGTCTACGATAAATTCAAGAACGGCATCGGCAAACGCGGCGCCGAAGCTCATTCCGCCTGGAACTCGAAATTCGCGGAGTACAAAAAGCAGTTCCCCCAGCTCGCCGAGCAATTGAACCGAATGCAGAGCGGCCAACTGCCCGATGGATGGGACAAGAATCTCCCCTCTTTCCCTGCCGATCCAAAAGGTATGGCCACACGCGAAAGCTCTGGAAAAACGCTAAATGCGCTTGCGGTGGACATTCCCTGGCTTATCGGTGGATCGGCCGACTTGGCCAAATCCAATAAAACGAACCTCACCTTTGAAGGCGCCGGCGATTTTTTCCCTGACGCTTATCACGGCCGCAACATTCACTTCGGGGTACGCGAACACGCCATGGGCGCCATCGTTAATGGCCTAACGCTCTCCAAGCTCCGCGCCTTCAGCGCCACCTTTTTCAATTTCAGCGACTATATGCGCCCGAGCATGCGCCTCGGCGCGTTGATGGAAATTCCCTCTCTCTATATTTTTACCCACGACTCCATCGGTGTCGGCGAAGACGGACCCACGCACCAACCCGTCGAACAACTTGCCTCCTACCGCGCCATGCCCAACATGCTTGTGTTTCGTCCCGGCGACGCCAACGAAGTCGTCGAAGCCTACAAAGTCGCTATCCAGCACACGCATGGTCCCTCAACGCTTGTCTTTACGCGCCAGGCCGTGCCGACGTTCGATCGTACAAAATATGCCCCCGCGTCCGGAGTTGCTAGGGGTGCCTATGTCCTTGCCGACGCTGCAGGCGGAAAGCCAGACGTGATCTTGCTTGCGAGCGGAAGCGAAGTCGGCCTCTGCGTCACCGCCTACGAAAAGCTGACCGCAGACGGCGTGAAAGCCCGCGTCGTCAGCATGCCCAGCTGGGAACTTTTCGAAAAGCAGGACGCCGCCTACAAAGAAAGCGTCTTACCAGCCAATGTAACCGCGCGCGTTTCCGTCGAAATGGAATCCGTTTTCGGATGGGATCGCTACACCGGCCCCAAAGGCAAAATCATCGGCATGCGCTCTTTCGGGGCATCCGCTCCTCTGAAGGATTTGCTCAAGAAGTTCGGTTTCGAAGTCGAAAACGTGATTGCAGCAGTCAAAGAAGTCCTGGGAAAGTGAGTCCCGCGTGAAGGTTGTGATTGGTTCCGACCACGCCGGCTTTCAACTCAAAAACGCCATGAGCGACGTGTTGCGCTCGATGGGCAACGACGTGCTCGACGTCGGCACTTTCAACGAAAATCCCTCCGACTATCCCGATTTCGCTGAAGCCGTGGGCCGCGCTGTCCTCGACGGCAAAGCCGAACGGGGTGTGCTCATCTGCGGCAGCGGCGTCGGTGCCAGCGTTGCCGCCAACAAGCTCCCGAGTATTCGTGCGGGAATGTGCCATGACACTTATTCCGCGCATCAAGGCGTTGAGCACGACAATATCAACGTTTTGGTGCTTGGTTCCCGCGTCATTGGCGTGGCCCTGGCGCAAGACCTGGTCAAGACATTTATGGGTGCGAAATTCTCCAACGAAGAGCGGCATGTGCGCCGGCTCGGAAAAGTGAAGGCCCTGGAGGCCAAGTATTGTACCGGTTCGTAAACCTCAGTTGGCTTCAGCCAACATCGAGCAATGTGCAAGTGGCCGGCACGGCCGTACCCCCCCAAGGAGTACAATAGACGTTCAACGGGTTACAAATGCTAGCTAGAGGAGAACCATCGTGACGACGACAACAACAGTCCCAAACCTCGGTACCGCGCAAGGCGCCAATCCTCTCAAAGCCCTCTTGGCTTACGGGCAATCCCCCTGGATGGACTATATCCGCAGAGATCTGCTCACCAGCGGCGGCCTGAAAAATTACATCGATAGCGACGGGCTCCGCGGCATGACCTCTAATCCCGCAATTTTTGAAAAGGCCATCACGGGCAGCAACGTTTACTCGGACATCCTCAATTCGCCTGATGCGAAGAAACTCGACGCGAAAGGTCTCTTTGAAAAGATCGCCATCCGCGACGTCCAGGATGCGTGCGACATTTTCAAATCTGTTTACACCGAGTCCAAACGCCGTGACGGGTACGTCAGCCTGGAAGTCTCTCCCTATCTGGCCAACGACACCAAGGGCACTATCGACGAAGCACGCCGCCTGTGGAAATCCGTCGACCGCCCAAACGTCATGATCAAGGTTCCGGCCACCCCCGATGGCATTCCCGCCATTCGCCAGCTTCTCGAAGACGGTCTCAATATCAATATCACGCTGCTTTTCGCGCAGTCCGCCTACGAAAAAGTTGCTGAGGCTTTTCTTGCCGCCCTCGAAGCTCGCGCTTCCAAGAATCAGGACATCAGCCAGATCGCCAGCGTTGCCAGCTTTTTCGTCAGCCGCATCGATTCTCTAGTCGATGGCAAGATTGACGAGAAGTTGAAAGTTACCTCTGACACCGCGCAGAAAGCGCTGCTTGAAGGCATCCACGGCAAAATTGCTATTGCGAATGCCAAACTCACCTACAAAAAATATCAGGAACTTTTCAGTGGTTCCCGTTGGAACGCTTTGGCTGCCAAAGGCGCGCAAACCCAGCGCCTGCTGTGGGCCAGCACCAGCACGAAGAACCCCAAATATCGCGACGTCATCTACGTGGAAGAGCTAATCGGCGCGGACACCGTGGACACCATCCCCCCGGCGACATTTGACGCTTTCCGGGATCATGGCAAACTCCGCAACAGCTTGACGGAAGACGTTAACGCAGCACGCACGACCATGGACAATCTCGCCAAGGCAGGCATCTCCATGAATGAAGTCACCGACAAACTCCTGGTGGACGGCGTCAAACTCTTCGCCGATGCATTCAAGCAGCTCCTGGATGCGACGGGAAAAAGCGCAGGGGTGGGTGCGTGAGCTTGAATCGTCTGACTTACACACTCCCGGACAAACTCGCTAGTGATGTAGACGCTTCGCTTCAGGATTGGAAGAAGAACGGGAAAGTAAAACGCCTGTGGCAAAAAGATGCCTCGCTTTGGACTGGCACGGACGAGGACAAGTGGCTCGGCTGGCTTGACATTACCGAGCAACAGATCGAAGACATTGACAAGCTGAAGCAAGTCTCCGCCGACATCAAAAAAGCGGGTTTCAAAAACGCTTTGCTTCTTGGAATGGGCGGCTCCAGTCTCTGTCCCGAAGTGCTCCGCATGACCTTCGGCAAGGCCACTGGTTATCCGGACCTCCACGTATTGGATTCCACCGATCCCGCGCAAATCAAAGCGCTCGAAGAGAGCGTGGATCTCGGCAGCACACTTTGCATCGTTTCCAGCAAATCCGGCAGCACACTCGAACCCAATATTTACAAACAATATTTCTTCGATCGCGTGAAAGCCAAAGTCGGCGAAAAAGAAGTCGGCAACCGCTTCATCGCCATCACCGATCCGGGCTCAAAAATGCAGCGTGTTGCGGATAGAGACAAATTCCGCAAAACCTTCATGGGCGTCCCGAGCATTGGGGGACGTTACTCGGCGCTTTCTAATTTCGGCATGGTGCCCGCTGCCGTCATGGGAATCGATGTTTCGAAGTTTCTCAAGAACACGCAAAAAATGGTGTGCGCTTGCGGCGCGGATTCGGATGCCGTCACAAACCCCGGCGTCATCCTGGGAACGATTCTTGGCATTGCCGCAAATCAAGGCCGCGACAAGATGACGATTATCATTTCCCCGGGAATCTACGATCTTGGCGCTTGGCTCGAGCAGTTGATTGCAGAATCCACGGGAAAATCCGGCGTGGGCATTGTTCCAGTCGATCGCGAGCGTCTGTCCAAACCGGAATTCTACGGCACCGACCGCGTTTTTACGTATTTGCGGCTGGAATCGAATCCGGACAAGGATCAATCCGCCGCTGTCGATGCGCTAGCAAAAGCCGGTCATCCCGTCGTCCGCATCGTGTTGCCGGATATCTACAGCCTCGGGCAGGAATTCTTCCGCTGGGAGATCGCCACCGCCGTTGCAGGCGCTCTGATCGGCATCAACGCCTTCAATCAGCCCGATGTCGAGGCCAGCAAAACGGAAACGCGCAAGCTGACCTCCGAATACGAATCCACCGGCAAGTTGCCTCCGGAAACGCCATTCTTCAGCGGCGACGGGGTGAAGCTCTACGCCGACCTGAAAAACGCAGCCGCGCTGAAGGGTGGTGGCACACTCGCAGGCTTTTTGAAAAAGCATCTCGCGCGCATCGGGCCCGGCGATTATTTTGCGGTTCTTGGCTACATCACGATGAACGAAGCCCACGAGGAAGCGCTGCAAGCGATTCGCCTCGCTGTGCGCGACAACAAAAAAGTGGCTACCGTGCTCGGATTTGGCCCGCGTTTCCTTCATTCCACGGGACAAGCCTACAAAGGTGGACCCAACTCGGGCGTATTCCTACAGATCACCTGCGATGACGCTGTGGACATTCTGGTTCCCGGGCAGAAATACACTTTTGGCGTTGTAAAAGCGGCCCAGGCGCGCGGCGACTTTTCCGTACTCGCTGAACGTGGCCGGCGCGCGTTGCGCGTCCATCTCGGCAAAGATGTCTCCGCGGGGCTGGCGACGCTGACGAACGCCATTACTCAAGCGCTGGCATAAATATCGACGGAATTCAGTGAAGTCTTACAAAACGAAGGCACAGGAGCAATTTCGATGCAACTTGGCATGATCGGGCTGGGGAGAATGGGCGCCAACATGGTCCGGCGCCTGCAGAAGAACGGCCACACTTGTGTCGTCTACGACCGCAGCGCGGACTCCGTGAAACAACTCGCCGGAGAAGGTGCGACGGGGTCGGACTCGCTCGACGATTTCATCAATAAACTCCAAAAGCCGCGCGCCATCTGGCTCATGGTTCCTGCAGCCGTTGTGGACGCCACGCTTCACGAACTGACCGCCAAGCTGAACGCCGGCGACATCATCATCGACGGCGGAAACTCCTACTACATCGACGATATCCGCCGCGCCAAAGAGCTTTCGGGAAAAGGAATTCATTATTGCGATGTAGGTACCAGCGGCGGCGTCTGGGGCCTCGAGCGCGGCTACTGCCAGATGATCGGCGGCGAACTGGGCATCGTGAAGCATCTCGACCCCATCTTCAAGACTCTGGCACCTGGTCGCGGAAACGTGGATCGCACCCCTGGACGCGAAAAAGTCGGTGGAACCGCCGAAGAGGGCTACCTCCACTGTGGTCCATCTGGCGCCGGCCATTTCGTCAAGATGGTCCATAACGGTATCGAATACGGTTTGATGGCCGCCTACGCGGAAGGGCTCAACATCTTGAAGCACGCCAACGCCGGAAAAACTCAGCGCGAGAGCGACGCGGAGACCACCCCGCTGCGCAATCCCGAACACTATCAATACGATTTCAACCTCGCCGACGTCACCGAAGTTTGGCGCCGGGGCAGCGTGGTCGCTTCCTGGCTGCTGGACCTGACCGCCATTTCTCTTTTGGAACAGCCGACTCTCGACCGTTTCTCTGGCCGCGTCTCCGATTCCGGTGAAGGCCGCTGGACCATCCTCGCGGCCATCGAATCGACTGCACCCGCGCCCGTCCTCACAGCATCTCTATTCCAGCGCTTCACTTCGCGCGGCGAGGATGATTTTGCAACCAAAGTCCTCTCCGCCATGCGTTTTCAGTTTGGCGGTCACATCGAGAAAAAATCCGGCCACTAAACAATTTGTATCTTCTCCGGCCAACTGGCCGCTTAAGACAGGATGAACGGAATGAATTCGACTCAACCCGACTCTGCTCCCATTGGCTCCCCATGCGTTATGGTAATTTTCGGCGCTAGCGGTGACCTCACCAAGCGCAAGTTGATTCCAGCCCTGATTAACCTCGCGCAGGAAGGTCTTCTTTCGCAGCAGTTCGCCATCATCGGCTTTGCGTTCGATCAAATGAACACGGAGTCTTTCCGCGCCCTCCTCAGCGAAGAGATCAAACAATTTGAAGACAATCCCGTTGATGAGAAATTGTGGCAATGGTTTCTCGAGCGCATCTACTACGTGCAGGGTGATTTCAAAGACCCCGCAGCGTACCAGCGCCTCAAAGATCAGATCGCCGAGGCGGAGAAAAACCACGGCACACAAGGGAACCTCTTCCACTACCTGGCCGTGTCTTTTAGCTTTTTCTCGCTGATCGTCCAAAAGCTCGGTGAGATTGGCCTCACTAAAGAAGAAAACGGCAAATGGACGCGAGTCATCGTGGAAAAACCCTTTGGCCACGACCTCCCATCTGCCGTGCAATTGAACAAAGAACTCAAGCAAATCCTCACCGAAAAACAGATCTTCCGCATCGACCACTACCTCGGCAAGGAAACGGTCCAGAACTTGATGGTTTTCCGTTTCGCGAACAGCATGATCGAGCCCCTCTGGAACCGCACCTACATCGATCACGTGCAAATCACGGCCGCGGAATCCGTCGGCGTGGAACACCGCGGCGCCTTTTATGAAACGGCGGGCGCCCTGAAAGACATGGTTCCGAACCATCTTTTTCAGCTTCTCACTCTCACCGCCATGGAACCTCCCATCTCCTTCGAAGCCGATGCCGTCCGCGACAAGCAAGCCGAAATCCTCCATGCACTGCAAGTTCTCACGCCCGAAGACGTTCTGCACAACACGGTTCGCGGCCAATACGGCGACGGCACGGAAGACGGCCAAAAAGTTCCTGCTTACCGGAGCGAGCCAAGTGTCGCGCACGATTCGAATACCGAAACTTTTGTCGCTCTGAAACTCAAAATCGACAACTGGCGCTGGGCTGATGTGCCTTTCTATTTGCGCACCGGAAAGCGCCTCGCCAAACGTGTCACGGAAATCGCCATCCAATTTCGCAGGACGCCATTCATGCTCTTTCGAAAGACACCCATCAAGGACCCCCGCACCAATCGCATGGTGATCCACATCCAGCCTGACGAAGGCATCTCCTGGCGCTTCGCCGCAAAAGTCCCTGGGTCCGTCATGAAGCTGGGCCTTGTGAACATGGATTTCGACTACGCGCGCGATTTTGGCAAGTCACACAGCACGGGTTACGAACGCCTTCTCTACGATTGCATGCTCGGAGACGCCACTCTGTTCCAGCGCGCGGACATGGTCGAAGCCGGCTGGGCTGCCATCGAGCCTGTCATTGACGTTTGGAAAGCGCTTCCGGCCCGAGGTTTCCCCAATTACGCCTCAGGCTCTTGGGGACCGAAGGAAGCCGACGAACTTCTGGCCCGCGACGGCCGCGCATGGCGAAAAATCGGCGAAGAAGAGGACGACGCCAAGAGTTCCGCGACCGCAACGGAAAATCTAAAGGGCCTTGGAGCGATGACCAAGTAGAACGGGGACGCGCAGGTTCATGATCGACTACCAAGCAAATACGGAAGTTCGGATCCTGCCCGATGGCGTGGCCATCGCGAAACGCTGCGCGCAAAAGTTTGTGGAGATCGCCGCAGCCGCGGTTAAGGGAAAAGGTTCGTTCCATGTGGCGTTGGCAGGAGGTTCCACGCCCAAAATTCTTTACAGCCTGCTGGTCGAGGATCCCGCTCTCCGCTCACAAGTGCCTTGGGATAAAATGCATGTGTTTTTCGGCGATGAACGCCACGTGGGGCCGGCCGATCCGCAAAGCAACTATTGCATGGCCAGGGAAACGATGCTTTCGAAGTCGCCTTTGAAACCGGAGCAAGTTACTCGCATCAAAGGCGAATGTCCGGAAGCGGAAGATGCGGCGAAGGAATACGAACAGGCTATTCGAACGTATTTCAAGCTGAGCGCCGGCCAATTCCCGCGCTTTGACTTGGTCCTGCTCGGCATGGGCAGCGAAGGGCACACGCTCTCGATTTTTCCGGGAACAAGAGCCTTGCGCGAAAATCGGCGCATTGCAGTGCATAATTGGGTCGGGAAGGTCTTGATGGACCGCATCACGCTTACCGCCGCGGCTGTCAACAACGCCGCCAACGTCATTTTCATGGTGACCGGCGCGGACAAAGCCCCGGCGCTGACCGCAGTCCTCGAACGATTTTACGAGCCGGATCAGTTGCCGGCTCAATTGATTCACCCGGTGAACGGCACTTTGCTTTGGCTGGTGGACACCGCCGCCGGAAGCATGCTCACGCGGGCAATTCGCGAATAACTTAGGAGACGCAAATGGCAACCACGACAAGCACAGGAAACATCGAAACGTACCTCGGCGCCAAAGCCGAATATTTTCTCGGATATAAAACCCCGAAAATCTCGAAGGAGCGCCTGAATCTTCCCGGCCCCGATTTTGTGGACCGCATTTACGCCGCGTCGAACCGCAACGTCCGCGTGCTCGCCAATCTCCAGCGCATGTTCAATCATGGGCGGCTCGCTGGAACTGGCTACCTCTCCATTCTTCCCGTCGATCAGGGCATCGAGCACTCCGCAGGCGCCAGCTTCGCCAAGAATCCGGACTATTTCGATGCGGAGAACATCGTTAAGCTCGCGATAGAAGGCCAATGCAACGCCGTCGCCTCTACCTTTGGCGTCCTCGGCGCCGTCACACACAAATATGCCCACAAGATTCCCTTCATCGTGAAACTCAACCACAACGAACTGCTCACCTTCCCCAACAAATTCGATCAGATTTTTTTCGGGACGGTACAGGAAGCCTGGGACATGGGCGCTGCCGCCGTAGGCGCCACCATTTATTTCGGTTCCGACCAGGCCGATCGGCAGATCGTCGAAGTTAGCCGCGCCTTCGCCGAAGCTCATGAACTCGGCATGGCCACCGTCCTCTGGTGCTATCTCCGCAACAGCGCCTTCAAAAAGGACAAGGACTACCACCTCTCCGCCGACCTCACCGGCCAAGCCAATCACCTCGGCGTCACCATCCAGGCCGACATCATCAAACAAAAAATGGCCGAAAATAACGGCGGCTACATGGCCCTCAACATGGGCGACTCCAGCTATGGAAAATTCGACAAGCGCATCTACACCGACCTCGCCAGCGATCATCCCATCGACCTTTGCCGCTACCAGGTCGCCAACTGTTTCATGGGCCGCTCCGGAATGATCAACAGCGGCGGCGCCTCCGGTGCCAACGACTTCGAAGATGCCGTCACCACCGCCGTCATCAACAAGCGCGCTGGAGGCACCGGCCTAATCTCCGGCCGCAAAGCCTTCCAGCGCCCCATGAGCGAAGGCGTCCAGCTTCTCAACACCATCCAGGACGTCTACCTAAGTCCCGACGTCACCGTCGCCTAGTATCGGCACTCGGTAGGGGAGGGGCTTGTTTACCCTGTAAGGGCTCCTCCTTTTTTTCCTCCGTCTTTTCCCTTCGTCTCAAGAGCCCTCGCGCCTGTTCCACCCAAAATCGCGTCCCGCTGGAATTTGTTCTATTCTTACTGAGTGAGGGCACCATCAAATCAAATCGTCCCCGCTCCACCAACAAGCGCACCCGACTCTCAATTCACCGAACATTCTAGAAAACTCCGCGCCCTCCTACTCCTCTCCTTCGGCTGGCTTCTCGCCCTGCTGATTGGCGCAGGCGTCAACGCTCTATATTCTCTTCGTCACCTCGACCGCGCCTCCCAAGAAGTGAGCCGCCGCTTCACCACGCACAATCGGGCCATAGGCGTCATCGTCGTTTCCGTCCGCGTCTATGACGACCAAATTGAGCGCTTCCTGCTCCAGGATCAGCTTCAAGAATCCGGTCCCGATCCATCCGAGGTAGCAAAGAAAATCGCGGCGGTGCGCGCCTCCCTCCTCGATTTCCCTCCCGATCGTGACCCTGATGAACAGCTTCTTCTCGCCGCAATGCAACAGCAACTCCAGGAAGAAGAGAGTTCTTGTGCCATCGTCCTGACTTGGCGCTCCGATCTTCGCCGGCAACGCGCCTATCAATTCATCGGCCAGCAGCTCATTCCCTGGCGCACCCGAGTCTTTGAACTTTCGTCGCAAATTTCCTCGTTGAACGAACACAAACTTGCTCTCGAGAATCTCGCCGTCGCCACGCGCTTTCAAGCAATGGAATCCCGCCTGGTCTGGCTCGTCTCTCTCGCTCTCGTCGCAGGCGTCCTGATGTCACTTGTCTGCGGCTGGTATATCCTTCGCCTCGAGCGCCAAGCTCGCCAGCGCTATCAGGCCCTCGCCCGCGGCCGCCTCGAATTAGAGAGCCTCTCCGCTCGCCTCGTCGAAGCTCAAGAGGAAGAGCGTCGCTCCATCTCTCGCGAACTTCACGACGAAGTCGGCCAATCACTCGGCGCTCTTCTTGTCGAGGTTGGCCAGCTCTCCAAACTCGTCCCTCCCGAAGACCGCATCACGCAAACACAAATCATCCACATAAAGTCCGTCGCCGAAACCGCCGTCAAATCCATCCGCGACATCGCTCTTCTTCTTCGCCCTCCCATGCTCGACGATCTTGGCCTTATCCCCGCTCTCGAATGGCAGGCCCGCGAAATTTCGCGCCGCAGCGACATGGAAGTCGAAGTTCACTCGCAAGATGTCTCGGATGCGCTAGGCGACGAGACGAAAGTCACCGTCTACCGCCTCGTGCAAGAAGCTCTCAATAACGCCGCCACGCACGCGGCTGCCAAAAACGCGAAGGTGACCGTCACTCAAGGCTCGGACAAAATCACGATCGAAATTGCCGATGATGGCCACGGCTTCGATCCCGCCCGGCAACGGGGCATGGGAATCCTCGGCATGGAAGAGCGTGTCCGTCGCCTCGGCGGCGCGTTTGTGATCGAATCAGCCCCTGGCAAAGGCGCCACCATCAAAGCAGAGCTGCCGCTCCACCATGCGGATTCGCCGTGAAACACCCATGAGAAAAATTCGCATCCTCCTCGCTGACGATCACAAGCTCATGCGCAGCGGCCTGCGTTTGCTCGTTGAGCAGCAGCCCGACCTCACCGTGGTTGGCGAAGCCAACGACGGCAGGGAAACGGTTACCCTGGCAAAATCTCTCAAACCCGATGTCGTAGTCATGGACATTGGCATGCCCAATCTGAATGGCATCGAAGCGGCCCTTCAAATCTCCCAGGCCAATCCGGAAATCTCCATCGTCATGCTGAGCATGCATTCTGACGAAAGCTACGTTCTGCGCGCTTTGAAAGCTGGCGCCAAGGGATACCTTCTTAAAGACTCAGCCGAGTCCGATCTCATTAAAGCCGTTCACGCCGTCGCCGACGGGAAATCCTTTTTCAGTCCTGCCGTCAGCAAAGTCCTCCTCGACGACTATGTCCGCAAACTCAAGCGCAGCGGTGCTGAAGACGCCTATGATCTCCTCACCCCACGCGAGCGCGAAATTCTTCAACTCGTCGCCGAAGGCAAATCCAATAAGGACGTCGCCAATCTTCTGAATCTCAGTGTCTACACCGTCGAAACCCATCGCTCCAACATTATGGAAAAACTCAATCTACGCGGCATCCCAGAGCTGATTCTTTTCGCCGTCCGTCGCGGCATCATCTCCTAAGCGTTCCCGCTAGGGTTCGCTTTCTGAAGCGGACCGCTCTGGACCCTGACCATTTCCCTTCTCATTCAGGTCCAATTTTCCCCCTACCCAATCGCGGCTCCCAATATCCCCGCTGCCAGGGAGAATCAACTCCCTCCCGCAGAGCGTCTGAATGTGTAGCACCGAAACACCCGCAACCAGCGACGTGTCGGTTGCAGCGATTCGCACTCGAATCAGGAGAGGAAAATGAATTCAATGAAATCTCTGCTCAGATCGAGACCGGCAGTTCTCGGACTTGGCTTTGTATTGGGCGCGGCCGGCTTGGGCCTGGGGCACGCCACGGAAAAATCACTGTCATCTAATCCGCCCGCCACTCTAAAGCTGGCGGACACCAACGAAGGTCCGAGCAAGAGCAGCTACGCTCCGCTCGTCAAAGAAGTATTGCCTTCCGTCGTCAACATCTCATCGTCAAAAGTCGTCCACAACCGTCGAGACTCCGCGGAAGAAATGCCGATGGACCCATTTTTCCGTCAGTTTTTCGGACAGGATGGAAATGGCAGGTCCCAGGCTCCTCGAGACTCCCGCGAGAAAGCTCTCGGCTCAGGCGTAATCGTCAGCCCCGAAGGCTATATCCTGACCAACAATCACGTAGTCGACGGCGCCACGGACGTTCGCGTCACTCTTTCCGACAAGCGTGAGTTCCAAGCCCGCATCGTCGGCGCAGATCCAAAAACAGACGTCGCCGTTCTGAAAATTGACGCCAAGAATCTTGCTCCCATCACTATCGGCGACTCGTCCAAAGTCCAGGTCGGAGACGTCGCGCTAGCCATTGGCGATCCTTTCGGCGTCGGCCAAACCGTCACCAAAGGCATCATCAGCGCCACCGGCCGCGGCGGTCTCGGCATCGAAGACTACGAAGACTTTCTGCAAACCGACGCCCCGATCAATCCAGGCAACTCAGGCGGCGCGCTCATCAACGACCGCGGCGAACTGGTCGGCATCAACACCGCCATCATCTCCCACGGTTCCGGCGGCAGCCAAGGTATCGGCTTCGCAGTCCCGGCCAATCTGGCTCGCCAAGTCATGGACCAGGTCCTGAAAAACGGCCACGTTACTCGCGCCTATCTGGGCATCTATCCGCAAGACGTCACTCCTGCGATGGCCAAAGCCTTCGGCGAAAAAGAGTCTGAAGGAATTGTTGTAGGCGACGTCACTCCTAACAGCCCTGCGCATGAAGCGGGCATTCAGACAGGCGACATCATTCTCCAGGTAAACGGCAAGCCCGTCACGGACAGCAATCAACTCCGCATGAGCATCTCCATGATGCAACCAGGCACAGAACTCAAGCTCAAGACGCTCCGAAATGGTACAGAGCGGGACGCCACGGTAAAGCTAGCCGAAATGCCGGCGGAAACGGCGAAGGCCGATTCGAATGACGAAGAAGGCGGCAGCAAAGCGTTAGACGGCGTGGAAGTCGCCGGTCTCAATTCACGCACCGCCCGCGAACTCGGCATTCCCGAAACGACCAAGGGCGTCGTCGTCACCGAGATCGACCCTGCCAGCAAAATGGCGGACTCCGGCCTGCAAAAGGGCGACGTCATCCAGCAAGTTAATCATCAACCCGTCACCAGCGTCTCTGAGTTCCAGAACGCCGTCCGCAAAGCCGGAAGCGATCCTCTGCTCCTGGTAAACCGCGAAGGCCGAACGCTTTTCATCGCTGCCTAACCTATATATCCAGGTCTTTCACTTCCTTACTCCGGTGCGGCCAGGGATGGTCCGCACCGGGGCCGGGGATGGAGCAAACATAGGAATTTATCAAACGCCAGCCCCGTAACAGCCTTTCGGCTGCGTTCTTGCTAGGAACCAAACAGTCCACGACCGCGTACCCCGGAAGCTGGTAGAAGAATCAAAGAATGGAAGGATTCGCGAGATGAGCGATAAGACGAACAACAAAGGATCCAAGACTTTCATCGAAGAATACCGCGAGCGCCTGAACCGCGAAGATCTCGAGCGCCTCTGGAAGCTCGAAGCTCTGGATTGCCTCTTCACCGAGGCGGAGAACCAGCCCGAAAGCTTTCACCGCCTCTGGGTTCAACCCCTCGTAGCTGCCGGCGTAGGCCTGGAAGCCGCCCTGGCCCTCGTAATTGAGTGCCGCTTCTCGCCAAACTAATCCAAGCTCCGACTGAGAAGACCCAAAACTTCCCGTAGGGGCACGATATATCGTGCCCTCATTTCCAGGCCAGCCGTTCCACCGTATTAGGACTTTCGCCTTATTCAAGGGACAGACTGCTCCCCAGGCAGCGCCTGCCGCTCTATCTCGGACGCCGTCCCCGACCGCCGCGACACTTCCAAATCATAAAAATTCTGCAAGTACAGCCAGAACTCCGCATTATTGTGGAAATATCGGGCCAATCTCAGCGCGGTATCCGCCGTGATACGCCGCCGCTCATGCACAACTTCACCAACGCGCGTAGCCGGCACGTGCAGCTCCAGCGTCGGCCTGTTCACCGACAGCCCCATCGGCTTCATAAAATCCTTGAGCAAAATCTCCCCCGGGTGCACAGGCGTCATCAGCGCTCGCCTCTTCGTCATCTTCCTATCTCCCAATGATAATCAACGATTTCCACGTCACCCAGATGCCCACTGCCTCCACTTAGCCCTGCAAAAAAGTTGGCTTGTGCCAGCAGAAGCCTCTCTTGGCATCGCTGGTACACTCACCATCTGCCACTTACACCTATACCGTCACGCTGGCGAGGATGCTATTATATCGTGGCGGTCCCAAATTTAGTCCCCCTCTCGCGAGCCTTCTAAGCGCTCGCAAGATTGGTACGGAGGAAAAATGAAGATCCTCACTTTGTTTTTCTTAGCAGCGATTCCTATTCCTGCGTATCCTCAGTCTCCCGCGGCTCCCCCTCCACCTCCGCCATGCGGAGAGAAGGGCGTCCCGCAGAACGTTCCGTGCTACAAGGACGGCAGACTCATCAATACGAACAGCCCGGCGCCTGTCCCTCATACCCCGTTGACACCCGGAGGCGTTCCCAACCTACCGGACCCAGGCGAGAACGACAGCCAAATAGTCACAACGCCAAAAGTCACGGAACCCAAGGCCCTGCCGCCCGGTTCCACGCCGTACAGTCCTCCACTTGTCCAGCCTACGAAGCAGATCCCAGAAGAAGAGCCGGTTTCTACGAACAACTCACCAACCCCGTCCCCCAAGCAACCCGCGTCTGGATGCCATGACTTCTCTTCATGCTTTGCTCAGAGCTTTAACAATGCCGCGAACTCCCGCCGAACGGCGCGCTCCGCCGACCAAAGAAATGCAAGTTTGATCGCCGCAAACCGAGCCGCGGCCCGGCAAAACGCAGAACAGGACTTTAAATCGATGGAAGAGATTAGGCTCATGATCACGCAGGACGTAGCAGAAGCCAAGGACCTCACTGCGTGGCGCGCGGACCTGGCGAAGGAAGCGATCGAACAGGAAAAATCAGCATGGCTTGATCTCAAGAAAAACTACTGCATCGACGCCCCCGAGGCCAATTACCTTGATCTAGACGGGAAGGAACAGACCTGCAAACAGGCGCAGTGATTGTTAGTTGCTCTGGTCGGCGCACTGGCAAGACACTTATCGGGCAGGTTGGAGGCTGAGAGTGGAATTGGCATCAAGAGCCGATTCTCTTGGTTTTGCTGAGCGGACTAAGAAGAATCTCTTGTACATTGAGCAGGCAAAATCCGGTGGCCAGGATGTCCATGTCGTCACGCAGATTGTCAATTCCAGCCTCGGATTGATCGTTTTCCCTTGGGAAGCCAGGGCGGATAAAGCCATACGAGGAAAACTACTTGCTGACCTTTACGAATTGGGATGGCCCGTGTGGCAGGAGAAACCATCGTCAAAAGGCCTCGGCCAACTCATTTGCGGCCTCCGCAATGCTATTGCACACCGTAATGTTCAGTTCTCATCCGAGGATCGAGCTGCAAGCAAAGTAATTATTACTTTCGCAAGCGAGCACCGCGATTGGCACGCTACAATTTCCGCGTACGACCTAAAGAACTTCTGCTTTGAGTTTATTAAGTTTATAGAAAATGAGGTTGGTTGACGGAGACTGTTTACGGTACCGTTTCCGTCGGGCAGGCCGTAGCCCAGGTGCCGCACAAACCGAGTTTTGGATATTTTGAATTTTCCACACATTTCCACAGTCTCACCAAATCGTCTCAACCCCGCCAACCCCTTCTAACCTCTCGAGTTCCGCAACCCTCATTCGAATTCGCGCCTCTCCATTCGAATTGACATGCAGTAAACTCATTAAATGATGGACAATCAGTACTAACTCTGCTACCATTTCCTATGTTCCGCTCGAACCATTCCATCTCGAGCCCCGATCTTCCCCCTGCGTACTTCCGAATTCTTCCTTCGACTGACCTCTGCGTACTCTGTGCCTCTGCGTTCAGCTCTTCTTCTCGCCTCACTCTTTCGCTCTTTTGCAAAGAGCGCGAAAAGATAACTCCCCTGTTCTCAAGACCTTCCGCACTCTTCAAAAAAGAGTGTTTCGATAATTTCCTTTATATCAGGAGCTTGCGCACACTTTTGCAAAACACCGGGGTGGCACCCCTCCTCCCAAAATCTTCTCAGTCTTTCGCTGTTTTCGCCGGTCGCCATTCGCCGCTTGCCACTAAGTCTCGCAGAATCCGCATTTATGAAAAATACGTCCGTTACCCTTTTACAATCCGCACTTCCAAAACACAGGACTTAAAACGGCTCTGTTTACATCCTGCAGGAGCGGGGCGATGCCGCAACCGATAGAAGTTAAAAGCCAGTCCGAGCAACAGAGCTTGCCGCATCTGCATGGGCAAACTGCGCCCCGGTGCTTTGGCCGAAAGCTTGCGTTTGATCACC
>DATEQG010000018.1:0-3587 GCA_035272765.1 Candidatus Acidiferrum sp.
TTCCTTGCCCAGCTTTTGCGCTTCGCCGAAAAATTTCTGGTATTCGACGAAGATGCGGTTCAGCTCCAGCGACTGGTCGGCGGTGAGCTTGTGACGCAGCATCATGTCGCGCACGTGGACGGGATTGGGCAGGGTCGCGTCTTCGGTCAGTTCTTCAAGGGCGGTTGAGGGATTGTAGTGGTACATGGTTACATTCTATCGCCGCGGGAGGAATTTCCCAGCCTTCGCGGTCATTCGTCAGCGTGGTCAGCCGTCAGTAGAGTCAGTCGTCAGTTGCCAGTGGCCTTCTTGGCGGCTAATTCCTGCAAGCGATGATTCAGGCTCTTTTGGTGATTGATCCGCTCGAGAACCGTTTCCACCGTGGCCGCCAGGCGATCGGAGTTCTTGTCGAGCTCCAGCGTGGACTTCTCAAAGTACGCGGCAGCGCCTTCATGGAGGAGTCTCTCCTCGTTCCTCTGCGACAGGCTGGTCAGCACGATGACCGGGATGTCCATGGTGGCGGGATTTCCTTTTAGCGCCTTTAGGACTTCCGGGCCGCTGATCTTGGGCAGCATCATGTCGAGCAAGATGATGTCGGGCAGTTTGTCATTGGCGATGCGCAACGCTTCTTCGCCGTCGCCCGCGGTGCAGACCTCATAACCGGCTTTCGACAAGGCGCGTTCATTGGCCATCCGAAGAAACTTGCTGTCGTCGACCAGGAGCACTTTGCCGTTCGCGGACACGCACAACCCTCTGGTAGGTTCATCGGCAGAGCGGCCGAAAACTTGAGGGGTGGGGTAGCCCGGCCCTAACGTGTGTGCGTGGAAACTCGGCCGTCCCTCCGTCATCCGTTGACGGGCCGCAACTTACTGATTCTGCAAAGGTAGCAAATGGGCAGAAGGTAATCAATACCGATATGACTGCACAATAGCTGCACGGTTTACTTCTTCGGTTTGAGTGTTTCGGAAGTCGGAGCCGACCGGTGCCTCGCGCGCAATGTGCTGCGCGGGCGCTTCTGTTTGCCTTTCATCCATGTTCATCACTTTTTTACACCAGACGCCTTACCAAGCGTACTATCATCAAAACGCTCTTCGTACTGCCACAAGTGCCCGCCGCTGACGTACCCGCCGCCCTCGAGTGGAATAGTGGGCAGATATCCCCTTAGCCAGACTCGTCCTGCCGAAGTATCGAGAAGATAGACATCCTTTCCATCAGGCGCGAAGACAATCTGATAGCGGCCGACATCCGAAGGTTGCGGTTGGGATTTCGTGAAATCTACCGAAGCATCGGGTTTCGACTTACCAGGGACAGGCGCTTTTATTTGTGCCCAACCAAGGCTTGTTACAAGAACGACGATCACGAGCAGGTGTTTCATAGTCCCTCCCTGTTCCTTCATTTATCTCGTAGCCCAGCGTGCCCTAGCCTTCCACCACGGCGCTGTGACCGCATCAGCGCAAGCCTGTCACTTGCCTGCTTTCGCTGCGGTGCTCTTCGCTTTCTTCGCCAGCCGTTTTTTGCTCAGCGTCGATTGCATCCTGCGTGTCTTGCACGGCTTCCTTCTTCGTTCGATAACCAGCGCTGTCGGGAACGTCAGCGTCGCCGATGCCGAACTCCCAGCACGGCCACCACTTTCCGTTCTTCGCGACAGAGTTCGACGACGAGCCCTTATCTTCAAATTTCTCTTTCGTGAAGAAGATTTTTCAGCTCCATCGCTTCAGATCTTTTTCGGTCCATGACCTTGAGAATCGAGATCGTATCACGCGCGGCGGCGAAGGCGCTTAACGCGTCGTCCCTTTTGTAATTCACTTTGCCCCAGTGCATAATGCGATTGCGCTTACGAAATAGGCTTTCATTGATGTGAGAAGCTCGCAGCTCACTCGCAGCTTTGTTTTTTGCATAAGCGTTTACGCAGGCATCAAAGTCTTTACCCGTTAGATACTTCGATACGAAGTTTGCGGACTTTTCAAATCCGCTCGGTTTCCTGACCTTTTTTGCGCCCGTTCGGTATTCCTTTTCCCATTCCTCTCGCTGTGTTGCGTTCGGTTCTCTGAGCACTTTGTTGTCAATCTTTTTCCACTTAATGAATATGTGAGTAAGTGCAGCCTCGACGGCTACGGCACTACAAACGATCGATACAGTCGGATCACCACCATCAACCTCGGCGCGACTGCGAAACAACAGTCGGTCGGCGACCACACTTATAGACAGGGGAGCAAGAATAGGAATTGTCTTTCCACAGCCAGGACAGTGTGCTGCTGAAATACGTTTCTTGCCATAGCCGATAGATGAGAACTCGCGTCCGCAGTACGGGCAGACTACAGGAATTGGGAATTTCAAGGAGAACATCCTAACTCGGGGGTGAATTACTCGTGAGGTTGCGAGTAGTCTTCCTCGACGATATCCTTAATGCTGCGCTTTCTGAAATAGGTCTCAAGGGCATCGCTAACCCCCTCCTCGATTTGCTGCTGCAAGTCTATTTGCACGTTTTTGAACGTAGATTTCGCTATCCCTTTAGCAACTGCATCGGCAATCACAAAGTCCAAAACCCACATCACGAATGCCGCACACAAGCCGAATTTTACGCACTCTATGACGAAGTCCATATTTCCTCCTCAGCAAGAACGGGCCGCTCGGCGCGAACACCCCAAAATCGGAAACTTCGCCCTGCGCATCATCCGACTAGGTGAGGTTGACAAGCGCTGGGCTAAGCTCGGTCGGCCCTCCGGGGCTTGGATTCTCCTGCGCTTCGTTCCGCTGGGTTGCTCGAAGACGAGTTCTTTAAAATGATTCCCTCAGGCGTAACAAAAGGGCGGCTAAGCGCCGCCCCTTTGAAAACTGAGAGCTGAGAACTGACAGCTGAGAGCTAGTCTTACGTTCCTTCCGACCAGCTGGCCAGGTATTCTTCCTGCTCCGAGGTTAAGCGGTCGATCTTGATGCCGAGCGATTCCAGCTTTAGCTTAGCCACGCGTTTGTCGAGTTCCACCGGAACCGGGTAGACCTTTTTTTCCAACTTCGCGTGGTTCTTCACCATGTACTCGCACGAGAGCGCCTGGTCGGCAAAACTCATATCCATCACCGACGCCGGATGCCCTTCGGCGGCGGACAGGTTGATCAGGCGGCCTTCGCCGAGCAAGTTGATGCGGCGGCCGTCTCTCAGCGAGTACTCGTCGACGAAGGTGCGCGTGGTGCGCTTGGAGGACGACAGCTTTTCGAGCGCCGGGATGTCGATTTCGACGTTGAAGTGGCCCGAGTTCGAGATGATGGCGCCGTCCTTCATAAGTTCGAAGTGCTGCTTGGCGAGCACGTTCTTGTTGCCGGTGACGGTGCAGAAAACGTCGCCGATTTTGGCGGCCTCTTCCATGCTCATCACGCGGAAACCGTCCATGACCGCTTCCAGCGCTTTGGTCGGATCAATCTCGGTGACGATGACTTCCGCTCCCGTGCCGCGTGCGCGCGAAGCGAGGCCGCGTCCGCACCAGCCGTAGCCGGCGACCACGAACTTCGACCCCGCGAGCAGGAAATTCGTGGCGCGGATGATGCCGTCAATCGTCGATTGCCCGGTGCCGTAGCGATTGTCGAAGAGATGCTTGGTGTCGGCGTCGTTGACG
>DATEQG010000019.1:0-52857 GCA_035272765.1 Candidatus Acidiferrum sp.
CTGAGACAGCAAATGGAAGTCTGGTTCTATCTAAAATAGGAACCGCGGCTGAGAGGCCAACACACGCGGCGAAGAATCAGAAAGGATTTACACCCGCGCTCCTCCGTAGCGCGTCAGGAGAGCTTTTGCCCTCTTGACAAAGACCTATCATGGAAGTCGGCTAATCGGAAACTGAGCCACTACCCTGATTTCGCTTGCTCGACGAGATGCGAGCTGTCATTCCCCTTTTTCCGCGCGAGCAACTACTGACGATTCGACCAGTTGCGCCAGGCGGTCATAGCTTGCTGATAAGCCGCTCTCCATGCCGCTCTTGAGGACACCATCGCGGGATTCGCGCGGTTGGCAGTCACAGGGGCAAGTTTTTTAGCCGTGGGTCAGTTACTTTGGGAGCGAGACGGCTGGCGTTCTTGGCTGGTTGTGAAGGGAGGCGAACGAACTCGAGTGTCCCATGGCGACCGATTCCGATTTGCGAGTTACGTGCGAGTGGAAAAAACGGGAGTCGCAATCGTGGGAACGGAAGGGCTTGATGGTGAGTTTGGCCAAGAAGGCCTCGAAAAAGCCTCTCGTCTTGGACCTACGGGTGCGTTCACTCTGACAACTGGGGCATCGAAACCGCATGACGAACCTCTCCAGAATCAATCATTAGATGCGAGGAAAGCAGAGAGCCGTCCCAGCCCGGGCTCTTCGATCACTCGAAGAGTCTCGTCTCACTGCTCTCCTCGCATGTCTAGAATCGCGGATAGCAGCTTACCCGTCTATCCAGTAAATCCTGCAGAAAGCGGGGGGCGTAGTAGTAGCCGGTACTGTGGCTTTCGCGGCGGTATTTACTTTGGAAAATCGCGAAGATATCCTCTGGCATGCTCAAAACAAAGAGATGTGCCCTGGCGTTCGCCAGTCCCGCTGTTTTCCTGTGTGTTTTCGTTTGCGCGGTTCCCTGTGGCGCGCAAGTCGCTGCAACGACGAACGCGTTGCCCAATGTGCCTACGCCGGAATCGGTGCTTGGCCACAAGCCGGGCGATGACTTCTATCTGGCGAATTACGACGAGTCTCGCGAGTATTTCCGCAAACTCGCGGCGAGTTCGAACCGCATCAAGCTGATCAACGTCGGCAAAACAACACGGGGCCTTGATTGGGATATCGCGATTATTTCTTCGCCGGAAAACCTCGCCATCCTGGACAAATATAAGGAGATTTCACAGAAACTGGCCGATGGCCGGGGCTTGTCGGACGCGGAGGCCCATGAACTTGCGCGGCAAGGCAAAGCCATTGTGCACATCGATGGCGGACTGCATTCCTCGGAAGTGGCGGGCGCTCAGCAGTCCATCAATCTGGCCTACAAGCTGGTTTCTTCGCAGAACGACCCGGAAGTCGACGCGATCCTGAACAACGTAATTCTGATGCTATGGCCCACGCTCAACCCTGACGGGCAAAACGAAGTGGTGGCGTGGTATCGCAAGAATTTGGGAACGACGTACGAGGTGAGCCCGCTGCCAGACCTCTACCAAGAATATGTGGGGCACGACAACAATCGCGACGGCTACATGAACAACATGCTGGAGTCGCAAGATGTGACGCGGACGGAGATCGAATGGGATCCCGTTATTTTTTACTGTCACCACCAAACGGCACCATTTCCGACGCGGATTTTCATTCCGCCGTTCGTCGAGCCGATTTCTTCGAACATTCATCCGCTGATGGCGCGTTGGCTGAGCGTGATGGGGACGAGCATGGCGGCATACCTGGATGAGCACGGCATGCCTGGCGCGGTGAACCGGGTAGGCTTCGACAACTGGTATCCGGGATTCCTGGATTTCACGCACATTTTCCGCAATAGCATTTCGTTTTTCACGGAGACGGCGCTTTACCGCTACGCGACGCCGCGATTTTATCCGGTGGACGAATTCCCGAAGGAGCAGCGCGGGCTGCGTTCAGAAGTTTTTTACAGCAGCCCATGGAAAGGCGGCTGGTGGCGGCTGCGCGACGCCGTGAATTACATGGAGGGCGCATCGATGTCCGTGCTGGACACAGCTGCGAAGTACCGCGAAGAGCTCCTCTACAACCGCTATCAGGCGGCGCGGGATAACGTCGAGCGGTTCCGCAAGGAGGCGCCGTTCGGTTATGTGATTCCGCGAGAGCAGAGGGATCTACCGACGACGGCCACGCTGGTGCAAAAACTGATGGTCAACGGAATTGAAGTGCAACAAGCCACGAAACCCTTCCACGCGAACGGCCGCGAATACGCGCCGGGAACATGGGTGGTGCTGATGGATCAGCCTTTCTCGCCACTGGTGAAGGAATTGTTCGAGCCACAGATCTATCCGGATCTGCGCGAAACACCGAGCAGCCCGCCGAAGCTACCCTATGACGTGACCGGCTGGACGCTACCGATGCAGATGGGCGTACAGGTCGCACCAGTGTTGCAACCGATTGGAGCGGCGGAGCGCGGCGTATTGGAGAAACTCGAAAAGTTCACGCCGCCCGCGGGGAGCGTGAGCGGAACGGGCAGCGTTTACGTCTTGAGCCACAAATCCAATGCGAGCTTCAAAATGTTGAACGAAGTGTTGGCGAGCGGAGGCCGTGCCAGTTTCGTACCTGGAGATACCGAAACTTCCGACGGGACCGAAACAGGCGCGATTGTGGTGTCGGGCATCGAGCGCGAGAAACTCGATGGAATTGCCAAGGTAAATTCTCTGGCGCTAAAAGCTGTCGCGGCAGCGCCGAAAGACTCGATTAGCGTGAAGAAGGCGCGTGTCGGGCTCTATCGAGCGTGGGTTCCGTTCATCGATGAGGGATGGACGCGGTGGATTTTAGAAAATTTCAAATTCGACCCGGTTACCTTGCGCAACGGAGATATTCAGGCGGGAAATTTGCGGGAGAGGTTCGACGCGATTCTGATTCCCGATGGCTCACCCGAGGCGATTTTCAGCGGTTTCGGACCCGGCAGCGTGCCGGGAGAGTACGTGGGAGGAATCGGCGAATTGGGAGTGATGGCGCTGCGAGAGTTCGTATTAGCGGGAGGCACGCTGATTACGTTTAACGAGGCATCGGTGTTCGCCGTCGATCGACTAGGCCTGCCGGTGAAGAATGTGCTTGCTGGGTTGAAGGATGAGGAGTTTTTCTGCTCCGGCTGCTTGTTGCGGGTCGAAGTGCAGGATATGGCGCATTCGGCGACGTGGGGGCTGCCACACGATCCGATCGTGATGTTTGAGCGAGGGCCAGCGTTCGAGGGCAAGGAGGGTTTCCGGGGACGTGTCCTAGCGGCATATCCCAAAGATGAGAGCCCGCTGATGAGCGGCTATTTGCTGCATCCAGAGCGGATCCAGGGAAAGGCCGCGGCGCTGGAAGTGCAATACGGCAAGGGGCGCGTTTATTTGTTGGGGTTCCGGCCGCAGTGGCGTGGGCAGTCACTGGGGGCTTACAAATTTTTCTTTAATGCGTTTTACGAATCGCAGGGGCTCTCGAAGCCGGGGACGGTGGTGCTACCGGCAAAGGCGAGCGAGGGCGCGCCTCGTCAAGATGCTGCGGCAGGTAAACCTCCTGCGTAATAATGGAGTGACGAACCGAAAGTCAAAGACCCACCCTTACAAACCAAGGGTGGGGCACCCGCGCGAGAAGCGGGCGAGAGCTTTTCAAAAGCTATATTCACGATCACGGTGTAGCGAGGGGTTTGTAAATAAGACCGATGACTACGCCGACGATAGTCCACTGGAGGAAGTAAACCACGGCCTGTCCCAGAGCGAGTTTCAGCCCGATGTTCAGGTTCACGTAGTTGTGCAGCACAAATGCGCAAACCACGAAAACGCCAAGGAGAACGCCGAAGTGCGCACCTCCTATAATGCCCGACCGGCCATGATGTATCATTGCGAAAATTATGGCGGCGACCAGGATCGATAGGAAAGTTGCGACGAATCCCACCGGCATAACTTTCATCATTTCTTCCTTAGGCCGGAATACGGCCGGGTACTTGCGAGCTTCTTCGATAAGACCTGGCACCAACCAAAGCACTAAGAAACCAAAGGCAAAAGCCGCGACCGTGCCAGCAAGCGCCGCCAGCCCGAGACTCAAATAGTTCATTTGCATTCCTTTACCAGTTGCGGATCAAAATCACAGAACGTTGGCGCGATCATACAACCGCTTACTCATGGTTCAAAAAGGAAATGTGGGGCAGGACATTTGGTTAAAGACCAGAAAAAGAGGGCCGGGAGAGGGCGGGGTCGCATCGGAAACTATTCATGCCGAGCCAACTGCGCATTGAGCGCGGACGAAAATTGGTTTAATGGGCGGTGATGCACGAATCTCGGCAGTCGGGGACGGGCACGATGTATCGTGCCCCTACGCGGATTACGTCTGGTCGATTAGGCGGTGGTGGATGGCGTAGAGAGCTAGTTCGAGGCGATCGGAAACGCCTAGTTTGTCGAAAATGTTGTGCAGGTGGTTTTTTACGGTTTGTTCGCTGATGAAAAGTTTTTCGCCGATTTCCTTGTTGCGGAAACCCTGGGCGACGAGTTGGACGATTTCCTTTTCGCGGTCGCTGAGAAGAGGTTTTTCGCGGCGCGGGCCGGACTCGGAGGACTTCGAGAATGCCTTCATCACTTCGGCGGTCATGCGATTGTCGAGCCAAATTTCTCCGGCGTGAACGCGGTGAATGCTTTTTACTAGCAAGTCCGTGGCGGACTGCTTGAGAACTACGCCGCGAGCGCCGAGTCGCATGGCGCGGACTACATCGCGATCGTCTTCGGCTGCGGTGAGAACGATGACGCGCGTGGGCAACGTATCGAAATTCACTTCTTCGAGGACCGCGAGACCGTCTTTATCGGGCATGCGGAGATCAAGCAGGAGGATTTCGGGCTTGAGTTTGGCGAGGAGTTTGATGCACTCGGCGCCATTCTGGGCTTCGCCGACGATAGTGATGTCCTCGTCGGAATCAAGGAGTTTGCGGAGGCCGTCGCGAAAGATCGCGTGGTCGTCCGCTAGTAGGACGCGAATTTGCTGTTTAGTTTTGGCCATGTCAACCGAGCGGGACTTCGATGGTCAGCCGCGCTCCATGGCCAGGGTTTGACTCTACAGTCAACACGCCCCCCACAGTACGCGTACGCTCCTTGATGGAGATGGGACCCAATCGCAGACGGTCTAGTTCATCCCCAGTAAACCGTCCGGCGAAACTGAAACCCTCGCCGTTGTCATCAACTACCAAAACGATGCGACTGTCGTCCTGCGTCAGTTTTACCACGACATGGGAAGCCTTCGCATGCTTTTTTATGTTGTTGAGTGCTTCACGGTAAATCTGGAAAATCTCGCGGCAGACGCGGTCTGGGGCGTGGAGGTCGGCGGACTCGATCATGACGTCCAGGGCCAAGCTGGATTCGTTGCGGTAGCGCTCGGCGAAACCCTGCATTAAATCGACGAGATCGGCGCTCTGGACGCGAAGGGGGCGCAGGTCGGTGACCATGCGGCGCAGCTCGGCGGACTCGTTTTTGACGGTTTGCTGGAGGTTGCCGAGGTTGGCTTCGGCATGGTCGGGGGAAGAGGCGACCCTGCGGCGGAGGACGTCGAGCTGAATCTCGATGCTTAGGAGGGTTTGAAGAATGCCGTCGTGGAGGTCGCGGGAGATGCGGCTGCGCTCGCCCTCGATGGCGCGGGCGCGGAGATGGCGGAGGAGAAAGACGTTTTCGAGCGGCGGGCCGACGTGGCGCGCGATGCGCTCGAGCCAGGCAAGGTCGGGGCGCTCGAAGGGCTTGCGACCGTTGATGAGGAAGAGGCGGCCGGCGGGCTGGCCGAGCTGGTCGAAGGTCACGGAGAGCATGGAGTGCAGGTGGAGCTCCTGTTGGGTGGGGCCAGGAAGGCGTGGGAGGGTGTTAAGGCGGCGGCCATCACGGCGGTCCCAGCCGAAGCCGCTGCCTGCGCCCTCGAGGCTGTTCCAGCAGACGGTGGCGTCCATATCGTCGAGGAGGAAGCCGTCGGCGCGAGCAAGGGAGTAGCTTTCGGGGACGAGGCGCTCGCTCTCGCCGGCTTTGAGGCGCCAGAGGTATATGCGTTCGAGGTCCGTGTCGCGATAGGCGAGCAGGGCGACCTCGACATCGAAGGCGCGGGCTAGTTCGTCGAGGAGGAGGCGCAGGGATTCGGCAAGGCCTTGGTCAACCTGGAGGGTTGCGGTGATGCGGGAGAAGAAGTCGTTTTGGGAGGCGAAGTGGCGGCTGCGATCCGCTAAGAAGGCCAGCGCGGCGCCTCCTGCGAAAGTGCCGCCAACGAGACCGACCCAAGCGATGACGCGCATCCAGCCAATTTCGCCTTTTACGGCGGTGAGAAGAACGAGGATAAGCGCGAGAGCGCCGGCGAGGGGGATGGTGGCGCGGAGTCCCCAACGCATGCCTGCGACCCAGCAGACGAAGAGGTAGGGAAACCAGACGGGGACGGACAGCGGGCTGATGTACATGAAGAAGCCGAGGGCTAGCAAATCGCAGGCGATCGGCAAATGCCAGGAGCGTTTGCGGAGGAAACGCTCGAGCGGAATATTTGCGAGAGAAAGGACCAAATAGGCTACCAGGAAAGAGATAGTGCGCTTGGCGGCCTGGGGATCTGGCTGCTGGAGCAGCGCCAGAATAGAAAGCAAAACGATAATGGGGCGCGCATAGACGATTTGCCGCTCGAGATGGCGGCGATCCGTTTCATGGGGGCTCATGCGCGGGGACGCGATTCCTCTTGAATAGTCTAGCAAGTCGTGGAAAGGGTGCGAGGCGGCGTATCCAGCTTGCGACGATTTAGGCAATGCGCGGGGGCTGCCGTCGTTGGATGAAATTGGAGGCTGCAGCTAACAATCCAGTGCTATTCTATCTCTTCGGAGATTGAGCCTCCTGCGGGCACCCTATGCCAGAGGCTTTGCAGTTTGACCAACCTTTCAAGGATCGCATGAAACTCCGCGCAATCCTGGCTTCTCTGGGCTTGATAATAGTGTGGTGGATTACCTGGCCGTGGCCCTTTGCTGCGGCTCGTGGCCAACTCGCTGCACGACTTGACCTCGGAATGGGAAAATACACAATGGTGGTTTATGGCCTGCCACCGCCATGGGGTCGAGATTATTACGGTCTGCTGAGTCAGCGCTACGGCATCCGCATTCACAGGGTGGCTGATTGCATCGTCTCGCAATCGCTCGTTACGTATGCAGACGAATATGACAAGATCAGTTCGGCTGCAGCCGTTCGGAAGTTTGGACGGGATATCTTTCGAGAGTGTGCCGACGAAACGAGAGAAGATTGGGAACGTCGCACAGCTGCGAGAAAACCTACGCCCTGATTCAGACTTACGTCCTTGTCCGAGATGTTCAGCAATCTCGTCAGGGACCGAGCATCCCGCGGGCGCGTAGCGGTTTGACGGGTGCGAGCATCAAAATGTTATGAAATTTAAGAAGATGGAACCGGAAGCATTTGTGTGTACGACGTCGGCGGCGCGACCGTTTGGGTGCATGGAATTGTGGGCGGGAAACGAGAAGGCGCATCGTACGCTGGAGCTGGCGGGGTTGGAAGCGGATGTTATAGCTATACCTTCAGGCGCGGATAGAGGCGGGGACCTCTCCGCAGTGTTTTCTTGCAGCGACAATATTGCGCGGGTGGTGCTGGCGGATTGCGTGGGGCATGGGTATGTGGCTAGCGGGGTGGCGCGGCACGTCCATCACTTGTTGCACAAATTTCAGGATGTTCGGGATACGGCGGGGTTGCTGGCTTCGCTGAATGATGAATTTACGCTGGATGCGGAGAAATCGAAAGGCCCGCTGCGGCTGACAACCGTGGTGACCGGGACATTCGATGGCGGGACCGGAGAATTCAATTTCGCGTACGCGGCGCATCCGCGGATGCTGCTTTGGCGGGCGCGCGAGGGAAAGTTTTTCGAGTTGGGCGAAGGGATGGAGAATCTGCCGCTCGGGTTCGTCACGGGTGAAATGTATAGCGAGCAGAGCATCCAGCTTCGACCGGGCGACATGATTCTGGCGTTTTCCGATGGAGCCACGGAGGCGGAATCACCCGCTGGCGAACAACTGACGCCGCGAGGATTCCTGCAATTGGCGGAAACGGCGCTGGCGAAATTACCGGGGCCCGTCCGGCTTCCCGATTTTTCCGCGGCGTTACTGGAAGGCGTGCAACTTCACCGAGGTAGCCCGGAGCTTGACGACGACGTTACGCTGCTGACGCTGCGGCGCTTGGGCTGAGAACGCTCGCCGCCGCAACTGATCGAAAAAACCAGTAAGACGGGCACGGCATGCCGTGCCCCTACGGAATTCCTGGCAGCGAGTGGTCGAAAGGAATGGGGCTGGGGCTACGGCGCGGGCTGCGCGGGCGGATGTTCTGCAAAGTATTGATCGAGGCTGGAGCGGAATTCAGCTACGGCCTGCTGGACGTTTTTATCGAGGGCCGCAACAACGGCGGCGACCTCTTTTCCACTGACGGGTTCATCATGCGTGTAAAAGTGGGTCCAAAGCGAGGTGCCCGTCTTGATGCTGCGGAGCTCCAATTCCATGGTGACGCGGCCAACGATGGAGGGGCCGGAGACTTCCTTGAAATCATAGAGCCGCCCGTGCAAGAGAAAGTCTCCGCGAATATCGCTTCGCAGGGTATACACCCCGCGATAATGGCCGGAGGCGCGGAACTGCCGAAGAATGACTTCCGCGATCAACTCCGTGGGAGGTTCCGACCAACGTTGATATTCGTAGGTCCCCATGCTTTCGCCACCGGTTGTGTAGACAATTTGGTCCGCGCGATAGAGCGCTGGACCGGTGAGACGCCCGATCAGGAGCGTGATTGGAACTGGATTGGGGTTGGCGGCGGGCGCCAGGTCGCCAGGAACTGTGAGCTGATAGTATTTGCTCGGCCGGGTGGCACCGCATCCAGCCGTCAAACCCACGGCCAGCACGAGCATGATTTTCGCCGTCATCGTCGTTCGGAGAGTCGAAAGTTGGCGGCCTTCGCAGGCCAGTTGGCTGGGCGGTTCAGTGGCTCTCGTCATGAGTTCTTCATTTCCTCGCTTCATTGGTGCTCACCGGGTTTGTGGTCAGGGGGATTCGTCGCGCGAATGAGAGTGTAGGGACGCTTCTTGATGGTCTCCGTGAATTCCTTGAGATTTTGAGAGACGCGGCGGAAATTGTCGAGAAGCTCGTCGATGTTTTCGGAGTTGACGTCGAGCGTCTGGTCGACACGCCCGGTGATATCGGTGAGCGTCGTCAAGGATTTGCGAAGCTCGACGACCGCCTGGCGCACATCGGCGCGGTTTTCTCCAAGCACTTCGTCTATACGGGAGAGGGATTTATCAGCTTGTTCCAAAGTCTTGTGCATATCCTGAAGAAGCGGTTCGATTTTCTGGCTCACAGCATTGAAATGCTGGATGGTGGACTTTATTTCCGGGCGGTTTTCTTCGATCAGGCCGCGGGTGTCCGCGAGAGTGGCGGAAAGATTTGCGCGGTTCTGTTCGTTGAGCAGGTCATTGACGCGCTCCACGGTCACTTTCAGTTCCGTGGCGCGATCGTTTAGCGATTGGATGAGTTGCTTCGCTTGCGGTGCCAGGTCGTTGATTTGAGCAGTGAGGGCGTTGAAATCGAGGTAAGGATCCGAAGGCAACAAGGAGCCTGGCGGAGCAAGAGCGGTTTGGGCGCCGCCCGGGTAAATCTCCAGATGATTGTCTCCCAAGGGACTCATGCTCATGATCTTTGCGTGACTGTCGGTCTTAACGGGGAGATCGGTTTGCACGCTGAAAATCACGTCGATCTGTGCGGGATTTTTTGGGTCGATAACCAACTTATCCACACGTCCCACTTTGGGGCCACCCGCGTAACGGACGGTAGCGCCCTGCTCGAGTCCGCCGGCGAATGGAAAGTAAGCATGATAGGTCTTCGCGGTGCGGCCAAACACACCCGAGATGGCAAAAACCATGCCGATCAAAACCGCGGCCGCGACAATAACGAAAAGCCCTACAAAAACCTGGTCGCGCTTCCCTGCCATCGCGTCCTCTTTCCCCTGCTGGCGCTCATCACAAGCGGCGGTCTTGCGTGAGCATTTGCAGATAATCCATTTCGCGGGCCACTTCCGGCTCGGGCACGCGGTCCAGAAATTGCCGAACGCGCGGCTGCGTGCTCGCGCGCATTTCCGCGGTTGTGCCCATGGCCACGACATGGCCTTTGTCGATGAGCACCATGCGATCGGCGATCAAGTAGGCGCTGGCCAATTCGTGAGTGACCACGATGATGGTCATGCGGAACGCCTGCTTTAATTCGAGAATCAACTGGTCGATGCCGGCGGCGATAATCGGATCCAACCCTGCGGACGGTTCATCGAAGAAGAGAATCTCCGGGTCCATGGCCAGAGCACGAGCAACAGCGGCGCGCTTCTTCATGCCGCCGCTGAGCTGCGACGGCATGTAATACTCGAACCCGGCGAGGCCGACCTGCTCGAGTTTTAGACGCAGCATGATTTCAATCGTGGAGTCTTCGAGCTTGGTGTGCTCCCGCAGCGGCAGAGCCACATTTTCACCGACGGTCATCGAACCAAAGAGCGCGCCGCCCTGAAACGACATGCCAATCTTTTTGCGAATTTCGTCCATTTCCGAATCGGGGATAGCGGCGATGTTTTGGCCTTTAATCCAGATTTCGCCGGAACTCGCTTTTTCAAGGCCGACCAAAGTCCGCAATAGAGTGCTTTTGCCCGAGCCGGAGCCTCCGAGAATGACAAGCGTCTCGCCGCGCTTCACGTCAAACGTGATGCCGTGGAGAATCTCGACCTCGCCATAACTCACGCGCACATCGCGCAGCGAGAGCATCACCTGCGAATCGAGCGAATCCGGGGTTTCCATTTCTGTTGCCAAGGTCACTCTTCCCTAACTGCCGCTGATAAAAAAGAACAGGGTCGTGAAAACCAGATCCACAAGCACAACAAGAAAAATCGACACCACAACGGCCCGGGTGGTTGAGCGACCGACTTGCTCCGCGCCCGCGCCCGTGTCTAGTCCCTCTTGGCATCCGACGGCGGTGATGGTGATGCCAAACATCACGCTTTTCACAAGCCCGGTCATAATGTCCCGCAGAAGCAGCGAATCCAGCGAGACTTGAATATAGCGGAAAAATGTAAAATCGGCCTGGGCTACGCCGAAAAGCGAGCCACCGAGAATGCCCATGGCGTTGGCCCAAATCGTGAGACAGGGCAACATGAGAATCATGGCTAAAAATTTAGGGGTGACCAAAAAGCGGATGGGGCTAATGGCCATCGTTTCGAGGGCGTCGATTTCTTCCGTGACTTTCATGGTGCCGATCTCGGCAGCGAAAGCCGAGCCCGAACGGCCTATCACCACGATGGCGGTGATGAGTGGGCCAAGTTCGCGCGACATCGAAATCGCAACGGCCGTGGCGACATAGTTCATCGCTCCAAACCGGCGCAGCTCATAGGCAGCCTGAAGCGCGAGAATTAATCCTATAAAGAATGTAATCAGCGAGAGAATCGGCAGAGCGCGAACGCCCACGTCCATGGCCTGCGATACGGCGCGCTGCACACGCAGCGGCTTTCCCTGGAATGGCCCCACGAAGGCGTAATAGGCCGCACGGCCGCCGAGTGACGCGAGTGAACCGACATAGGCGAGGCTATTCGTTACGCTGCCGCCGATTTGTGACACGAATTGCATCGCTATTCTGTCCGAATCAATTCCTTGTTACACAATTCAATGAAACTCGGGAAAATCCGCCACCCTGAAATAAACTTGTTAGCCTGCCAGCGCCTGCTCTTCGTTATCGTAAACTTCAAAAATCTTAAGTAAGCGCGAAAGCTGCAAAACTTCTCGCGCGGAGGTGCTCAAGCCGAACAAGATGAAGCGCGAGCCGACGTCACGCGACGCTTTCAGACCTTCGACCAGGGAAGCCACGCCCGAGCTATCGATGTAACGCACCTTGCTGAGGTTCATGACCACGCGGGGGGTGCGATTGTCCCGCACTTCTTTCAAAAGGGCTTTTCGAACCGCGGGTGAGTTCGCCAGGTCGATGTCTCCCGACACATCGAAAATCGTGGTCTTATCGAGCTGCCGACTGGAAATCTGCACAGTGTATTCTCCTTCTAGCTCTTACGAGTTCACTTCTTGCTTCGGGCCGCGAATGTACTTGACCAAGCGGAGACGGTTGGTCCCCTTCGCGCGCTTGTATTCGACGACGTCCATGCTCTGTTGAATGAAATGCAGTCCGAGTCCGCCCGGCTTTACCTCTTCGAGCGCACGCATGCATAACTGCGCCCGCTCGATGGACGGCCCTCGATCACACAGCAATATCTCAAGCCCCTCAGACTTCTTATCATTGGCGTGCCGGTGAACGGAACGAAAGAACATTTCAATCGGCCGGTCGGGCCGTCCGTTGTACGCGTGCCGGATGATGTTGGTGAGTGCTTCGTCGACAGCGCGCGTGACTGCACGGCAATCCGGCGCGGAAAACCCGAACGATTCCGTCAAGCGTTCTACGGCTCCGCGTACCGCACACAGCAAACTGGGATCGCTCGGCAACTCCAGCCGCAGCAGCAAGCCACGGCTCAAGTCGCCGTTACGTTCCCTGGCTTTGCTTCGCCGCGCTGGATGGAGGATTTTCATGTGAAACTCAATTTCGCCACTGGCTTTGCTTCCCCTCCGGAGAGGGGACATCGCTTGCACACATAAGTTTCAGCCAACTCTGCAAAGACTTAAGCCGAATCTCGCCCGGCAGGAAAAGCAACGACCAATTCGCCAGGCTGCCTGCAAAGGTTCAAAGCGCTACATCAGCAGCAAATACTCCCGGAAGGCCGCTCCCAGCAGCCACGGAGAACAGATGCGGAACAGTGGGTCCTCAGGCCTGGGGTGAGTTTTGCATAGCGTACTGTAAGCGTTTGTACCTGCTTCTTGCAATCCCTTCAACGAAAATTGGATGTTCGGCGGGGGTGCTTAGGTTCATGGAAAGCGGCGCCAATATGCGGAAGCACATTCTTCGGAGTTAGGCCGAGAGGCTTTGCCCGGCGGAGGTAATTCTGAGGCGCTTTTCCGCCGCGCGAAAGTAGCGTAAACTAGATAAATCGAACGGTGGTGGGAGTAGCTCAGCTGGTAGAGCGTCGGTCTGTGGCACCGAATGTCGCGGGTTCAATCCCCGTCTCCCACCCCAACCCACTCTGAGCTCATTTACTTCCCACAAAACATGATCTTCACTTCGTACCTGAGGAAGGTGCGGTCCGCCGTAAGGAGCAACATATTTTCCATGCGAGCTTGGGCGATGAGCATGCGGTCAAAGGGATCACGGTGATGAGGTGGGAGTTCGCCGGCCGCGAGGGAATGGAAATGGGTGATGTCCAGAGAGCGGAGGGCCAGCAAACCGATTGCGTTCGGAACAAATTGGGAGGGCGGCTTTGGCAGAGCGAGCGATCCAAGTGCGAACTTAATAGAAATTTCCCAGGAACTAGCTGAGGAAAGGTAAAGTTCGGCCGCGCTGGAGGAGAGCAAGTCCCGAGCTTTTTGGTTCAGCTTATGCTCGGCCCCCAGACTCCATAAGAAGATGCTCGTATCCAACAGATACATCATGCTTTCTTTTTCAGCCGCTTCCTGTTTCCTTCGAATGCGGCGATCAGTTCCTCCGGCAGGGGCGCGTCAAAGTCCTGCGAGATACTCATTTGGCCCGCGAACAATCCAAGTTTTCGCCGTCCACCGGCCGAAGCCACTGGGACTAGCCGGGCCACAGGAACGCCACGGTTTGCAATAGTGATTTCTTCGCCGGCTATCACGCGCTGCAAGAGCCGTGAAAACTGGGTCTTGGCTTCGTGAGTATTCACAGGCTTCATAGATTCACATTAGACTAAGTTACTAGGCTAAGTCAAGTTTGGCGGGCTTCCCAAGAAGCCAGACGGCGTGGACGCGCCGGACCGAACGGGTCCCCGGGCGCCACGGTAGAAGCCAACCTTCCCTGTTTTCCTCGACTCCAGTAGTCTAAGAGCCTTTCGTGCCGGCATTTTTGGCGAGAGGTGGATAACTCAGACAATGGTCTTGATTCAATGTGGCGCGGTATTGTTCGACATGGATGGCGTGCTTGTGGATTCCACGCCCGCGGTTGCGCGGGTTTGGACAGTATGGGCCCGCCATCACGGCTTCGATCCAGACGAAGTCGTGCGAAAAGCGCACGGCCGGCCGAGCATCGCTACGATTCGCGAGTTGCTACCAGACGGCGATCACGATGCCGAAAACCGTGAAGTCGAACGCGGCGAAATTGAGGACATCGCGGATGTGGTGGCGCTCCCTGGAGCGTTGGAGCTCTTGCAATCGATTCCGGAAGCGCGCTGGACGGTCGTGACCTCCGCAAGTCGCCGACTAGCCGTGGTGCGCTTGCGCGCGGCTGGATTACCGGTCCCGGAGCATCTGGTCACTGCGAGCGATCTCCCGCGGGGCAAACCCTTCCCCGATCCGTATCAAAAAGGCGCGGAGGTTCTTGGAATTTCGCCGGCGGACTGTCTTGTTGCTGAGGATGCAGTTTCGGGCGTTCGCTCGGGCAAAGCGGCTGGCGCGCGCGTGCTCGGGTTACGCACCACTTCTGCGGAGGAAGAACTTCTAAGCGCAGGAGCGGATTGGATCGTGGACGATTTGAGCGCGCTTTCTCTCAATCCACAGAGGCAAACTGCCGGCCTCACGTTTCGCCTGCAAGAGAAGAAGTAGAGCGGGGCCGAAGAAAAAAGAGATACAATTCTGCGTTTCGCCGAGTGGCCTAATTCAATCAGATGGGGGAATGTCGCGATGCGCATTTCGAAGTGCTGCAAGTTTTTCCTGACGTCGGTTTTATTTTTTGCTGTGTTGCCTTTAAGCGTGCCAGCTCAGGACAAAGACGCAAAACCCGCGGACAAACCCGCAGATGCAGCAGCTGCAGCAGCACCTGCACCGAAAGAAGAATCTTCCGTCACGGAGCACTCGATCAAACTCGGCTCGCAAACGATTCCCTACAAGGCGACGGCAGCAACGATTCTCCTGAAAAACGAAAAGGACGAGCCCATCGCGCTGCTCTACTCGACGGCCTATACGCGCAGCGACGTGAAGGATCCGAGCACGCGCCCGATTGCCTTCGTCTACAACGGAGGCCCGGGCTCCTCATCCGTGTGGCTGCACATGGGTTCTTTTTCGCCGAAGCGCGTCGTGACCGTGAACGCCGACGCGACGCCACCCGCGCCTTACAAGCTCACAGACAACGCGAATTGCCTTCTCGATAAGACGGATTTGGTTTTCGTCGACCCGGTGGGCACCGGCTTCAGCCACGCCGTGGGCAAAGCGCAGGATAAGGATTTTTGGGGCGTGGACCAGGATGTGAAGTCGCTCGCGCAATTCATCAATACGTATGTGAGCCGCAACAACCGCTGGAATTCGCCGAAGTTTTTGATTGGCGAAAGTTACGGCACATTCCGCTCAGCGGCGCTATCGAGCTATCTCCAATCGCATGATGGCATGGATTTCAATGGCATCGTGCTCATCTCTTCGGTGCTGGACCTCGGAACGATTTCGTTCAATCCCGGCGAAGACATGCCTTACGTTTTTTATCTGCCCAGCTACGCGGCGACGGCGTGGTATCACAAAGTGTTGAAGGATCGCCCGGAGAATCTGGCCGGATTTCTTGAAGAAGCGCGAAACTTTGCGCAAACGGGATATCTGAACGCTCTAGTGAAAGGAGCGAAGCTGGGCGCCGCGGAAAAATCCGAGGTGGCTAAGCAACTTTCCCGCTACACCGGATTGAGCGAAGACTACCTGATCAAAGCCGACCTCCGCGTAAACCTTCCGCAGTTCATGAAGGAGTTGCAGCGCAGCCGGGGCTTGACCACCGGCCGACTCGATGCCCGCTTCTCAGGCTACAGCTACGATCTGCTCGGCGAATACGCGGAATACGATCCACAAGACACTTCGATCACCGGGCCTTTCACGGCGGCCTTCAACACTTACGTTCGCGAAGAGCTGAAGTTCGGCCAAGACAAGGTCTACCACACCGGCTCCGACGAAGCAGGCAACAATTGGGACTGGAAACATCGTAGCGGCGACAATTTTGGCTTTCCCGGTTCACCGAATGTCGAAGGCGATCTGATCCAGGCAATGCTCACCAATCCGCATTTGCAAATCGAAGTCGAAAACGGATTGTACGATTTGGCCACGCCGTTCTACGCCACGGAATATACGATGGAGCATCTGGGTCTTCCGGAAAAGCTGCAGAAAAATATCCACCTGCAGTATTACGATGCGGGCCACATGATGTATCTGCGCGACGAGGATCTCGCGAAGCTCAAGACAAACATCGCCAGCTTTATCGACAGGGCTTCCAAATAGTGTCCGTGGCAATCTAATCGCGCCGAGCATCCTAACCCAGAATGGCGCCAGTGTGTCATTCGCGAACGATGTGGCTGCGTGCTCGTTCAGGGAGCCGCGCGGTTCAGACGGGCGTACGGCGCAGGGCCGTGGACTGTTTTCATTTCTTCCAATTACCCTTAGGCACGTCTACCGAGAGTCATGTCGCGGGTTAAACGGTCCTCTCGCTATAATCGCTATTGCCGTTACTCGTTCGACCTATCCCTTTCCCTCAGGTGACCTGGTTAAGGATCTATGGGAACTCCTACTCAAGTAGCACCAGCGCAAGTGGCACCATCTCAAGTGGCCTCCGCGCAACGCAAATTTGACACGGCGCAGCTCATCGCCGCCATGTTGAAGGCTCGTGGTCATGTGAGTGACCTAATTTTTTCACCGGGTCGCGCCCCGCAAATTGAGATCAGCGGGCAGCTCGTGGAGCTGAAGTTCAAAGGCCTTGAGCGCTTGACGCCGCAGGATACCCAGTGGCTCGCCGAAGATCTGATGGACAAGAACGAACACGCCATCGGGAAGCTGGAGCGAGACGGCTCAGCGGACCTGTCCTACGGCGTTTCCGGCGTGGGCAGGTTTCGCGTAAATATTTTTCGGCAGCGGGGGAGCATCGCAGTCGTTATGCGCGTAATCCCCGACGCGATTCCTGGATTTGAAGAGCTACACCTGCCGCCGCAGTTGAAAGAGATCGTGCAGCTGAAGAACGGCATTGTCCTGGTAACCGGTCCAACGGGATCGGGAAAATCTTCCACCCTTGCCGCGATCATTGACATGATGAACACGGAGAAGGCTTATCACATCCTGACAATCGAGGATCCGATCGAATTTCTCCACAAACATAAAAAAGCTACTATTCACCAGCGCGAACTACACAGCGACACGCCAACATTTGCTCTCGCGTTGCGCGGCGCGCTCCGCCAGGCTCCCAAGGTCATTCTGGTTGGCGAGATGCGCGACCGCGAAACGATTGAAATCGCTTTGGAGGCGGCGGAGACAGGGCACCTTGTAATGTCCACCTTGCACACCATCGATGCGGCAAAGACCATCGAGCGAATCGTGGGCGCTTTTCCTCTTGCTGATCAACTAGCCATACGCAATCGGTTTTCAAAAGCATTCCGTTGCATCGTTTCTCAGCGTCTTCTCCCTCGAAAAGACGGAAAAGGCAGGATCGCGGCGATTGAAATTCTGAAGTCTACAATGCGCACGCGCGATTACATTGAAAAGGGAGAGACCGAAGGCAAGTCCTTACTTGATGCCATGCGCGACGGCGACACGGAAGGAATGCAGCACTTTGATGGAGAAATTGACAAGCTTATTCGCTCAGGCGTCGTGGATTTTGAAACTGGCCTTCTGTTTTCGTCAAACGCCGGAAACCTGAGACTTGAGCTTGCGGATTTCACGGAGCCCCGTGCCAATCGCACAAACCCAGCCGCGCCTGAGGAAAACGTCGAGATGGAAATCGAGCGCTGATCGCCCCTCAATACGCTAGAATCCCTGCACGATGATTACGAAACGTTTCCACACGCTCGCGCTGCAAGAGCGAGCCAAATCGGAATCTTTTTTCGTTAAATGAATCCACTCGGAAGCCAATCGGATACCCACTTCTGGCCATCAGCGGAAATTGCGCTCCTGTTTACTCTTCTCCTCGGATTGTTGGCCTTGTGGAGACCGAGTATTGGCGGCAGTGCGTTTGAAAAAATAGAGCAGGCACTCTCACGTTTCGCCAAGCGCAAAGTGCTTGCTGTTTGTGTGATGTTTTTCGGCATCGTGGTCATCCGCCTGGCGGTATTGCCCCTCTTGCCGGTTCCTATACCGGGAATTCACGACGAATTCAGTTACTTGCTGATGGCAGATACTTTCGCGCACGGCCGCCTGGCAAATCCGACTCACCCGATGTGGATGAGCTTCGAAACGTTTCACGTGAATTGGTTTCCGACCTATTCCTCGATGTATCCGCCGGCGCAGGGTTTCGTAATGGCCATCGGACAGTTGCTTGGCAATCCATGGATCGGCGTGCTGCTGAGCGATGCCGCCATGTGTGCCGCGATCCTCTGGATGCTGCAAGCGTGGATGCCGGGGCGATGGGCGTTATTGGGCGGCGTGTTCGCTGGATTGAATTTGGGAATCGCGAGTTATTGGATGAACAGCTATTGGGGTGGGGCCGTGGCGGGCGCCGGAGGAGCGCTTGTACTGGGGGGCCTGGCGCGCATCTTGCGGCGGGCCAGTTTAAGCAGTGCCCTGCTGCTCGGGCTGGGGGTTGCCATTCTTGCGAACAGCAGGCCTTACGAAGGGTTTCTGTTTTGTGTTCCAGCGGGATTGTGGTTGCTCTGGTGGCTGGTTGGAAAAACAAAATCCCGCGCCTCAGCGGGAGCGCGGATTCGAATCGTGTTCTTGCCTCTCTTCGCCGTCCTGGTTCTGTCTCTGGGATTCGTCGGTTATTACGACTGGCGGCTGACAGGAAACGCGCTTCTTATGCCGCATGTTCTAAACACGCGCACGTATCATTCGACGCCGCTGTTTCTATGGGAGCACCTCAAGCCCGAACTTACTTACCACAATCAGCAATTCGAGGATTTCTATAACGGCTGGGAGCGAGAGGACTACCACACCACGTGGAAGGATGCGCGCGATGTGACGGCCGAAAAACTGGCGAGAATGGGCGTGGAATTTTTTTGGCCCGGCGTGGTTTTCCTGCTCCCCGCGCTGCCGTTTGCATTCCGCGATCGCCGGATGCGGCTGCTAATCGTCACACTTTTCCTGTGCCTCGCTGGAGTTTTTGCCGTGATTTGGTCCGCGCCGCACTACGCGGCACCGGTTACTTGCATCATTTACGCTTTGTTGGCGCAAGCCGTGCGCCATCTGCGCATCATGAAATGGAAAGCGCGCCCGGCAGGCGTAGCGCTGTCTCGCGCGCTCGTTCTGCTGCTCGTGCTAAGCACATGCGTTAGCATTGCGCGCCGCTCCTGCGATCCTCTATGGTGGACCTGCACGGGTGATCCGAGCCGCGTTGCCGTGACCAAACAGCTTCTGGCGACGCCGGGAAAACACCTCATCGTCGTTCGCTATTCCGATGATCACAACATCCACGACGAATGGGTTTACAACGGCGCCGACATCGACGGCTCCAAAGTCATTTGGGCGCGCGAACTGGACGCTGACCAAAACGCCAGACTTTTCGCGTACTTCAAGGACCGCCAAATCTGGATTGTCGAACCTGACCTCGACAATACCGAACTCAAGCCGTACACCCCGCCGCCAGATCAGTAATTCTCTGCTGGCCCTTTACAGAGCCGCCAATCCTAGCGGAAAGCCACCATCAGATTGTTGAGGCCAAATTCAAAGTAGCGATGAATGAATTTCTGAAAGCCGATTCGACGGAGCATTTGTTCCAGCGTTTCGACGGGAATGCGCTTTTGGTGTTCGTCGCTTTCCATCTCGTCGCTCACAAGGTGCAACCCGTGCAACACACGAAGTATCGGATCGACCATCGCCGATGGCCACGTCATAATCAAGGAACTGCCGGGTCGGAGGATGCGGAAGGCCTCGCGTAGCACCTTGTCGGGTTCGGTGAGATGTTCTAGAACAGCGAGCATCACGACGTGATCGAAGGTGCCATCCGGCAGGGGTAGCGGCGAACGCAGATCGCCGCGCACGCGCTGCCAGCGGCCTTGCACGCCGTCTGCAACCTGATCATCGACACCAACGCCCGTGGCGATGCGGTCGGAGGCGTAATCCAAAAAAGCCGCCTCCAAACCGCAACCGAGATCGCAAACGCGCGAGCCGGGACGTATATGGGGATAGGCGGCGCGGAAACGGAGCCTTGCAATGAAATGGTCGATCCCGGTGTAAGGCATTTATTTTAGGTCGTAGTCACCGATATAGGTGCCGCGGCTGATGCCGAGCATACTCAGAAAAAAAGAAGCGAAAATTACTTGAACGCCGAGAAATAGCCACATCGACCAGAAAAGAACCTGGCGGACCTGAGCGAGCGGACCAAAGCCGCTGGCGGCCCACTGCCAGGTGACCCAAGCACATCCCGCAAATCCAGCGAGAAAAAGCGCGCCGCCGAGAAGCAGTCCAGTTTCGAGCGTGACGCGTTTTAACACGCGCTTGAGCGACACAGTGTTGCGGTCGAAACGCTCGGAATAGCTAAAGACTTTTGCAAACGATCCGATCGAAAGAATTTGCACGCCGAGAAGCGTGAAAATCACGCCGAAGATCATCGTGTGAATATCGAGAACGACGTGCGGCGAAATACTTCGCGGTCCCGGCAGTAGCCAGAAAACAATAAAAAGGCCGAGAAACACCAGCGACGCGCCAGGCAGCAGAAAAAGCCAGTTCGGAGCATACAGCAGCATGAAACGCAGATGCCGCCAGCCATCCCGGAAGCTGCGCAGGTGGGGCGGACGACCGCGCTTGTCTGGCCAAAGGGTTATGGGAATTTCCGTGATGCGCGCGTCGAGTTGCGCGGCCTTGATGACAAACTCGGATGCAAATTCCATGCCCGTGCTGCGCAAGTCCATACGGTCGTAAACGGCGCGCGTGAAACCGCGCATGCCGCAGTGACTGTCGCCGATCCCTGCGTGAAAAAAAAGATTCAGGACTGAGGTGAGAACAGGATTGCCGACGTATTTGTGGTGCCAGGGCATTGCGCCGGGTTTGATTTCTCCGCGAAAGCGATTTCCCATCACCACGTCGTAACCCTGCCGCCACTTTTCGACGAAGCGGGGCACTTCGCTGAAGTCGTAGCTGTCGTCGGCGTCGCCCATGATGATGAAGGCACCGCGCGCTGCGGAAATTCCCGCACGCAGCGCTGCACCATAGCCACGCTGCACGACGCGAACCACGCGAGCGCCGAGCTTCTCGGCAATTTCGATTGAGCCGTCCGTGGAGCCGTTGTCGGCAACAATTACTTCTCCGCGCAGTCCGGCGGCCTGAAAAGACTTCATGGCCTTTTCCACACAAAACGAAATAGAGTTCGCTTCGTTCAAGCAAGGAATAACGACGGACACATCCGCAGGCGATGCATCACCGTTCGCATCGAGCCGTGCGGTCATCTCCGTATCAATTGCCGGCGCGCGATTCACTTCCAAGTCCGCAGCCTCCCTGATCGATTGGAACGAACCCCTTCGCGGCCATTCTTCGAAAGGCCGACTTCCAGCTTGCATTTTGCCGCGTCGCCATTATGATGGCGGAGTTTCCGATACACACCTGAGACTCCACATTGTCTAACACATCGGCCGAGTCTTCCACCAGCACCGGCGCCGTAGCGGCAGGGTCAACGCGCAGCCGCGGAAAGCTGCTGCAGGTGCTTGGCATGTGGTTCGGCATCGCCGCGGCGGTGGGCAATACCATTTCCGCGGGCATCGTTCGAACGCCGGGCGACATCGCCAAACTTCTTCCAAACGCGTGGCTGTTTCTAGGCGTGTGGATCATCGGAGGAATGTATGCGCTTTTCGGCGCGTCCTCGATGGCGGAGCTGGGCGCATCGATTCCGCGCAGCGGCGGGCAATACAATTTTTCGCGCCGCGCGATTGGCGAATACGCGGGATTCATCGTTGGGTGGAGCGACTGGCTCTCGACATGCGGCACGGCGGCCGCAGTGGGGATTGTGATTGCCGAATACAGCGGCGATCTTTTTCCCATGCTAGCGGGCAACGTAAAAACGATTGCCGTCACGGTCATCGTGGGCTTCGGCATCTTGCAGTGGCGCGGAATCCGCTGGGGCCGCAGCACGCAACTGATGACCGCGGCGATCAAGTCCGCCGCGTTCATTATTCTGGTTATAGCCTGTTTTGCTCTCGGCGGCCACGCGCGCGCCTCTGCTCCTCTTTCAAACAGCGTTCTCCCCTCGATGCCTGGCGGCTGGCCGCTCGCCGTGGCCATCATGCTCGGATTGCAGGCTGTCTTCTACACAATTGACGGCTGGGACGGGGTGATCTATTTCGGAGAGGAAGTTCGCAACCCGGGCCGCGATATTCCCCGCGCGATTTTCGGCAGCGTTTTTTCCATCATGGGGATTTACCTGCTCTTAAATCTGGCCGTGCTTTATGTTCTTCCGCTGAACGAAATCGCGGGAAATGATTTTTCCCTGGGCACGGTTGCGATGCGCATCTTCGGCCCATACGGCGATCCCATTATCCGGTCGATCATGATCATCTCAATGCTGAGTTGCCTCAACGCCAATCAGCTTTTCTGTTCGCGGACGCTTTACGCGATGAGCTGTGACGGCTTGTTTTTCCGGCCATTCGCGAAAGTGAATGCGGGCGGAACGCCGGCGCTTGCGCTACTCCTGAGCACGATTGCCGGTGTTCTTTTTGTGCTGGGCTCGTTCGAACAGGTAATCGCCATGTTGTCGTTTTTCTTTGTGGCGAATTACACGCTGACGTATGCGTCGGTCTTCGTGTTGCGCCGGAAAGAACCGGAGATGCCGCGGCCGTACCGGGCGTGGGGGTATCCGTGGACGACAGGAATTGCGTTGGCCGCGTCGGTTGTGTTTCTTGTCTGCTCGATTTTGACGGACAAGAAAAATGCGCCTCGCGCTCTGTTGATGCTGGCCTTGAGTTACCCGTTGTTTCTCGTACTGAAATGGGTGTCGCGGCGCAGGAATGCGGCCGCGAGCTCGTCCAGTTCTTAGTTGGCCACTTTTTCGGCGACAGTTTTTGCCTGCAGGAAAAGCAGCAAGTAGTCTCTTCCGCCCGCTTTGGAATCGGTTCCGGACATGTTGAAGCCGCCGAAGGGATGCGCGCCGACCATGGCTCCAGTACATTTGCGGTTTAGATAGAGGTTGCCAACGTGGAAAGTTTCCTGCGCCTTTTCGAGCTTCGCTGGATTCTTCGAGTAAACGCCGCCAGTTAGACCGAATTCGGTGTTGTTGGCGATATCGAGAGCCTGATCGAAATCTTTCGCCTTGATTACGGCCAGCACCGGACCAAAGATTTCTTCCTGCGAGATGCGGGCTTTGGGGTCGACGTCGGCAATGATCGTCGGTTGGATGAAGTAGCCGTCGCCCGGCGCACGGCCGCCACCGTGGAGCAGCTTCCCTTCCTTCTTGCCAACTTCGATGTAATTCAGAATCGTGTTCATGGCGGACTTGCTTACGACCGGGCCCATGTAATTGTTGGGATCTTCGCTGGGGCCGAGGGCGATTTTTTTGGTACGGTTGACAAGCTTTTCAACGAACGAATCGTAGACTTTTTCGGAAACGATAGCTCGCGAACACGCCGAGCACTTCTGCCCCTGGTAACCAAAAGCGGCTTGTGCCACGCCTTCGACAGCGGCGTCCACGTCGCCTTCTTCGTCGACGATGATGGAATCTTTTCCGCCCATCTCGAGCACGGTGCGCTTGATCCAGATTTGTCCAGGAACGGTTTTGCCAGCGAGTTCGCTGATGCGCAGCCCTACTTCTTTGGAGCCGGTAAAGGCGATGTACCGTGTTTTGGGATGTCGCACGAGGACGTCACCGATCTCGGCTCCGGGGCCTGTCAAAAAGCTGAGTGCGTCCTTCGGAATGCCGGCTTCGTAGGCGATCTCCACAAATTTCGCGGCCACGGTGGGCGTGTCACCCGCCGGCTTAAGGACGACGGTGTTTCCGGTGACGAGCGAAGCCATGGTCATGCCTGCGGCAATGGCCGCCGGAAAATTCCACGGCGGAATCACTACGCCCACGCCAAGCGGGATGTAAACGAGATAGTTTTTCTCGCCCTTCATGGGCACAACTTGTTGCGGGCCTGCCAGTCGAAGCATTTCTCGTCCGTAAAACTCGAGAAAATCGATGGTCTCGGCAGTGTCCGCGTCGGCTTCGGGCCAGGTTTTGCCCGCCTCGTAGCAAATCAGTGCGTTCATCTCAAATTTTCTTTCGCGAAGAATCTTCGCGGCGCGGAAGAGGCATTCGACGCGCTGCGCTGCTGGCACGCGCTTCCAGGATTCAAATGCCTTGCCGGCGGCTTCGATGGCTTGCGCTGCCATCTCGGGAGTCGCCGTTTGAAAAATGCCGATGACTTGCGATGGATGCGATGGATTGGTCGAAGTGCGCTTCTCGGCGGTGATGACCTTTTGGCCGCCAATGTACATAGGGTATTCGCGGCCGAATTCGGAGGCGACTTTTTTTAGCGCGTCTTCCATGGCTTTGCGATTCTCGGGCTTCGAGAAATCGATGAATGGTTCGTTGGAGAATTCAGAAACGTGGATTTTTGCTTCGGCCGTGGCCATGGGGGATCTCCTCCTGAACAAGCAAACAAGGGATTGTACTGCGAGCACTGATTTCGCGACAAGGCGCGGTGTTGGGGGGCGCCATCAGCCGGGGCCTAGTGAAAATCGAAGACGGGCACGGCCCTTCGATGCTCAGGGTAAACATGCCGTGCCCCTACGAGGCAAGTTCGCGGGTGGCTTGGGCGAAGATCTGGGTGTGGAGGTCAATGTCCGCTTCGGTGGTGGCGGGACACATTAGGGCCATGTTGTGGAAGGGGGTGAGGAGGACGCCGCGGTTTAGAGTGTAGAGATGAAGGAAGCGCTCGAGTTCGAAATCGGCGCTTGCGGCGGCTTGGCCGCCGTTGCGGGGCGCGTGGGGCGCAAACGTGTACTCCGTGCGAGCGCCAAGGCGCGTGACGTTCCAGGGGAGGCCGCAGGCGCGGATTTGATCGGCAACGGCATTGGCGAAGCGGTTGGCAAGCGGGATCATTTGGGCGAAGGCCGCAGGCGTGAGGATGTGCTCGAGGGTGGCGCGCATCGCGGCCACGGAAAGCGCGTTACCTGCCAGCGTGCCGCCGATCCCACCAACATCGACGTCTTCCAAGTGCAGGCGGGCGGCGATGCGCTGGGCGACTTCTTCCGTTACGCCGTAAGTGGCGCCCGGGATACCGCTGCCGATGGTTTTGCCGAAAACGAGAATGTCGGGGTGCAGATTCCAATCGCGCGTGCAGCCGCCGGGACCGGAGCAGATGGTGTGCGTTTCGTCGGCAATGAGAAGCGTGCCGTAACGCCGACTGAGCTCGCGCGCGGCAAACCAGTAGCCAGCGTCGGGGAGGATGATGCCGACGTTGGTCATGGCGGGTTCGGCGAGGACGCAGGCGACGTCGTGATGCTTGAGAGCGTCTTCGAGGGCCTGTAGATCGTTGAACTCGACAACGCGCGTGGTTTCGGCGGGGTCCACCGGAGGACCGATGTTGCCGCGGCGTGGGCCGACTACTCCGTTCTCAAGGGTGGCGAAAGATTCGTCTACTGTGCCGTGATAGCAATAATGAAAGACCAGGATTTTCGGGCGCTTCGTGATTTCGCGGGCGATGCGAATGGAGAAACGGTTGGCATCGGTAGCAGTGAGCGCGAATTGCCAGTAGGGCAAGCCGAAACGGCGCTGGAGATCTTCACCGACCCAAAGCGCGTCTTCAGTGGGAAGCATGAGGGTGATGCCTTCGCGGACGCGGCGGGCAACGGTGTCGGCGACGATTGGAGGCGAGTGGCCGGTCATGGCGCCGGTGTCGCCGAGACAAAAATCGACGTAATCGTGGCCGTCGACGTCGGTGAAATGCGCGCCGTTCGCGGATTTAACGAAGACGGGAAAGGCGCCGGCCCATTTGTTCATCCAGTTCATGGGAACGCCGCCAAGGAGAGAGGCCTGAGCGCGGAGATAGAGTTCGGCAGAACGCGGGTGATCGGCGACGAAGCGCTTTTCTTCGCGCTGATGGAGAGAGTGGAGTTTCGCGCGGTCGATGGTAGCCATGGGGACGAAGGAAAGATAGCGGGGATGGCGAGAATCGGCAAGGGGTGAGGAGGGGACGGAAAAGGATTTTACACAGAGGGCGCGGAGTTCACAGAGGACACAGAGAAGAGAGGAAAAATCAGCGGAGGGCGTGGATGATTTCGCGTGCGGCGTTGGCGCCGGAGGCGCCAGTGAGGCCGTTGCCGGGGTGCGTGCCGGAGCCGCAGAGAAAGAGGCCGCGGATGGGCGTTTTGTAGCGGGCCCAATCGAGGACGGGGCGCATGGTGAAGAGCTGATCGAGTGCGAGTTCTCCGTGGAAAATGTGGCCGCCGGTGAAACCGTAACTCGTTTCGAGATCGTGCGGGGTGATCACTTGCATGTGTTCAATGAGGCCGGGGAGATCGGGAGCGTATTGCGCGAGCGTTTTGACCACGGTGTCGCCGAGTTCCCTGCGGCGGGCGTCCCAGTTTGATTCAGACTTGACGATGGTTTTGCCGTCCGCGGAAGCAACGGCAAGTTTGAACGGGGCAAATTGAACATAGGCAGAGAGGACGTGTTTGCCTTCCGGCGCGAGTGACGGATCGAGAAGCGTGGGAATGGTTACATCGAGATACGGCGATGCGGAGAATTCACCATATTTGGAGGCATCAAAGGCGCGTTCGAGATAATCAATCTCCGGGCCGATGTGGATTCGACCGGAGAGAGAGTTGAGAAATCCTTCGGCGGAGTCGAGTGCGGAGAAAGTGGGAAGACCACCGAGGGCGAGATGAACTTTGGCGACGGTGCCAGCTGCGCGAACATTGCGAATGCGCAGAGCGAAAGTGGGGTCGAGCTGAGTGGGATCGAGGAGCTTGAAAAAAGTGCGCTTTGGATCGACGCCAGAGACGACGGCCTGGATGGCGATCTCTTCACCATCTGCGAGGACGAGACCGGTGACGGCGCCGTCCTTCGCGCGAATATGTTGAACTTCAGCATTGGTGCGAATTTCCGCGCCCGCCTTGCGGGCGGCATCGGCAAGAGCGAGAGTGAACGAGCCAAGTCCACCGCGCGGGAAAGCGGCAGAGCCAACCGGATGGGAGTCCGCAGCGGCGCGGAGAAGAAGCACGGCCGTAGAGCCTGCGGACCAGGGACCGAGCGCGGTGCCAAAAATGCCGCGCGCCGCAATGACCGCACGAAGCAGGTCCGTTTCGAAAAATTCAGAAACGAAATCGGCGACGGCCATGGGACCCCAGCGAAGGAGATCGAAAATGCCCTGCTTGCCGAGGCCGCGGACGCTGCGACCGGCCTTGAAAAGATTCCAGAAATCCTCAGGTGAGGGAGTGTCAATGGCAGGCGGGGTGATAGAAACGAGTTCACCAATAACGGAGAAAAGATGATCGAGCGTCTCCGCGAATTGTGCGTACTTCGCGGCGTCCTTTTCGGAGTGGTGGGCAATCTCGGCGGCGGTTTTGGCGTGGTCATTATAGAAGAGAAGCGACTTGCCCTCAGGCGTTGGAGCAAAAACGCGGGGATCGGGGCGTAGAATCTCGCAATCGAGTTTGTGGAACTCAAGATCGCGGGCAATGTCAGTGCGAAGTGGGCCGACGGTGTGGGAAAGAGTGGAGGCGCGGAAACCGGGATGAAATTCTTCCGTGACGGCGCCGCCGCCAAACATTTCGCGGCTTTCGAGAACGAGCGGCTTGAACCCACCCTTGGCGAGATAGAACGCGGTAATAAGAGCGTTGTGACCGCCGCCGATGAGAGCTACGCGCTGTCCGATGGGCATGATTAGTTTTTGCTCCCGGAAGCGCGTGAAACCTTCGAACTCTTCCAATCCTTGAGGATCACTTGGCTTGCGATGCGGCCGGGAGCCCCCATGATGCCGCCGCCCGGATGTGTCGCGGAGCCGCACATATAAAGATTGTCGATGGGCGTGCGATAGTAGGCCCAACCCGGAACGGGGCGAAGGAAAAAGAGCTGCTCGAGCGAAAGCTCCCCCTGAAAGATGTTGCCTTGGGTGAGACCGAACTCGCGTTCGAGGTCGAGCGGCGTGAGAATTTGACGGCCGGTGATGATTTTCTTGAAGTTGGGGGCGTGCTCCGCGATGGTGTTGACTACCGCGTCGCCGAAGGCTTCGCGCTGATCGTCCCAGGTGCCTTTGGCGAGCTTGTAGGGCGCGTACTGAACGAAACAGGACATTACGTGCTTGCCCGGGGGCGCGACGGATGGATCGGTCAGGCTGGGAATGACGATATCTATATAAGGCTTGCGCGAAAAATTGCCGTACTTCGCATCGTCGTAGGCGCGCTCCATGTACTCGATGCTGGGAGAAATGGAGATCGCGCCGCGAAGATGCGCGCCGGGACCGGGCAGGCACTTGAAATCAGGGAGCGCATCCAGAGCGAGATTCACTTTGCCGGAGGAACCCCGGTATTTGTAGCGGCGGACGCTTTCTAGAAAGTCGGATGGCAGCTCGCCGGGATCGAGAAATTTTTCGAAGGTGAGATGTGGATCGACGCTGGAAGAGACTACGTTGGCTGAGATTTCATCGCCGTTCTGAAGAGCAACGCCGCAGGTGCGACCGTTTTTGACGAGAATTTTTGAGACGCCCGCCTGCGTGCGAATTTCAACGCCGGCTTCGCGGGCGGCGTCGGCAATCGCGTTAGAGATGGCCCCGGTGCCGCCGCGGCTAAAGCCCCAGGAGCGGAACGCGCCGTCAATTTCTCCCATGTAGTGGTGGAGGAGAACGTAAGCGGTACCCGGCGAGCGAATGCCGAGAAACGTACCGATGATGCCCGAGGCGGACATAGTGGCCTTCAAGACGTCCGTCTCGAACCATTGGTCGAGGAAATCGGCGGCGCTCATGGTCATGAGCTGGACGAGGGTGTAGCGCTCATCGGAAGAAAGGCTGCGGAAGCGCTGCATGAGAAAGTGAAGCTGCTTGAGATCGCCGGGCTTGAGAGTCGTGGGATCGGGCGGAATCATCGACAGCAACGGCTTCACGAAGCGGCACATCGGCGTCATCATTTTGGAAAATTCGTCGTAGGCCTCGGCGTCAACGCGGGAGTGGTGGCGAATCTCGCGCTGCGTGCGCGCGTGATCGTTCATTCGCCAGAGGTGATTTCCATCGGGCATGGGAGTGAACGTTCCATCGAGCGGAAGGATTTCGAGGCCGTGGCGCGGTAGGTCCAGTTCGCGAATGATTTCGGGGCGCAGAAGAGAGACGACGTAAGAACATTCAGAAAAGAGAAAGCCGGGGATAACTTCTTCCGTGACGGCGGCACCGCCGAGAACACCGCGACGTTCCAGGACGAGCACCTTCTTCCCTGCTTTGGCAAGGTAGGCGGCGTTCACCAAGCCGTTGTGGCCGCCGCCGATGACAACAACGTCGTAGTGCTGCGCCATGCAGAATGACCCCGTTAAAGATGCGCACTGAAGAGAAATGCGTTGCGACAGGAAGCCGGGACATTTTACTGGCAGCAGAGACGCCACACAAGGGCTGGAGAATGAAGCGGTTTTTTGGACCAAATTGTGCCGATTTCCCATTTTGGAAATCCCGAAATAGAACTCGGCACAAATGTCGCTAGCCCCCATGGACTGATCATATGGAGGGCAAAGACGTCCAAATATTAAATTTTTCAGAGACTTGCGAAAGAATTCCATCTAACAAGTTTTTCGAGTCCCCTGTGGTATTGGGCTTGCATTCCCTCCAAGCAACGCTCGCCCGGAAACCGAAGCGAGTGAATTTGAATTCATTCTTGGAGGACGAAATGCGCACAATCCATCTGGTGCGGTTGATAGTGGTGTGCTCATTGGCTGGGAGCAATTGCGCTCTTGCCCAGGAGCGGCAAGCTGAAACGGAAGCGCAAAAGGGAATGGCATCGTGGCACGACGGGATTCTCGATCAAAGTGCGGTGGTGATTCAGACTTCTCAGGCGCCAGACGGAATGAAGGGAATTATCGACCACATCTTCAAGCGAGAAAGTGAAGAGCAAGAGATCATCGCGAGTTACGCGCCTGTGATCGAGACCTATATCCAGGTGGAGAAACCGGATGCATTAATGGGCACAGTTCCGAAGAACGACTACTACTTCCTGGGATTGGCCGATTTTCGCGGGAAGGATATGAAAGTACATTCGATGACAGAGCGGACGACTAAGGGTTCGCTCATGTGGTCCTTCGAGCCATCGGGGTTTTTGCAGATGGTCTTTCTAGATTGGGGCGGATTCAACCAGGACAACTACAGACTTTCTTACGTAAGGCGAGAATTCCTGGGTGAAGTACGTTGCTTTGTTTTTGATGTGCAACGGACGCCGAAGGCCAAGGGCGCGCGATTTCTGGGACGAATCTGGGTGGAGGATCAGGATCTTACAATAGTAAAGATGAATGGAACTTATGCTCCGGAAATAAAATTCTCCGTAAAGCATTTCGAAGACGAGTTTTACGTGCATTTTGACTCGTGGCGGACCAACTGCAAACCGAATGAGTGGCTTCCCAGCGATATCTTTAGCCAGGAAATAAGTGAACCTGTGCCTACCGGAGGGCCAAGATTCAAAGCGCGGACGCATCTGTGGGGCTATGGCGTTTTGACGCGAAAGCAGCAGGGGGAACTAGGGCGAATTCTGGTCGAGGGCGGAACGGGAGTAAAGGACGAAACGAATCAGCACGATCAGTCTCCGCTCGAACAGCAGCGAGCATGGAGGCATGAAGGGGAAATCAACGTGATGGAACTGCTGGAGAGTGCTGGGATTGCCGCGCGCCCCGGAGACGTGGACAAAGTTCTGGAGACGATAGTAAACAATCTGATTGTGACGAACGGGCTTGAAAACCAGCTATCGAATTTGCATTGTAGGGTGCTCCTGACCAGCAATCTGGAATTGTTCTCAGTGCACAACACGATTGTGTTGAGCCGTGGATTGATTGACGTCGTTCCGAACGAAGAGACTATGGCAACACTCTTGGCGTTTGAATTAGCCGACGCGATGGATCCCAAGCCTGCGCAAGACCAGTATGGTTTCAGCGACATCCTGCGATTGAAGCCGACGCAAGTGCTAAGGAAGGTCTCCTTTATAGATAAGCCCGATGAAGCCACGAGAAATAGCGAGAGAGCAATCGAATTGCTGAAGAAATCGCCCTACGGCGGAAAACTAACCAACGTGGGACTTTTTCTTGCGCAACTAAAATCCCAACGAAAACCGCTGAAGAGTCTGATCAGTGCCAGGCTGGGAAATCAAGTGTTTTTCACTTCTCAACTCTTGCAGCTGGCGCCCGCTCTTGATCCCGCGAATTTGCAACAGAATGGAGCGCTGCCGATGGGATCGAGGATTAAGATCAATCCGTGGAACGATGGCGTGAGCCTAATGAAAACGCAACAGATGCCGCCAATTTCGCCTCGGGAAAAGATTCCATTCGAAGTAACGCCGATAGACCTGTACCTTACGCGATACGTGGAGTCATCTGCCGAAGTAGAGCACTCCATCGTGCCCAGGTCGGCAATTCCGGTTGCAGGCGTGGCTGGCCGGGATTGAGTGCTTCCACCGCGTAAGATGTTATTTCGCGGGCGGCGGATACGGCGGCGGGATCTCTGCGTAACCCGGCGCCGCGGTTTTGAGGTTGGGAGATACGGAAGCCTTGGCGTCGCCGATCGCCCAGCGAATTCCGCCTGCCAGTAAATTCAGGTGGAATGGATTTTGCCAATTCTCGGCGCGGTCGCCGATGGCGTTGTAAAACACTTTTCCGCGCCCGTGCATGCGCGCCCATACCACGGGATACGGCGCGCGCTTGTATGCGTTGCCATTCATCGTGGAAGTATCCAGCGTGCAGATCACATGCAAATCGGGCGCAAAGTCCTTCATCGAATACCACTCCTCCATCAAGCTGACCGGTGAATGAACTCCTTCGAGGCCCGGGAAGTTGGGATCGCTAATGATGACGTTGGCGGTTTGCAGGCGGGGATCATTCTGTTGGCCATGGATGATGAATTCACCGCCGATCATGCGGATATAGGGATCGGATTGCTCGCCGTGGGCGATGTAGCGATTGGCGAGATCGGGCGTGTCGGGTGGCGTATGAAACGTGTCAGTGGCGGCATGAATGCCAACGAAGCCCATGCCATGCTGAATGGCATCGAGAAAGGCCTGCTTGCCTTGCGGAGACATGGGTGGATTCTTGTCCGTGCCTTCCTGGGTGAGATCGCCGGTCGTGAAGAAAATGACGGCGGCGTAATCATGGAACTCCTTCGAGTCAAAGATGCGGCCGTCTTTCGAGGCGGTGAGATCAAAATGGTTCTGGGCCGCGAAGGCGCGGATGGCCGTTTCGGCGATGCTGGGTTTGCCGTCCGCGACTTTGATGACGGCGTGTTCGAAACCCGACGATTTCGTGAACAGCAAGACGGACTTATTTTTCGCGGCGCGGGCCGGATGCGAGAGCAATAGTCCAGCGCCGGCGGCAGCCGTGGTGCGAAGAAAATCGCGTCGAGTCGAAAGTGAATTCATTTTGTTTATCCGTTGAAATCGAGGATTAAAATCCTTCTTTACCAAATCATCCTGAATAGGAGACGGCGTAGTCTACTGCGAGCAGCAGAAACGGGGCAAGTGCGCAAGCACAACCCGCGCGTATTCCGTATTTTCACACAACTCCGCAGCTTGTCCTGTTCCTTCAAATCATGAAAGGAAACACGGTATCTCCGTTCTTGTGGGATACTCTGCGCGTCGAACCAGAGACTCCCGGCTCGAATCACGTGAGGAACTGCTAGCGAAAAAATATTCATGCCTCCTCCTGACCAAACATTTCCTGAATCCGAACACATCCCCCGTCGCAGGTGGGCGATCGCGTGTCTGCTCGGCTTCGGAGTCCTCGTCAATTATTTTGATCGCGTAAACCTTTCCGTCTCGAAGGATGCGCTCGACACCGCTTTCGGAATTTCCGCTGTGACGTTCGGCTACTTGTCGAGCGCTTACAATTGGACGTACGCGGCGCTCCAGCTCCCGTCCGGCTTGTTACTGGACCGGTTTGGCGTAAAGAAAGTGGGGCGCTACAGTACGATTCTCTGGGCCATCGCTTCCTTTGGGGCGGCCGTCTCCACCGGGATCGGCGGCTTTCTCGCCGCTCGCCTTTTCCTGGGCATCGGCGAAGCGCCCACGTTTCCGGCGAACTCAAAGGCCATCGGCTATTGGTTTCCAAAACAAGAGCGCAGCCTCGCGACGGCAATCTTTGACTCGATGGCGAAACTTTCTTCCGCCATTGGAGTGCCGCTGCTCGGCATCCTGCTTCTACATTTTGGCTGGCGATGGAGTTTCGCATCGACGGGATTTATCAGCGTTCTCTATTTCATTTTGTTCTATGCGTTCTACCGAAACCCGAGCGAAGACAAGCGCCTGTCGGATGCGGAGCGGCAATTCATCGCGAAAGGCGGTGCGCAGCCTGAAGATCAGGCCAAAGCCGCGAAAGGAGCGCCGCTCTGGTATCTGCTCCGTCAGCGAAGAGTTTGCGGCCTCGCGCTAGGATTTTTCGGCTACAACTACACGTTCTACCTGCTCTTGACCTGGCTGCCATCCTATTTCTTGGCCGTCCATCATGTGGATTTGCTGCATTCCTTCTGGTACACCAGCGTGCCGTGGCTGTTTGCGACACTGACGGATCTCATCGTTGGAGGTTGGCTCGTCGATGCGTTGATCAAACGAGGATGGAACGCCGTTCGCGTTCGTCAGGCCGTACTAATCACGGGTACAGGATTCGGGCTCGGCATCCTCGGCACTGCGTACGCTGAGAGCGCCGCCGGGGCGGTTTTCTGGATCAGCATCTCTATCGGCGGATTGTCCGCAGCGTCGCCGGTAGGCTGGTCGATCCCTTCATCGATTGCACCGAAAGAGAGCGTAGGAACGGTGGGCGGAATTTTGAATTTTAGCAACCAGCTCGCGGCGATAGCCGCACCGATCGTTACCGGCTACGTCGTGCAGATGACGCATTCCTACGTATGGGCCTTCGTGGCGGCGACCGCGATTCTTCTCATAAGCATCGCGGCTTATATTTTCCTACTGGGACGAATGGAGCCCGTCCCTGAGCCTGCGTGAATCTTGAGAGATCTAGGGATTCAATGGCTAAGTTTGGCGGGGTAGTGTTTCGTCGCCTGCGTTCTTGCGTTGTAAACGTCGAAGCTGCCATCCGACAAAGCAGCCAGTTTGAGATAGTTGCCCGCGTCCGGCCCCGTGCTATTTGCGATGAAGGAGTCCGCCACGTTGTGCGCGGCGCCGCCCTCCTCTGAAAAGTGAAGTTGCCAGAGGTCTTCGAGCCGGGGCGATTTCTCAATGGCATCCCAGGAAGAGGGGGAGCCGCCCTTTGCAGCGCCATTATCCATTATGGCCACACGCGGCGCGATACCGTTCAGGAACAAAGCGCTATTGCTCTGAGACCATCCGTGATGCGAAACGATGTAGATATCGATCGCGCCGATTTTGTTCACAGGGCACATCAGCTCCCTTTCCTTGTCCTTGGTTAGGTCGCCCAAATCCAAAATTCGCAGCTTGCCGAACGTCACGAGGACACCTAGAGAGCGGACATTTTCTGTGTGATCCGCGGCTGGCTGCTCAGCAGTTTTGCAGTTTTCATTCGCAGCTCCAGCGCCGGTCAAGGGCTTTTCGATCAGGGCGCCATCGGCGCTTACCACCCTCACTTGGATTCCCGGGATGGGCAAATCTTCCCCCGGTTTCGCGATGATGCGTTTGCGATTCTCACTTGCCAGTAACGCTTGATAGGCCTGCCACGCCTGCTGCGTATACGCGTCTTCCGGTTCGCGATTTTCTCCGTGATCAATGTAAGTTCCGATAGGAATCTTAGCCGCAAGTTGCGGCACGCCTCCCGTATGATCCACGTGATAGTGCGTGAGAAGCACAAAATCGATTTTTGCAATGTTCGCAAGTTTTGCAGCGGCGACGACGCGATCCGCGTCGCGGCCGTTGAAGTCAGGCCAGCCCGTGTCGATGAGCAGAGACTTCCCTTCAGGGGTAACGAAGAGCGTGGCTTGGCCACCTTCCACATCGACAAAATAGATCTGCAGCGATTTGCTATCCCCAGAAGGCGGTGCAGCGGCCACAACCAAGAACGACAGGATGTCCAGCGAGGTGCATAGCGCACAGAACAGAAGCCCCGTCCGCACATAATGGCGCAGTCCAACATGTGAGAGGAAACCGTTCTGCATGATTTTAGCTCCTACTCGGATTCTCGAGGCCGGTCCGCGGAGGCTGCCGGCAGATCTACTAGCGCGCGCGTTGCTCCCGTTGAAATTCCGCCATCCACAAGCAGCGTTTGGCCGGTAATGTACCGGCTGGACTCCGCCCCAAGAAATACCACCGCAGCGTCCAAATCCTGAGGCTGCCCCGGACGCTTCAGCGGAATGCGATCGCAGAGATATTCGACCCATTCCTTGTTCTCATACAGAACCTTATTCTGCTCTGTGCGAAACCATCCCGGCGCAAGGCAATTCACGGTCACGCCGTATTTGCCCCAGTCGTCGGCCAGACTCATCGTCAACTGCTTTATGCCGCCGCGGCTAGCTCCGTAGGGTGCAAGCCCCGCGTAGCCGGCAACCGTGGTGACGGAGCCGATGTTGATGATGCGCCCGTAACCGCGAGTGATCATGCCACGCGCAACAGCTTGAGCGACAAAAAAACTTCCTCGAAGATTGGTTTCGAGGATCAGATTCCACTCCTCCCAGGTGACGTCGAGCGCGGGCTTCCGGACATTGCAACCGGCATTGTTTACGAGAATATCCAGATGGCCAAAGGCGTCTTCTGCTGCGGCAACCATCTTCTCGATGCTCTCGCGGCTGCGGACGTCGAGTTCCAGGGAAAGAGCGCGGCGGCCGAGCGATTTTATCTCCGCTTCGAATGGGGCAAGGCGATTGACGTTGCGACTCGTGAGCACAAGATCCGCGCCGGCCTTCGCGAGAGCGCGCGCCAGATACTGGCCGAGTCCGCGACTGGTACCTGTGACGATGGCAACGCGCCCTTCAAGGTCGAACAGACCGCCGCTCACAAATCTTTCTCCGGTGTAAGAATCACTTTCATCAAGTTAGGCTCGCGCGCGTAGAGTCTCTCAAACCAGCGGGGGCCTTCTTCGAGCGGAGCAATGGCTGTGATGAAGGGCTTCACCTGAATCGCGCCGCTTGCAAGATGTTCGATGGCGCTTGGATATTCCCCGGCTGACGCGCACGATCCCTGCAGACGGATTTGACGGGTGACGACTTTTTGCAGCGGTAGCGTCACCTCCTGCGAAATATTGCCTACCAAGACGACCGTGCCTCCTTTCCGAACACTCTCGATGCTCGCGTTAACGGTTTCGTTTCTGCCGACAGCTTCGATCGCTACATCCACGCCGGCGCCGCCAGTCAATTGCATCACCCGCTCGACCACATCTCCGTCGGAAAACAGCACTGCGGTCGCTCCAACCTCTTGAGCGAGCTTGAGCCGTGTCTTATCTACGTCGGCGACAAAAACTCGCGAACATCCCGCGGCGCGCAACGCCTGCAGAGTGAGCAAGCCGATCATTCCTGCTCCGACAACTAAAGCTGTGCTGCCGGCGGAAATTTGCGCCAAGGAAACGCCATGAAGCGCGACCGATACCGCTTCGAGCATCGCTGCTTCGGCAAACGAAAGATTTTCAGGCAAGCGATAAAGGATGCGCGAAGGAACGGCGACATATTCCGCAAAAGCTCCGGGACGTCGAAACTCGGCGCAGGACACTCCCAGGACTTGGCGGTTGTCGCACAGATTCACATCTCCACGACGACAGTTGTTGCAGGCGCCGCAAAAGATGGTCGAGTCGAAGGTGACTCTGTCGCCTTTGGCGAAGCCGCTTACTCCGTCCCCCACGGCGGTAATTGTTCCGGCAGCTTCGTGCCCCATCACTATTGGCGGAATGCGCCGGCCAGAGGAGCCGTCGTAACCGTGGACGTCGCTGCCGCAGATGCCGCAAGCGGCCACGCTCACGAGGACTTCACCGCTGCCCGGCGTTGGCTCAGGAAGTGCGACCATTTCCAAATGCTTGTATTCCGAAAGCAAAAGCGCCTTCATCGCTGTCTGCTATCCTTTTTCAGAGAGAGACTCCCCGCTTCCAGGGAATAAAATCGTCCTGGCCGAGCAATTCAGCTTTTGTGCGAGCTTCCCCGCTGGCGACCTGAATCACACGCTCGAGTATCTTTTCTCCCATTTGCTCGATGTTAGTCTCGCCGGTGATGATGCCGCCTGTGTCGATATCAATGATGTCAGACATGCGCTGCGCAAGATTGGAATTGGTAGAGATTTTCAGTACAGGGGCGATCGGATTGCCCGTGGGCGTGCCCAAGCCCGTCGTAAACAGAATCACATTTGCACCGGCTCCGACTTGCGCCGAGACAGATTCCACGTCGCTCCCCGGCGTACACTGCAGGTTCAATCCCGGCTCGGTGCAGTATTCCGGATAGTCTACGGCCGCCGTGACGGGAGATGTGCCGCCTTTCTTAGCTGCTCCCGCGGATTTCATCGCATCCGTCAACAACCCGTCCCGGATGTTGCCCGGCGAAGGATTCATTTCGAAGCTGGCACGCACTGCTTTGGCGCGCGCCGCGTAATCCCTCATGAGGTTCGCAAAACGGTCTGCGACTTCTCTACGAACACAACGATCGATCAGCTGCTGCTCGACGCCGCAGAGTTCCGGAAATTCGGAAAGGATACCGATGCCCCCAAGCGCGGTGACTATGTCGGAAACGTGGCCGATGGCAGGATTCGCCGAAAGTCCGGAAAAACCATCGGACCCGCCGCATTGCAGACCGAGTGTAAGTTTTGATAGCGGAGCAGGCTGTCGCGTGATCTGGTCTGCCTCCACCATCCCGAGAAATGTTTCGCGGATAGCTTTGCTCAGCATCGTGGCTTCCGAGGAGTGCTTCTGCTGTTCATAAGTCAAGACGCGCTTCTTGAAATTTGGATCCCGGCGTTTGATTTCTTCGAGCAGCATGGGAACTTGCGCGTGCTGGCAGCCCAGACTCAAAACCGTTGCCCCGGCAACATTCGGATGGTGAATGTATCCTGCCAGCAGCCCGCACAAATTTCTTGCGTCCTCGTGCGTCCCGCCGCATCCGGCTTCGTGCAGCAGAAACTTAATGCCGTCCAGGTTTTTGAAAACTCTTGGAGAAGCATTCGCTCGCTGCATTTCCCCAAACGCGGCCTTCTTCAACTCTTCCGACTTCCCTTCCCGGTAAAGCCGCGCCAGCTCCGCAACCTGACTGCGGTAAATTTGCGGCGCCGCAAAGCCCAATTCCTCCTCAAACGCTTGTTTCAAAACCGCGAGATTTCGGTTTTCGCAAAAGACGAGTGGAAGCACCAGCCAGTAGTTCCGTGAACCTACCTGACCATCGTCCCTGAGATATCCGAGAAACGTTTTGTTCGCCCATGCCGAGACATTCGGAGGGGCCCATCGAGGAGCAGCCCCCTCTGCTTCTTGGAAAGGCGCAGCCGCGTGACGGATGTTGCGAGTGGAAAGCAAATCTCCCCGTCGAAGACTCTCTACTGCCGTGCCCACCAGCACGCCGTACATTATTATGTCGCCGCCGGCGCTGACGTCTTGCGTCACAAACTTATGCTTAGCCGGAACATCGGACAACAAGGCGTATTCGTTCCCCGAGTAGCTTACGAGTTCGCCCTTGCGCAAATCGGTCAGCGCGACAATAACGTTGTCCTTCGGGTCGAGCCGTAGAACTCTTGCCTGCGCTGAGCCGTTGCCTGACATCTTCGTCTCACCTTCGTTCGGGCTTCAGTTCTTCATTCTATCCGGGTCGTTTCCTACAAGCCAGAGAAGCAGGCCGCGCCTCGAATGCTTTGCCGGTGGCTCGAGAATCAGAATAAATTCTTGGAATGAGGCTAAGAACCGATGAACAAGTTGCAGCTACTTTTGTTGCACCAAACGTGCGACAGTGCCTTTCGGACCGGCCGCCCAGACATTTTGTTCATCAAGAGCGGCAATCGCATTCAGGTTGAGAGAACCGATGCCCTCCCAGTGAGCGCCACGATCGTGACTGATGTCTTCTCCGGTTGGGCCTACGACGATAATGGCCCCATTATTTAGGATGGCAACGGCGGAGCGAAATCCCGCCGGTTGCTGCGTCGCGAGCTGCCAGCTCTTTCCTTGGTCGCGTGAGAAGGCAGCCACGCGGTCACTGCGCGACGAATCGTTGTAATCGCCGCCGACAGCAAAAAGAGCTCCCGGCCCGGCGGAGAGCGAAAATATACCAGAGGTGGGTTTGCCGCTTACGATCGGCGTGTTTGTTACCGCCCATGTGCTTCCCAAGTCTGAAGAATGAAACACCCTGGCCGCCGGGCTACCAGTCCCGAAGTAAATGCTTTCACCCTGAACGATAAGGCAGCTTCCGCTCGCTGCGAACGCTCCTTCCTGTGGCAGAGCCGCGGGCATGTTGTCGATGGGAAGTTCTTTCCAATGTTCGCCGTCCTCCATGACCAATATCAAAAACTTTCCATCGACGGGATCGCCGAGAGCGAAGCAATGCGTTCTTGAAAGACAAGCGATGGCGTCGAGAAAAAAGTCTTTGCGTTTGTCTGCATATTGCAGCTTCCAGGTTTCGCCACCGTCGATCGTTTTGTAAATGCGTGATTTCTCGCTTAAACCGACAGAGACCATGTACGCAACGTTAGAATCGAATGCAGCGACGCCGCGAAAATTAAGCGTATCTCCATCTGGCACATGTAGCCGTTTCCAGGTCTTTCCCGAGTCCACCGATCGAAGAATGACGCCATTGGAACCGGAAACCCAAACCGCAGGAATGCGCGCGCCATTCGAATCGAGGGAATAAGCTGCACTGATGCCCCTGAAATCGCTATCAATTCCGCTTGTCTGCACTGACCACGACTGAGCCTGCGCGACAGCGGTGAAGAGAAAAAATAGAGCCAGCCATCGGATAGAAACCATGCCTGATACGTTATCTCGAGTGAGCCCCGAGCCGCTAAGATTCTTTGCGGCGAAGACTTCCCTTCCCTATAATCGCTAGCGAATCCATAGGAGCAAACTGTGCCCGTCGGAACTGCATTTCATGAGAAAACGCTCGCGCTGTGCGAGAGCCTGAATTACCGCGAATGGTCGGGCTATTACACCGTAAGCGTGTACGAGATGCACCACGAGCATGAATACAATGCGATCCGCAATTCTTCCGCTCTGATCGACATTTCGCCCCTCTTCAAGTACCGCGTCACGGGCAACGACGCGACGCGATTCGTGAACCGCGTGATTTCTCGCGACATCAACAAAGTTGCCATCGATCAGGTGATTTACTGCTGCTGGTGCGATCCGGAAGGAAAAGTGATTGACGACGGGACAATCACGCGGCTGGGCGAAAATGAGTATCGCTGGACCGCGGCGGACCCAAGTTTGCGCTGGTTTCAGCAGAACGCGCTGGCGCTGGACGTCAAAATCGAGGACATTTCCGAACAAGTTGCGGCGCTGGCGTTGCAAGGGCCGACTTCGGGAAAACTCCTGCATGCCGTGACGGATGCGGACGTCGCCAACTTGAGATATTTTCGTGTGACGCGCGGACAAATCGCCGGTGTCCCGGTGGACATTTCGCGGACCGGGTATACGGGGGATCTGGGGTTTGAAATCTGGATGCCCTGGAAGAATGCCGGAAAAGTGTGGGATGAGTTGATTAAGAAAGGGAAAGCGTTCGACATTCATCCAGCAGGAATGATTGCGCTGGACATCGCCCGGATTGAAGCGGGACTGATTTTGATCGAAGTGGACTATACGTCGAGCAAAAAGGCGATGATTGAATCGCAGAAGTTCTCGCCGGCCGAGATTGGCCTTGGAAAGCTGGTGGATTTGAAGAAAGACAATTTCGTCGGACGCGAAGCGCTGGCGCGGGAAAAGAAGAAGGGTGGCGCCAGGCGCGCGCTCGTGGGGCTGGAGATCAATTGGAACGAGGTCGAGGCGCTGTACGACAAAATGGGAATGGCGCCGCAGATCCAGAGTGTGGCATCGCGCGTGGCCGTGCCCGTTTATCATGGCGGCAAGCAAGTAGGAAAGGCTACGTCAACGACCTGGTCGCCGACGCTCAAGAAGATGATTGCGCTTGCGTGTGTGAACCGCGATAAGTCATCGGTGGGATCGGCGCTGAACATCGAGATGACCGTCGAAGCGGTGCGGCACACGGTTTCCGCAAAAGTAGTGGCGCCGCCTTTTTTCAATCCGGCAAGAAAGACCGCCGTTCCAGTTTTCTAAGAAGCTGGTGAAAATGAACAAAGTGAGTTTTGTCTTAGCAAGTTTAAGAAAAGAACACTGGAATGATGCTCCTGCACTCCAGTGTTCGCAGATCAGTGAGCCCTCGCGAAATTCTCTTCTTTAGCTAGAAGTTCGTCCAGAAAATTCCTGTCCAGCAGTTTGCCTCGGAGAACTACCGCGCGAATTTTCTGCGTGTTGTGGATGTCTTCGAGGGGATTGGCGTCGAGAAGCAGCAGATCGGCAATCTTGCCTTGCTCAATGGTGCCTTGCGTTTTTAACTTGCCTAAGAATTCGGCGGGCAATTTCGTCGAGGCTTGCAAGGCTTGCATCGGAGTGAGTCCCGCTTGAACTAAAAGCGCAAGTTCTTCATGCAGGCTCGATCCAGGAAAAACGAACGGCGCCGTAGTATCCGTGCCTGCCATCATGGGAACGCCCGCCACCTGCATTTTGCCCACGATGCGGAGAGAAGCCTGCATAAGCTTGGTACGCAGAGAAAATTCCTGTGGCGTGGCACCTTTGTCACGGTCCTTCGTACCCTTCCGCCAATTCGCCAGGACTTGCAGCGGGATGAATTTTCGACGAGGGTCGCGCGAAGGATCGGTCTCGGGCGTGGGAAAAGCATCATTCCGGAGAAGAATCAGAGTGGGCACCTGCCAGGTTTGATTGCGGAGGAATTTTGCAATCAGCGAGTCGGCTTGCTCGTCCGAGTAGCTTTCCAGCAGTTCATTCTGCCACCTAAGTTCACGGCTGAGGGATTGCCCAGCCGTTGCCTTCTTGGGAGCGGCGGCGAACTGTTTGCGGATGAGGGAAGGCTCGTCTTTCGAACACGCGCGCAGAACGCCGGTGAGATGCTCGATGCTTTTTTGCCCCGCGTCGGACGCTTCAGCGGCGGTGACGCGGTCGGGAACGTGTCCGACGAAAGTGATGTGCTCGCGGCGGCAGACGTCCGCAATCGCAAAATAGGCGTCGCGGCTGAGATTGGATTGCACCTTGATGAAATCGGCGCCGCGCGAAATCAGAGAGTGGACATCTTCGGCGGCTTCCGCGGAATTAGTGACGACCAGTGAAGGCTGAAAAAACGGCGGATTTCCATCGAGATAAGGACCGGCAAAGAAAATTCGGGGGGCCTGCAACTGCCCGTGCTCGATTTCATGCCGCAATTTGAGAAGGGATTCGAGGTCGCCGCCCATGTCGCGGACAGTCGTTATACCGTTCGCTAGAAGCAGGGGAAGAATGAATTCGCGGCTGCCGGTGGGTTCGGACGCGCCAGTTAGATGGACGTGCATGTCGACGAGGCCAGGAATGAGAAATTTGCCGCTCGCGTCAACAATGTTTGTCTTCTGCGGAATGAAGACGGAATTTGACGGGCCGATGGCAGCAATTTGCTCGTCCGCAAGAAAAACAGTCATGTCAGTCTGGGGAGCGGCACCGGTAACATCGATAAGCGTGACGTGAGTGATGGCGAGAGATGGGGGCGCGGGCGAAGAACAAGAGCAGCACGAAAGGATGACGGAAGGAACCAGAAACATCCACTTCACTAAACCAAAGCAACGATCAGCCCCTGGTGGTTTTGTTTGCCCGATGCCGCTCCAGAGATGTAGGTGCACCTTCATTGTGCGAGACGATTGTATTTTTTGAGGACTTCCCGCAGGCGGTCGTGGGGTAACGCGATGACCTTGTGATTCTCGATGCCAATCATGGTTTGAGCAGCGACCATGGCATTGATGATGGCTTCTTCCGTGGCCTGCACGGTCGAGGCGAAGACGCCTTCGAGCAGATCGTTGGGAAGCATTTTGAGGTCGACTACGCGGTTGGCACCGTCGACCCCGGAGTTTGCCGTGGAGAATGCAATGAAAATATCGCCGGAACCGTTGCCGGAGATGCTGCCATTGCGACCGAGGCCAAGAGACACGCGCCGCGCGAGGCGCTTCAGTTGATGCGAAATGAGCGGCGCATCAGTGGCGACGACGACGATAATCGAACCCCGGTCCACTTCGCCAAAAGAAGCGGAGCCGTAGGCAGCATCTTCAGGAATTTCCTTTCCAACGGGGACACCAGCGATGCGGAGATTGGGCCGCACGCCGTAATTGCACTGGACCAGAATGCCCACGGTGTAACTTGCGCCCTTGACTTCGAACTTGCGCGAAGAAGTTCCGATTCCGCCTTTGAATTCGTTGCAAATCATTCCCGTGCCGCCACCGACGTTGCCTTCCTCGACTGGACCGCCGTGCGCAGAATCAATCGCGTGAAAAGCGTCTTCGGGCTTAACGTGAAAACCATTGATGTCGTTCAGCCAGCCGTCCCAGGTTTCCGCTACCACAGGAAGCGACCACCAATAGCCGGTGGGATCGGGCTGGCCATGATTGACGCGCCATTGAATGACGGCGTCGCGAACGACGCCGACGCTATGCGTGTTTGTAATCATCACTGGGCCTTCGAGGAAACCGGATTCCTCGACCCAAGTCGTACCTGTCATTTCGCCGTTCCCATTGAGCGACCACCAACCGGCGAAAACAGGATTCGACATCGTGTCCTTTCCGCGCGGAAGAATTGCCGTAACTCCCGTGCGGATGGGACCCTTGCCAACTTGGAGTTTTCCCTCGCCGGAGATAAGCGTAGTGTGGCCCACGCCGACGCCCGAAACATCGGTGATAGCGTTGAACGGACCAGGAGTGCCGTCAAATGGAACCCCAAGATCGCGTGCGCGAGGCTTAGCGGGTTGCTTATCCTGAGCCGGAACCGATGATCCGCTTACGAGGCCAGCGCAGAGCAGGAGTGCAATCTTGAAAGAGAGACGTCGCATTGTCGATTTAGCTCCTCTTGGGAGTACAGAAAACAGACTACGCCAGAAATGAGAAAAACATCGCTACGTTAATTGGGAAAAACGGTCGCGAGGGCTGATGCGAGCGCATTCGCGATGAGTGCCGATTCCTCGGCGGTAATGATAAAAGGCGGCGCGAGAAGAATGTGATCGCCGCTTGCGCCGTCAACACAGCCTTGCGTCGGATACGTCAGAACGCCTTGGTCCATCGCCGCCGATCGAATTTTGTCGGCTATGGCTTGAGATCGATCGAAAGGCACGCGCGTCGACCTGTCACGCACAAATTCGATCCCTACAAGCAAGCCAAGGCCGCGGATATCGCCGACGTGAGGATGCGAAAGAAGCGGACCGAGAGCGGTGCACAGCGCTTGAGAGGCAGCAGCTACGCGCGGGAAAAGACTGTGCGATTCGAGGTAATCAAGGACGGCGTTGCCCGCGGCGGTGGCGACAGGATGGGCCTGGTATGTAAAGCCGTGTTGGAAGGTTCCGCTGCCGTTTTCAAAAGCTTCGACGACATTTGACGCAACAAGCACGGCACCGAGCGGAGCGTAGCCACTCGCAATTCCTTTCCCAGTGAGAATAATGTCCGGCTCAACGCCCCAGTGCTGCACAGCAAATGGTTTACCGGTGCGGCCCATGCCAGTCATCACTTCATCGGCAATCAGAAGAATGTCGCGTTTGCGGCAAATCTCAGCAATGCGCGCCACATAGCCCTCCGGAGGCACGACTGCTCCGAGAGTTGCGCCAACGACTGGCTCTAAAATGAAAGCAGCCGCAGTGCCAGATTGGTTCGCGATGAAAAAGGTATCCAAATCATCGGCACACGCGAGATGACATTGAGGGAATGTTTTTTCAAACGGGCAGTGATAACAAAAGCAGGGAGCGATATGCCCCCACTCCGCGAGTAACGGCTCATAAGGTGCCCGGCGAGCGACGTTTCCGCTAATGATCATCGCGCCAAGCGTGCTGCCGTGATAGCTCTGGCGGCGCGAAAGAATGCGGTAACGCGCAAGCTGTCCTTTTTCAATATGATATTGGCGGACGATCTTGATAGCCGTTTCCGTCGCCTCGGAACCTCCGGAAGTGAAGTAAACGCGGCCTCCTTTTCGAAAATTTGGCGGAGCCATCGAGAGGAGGCTAGCCGCGAGTTTTTCTGCAGGCGGGGAGTGAAATTGCGAAGTGTGCGCAAACGCGAGTCGCGAGGATTGCTCGGCCATCGCACGGCCGATTTCGGAAACGCCGTGGCCGATGTTGATGACCGCGGCCTGGCCTGCTGCATCGAGAAATTTACGTCCATCCGCGGCAAAAAGCCAGCATCCTTCGCCACGGACGGCCACTGGGATCGCCTGGTGAAAATTGCGCGGAAAAAGAGCGGGATCGTTTGACATGCGGGCTCGCTGAGCGATTGTAGCAGACTCGCGCGAGCCATCGCGCAGCGCGTAAGGCACACGAACAGGCTGCCAATCAGCCTCTGAGCGTGCTTGCTCGTGCGTCAATTGTGCTACGCTGGCGCAAGTTCCGGGGAGAACTCATCGATGCTCACGCGCATTGCATACTGGATCTTGCTGACGATTGCCTCCTCCATTTGTTTCGCTCTTCCCGCACAGGCGCAGGACGCACGAAAGCCCGTGCGGCTCAGCGTTGATTTGCGCGAGGCCACAAAACACATATTCCACGCGAAACTGTTTTTCCCGGTAACAGCGGGGCCACTTACACTGGTATATCCAAAATGGATTCCGGGCGAGCATGCTCCCATTGGGCCGATTGTCAATCTGACCGGTCTGTTCTTTCGAGCTGGTGGCAAAGAAATCGAATGGCGGCGCGACGACGAGGACATGTTTGTTTTTCACTGTCAGATTCCCGCAGGGGTGAGCGAACTCGAAGTTTCCCTCGATTACGTCTCACCTTCGAGTGTGAGCGGAGGCCGGGAGAATCCTTCGGCGACCGCGCAACTGGCAATTTTGAACTGGTACACGGTGCTCCTTTATCCGCAGGGTGCGAAGAGCGACGATCTGACTTTCTCGGCCAGCCTGCAGATTCCGACAGGATGGAAATATGGAACCGCACTGCCAGTGGCAAACGAGAGCGGCGCAGGGATCGAGTTTCAACCGGCAAGTTTAACGACGCTGGTGGATTCGCCCGTGTTGACGGGCGCGCACGTGCGCGTGATCGACTTGTCTCCGGGACAGAAACCTGAACACCATATTCACATTGCTGCTGAAAGCGAGGCCGGGCTGGAGCTCGCGCCGGAGACGGTTCAGGAATGGCGGCAGTTGGTGGCGGAAACAGGAGCGATCTTCGGAGCCAGGCATTACCGGCATTACGATTTCTTGCTGACGGAAAGCGATAACGTGGAAACGGACGGCGTCGAGCATCACGAATCGAGCGACAACCGAGTGCCGGCGAGGACGTTTCAAGATCCAAACATTTCGGATGCAATGACGGATCTTCTGCCGCACGAGTTTACGCATTCATGGAATGGGAAATATCGACGGCCGGCGGGGCTGGCAACTCCGAATTATCAAGAGCCGATGAAAGGCGGTTTGCTCTGGGTTTACGAAGGAATGACCCAGTACTACGGGACGATCCTCTCGGCGCGCATCGGTAGCTGGACGCCTGAGAGATTGCGCGAGGATCTCGCGTGGGTCGCGGCGTATCTGGATCAGCGAAAAGGGCGAATGTGGCGCGATCTTGAAGATACGGCGCTTGCGGCGCAATTGCTGTATGGATCGCCCGAAGAATATCGTACGTGGCGGCGCGATACCGATTATTACGATGAGGGCACGCTGATTTGGCTGGAGGCGGACACAATCATCCGCCAAGAGACCAAAGGGAAAAAATCCTTGGATGATTTTTGCCGAAAATTCGAAGGCGGAGAAAACACCGGGCCGAAAATCGTGCCGTACACGTTTGATGATGTAGTCGCGGCCATGCAAGAAATAACTCCTTACGATTGGCGGGCGTTTTTCACTCAGCGCGTGAATTCGCATGGACCTGGCGCGCCCCTGGGGGGCCTGGAAAATAGCGGTTGGAAGCTGGTGTATAACGAAACGTCAAACGAAAGCCGCGAAGCAGGCGAAGTCGCCATGCATTTGACGGATGTGCAGTTTTCGCTTGGATTTATCGTGCGTGACACCGGAGGCGAGAACGGCGACGAAGTGGTCGACGTGATCACCGGGTCGGCTGCGGCACACGCGGGAATCGCGCCAGGGATGAAGTTAATTGCGGTGAATGGCCGGAGGTGGAGCCCGGACGATCTCCACGCTGCGATCCGGCAGGCAAAGAACGGAGTCGAGCCGATCGAATTGCTCATCGAGAATGAAGATTTTTTTCAGACGTACCGAGTCGACTATCACGGCGGGGATCGTTATCCACATCTGGAGCGAATCAGCGGGAAGCCTGATCTGCTCGGAGACATTGTAAAGATGAAAGCGTCTCCCGTGGCCACGGCGAAGGATTGAGCGCGCAGGCCACAGGCTTGGCGCAATCCTCCGTTGGTCTCGTACGCACCATCGGGCGTTGGAGCCTCGCTGCATTGATGTTGAATACGATGATTGGTGCGAGTATTTTCGGGCTCCCATCCATTATCGCCGGCTATCTGGGAAAACTGAGTCCCGTAGGCTACCTGATCGCATTCGCCGGTGTAGCAGTGATTGCCGCGTGCTTGGCGGAGGTCTCCTCCTATTTTCAGCAGGCCGGCGGACCTTATCTGTACACGAGAGTCGCCTTTGGACGATTCGCCGCAATTCAAATTGGCTGGCTGACCTGGCTATCGCGGATCACAGCATGCTCCGGAGTGGCAAATCTGTTTATCACCTATCTTAGTTCGTTTTTCCCGGCAGTGACTCGAGGCTGGATACGGGGAACGATTCTCACTGTGCTCATTGGGTTTTTAGCTGCTGTGAATTACCGGGGAGTAAGTGGCGGAACGGCATTGAGTAATTTCTTTACAATCACAAAGGTTCTGTTGCTGACTCTTTTTATTGCTGGAGGTTTCATGGCACTCGCGCTGCATCCGAGCGTGCGCGTGACTCCGGCCTCGGTTCCATTAACGGCGGCGAATTGCTTCCAGGCGATCCTGCTCATGGTTTATGCATATGGGGGATTCGAGGCGGCGCTGTTTGCCTCGGGCGAAGCCAGCGATCCACGGAAGGATGCGCCGGTCGCGCTTATGATCGCCATGGTGACGGCAACGTCGCTCTACATTTGCGTGCAAGTCGTCGTGATTTACACGCTTGCAAACCCCGGCGCCACAACAAAACCGGCGGTGGACTCCGCCAGTCACTTTCTTGGACCCGTCGGAGTGACCCTCGTCGCCGTAGGAACCTTGATTTCCGTTTACGGCTACCTGAGCGCCAATATGTTGCACACGCCACGCGTTACCTTCGCCATGGGAGAAAGCGGCGACTTCCCTTCTTTTTTCGCTGCCATTCATCCTCGCTTTCGCACGCCGCACTTGTCGATTGTAGTTTTTGCGTTGATGCTCATCCTGTTCTCGATCGGCGGGAACTTTCGGTGGAACGCGTCTCTCTCCGCGATCTCGCGTCTTTTTATGTATGGAGCAATCGTTGCCGCGCTGCCGGTCTTGAGAAGCAAGTATCCCAAGGGAAGCACGTTTCGCCTTCCGGCAGGGCTGTTTTTTTCAGCGCTAGGACTTGCGTTCGTAGTGGTGCTTTTGGCTCAAATGCATCGGACCGAGCTTATCGTGATGTCCATCACGTTTACTGTGGCGGCGTTGAACTGGCTTTGGGCGCGAGGCCGCGCGCTTGGAATCGTCCACGAATCGTGACATCATCCGGAGTTCCTAACGGGGAAAATATAACTCGGGGTACTCCATCGGGAGGGAATGCAATGAATCGCACCATTCTACGGCGTAGTTTGTTCATCGTGGTGCTTTTGGCTGTTCAATCCAGCGTGATGCCGCAAGAAGCAGGAAAACATGCGATCACCTTTGCCGACATGATCCAGATGCATCGCGTGGGAGAAGCGCAAGTATCGCCCGATGGAAAGTGGGTGGTGTACACGGTGTCGACGCCGGACCTCGATGCGAACCGAGGTGTGAGCAACATCTGGATTGTTCCTACAACGGGCGGTGCATCGCTGCAACTTACGCAGAGCGGGCATGATTCGTCTCCGGTGTGGTCGCCGGACGGGAAGCAAATTGCCTTCTTATCGTCGCGCAGTGGGGATTCGCAAGTGTATCTGCTCTCGATGGACGGCGGCGAAGCGAAACCATTGACGCATTTTTCGACGGGCGCGGACATCGTGAAGTGGTCGCCGGATGGAAAGGCTATTGCATTCACGTCGGGCGTGTACCCGGACTGCAAAGACGACGCTTGCAATAGCGCGCGGGACGCGGACAAAGAAAAGAACAAAGTGAAGGCGCATGTCGCGGAGCATCTGCTCTACCGCCATTGGACACACTGGAACGACGGCAAGCGTGGCCATTTGTTTGTGGTACCGGCCGATGGCAGCGCTCCTCCGCGCGACCTGATCCCGGGAGCGAATTACGACGTTCCTCCGGATGAACGCGGCGGCGCCAGCGATCTGAATTTTTCGCCAGACTCGAAGGAGATCTGTTTTACAGCCGTAACCGATCCCGTGGAGGCTATCAGCACAAACGGAGACTTGTTCGTGGTGCCGGTCGCGGGCGGCGAAGCGAAGCGAATCACTACGCAGCCTGGATTTGATGGCGGGCCGGCCTATTCGCCGGATGGAAAGTACATTGCGTACCACGCGCAGTTGACGCCGGAGTATGAGTCGGACCGCTGGCGGGTGATGCTCTACGACCGGGCGACGGGCAAGATTGAAAATCTATCCGAAGGCTTCGACCGCAGCGCGAACGAACTGACGTGGTCCGCGGATAGCACGACGATTTACTTCACGGCGGAAGACGAAACGCTGCAGCCGATTTACTCCATGGCCCCGCGCGCCGGAGACGCTCCCAAGAAACTGATTGCAAGCAACTTCAATCTCGGAATTTCGCTGAGCAGCGATGGCAGGACACTCGTGTTTGAACGCACGAGCTTGACGATGCCTGCCGAGATTTTTGCGTCATCGAGCGACGGAAGCGGCGTCCGACAGCTTACTCATCACAACGACACACTTCTTAGTTCCTTGAAAATGAACGAGCCAGAAACATTCTGGTTTGAAGGCGCTGGCGGAACGCGAATTCAGGCCATGCTGATCCGGCCACCGGATTTCGACGCTTCGAAGAAGTATCCGCTGCTGGTGCTCCTGCACGGCGGACCTCAGACGATGTGGTCGAACGCGTGGGGATATCGATGGAACGCCCAAGTGTTTTCCGCGCCTGGATACGTGACGCTGATGATCAACCGCCGCGGCTCGACGGGCTACGGTCAGAAGTTTACTGACGAAATCACCAACGATTGGGGCGGCAAAGCCTACGTGGATGTGATGAATGGCGTGGATTTCGTTCTGAAAAAATACTCGTATACGGATGGGTCGCGCATGGCGGCCGCGGGCGGCTCGTTCGGCGGTTACATGGCAGATTGGATTGCAACGCATACTGGACGCTTCAAAGCAATCATCAGCCACGCCGGCATTTACGACAAGAACTCGATGTACGCGACGGAAGAGCTGTGGTTTGAAGAACACGACATGCAAGGCATGCCGTGGACGAATCCAGAGAGCTACCGCAAATGGGCGCCGCTGACGTACGCGGCCGACTTGGGAAAATTCAAAACACCGACGCTGGTGATTGCAGGCGAACAGGATTATCGAGTGCCCTACACCCAATCGCTGGAATTCTTCAATACGCTGCAACGCCAAGGTGTGCCTTCAAAGCTGGTTGTTTTCCCGGATGAAGGCCATTGGATTCTGAAGCCGCAAAACAGCAGGTTTTGGTACAAAACGTTTCTGGATTGGCTCGCGGCATATTTGAAATAGCCGCCGAATCAAACAGCGAACAAACGCTGCAGGGCGCGACGTGCAAACCGGAAGAGATGGAAGAGCAGGAACACCGAAAGCGCAACGAGTGCAACGACAATGACACTCGTTGCCAGGGGATGTGCCGTAGCCATCCACGTCAGCCAAACCGCTAATACATCTTCTCCGAAACTCAATGCCCAATTGCTCAGCGGTTCCGGCGTGGTGTTAACCGCGGCCCGAGCGCTGGCCTTTGTGCCATGTGAAGTCAGCGCGACTCCACCGGCGAGAAGCGCGGCAGCCCAGCGCCACTCGGCAGGTGCGGCGCCAGCTGCGCTATACGCAAGTAGCGCAGCCGCGGGCGGGCGAATGAAAGTATGAATCATGTCCCAAACGGTATCGACGTAGGGAATTTTGTCAGCGAAGAACTCCACCAAGTAAAGAACCGCGGCAATCGCGAGAACCGCGGGATGCGCAAGCGCGTGTAGCGACGGCGGAAGGTGAATGACTCCAAATCGCTCCAGAAGCCCGAGGGTCGCGACCGTTGCATAAAGATTCAGGCCCGAAGAAAATCCGGCGCCAAGTGCGATCCCGAGTGTTTCGATGGGATTCATTCCGCTCATCATAGCAAAGCGGCGTATCGCTAGTGGACAGTTACTTCTGCTCATACTCGCGCCATGTTCCGTTTGACCATTCGGTGCGGGGCAGGGATGCTGTCCACAGGGCGGTCGTCCATGTTTGGCTTAAGCCACCTCTTCTATCCTTGGGGATTCATCTTGCAAATCCTCGCGATCGTGCACTTCGTGCGGCGACGGCCAGAGAATTATTGGTTCTTCGTTATTTTCTTTGGCGGATTTCTGGGCGCAGGCGTGTATATCGTCGCGGAAGTGCTGCCCGATCTCGGCCTGCTGCGTGGCGTGTTTCAAGGGTTCGGCCGGAGATCACGCATACAGATCGTCGAGACGCAAATACTGGACAATCCATCCGCCGCAAACTACGAAGAACTCGGCGAGCTATATAAAGATCAGAAACAATTTGCTAAAGCCCGCGAAGCTTTTACGAGCGCAATCGCCGCGCGCAGCGATTCCGTCTACACCTTCTACTACCGCGCGCAGGCTTCTCTGGGCATGGGGGATTTCGCTGCCGCGATTCCTGATCTTGAGCGTGTCGTCGGCAGCGATCAAAAGTTCGACTACTACAGGGCTGCGGGACTTCTGGCGGATGCTTACGCGCAAACCGGACAACTGGAACGCGCAGCTCAACTGTATGTCGACGTGGCGCAATTCTCGACGACGACCGAAACGCTCTATAACTATGCCTATTTTCTGAAGCTTGCTGGCCACCGCGAGGAAGCTCGCGAATGGGCGCAAAAGCTGCTCGCGAAGAAACGGACTCTCCCCCGATACATGCAGAGGTACGAACGGCCGTGGTTCCGCAAAGGCAAAGCCTTGTTGAAGGAACTGGCCGCGTAGAACGAAGACGCTCACCATGATTGGCGTGCCAAGAATCCACGCCGCAACCTCCTCAGGGACATAAAACAGGCTTCACCCTGATGTGTTCAAGCAATCCCTTTCTCTTACAAGGCGTGACACACCCGGTCCTGGCTTTCTTATCGTCGTCAGGGCCCTCCGTCGTCAACGCCACTGCTCATCCCCCCTCATTCTGCGGCAGCGCATTTGGTCCAAAAGAGTGTTCTGAGAGGGTGAACCTGTTTTAGAATCAGAATAAGCCGCGCGCCCGTAGCTCAGTTGGATAGAGCGTCTGCCTTCTAAGCAGAGGGTCGCCAGTTCGAATCTGGCCGGGCGCGCCATTTTACACGCCGATCGCGCTGATTCTGGCTGGGATTGCCGCGCTTGCAAGCAGAGACATGCTA
>DATEQG010000020.1:0-8670 GCA_035272765.1 Candidatus Acidiferrum sp.
GCGGACCGGCGATGTTATCCAAACCCGCCGACAATCCGGAAGCGACGCTCGTGCCCGCGCAGACCGGCCTCACCGGCGCGCGAAGCCGCTACTCCAATCCCCTTTACGTCCTGATGCTCGCCGTCGGAATCATTTTGTTAATCGCCTGCGCAAACGTTGCTGGGCTGATGCTCGCCCGGGCCGCCGCGCGGCGAAAGGAAATGGCGGTGCGACTGGCGCTGGGCGCGGGCCGCGCCCGAGTCGTGCGGCAACTCTTGACGGAAAGCGTAATGCTCTCGATGCTGGGCGGCGCCCTGGGGATTCTATTCGCCTACTGGGGAGCGCACGCGATCATCTCGTTCGTTTCGAGCAATCAGACGCGTCCCCTGGGATTCGCAACGGGCGTTGATCTGCGCGTCCTGGGGTTCACCGTCGCGGTCTCTCTGCTCACCGGAATTCTTTTCGGGATCGCGCCGGCCTTTCGCGGGGCGCGCGTCGATTTGACGCCGGCGCTCAAGGAAGGCGAGGGAACTTCGACGAGTGGGGGGCATGCCGGCGGAAAATGGCTCAGCATCGGCAATGCGCTCGTCGTGGCGCAAGTCGCGCTCGCGATCGTTTTGCTCGTGGGCGCCGGACTTCTTGTGCGCACGCTCGCGAACCTTCGCAGCGTTGACGCTGGCTTCGATTCGCACAATATCTTGATTTTTGGAATCGATCCGACTCTGATCGGCTACAAAGGCCCGCAGCTTGACAGCTTCTATCGCGACTTGCAGGGCCGCCTCTCGGAAACCCCAGGAGTGAAGGCCGCAAGCTACTCGATGATGCCGCTCTTGAGCAACAGCCTGATGATCACCAGCTTCCACTGGCCCGGCACGCCGCAGGATCAAGAATCCGATTCGGACATGCTTGGCGTCGGCCCGAATTTCTTCGCGACGCTGCACATTGCGTTTCTTGCCGGCCGGGAATTCAGCGCTTCTGATTTTCAGCTGTCCGCCTCGAACGACGGCGCGGCTCCGACATCCGCGCCGACTCCGGTGATCGTGAATCAGGCATTCGTAACAAAATATCTTGCCAAGGAAAATCCGCTCGGGAAGCGGTTTGGAGAATCAGCGGGAGACGCGAATGGGCCCGCGAGTCCTGGCTACGAAATCATTGGCATTGTGCGAGACGCGAAATATAACGACCTGCGGCGGGAGATCCACGCGACGATGTACGCGCCGCAACATTTCGGGGGAGCATCCTTCGAGTTGCGCACGGCGGCTGATCCGCGAGCCATTCTTCCCGCGATACGCGAAGTCGTAGCGCAGGTGAACACGAATTTGCCCTTATTTGACGTGAAAACCGAATCGGAGCAAATCGACCGCTTGCTCTTTCAGGAGCGCCTGGTCGCGCGGCTATCCGGCTTCTTCGGCTTGCTCGCGCTGGTGCTTGCGTGCGTGGGATTGTACGGGCTGCTTTCCTATGAAGTTTCGCGGCGCACCCGCGAAATCGGCGTTCGCATGACCCTTGGCGCGCAACCGGGAGACGTGCTGAAGCTGGTCTTGCTTCAAGGCCTCGTGCTGGCGATTGTCGGAGCCGCGGTCGGCATCGGTGTGGCGCTGGGCGTAACGCGCTACATGACCTCGATGCTCTACGACGTCCATGCCAACGATCCGCTCACGATGATTGCCGCTCCGGTACTCTTGGCGCTCGTGGCCCTCGCCGCTTGTTACATTCCGGCGCTGCGTGCCATGCGCGTCGAGCCGATGGTCGCTTTGCGAAGCGAATAGTCTTTCAGGCAATCAACCGGCAACCCTTCCTTGGTGCAGCGTCCAAAAAACGTGCGGGCGCCTGAGAAGCTTTGCCAACTCGCGTATTCCATCACAAATCGTTTAAAGTATTTCTGAAGTTCCATGGCCTTGGTAACCACATGAGTCGCGCTTGTTCATTCCTCATCGCTCTTTGCTGTTCATTCTCGGCTTTGTTTCTTTGCACCGCCCGAGCCCGCGTCCCCAAAAAGGTTCTCTATAAAGTCGGCGTAATGAACCGCCGCTTCACTCCAACCGAACCGTACGACTGGCGCGGCGCAAAAACGCACGCCCTCATTACCGACATTTGGTATCCCGCCGATCCCGCCGCCATCGAGCAAATGCAGTGGATCGGCCATGAATACGCACCTTTTGCCAAAGCTGGAAAAGCCGCACCAGACGCCGCGCTCATCGCAACACCTAAGAAATTCCCGCTGATTCTTCTGTCCCACGGCATCGGCGGCTCCTCTTCCATGATGGCCTGGTTCGGCGCCGCGCTCGCTTCGCATGGCTATATCGTCGCTGCCGTAAATCATCCGGGCAACAATTCGCTCGAAGACTACACAATCCCGGGAGCCATTCTTTGGGGCCAGCGCGCCGGCGACCTGACCGCCGTGCTTGACCAATTGCTCGCTGACCCCACTTTCGGCCCCCGTATCGACTCCAAGCGCATCGGCGCAGCCGGCTTCTCTCTGGGAGGTCTCACGGTGCTCGAAATCGCAGGCGGTGTAGCGGAGTTTTCTCGTTTTCAGGATTTTTGCAATTCTCCCAAGGCCGACGGCATGTGCAACGATACGCTCGAATACCCCGGCCTGCGCGCCAAAGCCACCGCTCTCGCCCAAGCCGATACCTCGTTCCAAGCCGCTCTCGGCGAAAGCTCCAAATCCCATCGCGATCCTCGCATCCTCGCCATCTTCGTCATGGCCCCCGCAATCGGCCCTGCGTTTTCGCCGGACTCTCTCGCAAAAATCTCCATCCCCACCCAAATCATTGCCGGCTCTGTTGATTCCGTCGTCCCCATCGAGACCAGCGCCAAGTTCTTCGCTGCTAAAATTCCCGGCGCGCAACTTTCCATTCTTCAAGCCGTAGGCCACTACACCTTCCTTGCCACTTGCGCCGAGCTCGGAAACCGCACCAAGCCGCAGCTCTGCATCGACCAAGCCGGCGTCCTCCGCGACGAAATCCACGCGCAGGCAACCACGCTGGCCTACCACTTTTTTGACTCCAATTTGAAGTGAATCCGCCTTGAGGGGAACTGCTTCTGCACTAAAACTCTTTAGGGGCGGTGATTGTTTATCATGGAAGGGCCCCGCTCGCGCCATCCACGCCTCAAGAAAAACTTGTCTACCGCTTCGCTGCCGTCGACCCCAACCCTAATCTAGCTGGGCAGCAACGATCTCTTCTTCGGAACGCCCTTTTCGCGATAGAGGTCGCGGTCCGCCGCGCCCAAAATCTCATTCACGGTCTCCCCGTCGTCCGGATAAAGCGCCGTTCCAATACTCACGGAAATTTTCGGCTCCTCGCCATCCTCCGCCAGCCGCTTGGAAATCCTCTGCGCCACTAGCCGCGCCGCCTCCGCATCCGTCTCCGGCAATATCAACACAAACTCGTCACCACCGTAACGCGCCGCCGTATCCATCTCCCGCGAATACAGCCGCAACATATCCGCCAGCCGGCAAAGCGCCCGGCTGCCCACGATATGCCCAAGGGCATCATTGATTTTCTTAAGACCATCCAAGTCCAGCAGCAAAACCACGAACGGCCGCTCGTTTCTCCCAAACCTTTTGATCTCCGTCTCCAGCGCTTCCACAAGTTGCCGGTAGTTGGCAAGTCCCGTCAAGGGATCGCTCACTGCCAAATTCCGGATGCGCTCTTCGGCCCGCCGGTGCTCCGTAACTTCCGCGGCCAAAGCCAGCGTAGTGATGGCGATAATTCCCATGAACAACTGCATCAAAAGCAGCGAAGTGTTCTGCGATTCCCGGGCAAATGGGCCAAACCCGTGCATAGTGCCCCACGCCGCAATCCCCGCCAACAAGCTAACCGCCGTTGCCGCCTCTCGCTGCCCAAACCGGAATCCCACCCAAATCAAAAAGGGGATGCACAAATACTCCAAAGGATAATTTTTCAATTCCGAGTGAAAAGTCCCGCTGAATAGAACCCATCCCGTGGCGAGCAATCCGAGAAATAGAAACGCAACCTCCATCCACCTCTCTTTGCTCCATTTCAGCCGGGGATTCTCCTTCCACAACAGCAGCAACGGCGTAACAATCACCGCCCCAACTCCGTCCCCCAGCCACCATGTGCACCAGATCGACCCAAACGCCGCCCAATTCGCGAATCCGCCCGCCGCTAACGCTGCAACACCAATCGTCGCACTCAGCGTGGTCGCAACCATTCCCGCCAGCAGCGCAAATTTAAAGATATCCTGTGCCCGCGCAAACGCTTCCTTGCCTCCGGCAAACCGGCTCACCAGGTAGCAGCCCACGAGAGCTTCCAGCGTGTCTCCACCGGCAGCCACAATCGACGTGGCCACCGTACCTGCAGTCGTCAGATTGACGAAAAAAGCCCCAATCAAAATCCCCGGCCAAACCCTATATCCAAAAACCAGCAACGCCGCGAACGCAATCCCGGTGCACGGCCATACCGCTGTCGCACTGGCATGGACATACGCCAGTTGCAGGCCCAGCTTCCCAGCGAGGAAATACACCGCCGCCAGCCCCGCCACCGTGGCCACATTTTTCATCGCATCCGACCGCGTCATTCCGCATTCTCCGCCTCACCCGCATCCATCCAGGGGAGGGAATTAAGCACCGTGTATCTACACTGCAAGCGTCTCGTTTTGGGCCAAGCCCTCAGCCTAAAACGCCACACTCCTCTAACGTAATTCTCTATTTTACTAAAGGTTTTACGCTAACGGGTACATAACTAAGCCGCCTTTTTCGACTTAATCAATCCCTCGATTCCGCCCCTTTTGCCGCTCCTGGTGTCCTCTCCGCAACGCCCTGCCCAAAATCCTACCCGGGATTCTGATTCTCCTCGGGTTTACGCGTAAGCTGCTCTCGCCCAGCCAGCCAAGCCTCCAGATACCCGCGCCCCATCCCATGCAATGTCTGAAACAGTATCCCCGCCATCCCTTCCGAACTCGTCCAAGCCACTTGCCCCTTTCCGCTCAGGTCCACGCCAAGAGCAAGTTCCAAGGCAAACTCTATCGCCGTCCACTGCTTTAGCCCTCTCAAAGCCCGGACCGCCATCCCTCCCTCGCTAAGGTTGATGATCCGCCCACGTTGTTCTCCCTCGCCATCTTTCAGGGTCACCGCCAGGTTGACCGGATGGCGGAAATATCGCCGCCTCTCCCGCAGCATAATGTCCTTCGCAATCGTGATGTGCAACGCCACGCCATCGACGCTCAATGGCGTGCGCAGCACAAAATTTGCCCCTGCGTTCAGCGTTGCCGTAGTTTCTTTCGCATTCTGTACGCACGCGAAAATCGCTACTTTCCCGTTCGAGGAGCCTTTTCGAATCGCCTCAATCAATCCCAGCGTCCCCGAAACCTGCATATCCACAAAAACTCCGTCAATTTTCTTTCGTTCCAAATAATCCCGCGCCGCCTCCGCCGTCGGCACCAGACTAAACTTGGCCCCGTATTTTTTCATGCCTCCGGAAACCGCGGTTAGCGTGGCGTAGTCGTTAGACACCAGCAGGAATTCGAGCTCTGTCAGTGTGGACATAGTGGTGGCAACTCCCGGTCCGCGTGCGAAGGTCTTCTGAATTGGTCGTAATGAATGCTGACTCTATCTTTATCCTCGAAACAAATCCACTGTCGAGACTTTCCCGTTTGCCCGCCCTTCAATCCAGCAACGTTCATCCCGTCAATCGTGCATACCGCCAATAGCCCCGTCCCCCGTTCCCCTCACGCTCGGCTCCTCCGCGCGGCTCTGCTAACTCAGCGTCTCTGCGTTATCCTTCGTCTTATTTCTGTCCGCCGTTACAGTGATTCATGGATGGCCCGGCTGCCACTTCCGCGGTAAGCTCGCTCTTCGTGTCCGAAGGAGGAGAAATGGCGAAATACGGCAAAGCAGCAAGCGAAAGCGTCAGGAGAGCGATGGAAAAAGAGAAGCGCGGCACACTTCGCTCGGGAAAAGGCGGCAAAGGCGGCGTGGTAACAAGCCGCAAACAAGCCATCGCTATCGGCCTCTCCGAAGCCCGCAAAAAGGGCGCTAAAGTCCCCAAGAAAAAATCAAGCTGAGCTGAGTCGCCGAATCTTCCTGCGTATTTTGCCACTCAATGCCCGCGCCGGTATATGTGGCCACAAAAGTATCCGTGGGTGAGCCGTGAGTGTGAAGACCTTATAGATTTGAGTTAGCACCACCGGATCGCCGCAAGTCGTGAGGAAATCCATGAATCGGCGGATGAGCGGGAACGCAAACGGCCGTGGCCCAGTGGTCTGAGGATATTTGAAATTCTCACTGGCGCAGATCGTCCAAGGAACATCGAGGCAAGTATCGACCGCTCGCAGATAGGCGCGTGCCAACACTTCATCATCCGTGCTTTGAAGCAGGCATCGCGACAGAATCTCGGTCTCGAGAGCCGTCACTGTCATTCCTTGGCCAAACGCGGGATCTAGCGCACAAATGGCGTCCCCGATGGGAAGAACGCCTGCGGGAAATCGCTGCAGTTTTTGGAAATGCCGCCGAATGGCTGTCGGAATCCGAAACTGCGCGATCGGTGCGCAAAGCTTTGCGCGCGAGAGCACGTGGAAGACGTCCGGTTGGCTGAGGCTATTTGCGAACTTCAGAAAGCCGTCGAGATCGGTTGGCGGATAGTCTCCGTGGTAGCCGGCCAAGCCGCCAAACACGATTCCGTCTTCCACCTGAAACACAACGCCGACGCGCGTTTTCTCCGGCGGAGGACCCACGATGTAGAGCATCGGATGATCGGGAAGTGCGTCCGCCGGAACCTCAAAACGGCCGGTTGCATAAGCTAGATCGATGCCAATCTTCGCCTCCGGCACATCGCCGAATCCGTTTTCCGCGAGCCAACCCAGCAGTTTGGAATGCCGGCCCGTCGCGTCAATAATTAGATCCGCGCGGAGTTGCTGTCGGGTTGCGCCGCCCTCGGCGATCTCCAAGCCCACGACGCGCCCATTTGCTTGCTCAAACAGCGGCGCAAACACATTCGTCCCGTAGACGATATGCACATTCGGGAGATCGCTGACCCAGCGCCGCAAATGCTCTTCGAGAAATGGCCGCGTCTGCGCGAACGAGTCCAGAGTAGTCGCCACGCGCGGCATCCAGGTTCCCGAAACATAAAATCGCGAGCGCCCGTAATCAAATTTCTTGGCGCCGTCGCGTACCAATTCTGCCAGCCGCCCCGGAAAAAGCCTTTCCAGCACCTGCGCTCCCGCAGGCAGCAGAATGTGCGTATGCCTCCCCTGAGGCACGCCCGCGCGCGCCGCGCCATCCACTGGGCAAGCGTCCTTCTCCAACACGGTGACCTTCTCGAAGTGGTCGGCCAGCACCCGCGCCGCAAGCAGCCCCGCCACACTTGCGCCCATCACGGCTGCATGTTCGCGCTTCACCTGGTTGACTTTCATCGCGGGTGCCCCATCCTTGCGGGTCTGGTTCTCGCAAGGGTGGGTCTTTCTTTTTCTTTTTTATTCTTACCCTCTAAAGACACTCAACTTGGCTGCGGAGAACGGCTGCGGGGGCTGCGAGAGACAGACGGAACAATTCGTTTGCTGTTCCCTCCCTCACTTCAGCGGATTAATCACCCGCACCTCACCATAGTTCTGCCCGTCTGCCAAATCCTCCGAATAAAGCACTTCAGCTCCGCAACTCCCGGCCGCGTGCACGATGAGCGCATCCCAAAACGAAATGTTGTATCGCCCCTCGATATCCAGAGCCTCCAGCACCGATTCCGCCGTGTTCACCACGATTTCCCAGCTGGCATAGTCCTCGATCACCTTGCGGGTACCCTCGGCCGACAGTGGGCGAGCCACCTTGCGTTGGAGACTGACGCAAAGTTCCTCAAGCACTTGTGTGCTTAACACTCCGCTTTCACTCTCCCACAATCCTTGCACCAGCGCTCTCGCACGTTCGTACTTCGCGCCCTGCTTCAGGTCGTGCGCGTACACGAGAATGTTGGTGTCCACAAAATATTTATCGCTCATGCAGCTCGTCTCGCGAACTGGGCCGTTTCCAGCCCAGATCCATTCCCACCCGAAGCCGTGCCAGCGCCCGCTTGCGCGCACGATCATACCCCGCGCGCTCTCGCACCAGCTCTTCAAGCTTGTCCGCAAGCATCCGGCTGATCGAGCTCCCTTGCTCCGCCGCCAGAACCCGCGCGTGCTTCAAAAGCTCCGCATCCAGCTTCAACGTGACGTTTGTTTTCATGTTTTTACCGACCTGAGCACAGTTTCACGTGCAGCACAATTCTACGTGCTACTGCGATACGCGTCAACCGCCTCAGCCCCATCAGTTGTTACCCGTGAGCTGTGGGCTGTCAACTCCAGACGTGGAAGGCTGGCGAGTGGTTTCAATGGGTCGACGCAACACTAACCTCAAAGTCTAACTGCTGGAGTCTCAAAGGCTAAAATCGCTTACAAATGTTGAATCAAACGGAGCACTGCCCTGGCTAGGTTCTGATGGAATAGAGCCCGAGGGATCGGTCATCTAAGAGAAGTATTGTCGGACCAACTGATTAGAAGGTGTTGCATCGACCGGTTGAGCTGGCAGCGGTAACCGGTAAAGTCAAATACTGGGAACCAAGTTACCGGTAACGCGACTTCCATGATAGGTCTTTGTCAAGAGGGCAAAAGCTCTCCTGACGCGCTACGGAGGAGCGCGGGTGTAAATCCTTCCTGATTCTTCGCCGCGTGTGTTGGCCTCTCAGCCGTGGTTCCTAT
>DATEQG010000021.1:0-39487 GCA_035272765.1 Candidatus Acidiferrum sp.
TACAAAGCTGAGCGAAGGGCGTCCCGAATACGATTCGACAGTTGGCGCGACCGCCAGGTTTCAGCGTGACTACAATGGAAAGCAGCCGGGCGATCCGAAAAAGGCTGCTCAAGCAATTGTTCGTCTGACCCAGGAGCAAAATCCACCGTTGCGGCTTTTACTCGGCAGCGACGCGTACAATGGTGCAGAAAAGAATGACCTTGCACGGTTGGAAGAAGCCAGAAGATGGAAAGAGCTCAGCGTGTCGACTGATTTCTAGTTCCGTCTGCATCTTCGGAGGGATCAAATGGGACTGCTCGAAATCCTTGACCATCGACAGTGCGGAGCGGCTCAGGACAAACCCCTCAGTCGCGGGCCGGGGCAAGCCGTTTTCTTAGTGACGATCTCGATGTCAGCGCGACCATTGTGCCTTAGCAGCCCATCTGGCTTTGCGCCAGTCGCGCCCAAGGCGGACTCGCTACCTGAGCTCCATGCCAACTACGTAAATCGATCTGTTGATTCTCCCAGGACTCATTGCCCGCAAGAAAAGTTGGGAACGATTTGGGAACAATAACCGCCGAATACCCCTATAAAACGTGATATAAGATGCGCGAAAGACATAGACGAGACAACTACTTAGCGTTGTAGAGTTTACCTTGGGCGTAGGCGGCCCTGACGCAGAGAGAAAGATTCTTTCCTCGGGCGTCTTGGCTTCTCGCAGGCACGAAACTTTCAGATGAGCATAGCGGATCGCGTTGGGAGCCTAGAGGAAGTCTCGGGATTTGTGGATTGAAGAATGAAAACACGCACAGCAACGATTACCTGTCCAGCTCATGTGGCTCCGCACAAGCGCAAAATCTGATTCTCAGGTGCCCGTTAAGTGCCCAGAATATCCCGTTTCGAGAGGTTTTTGCGGTTGAGAAGAAGGGCTAAGTCGTTTGAATCCGGCAGAGCCGGTTGATAATTGGCGCGTTATGAGCCCGACGAGCTACCAGGCTGCTCCACCCCGCGCTATAGATACTACGCGACCCGCCGCTCTTCTGCAACTCCGGCTTCTTGAGTCGCTGTGAATGCTTTCGAAATTTCGGGGAATCCTAAAACGAAGAGGGCAACTCGAAACGCAGAAAAATCCTACCAGGTATTATACGCAGTCCCATCGAACCGCGAGGTCAGCGCGGAATGCGAGTGCACGTCGACCATCCCTGTGGTGACTTGATCGGGACTCATTACGACGTTGTCATAGACGGCGTCCCAGTCTGCCTGCTGCGTCATGGGATCCATCGGAACTTCCCGGAGATATCCCGCTTGATGAAGGTCTTCCAGCGATTGCGGCGCGGCCTGCTTATCCAGCGTGAAATTGTCAATCGCTTGGCGCATGATCAGCAAATCATGTTTCAGGACGGCTTCCCGCGATCGCTGGATAGTCATGTCATAGCGTCCCGCGGCCAGTCCAAGCAGAATAAGTATGATCGAAATCACGATCATCAACTCGAGCAGCGTAAAACCCCGGTTCGAGGACCGCGCCGCGCGCTTCCTCACTGCAACTCCGCTTTCCATGATTCTGCTGACTCTGTTCATTGCGACACCTCGACTGAACTACCAGTCGCTATACTTTGTCCCATCGAGCGCCGTCCCCGACGACTTCGAGTACACATCAAAAACATTTTTCCCGCCCCAGCTCGTCGAGTCCGGATCGTCGCTGATCGAGCGCAATCCCCAATCAGCTCGACCCGTCATCGGGTCCACGGGAATCTTCCTCAGAAACCGCAGCTTCTTGTCGTCTCCGGCTCCTAGCTGCACGCCTTTCACCAGCGTTTCCAAATCCGGCGGATAATTCTCGCTCCCGACCTCTGTCCGGAACTTGTGCTGATCGGCAAGGTCTTTGTACCGGTCGACCGCGTCCCTCATTGTCCGCAGGTCGTAGTGAAGTTCCGTCTCCTTCTCCCGCATCACCGTGTACCGGAAAACAGGCAGCGCCATGGAAGATAGAATCATCAAGATAGAGCAGGCAATAATCAATTCCAGCAGCGTCATTCCTGTTGCTGGGGAAAGGCGCCTCTGTCGAGAGCTTTTATAGGGACGAAAGTCGCGCCGCAACATCATTTATTTCCTCTTGCTTGGATTAAGGCTGTACCTGCACCGTGGCCTCATTCGTGACCAATGGAATGGGCCGCTGCTGCGAGTCTTTAGCGTTCTGCTGCATGATCGTCAAATTCGAGGAGCCTGGCGCGATCCCCTTAATCACGATGCCTAGCAGAGTCCCGCTCCCACTCACGCCTTGCGTATTTGGCTGACGCGTCGCGGAAATAATCGCCTGGCCTTTCTCCGTGTTGAGGCTCTTCACGATGGCGATTTCCTGTGTGCCCCCGGAGAGGAATCCGCCGTGCTGCCCTTCGCTCACCGCATGCTGCACATCTTCGATGCTGATCACCGCGGGATTGTATTGCAGCAACATCGGTATGGAGAACAAATCGCTCACATTCTCCACTACCACCGCAACCATCTTGGTCTCTCCCACTTTCACTGACAGCGCCGACGGCTCAAATCGCAGCTTGCCGGGTTGACCTTGCGGCGGATTCACTGCTCCCACAATTGGGGCACCGCCCGGGCCCGGCATTCCTACCCCAGGAGCTGCCGCCACCGCTCCAGGTGCCACACCAGCCGGGGCTTGCCCTGCAGGCTTCGGGGGTTCCGCGGCCGGCGTCCGGATCGCATTTTCAAGCTTCACCTTTATATCTTGATCCGTTCCCGAATAAATCCCTCGCAGATTTTCGCGCGTCCAGTCTGGCAGCCGCACGATGTGCGGAATCAGCATGATTAGAACTTCGTCTTCCTCGTGTTCCACGCTGTCGGTGGAGAACAAGTATCGTATGACCGGAATCTTTGCCAACCCGGGCCACCCGTTCAACGTCTTGGTGTCCGTTCTTTCGATGAGGCCGCCGAGAATATAAGCCTGGCCATCTCCCAATCGAATGTCGTGCTCAACGACACGCTGGCTGATAATCGGTTGGCTGATTCCGCCGATGGTGGAGGTGCCCGTCACGGAAGACACTTCAATCTTTATTTTCAGGCTGACGTCATGATTCGGGTGGACTCGCGGCGTCATGTCAATATTCACGCCAACGTCTTGATACTGGAACTGTGTGTTGACCAGCGGGTTCACTAGACCTGCCGTGCCTACTGCGCCCACACCTACGCCGGCCTGGAAGCTGCCCGTCGCGATCGGGATGCGATCTCCGATCTTGAGTTTTGCCTGCTGCCCATCCACGGAACGAAGCTCCGGATTTTGTATGATTTTCGTGAATGTGTCCGTGAGAACTGCGTTTGCCGTGAAGTTCGGGAGTGTTACGGTGTAATCGTTGCTGTTCAGATGCGCGAGCGTGTTCAGCGTGATGTTGTTCGTTGTTGTGGATGTTGTCGCCGTGCCTCCAGCTCCACCTGTGATCGTGCCTGGGGTTGTGGTTGTCGCATTCGGATTTATGGCAATGGATGCGGTTTGCCCCGGCAGGATTCCCAGATTACGCAGACGATCCGAGCGCGCCTCCAACACTTCCACCTGAACCACTACTTCCGGTTTGGCTTTATCAATGTCATCGAGCACTTTGCCGACAAGTTTCAGCACATCCGGAGTCGCCCGGATAATAATTGCGTTTTGCGAATTGAGTTGCTGGACGCGCTTCAAGTCAAACAACGCGCGCAGTCCCGTCAGGATTTCCGTCAAGTCCTGCGGCGTCACTGTGTTGGATAGGTAGAACGTCTTCAGCACTTCTTCTTCATTTTCTTTCCGCTTGGGCTGCGTGTCCGGAATAACCATGATGATGTTTTCCGTGATCGCCTTCGTGAACGCTTTGCTCTCCATGCACACAACGTCCAGTGCCTGTTCTAAGGTCAAATTATTCAAATCCACGGAAATTCGCCGCGGGGCGAAGTCCGGATCGTAGATCACTGTTAATCCTGCCAGCTTCCCGATGGTGTCGAATACAACCCTCGCGTCGGCGGACGGCACCTTATACGTGATCGCTACGTTTGAGAGTGGCTTGAGCTGTGGCGGCCCCGACATGAGCTGCTCCGTCCCGTCCTCAGCCGGCAGCCTTGCGTTGTCCGCCGCGTGGGATTGCTCCACGATCAGCGCCAGCGTTTTTTTCAATTCTTGCGCCGCAATCGCGCTAGAAGGGTCAATGCTTTGTGCCCGTTGAAACTGGGCTGCCGCGCCTTGCAGGTCCCCGTTTTCTCTCTGCTTCATGCCCTGCTTTATATGCAGTTCTCCCGCTTCGAAGCGCGTCTGATTGAGCCTGATTTTGTAACCGGCGTTGTTGGGATCGGACTTTAGTGCCTTCTGATAATATTCAAGCGCGGCATCGAGGTCATCGATGCTCTCGGCCTTCCGCCCTTTGTTATAATCTGTCTGGCCTTTTGGGCAGCCCACAGCGAACAGACCCATTCCGACACATAGAACGACGGTACAACAACGTCGCATGGACACTCCGAGGCCTCGACACGAAGCCACTGCAGTCTTAGGCAGTCTAACACTCGGTTTAGAGCACGGGCAATACGTGGAAGGTTGGCTGTACTATTTCCGATAATATGAGTTTTTTTTATGCCCGTAGCCAAGTTTTAACACTCCAGCTATGATGGAGGATTGTGCCAAAGCCTGCGAAGAAACCGGAGAAGGCCAGCAAAGCTGGGGAGCAAATCGTGGCCCAGAACCGCGCCGCGTCCTATAACTTCCATCTGCTGGACAGGTTTGAGGCCGGTCTGGTCCTGCACGGCACCGAAGTGAAGGCTTTGCGCGAAGGAAAAGCGAATATCCGCGACGCCTATGTTGATTTCAAATCCAGCGGCGCCTGGCTCGTTAATGCGCACATTGCACAGTACTTGCCCGGCGGTCCGTGGAATCATGAGCCTCTTGGATCCCGCAAACTTCTTCTCCACAAGAACGAGATTTACAAGCTCTCTGGGCGTACCCAGTCGAAGGGTTTGACCGTCATTCCCCTGCGCATCTACTTCCGCAACGGCTTGGCAAAGGTCGAAATCGCTCTGGCGCAAGGCAAGAAGTCGTGGGACCGCCGCCAAGACGAGCGCGACAAGGAAGCTCGCAGGGAAACTGAAAAAGCGATGTACAACAACCGGAGGCGATAAAGAAACATGCAAATTGCAATCGAAGCGAAGCCGTACGCCGCATTGGAAACCGAAGCACTGGTTTCCTATATTTTCGAAGAGAGCGACCCAGTTCAGGGCCGCATCTCGGAGCTCGATCAGGCCGCCAACGGCTTACTGCGCACTCTCGCCAGGAGCGGGGAACTCACGGGCAAGACCCTGGAAATGACCTTGATTCATGCTCCGGCGGGGCTCAAGGCTGCCCGTCTCTTGCTGGTTGGAGCAGGGAAGCGGGAGCAATTCACCAGCGCCATTCTCCGGAAGATCGCCGGCGCCGCATTGCGCTACTTGAAAGCCCGTTCGGTGAAGCAATTCGCGTTTTTGGTTCGCGAAAGTGCTCCAGCCGAAGAGTCCGCTCAAGCCGTCGCCGAAGGCGCGCTCGCAGCTAACTTCGAATCCGATAAGTACAAGACCGAAAAGAAAAACGACAAGTCCATCGACACGATCTTGCTCGCGGGTTATTCCGATGCAGAGCGCACTGCCGCCGAAAAAGGTTTAGCGCGCGGCCGCGTCATCGCTGATGCACAGAATTGGGCTCGTGACCTCATCAACGAGCCCTCGAACAAGCTCACGCCGAAAATTCTTGCCGAGAAGGCCGAAGCCATGGCCAAACAAGCCGGCCTCGCCGTGGAAATTCTCGACGAGAAAAAAATCACAGAGCTAAAAATGGGCGCGCTGCTCAGCGTCTCACAAGGAGGGCCAGAGCCGCCTCGCGTGATGGTTGTCACTTACACCCCCGCGAATTCCAAGCCCGGTGCGCCGGTTATCGGCCTCATCGGCAAAGCCGTCACGTTCGATACGGGTGGTATTTCCATCAAGCCTGCCGACGGTATGGAAAAAATGAAGTACGACATGGCCGGCGGCGCCACCATGCTCGGCGTCATGCGCGCTCTCGCCGTCTTGAAGCCAAACGTCAAAGTCATTTGTGTCGTGCCGTCCACAGAAAATATGCCCGGCGGCACAGCGCAAAAGCCGGGAGACATTCAAACGGCGATGTCCGGCAAGACGATCGAAGTGTTGAACACGGACGCCGAAGGCCGGCTGATTCTTGCCGATGGCATTCACTACGCCAAGCAACTCGGCGCGACACACTTGATCGACGCTGCCACGCTTACCGGCGCGATTGTCGTTGCCCTTGCCAACGTCAACGTCGGCGTCTTCGGTTCTGACCAACCATTCACCGACAAATTTCTCGCCAGCGCAAAAGCTGCCGGCGAAAAAATGTGGCAAATGCCCATCGACGACGACTACCGCGAATTCATCAAGGGAACGGTTGCCGACATTCAGAATATCGGCAGCGGCAAAGGCGGCGGCGCTATCACCGGCGCAATGTTCATCAAGGAATTCACAGGCGATTCACCGTGGATCCATCTCGACATCGCAGGAACTGCGTGGAACGACGACGCGAAGTCCTGGCTTGCGAAAGGACCTACTGGCGTCGCGCTCCGCACCCTCGTGCAGCTCGTCATGTCGTACTGATTTTTCCTGTTCGCTTTGTTCTCCGTTGTAGGGGCGCAGCATCTTGCGCCCCTACAAGGAGGGCGCGATGTATCGTGCCCCTACATTTTTTCGGGGGCTTCGATTCCCAACAGTCCCAACGTCTCCACCAAACGTGCTTCGACTAGCTCTGTTAGGCGCAGAAGAAATGCGCGTTTTTGTTCGTCGGCTTCCGTCAAGATGTGATGTTTGTGGTAGAAATTGTTGAACTCTTGCGCCAATTGAAATGCATACTTCGCGACAAACGCCGGTTCCTGTGCGCTGGTAGCCGCCTCTACCGCGCGGTCCAGCGAGCCTGCGCTTAACAATAATTCCCACAAGCTGTTTCCTTCCGGTCCGCCAAAGAGGGCGGCCGCGGTTTGCGCCGTCACCGGAACGTTTGTCGCGCCGGCTTCCACGCCTTTTCGGCGGATGCCGCGGATGCGCACGACGGCGTACTGGCAATAGGGGCCCGTTTCGCCTTCAAAGCTGAGGGCATCCTTGAAGTCGAAGGCGATGATGGCGTTGCGCGTGAATTTCAGGAGGAAGAAGCGCAGCGCGCCAACAGCGATGGCGTGAGCGGCACGCTTTTGGAAGCTGTCACCCATGTCCGCGTGGCGTTCGTGCACTTCGGCAAATGTGGCCGCTTCGAGTTTGTCGAGCAGGTCGTCCGCCTTAACGCCGAAGCCCCTGCGGCCGCTGACTTGGATGAAAGGGAGCTTGGCTTCTTCAGGCGTAAGTTCGTAGCCCATTTCCGCGGCGCAGCGGGGAGTTAGAACGACGAAAGCATAGGAAAGGTGAATCGATTTGTCGGCGGCTTCGGCGTGGCCGAGGCGGCGCAAGGCTTCGGCGACGACATCTTGCACGTAAGATTGGCGCGTATCGATGACGTTGTAAACGGCGGTGGCAGGCTCGGCGAAATGTGGCGCAGCGGGATCGCTTTTGAGTGTGGTCGTGGCCCAAACGGTTTCGCCTTCGGGAGAGGTTGGCCATTTGCGATAGTTGAAATCTTTGCCGAGCAAGCCGAATTTCCAGAGTTGATAGGCGATGTCCTTGCCGACGTAGGTGACGGTGCCGTTGGAGCGGACAATGATTTTGTCTTGGGTATTCTCCTCGTCGTCGGAGGAGGTTAAGGAGGTATAGGAAGTAGATGAGGTAAAGGATGAAGAAGCGTCGGTGCTGACTTTTGCGCTTGTGGCGGGGTCTCCTGCTATGGTCTCTGGCGACATCGTTGTAGCCTCTGCATCAATCCTAGAGCTGGAGGTTTTTTCCTTTACTTCCTTAACCTCCTTTACGTCCTTTCCCTCCTCTTTTTCTTTCCACGGCATGATCCAGCAGCCGGCCATTTTTCCGGTAGTGGCCAGTTGAATCACACCTGCTGATTTCAGTTTCTCGAAGGCGGCATCCCAAAACTTGAGGTGAAGGATTTCGCTTTCACGGGCAAGGAGTTCGTACGAGATGCCTACGCGAGCCATGGTTTTGAGGTGAAGACTTGTGATGGTGTCAGCGACGACTTGAGCGACTTCGGCCTCCTCACCGCGATCTTCTTCGATAGCTTTGAGAGTGCGGGCGCGAAGTTCGGCGGCCCGCGATTTGTCGTCTTCAAGAAAGTGGGTAGTTTTCGCGTAGAGATCCCAACAGTAGTAATCGAAGCGCGGCTCCATCGCAGCCATTTTTACGCTAACGGGAGTAAGGCGCTCCATGTCGAGGAAGCCAATGACGACGTCAGCGACCTGAACACCCGTGTTGTCAATGTAATTTTGGATCTGAACGGGATTTCCGGCGTGGCGAAGGATGCGCGCCATGGTGTCGCCAAGGACGGAGTTGCGGAGGTGGCCGATGTGCGCGGCTTTGTTGGGATTGATGCTGGTGTGCTCGACGATAATCTTTCCGCGCGCTCCTTCCGCGTGTTTTTTCTGATCTTCGCGGTGTTGCACTCTCCATGCCTGTTCCCAGAACGAGGCCCGATCAAAGAACGCATTCAAATACCCCGCCCCGGCAACTTCTATGCGCGCAATGCCTTCGACCTTGCCGAGCTTGGTTGCGATTTCCTGGGCGATGATGCGCGGAGCTTTCTTCAGACGCTTGGCCAACTCGAAGCACACAGGAGAGGCGGCTTCGCCCATTTCGATTTTGGGAGGGCGGTCGAGAACGACATCCATGGCTACGGCGTAGTGCTCCTGGATGTGACGCACCAGGGCTTCGCGAAGGCGACTAGAGATCGTTAGGTACACGGTGCCTCGTCCGGAGAGATGGGTGAGTATAAGTGGCTGGGAGGAGCCGGGTCAAAAGGTGACGACGGGAAGGAGTTGGTAGGGCATACCCCCCACCCCCCTGGTATCCAAAAAAGTATCCCGAAGCGCATGAAAATATTACGGTTAGGTGCGATTCGTGCGTGTACGCACTTTTGTAAGCGACAGAAAGAAAAGGAGATGCTGAATGCTGTGCGGGACGGTGCGGTGGGCGGGTGAGCGCGCGGCGGTTCATCGAACAACCAGCCACGCGAGACATGGCAAATATTACCATGGGATGTTATGAGATGTTAAGAGTTACTTTTTATATAATAGAAAAGGAAGGGCTTAACGGAGGGGGTTGGCTGGCAGGTGTCGGTACGCACAGCACCGGGACGGGCAAGCCCGTCCCCCACAGGAGTTTGCTGGGTTTGTTTGACACTCATGGATTGCGTCGTTAGTATCGAAAGACTCCAACGGGACTTATCCAACTGGCGTTCCTGTGGCGGCAAACTGTATGAAACTTGCTTATTTTGATTGTTTTTCCGGGATTAGCGGGGACATGACGCTGGGTGCGCTCGTGGATGCGGGCTGCGCTGTGGAGCATTTGCGCGCGGAATTGCGCGGATTGCAGGTGCCCGGGTGGGAATTGACGGCGGAGAAGGTCTGGAAGAATGGGATGGCGGCGACTTATGTGAAGGTGGTAACCGAGGATCAGACGAAACACCGGTCTTTGAGCGCGATATTGGAAATTTTGGAGAGGTCGGAGTTGGCGCCGGGCGTGCGGGATCGGGCAGCGGCGATATTCCGGCGGTTGGGGGAGGCGGAGGCGCGGGTGCACGATGTGCCGCTGGAAAAGATTCATTTTCATGAGGTTGGCGCCGTGGACGCGATTGTGGACATTGTTGGAGCGTGTATCGGATTTCAGGCGCTTAGCGTTGAACGATTTGCGTGCTCGCCTTTGAACGTGGGCGGCGGCACGGCGAAGATGGCGCATGGGATTTTGCCTGTGCCTGCGCCTGCTACCGCGAATTTGTTGCAAGGGAAGCCGACTTACTCGAATGGAGTGCAGAGAGAACTGGTGACACCGACGGGCGCAGCAATCGTTGCGACGCTTTGCGAGGCGTTTGGGCCGCAGCCGCCGATGAGTGTGTCAGCGATTGGATACGGTGCGGGGACGGCGGACCTTGAGGGGCAGCCTAACGTGGTGCGGATTATGATCGGGGAGGAGGTTGGGGTTGGAAAAGGAGAGGAGAAGAGTGCACAGACTGAAGTCTGTGCCACTGGGTTCGATGAGGAGATTGCGGTTATCGAGGCGAATCTGGATGATATGAACCCGCAGATTTACGGGTACTTTCTGGAGAAAGCTCTGGGGGCGGGGGCGCTGGATGTTTACACGACGCCGGTGCAGATGAAAAAGAACCGGCCGGGGACTTTGTTGACCGTGTTGTGCAAGCCGCAGGACACGGATGGGTTGATGACGCTAATTTTTGCAGAGACGACAACGTTCGGAGTTAGGACTTATCGGGCGCAGCGGAGAGTCCTACCTCGGGAATGGGTGAGCGTGGGAACGGATTACGGGGATGTGCGGATCAAGGTGTCGCGGGTGAATGGGCGGATACTGCACGTGGCGCCGGAATTTGAGGATTGCAAGAAATTGGCGGCGGAGAAGGATGTGCCTTTGCAGCGGGTGATTGCGTCGGCGATGAGGAGTTACGAGACAAGCGGAGAGAAAAACTAAGAGAAAAAATAACGCAGAGGCGCAGAGGACGCAGAGTTCGCGCGGAGAAGAGGCAATGAGGTAAGGAAGTAAGGAAAAAGCGGGGCGCAATGAGAATTGCGCTAGATACAGAGAGATTGTGCAGAGGAAAATGGCTGAGAAACCAAAATATTATTTGACGACGCCGATCTATTACACGAACGGGTTGCCGCATATTGGGCACACTTATTCGACGATCGTGTGCGACACCATTCGGCGGTATAAGCGGATGCGCGGGTACGACGTGGTGCTGACCACGGGAACGGACGAGCACGGCGTGAACGTGGAGCGTTCCGCGAAGAAGGCGGGGATTCCGGAATCGGAGTTTGTGGCGAAGATGGCGGCGCAGTGGAAGGCGCTTTGGGATGAGCTTGGGGTGCAAGGCGACGAGTTCATTCGCACGACGGATTTGAAGCATGCGCACACGGTGCAGTGGCTTTTTAAGCTGTGCCGCGAGAATGGATTTGTTTATCCGGGGCACTATACGGGGCAATACTGCATTTACGACAATGCGTATGTGGACGTGAAGCCGGGGGAGAATTGCCCGGATTGCGGGCGGCCCACGGAAACCGTTACAGAAGACAATTTCTACTTCAAGCTCTCAGCTTTTCAGAAGCCGCTTCTCGATTGGTACCAAAAGCATCCGGATTTTATCGAGCCAGAGTCGCGGCGGAATGAGGTTCTGAGTTTTGTAGAGGGCGGGCTAAGGGATCTCAGCATTACGCGCACATCTGTTCGATGGGGCATTCCCGTTCCTGGGGAAGAGCCGCACGTTTTTTACGTGTGGTTTGATGCCCTGACGGCGTATCTCAGCGCGGTAGGCGGGCCGAATTATGAGAAGTCTGGGTATTGGCCGGCGGATCTGCATCTCGTTGGGAAGGAGATCATTCGGTTTCACGCGGTTTATTGGCCAGCGTTTTTGATGGCGGCGGGATTGCCGTTGCCAAAACAAGTGTGGGCGCATGGCTGGCTTTTGATGGACAGAGCGAAGATGAGCAAGTCGCTGGGGAATGTGGTGCGGCCGCGGCCGATTGTGCATGTACTGGGGATGGATGCGCTTCGATATTATTTGCTGCGCGAGACGGTGTTTGGGCAGGATGGGAATTTTAGTTATGACGCCCTGGTGCAACGGTATAACAGCGATTTGGCGAATGGGTTGGGCAATTTGGCGAGCCGCGTTTTGACCATGATCCAGAATTACTGTAATAGCGAGATTCCGAGCCCGCATGAGCAACACGAATTGAGCATGAGGACGCACGATCCGGATGTAGTGGCGCTCTGGATCGCGACCGTCGAAAGAATCAATGGACTGTACACAAGCCTGAGATTCTCCAACGTTCTTGAGGAGATATGGCAATTAATTGCCGAGGCCGACGCGTCGATTACGCTAATGACGCCGTGGAAGCTAGCGGGGAACGCCGAGCAAAAGAAAAATCTCGAGACGATCTTGTATGACTTCGCGGAATATATTCGGCTGATTGTTATACTAGCGCACCCAATTCTGCCCACAGCGACGGAAAAAATCTGGAGACAACTCGGACAATATGGCAGCCCCGCGGATCAGAAAATAGATCAATTGCGTTGGGGTGGGCTCAAGTTTGGCACTCGTATTGGCAAAATTGAGGCTGTATTTCCGAGAATTGAGAAAGCAGAAGCGATTGAGAGGATGGAAGCCATGGAAAAAGAAGCACAGAACGCACCGTCACCCGTCGCGGCGCCAACGCCCGCGGCGAGCACTCCCGTTGTTGCAGGAGGCGCGGCCGCTGCTGCGGCTGCTGCACCCGCAGCGGCGGAAAAAATTGGGATTGAGGATTTTGCGAAAGTCGAGATGCGCGTGGGGCAGATCAAGACGGCCGAGCGCATTGTCGGCGCGGATAAATTGTTGAAGCTCACCGTGGATATTGGGACGGAGATTCGGCAGATTTGTGCCGGGATAGCGCAGTTCTATGAGCCAGAGAAATTGGTTGGACGGAAAGTGGCGGTCGTCGTGAATTTGGCACCGCGGAAATTGCGCGGAGTGGAGTCGAACGGGATGATTGTGGCGGCGTCAGTGGGGCCGGAGGGGCGGCCGGTGTTGGCGGGTTTTCCGGATGAGGATGTGGAGATAGGGGCGAGGTTGAAATAGGGGCAACGCGGGAAGTTGAGGAAGTAAATGAGGTAAAGGAAGTAAAGGAAAAGAAGTAAAGGAAAAGAAGTAAAGGAAAAGAAGAAGCGCACAGGCTGAAGCCTGTGCCACCACAAGATGGAATTGATTGATTCACATGCGCACGTGGATGATCCTCAGTTTGATGGGGATCGCGAGGCGATGTTTGAGAGGGCGCGGGCGGCGGGTGTGACTACTTTGTTGGCGATCGGGACCGGGCCGGGGCCGGAGAAGTTGGACGCGGCGCTGCCTTTTGCCGAGCAGTACGAGTGGATTTACACCACCGTTGGGATCCACCCGCACGAGGCAAAGGACGTTACGCAGGGACATTTGGACGAGTTGGCGAGGTTGGCGAAACATCCTAAGGTGATTGCGTGGGGCGAGATTGGGCTGGATTACTTTTACGATCATTCGCCGCGGGATATGCAGGAACGCGTATTTCGAGACCAGATGGCGCTTGCTGCGCATGCGAAGTTGCCGATTATTATTCATTGTCGCGATGCTTGGGCGGATTGTTTGCGCTTGATCGAAGAAGTGTGGCGGCCGACGGGGCTAGGTGGGATTTTGCATTGTTTCTCCAGCACGCTGGAAGATGCGCGACGCGGGATGGAGATGGGATTCCTGGTGTCGTTTGCGGGGAATTCGACTTATCCGAAAACACAGAATTTGCGGGACGTTGCGAAAGCTTTGCCCAGTGAGAATATTTTGATTGAGACAGACTCGCCGTATCTTGCGCCGCAGCCTTACCGCGGGAAACGCAACGAACCTGCGTACGTGGCGGAAGTAGCGCGTACACTCGCTAGTGTGAGAGACTTAGCCGCGGAAGAGTTCGCCGCAAGGACAGCAGGGAATTTCCGGCGATTCTTCCACCTTTCCCAGCCGTCTATGTCCGCGGCTGCGGAGTCCCAAAGATGAATGCAGGCCAAGGGAGGAAGGCTATCGCGCTTCTTACTGCTAAAGAGATTTTTGATCTCGTGCGAGACGATTTGGTTCTGGTTGAAGAGGAACTCGCGCGACAGAGCGCTGGCGCCTTCGAGCCGGTTTCGGAGATTACGAGTTATTTGCTTGGTGGAGGAGGGAAGCGGCTGCGGCCTGCGCTGTTGCTGCTTTGCAATGCGTCGACTGGCCGAAGGAGTCCGGGATCGATTCGGTTGGCTGCGGTCGTGGAGCTCCTGCATAGCGCTACCTTGATTCACGACGACGTGATCGACAGCGCGGACACGCGGCGGGGGCGTCCTTCGGCGAATTCGCGATGGGGGAATCATCGCAGCGTGCTGGCGGGGGATTGGCTTTACATGCAGTCGTTTCAGATGGCGCTGGAAGAGAGAAATTTTCGCATACTGGATGTTTTGATCGATCTGACGCAGAAAATGGTCGAGGGCGAGTTGATTCAGCTGGCCAAGATCGGGCGGATCGATGTAACGGAAGAGGATGCGCTGCGGCTCGCTACTTATAAGACCGCGTGTCTGTTTAGTGGGTGCGCGCGGTTGGGTGCTGTGCTGGGTGGATTGGAAGGCGCAGAGGAAGAAGCGCTAGCCGATTACGGGCGCTACGCGGGGTTGGCATTCCAGTTGGTGGATGACCTGCTGGATTTTACGGCGTCGGCGGAGCAGCTTGGAAAGCCTGTGTTGAGCGATCTAAAAGAGGGAAAGGTTACGTTGCCCTTGATCTACGCGATGGATAATGGACATCGGGATGCGCGTGGGTTGGTGGCGCGGGTGCTCGAGGAGAAAGAATTTCATTCGGTTCGGGCGGAGACGATTGTTTCGCTGGTACACGATTCCGGGGCGCTGGATCGGGCGCGGAATCTTGCGCATGAGTATGCGCGACGGGCGAAGGCTTGTTTGGAGGGGCGCGCGGATTCGGAGTATGCGCGGGCGCTTTTGACGTTGCCGGATTTTATTCTGGAACGAGAGAACTGAAGGTTGACGTTTTAACGGATTCGTATTGCCGAGATGGGGCGCAGCATGCTGCGCCCCTACCAAGGAAATCTCTCACGCGGTGATCCATCCGCGTTGTACTCCATGCTTCCATTTAAGTTGGTCTATCACAAGGGCTACGACTTAAATCTGGGCGAGCACGTTTTTCCTTCCCAGAAATTCCATTTGATTGCGGAAACATTATTGCGGGAAGGGATAGCCGCGAGCGAGGATTTCCTCACACCAGATTTCGCGCCGGACGACGATATTTTGCGCGTGCATACGGCGGAGTGGGTGCACAAACTCAAAACGGGCACTTTGACCGCGAGCGAGATCATGAAGCTGGAGATTCCTTTTTCGCGGGAGGCGGTGGAGGCTTGCTGGCTCGCGGCGGGAGGATCGATTCTGGCGGGGCAATCGGCTTTGCGCGATGGGTTTGGATGCAATTTGGGGGGCGGGTTTCATCACGCATATCCGGGTCATGGCGAGGGATTTTGCGCGATTCATGATGTTGCGGTGGCGATTCGAAGGTTGCAGCATGACGGCGCGATTCGAAAGGCGATGGTTGTTGATACGGATGTGCATCAGGGGAACGGGACCGCGGCTATCTTTGCCGACGACGAATCAGTTTTCACACTTTCGATCCATCAGGAAAATAATTACCCGGCATATAAGCCGCATTCGGATTTGGATTTGGAGATGGCGGACCGCGTTGAGGATGACGAATATCTTGGCGCGTTGATTCCGGCGGTAAAGGCGGCGCTGGATGAGTTTCAGCCGGAGATACTTTTTTATGTTGGCGGGGCGGATCCGTTTTGCGAAGACCAGCTTGGTGGATTGATGCTTACCAAGAATGGTCTGAAAACTCGCGATCGCAGAGTGTTCGAAGAGGCGCGGCGGCGGGAGATTCCTGTCGCGACAACTTTGGCTGGGGGATACGCGCGGCGCGTGGAAGATACCGTTCGAATTCATGCGAACACGATTGTAGCCGCGCGCGAAGTGGCGCTCTCTTTTCCTTCGGCTTCGGCGGCTGGACAAGATTAGGATTACGTTCGCAATCAGAGTTCACTTCATTCGAGAAACTGTGAGGTATTTCATGATGCGTTTTCAAGCGCGCACCTTTTCCGCTTTGTTGTTTCTCGGAGTCATGCTGGCGCTGCTTCCTCTCGCAGCGCGGCAGGCCTTGGGGCAAGCGCCCGCGGACTCGGCGAAGAAACTCAAAGTGTACATTTCGGTGGACATGGAGGGCGTGGCCGGGACAGTCACCGCGGACCAACTCGTTCCAAGCGGATTTGAATACGAAAGATTTCGCCATTTCATGACCGACGAGACGCTAGCGGCGGTGCGGGCGGCAAATGAGGCGGGCGCCGGCGAGATTGTTGTGAGCGACTCGCATGGAAACGGCGAGAATTTGCTGATTGAAGAGTTTCCAAAAAATGTCCGGATTGTGCGTGCGTGGCCGCGGCATGGCGGCATGATGGCTGGGCTGGATTCGAGCTTCAGTGCAGCCATATTTATCGGTTATCACGCATCCACCACGAATCCGAAAGGCGTTCGCGCGCATACGTTCTCGAGCGCTCACTATGCGCGTGTGGCATTGAATGGCAATGCCGTGACCGAGGGGGAATACAACGCCGCTTACGCGGGCGCTAAGGGAGTGCCGGTGATTTTCGTATCCGGCGATGACGCCGCGGTGGAAGAAATCAAATCGCGGCTTGGCAATATCGAAAGCGTCGAGACGAAGAAGTCGCTTGGTTTCCACTCGGCGGAAACGCTCACGCCGGCCGCTTCGTGCGACAAGATATATTCTGGTGTGAAGGCGGCCTTGGGACGAATCCACGATTTCAAGCCTTACGTGATCAGAACTCCGGTGACGCTGGAAATTACGTTCAAAAACTATACGCCGGCGGAGCTGCTCAGCTACCTGCGGTCGGTGCAGCGGGTGGATTCGCATACGATCCGGTTTGTGGGCAAGGATATGGATGAAATCGACGATTTCGAGGAATTTGTGGGGAATTACAACGCTGACTTGACGCCGTGAGCAGAGTTCCCGGCGTGTTCTTTTTGCGCTTCCAGCACGTGACGGACCGCGTTGGCTAGTTCCGTTTCCACATCATCCGGATCGAATCCTTCCGCGCGATAAGCGATTTTCCCCAGGCGATCAAGAATGACAACGGTGGGGAAGGAATTGACGGAGAGGAGTGTCTCCAGCCCATCCGCGAAAACCACGGTTGTGCGCGGTTTTTCTTCCAGGAGATAGGGCGGCACGAGAGTTTCGTCTTCGTCGCAATCCGCAGCGAGAAAAACGATGTCTGCAACTCCCTGGAACTGCGCTGCGACACGCTCGAAATGGGGTTCCATCTCGCGGCACGGCCCGCACCATGTGGCCCAAAAATTCACGACAACGATTTTCCCTTTCTGTTCGGCAAGCGAATAGGGGGAGCCGTCCTGGGCCTTGCGCAACGTGAAATCGTAGGGCTCTTTGGCGTTAGCATTTCTTCTTGGTTTCGGGGCTTCCGCGGACGCGACGGCTTCGTCATACGAGTGCAGGATGTAGTCGCCGAGACCTTGGTCGGAGCCGTGCGCGAGTCGCCAGACATTGCCAAGCTTTTGACGTATCTCACGCCGGTTGACCGCGGGAGATGAGGCGTCTGCAAGCGCGAAGGCTCTGGCATATTCCCGGATAGCGCCAGGCAAGTCTTTGTTTAATTCAGCGATTTCGCCAAGTTTCTCTCCCGCTGCCGCGCTCGGGGACAACGCCATGCTCGCCCGAAAGTCTTTTTCGGCGGCGGCATTCTCGTGGAGCTTGAACGCGAGCCTTCCGCGAAGCACGAGGATGTTCACTTTGTCGCGTTTTTGCTCCGCTTCCCATTGTTCTTTGGAGACTTTGGGAGATTTTTCTCCGGCGGAACTGCGGTCAATAAAGTCGAGCACCCTGGTGGAATAGTTGAGGGCGCGGCGAAGGGCCGCTTCGTCGCCATTCCGCTCGAGGAGCTGAATAGCGAGGAGTGTCATGGACATGTCTTCCGGAGAAATGGCGACCAGGCGCTCGGCATAATCAGTGGCGCGCGAGGAGTCTCGCAACTGAAGGCTGGCTTCGACGAGCGCGCGATAGATTTGGGCCCGCTGCCGCGACTCCGGATAATCCTTGAGAAACTCTTCGAGGTTGTGGACGAGCGAGGCGCGATCGTTGCCGGCGCGTTCGATGGCCTGCTGCAACTCTTCGGTTTCGGATAGAGCTTTTCTGGCGGGAGGCTGTTTGGGAGCGACGGGCTTTGTGCTCAACGCGGGAGCCGCCTGACTTTCGCTTTGTTTCGCGGAAGCAGGGCGGTTCGCGAGACACATGAACAGGAGCGCAGCAGATGCGAGCGCGAGGAGTTTTCGTGAGCCGGTCATTAAGTAGAATTCTAATCTGTTTGGTGACAAATTGCCGAGTGGCATTGGGATTCTGGTGCGCGGAGGGCGAGCCCTTACAGGGTAAACAACCCCGCCCCTACAGAGAATGCTACGGGCGGCAAGCGATGGCCCGTAGCTCTGAAGCCTCTTATTGCGGCCCGAGAACTTCAATGGCGCCGGAGACGGTGTGAATTTCCACTCGGCCGCCGCCGTCGCCCATGTGGGCGCGCAGCGAGTGTTTGCCTTGCTCTTCAATCATGATGGGAATTTGCGCGCGGATTTGACCGGTCACGGCGCCCGCGGAAAGATGAAAGCTCGCGCTGGAAGGCACCGCGATATCGACGGAACCGGAGACGGTCTTCAAATCCCAATAACTATTACCGATTGGATTGCCTTGGACGGTGACGCGCCCGGCAGTGGCGTGGGCTTTCACGTCGCCATCTGCATCGCGCACGTCAACTGTTCCGCTGGAAGTGTCGGCATCCACGCGGCCGCCTGGATTCTTCACATCCACATTTCCCGACACGGCATGAGCCATCACGTCTCCCTTTGCCTTCGAGATGCTGACATTTCCAGAAACGCTTGTGGCGCGCACATCATCACCGCAATTTTCGGCGATAACAGTTCCGCTGATCGAAGACAGCCGGACTTCGCGGCCGATGTCTTGCGCGTGGACCGATCCAGAAACCGATTCCGCCTGCACGGGGCCGCGCACGTTGCGAACGGATTGTGATCCGGAAACGCTTGACGAATTGACTTCTGTTTCGCGAGGGACTTCGATCGAATAGGCGATGGCGACGTTGCGCAACCGCGCGGTCTCCTTGCCGATGCGGAGCGTGGTTCCCTTGAGTTCGACGGGCGGGCTGGCCACGATGTCGTCCAGACGTTTCTGCGGGTTACCGAATCCAAATCCGGAGACGCGCACATCCCCGTGCACATGGACCTTGGCGTCAGCACTGCCGACGATGGCTATGTCACCAGCGACATTGCTCAATTCCAGGCGAATGGGACCAGAAACATCCAGCGAGCGGTCGAAACTCCCGGAGACGGACGGGCCCATCTGGCAGCCTGCGAGCGCCACGACCACGGCGAGCAACAGGATGGGGGCGGCCAGTTTGTGAAGTCGCGTCATTCGTCCTCCAGCGCCAACTGCGCCGCTTCTTGCCTTTCCTTGATAGGAGATACGCAAAGACCAGTGAAAATGTTCCGTTTGGGCAGCGGGCCGTGGCCTGCCTTACCGTGCAAGGCTCTCATTCAGCGAACCCTGCCGGTAGCCTTCGAGATCGAGCGCGACATAAGTAAAACCAGCTGCTTTTAAGCAAGCTGAGATGGAGGTAGCCATCTCGGGCGACATCGCGCGAGGCATCTCCTCGGGAGCAATTTCGATGCGCGCAAGCTTATCGTGCAGGCGGACGCGAAATTGCCGGAAGCCCAGTTCACGCAGGGCTGCTTCGCCACGCTCGACCAACGCTAGCCGCTCGGACGTCACTTCCGTCCCATAGGGAAGGCGCGAGGCGAGGCATGCGGAGGCGGGACGGTCCCAAGTGGGGAGTCCAGCGCGCTGGGAGAGAAGGCGAATCTCCGCTTTGCGCAATCCGGCGTCGAGGAGGGGCGCCAGGACGCGATGTTCGGAAGCCGCCCGGTGTCCGGGACGGAAATCCAGGGTGTCATCCGCGTTGACGCCGTAGGCTACAACTGCGAACCCGCGTTCTTGCGCCATCGCATCCAGCACGGCGAATAGCTCGTCTTTGCAGAAATAGCAGCGATCCGCCGCGTTTGCGCGGTACTTGGGATTTTCCATTTCGCGGGTTTCGACAAATTCGTGGCGCACACCTAGCTGGCGGACGAATTCCTCCACGACGGCGCGGTCATGCGCGGAATAGCTTGGGGAAAGTGCAGTCACCGATAGTGCATGCACACCGATTGCGCGATGCGCGGCCCACGCGAGGTAGGCGGAGTCAGCGCCTCCGGAAAGCGCGACGATCACGGAAGGGAATTCGGCCAGATGCTTCAGCAGCAGCAACTCTTTATCATCTGCCGAGAGTTGCTCCTGTTCCGTCACCCGGATGTGCACTAGTGAATTCATCGGGATTTAGAGTATAACCCACCGCTCACGGCTTTTCGTCCGCGCCGGGCCTAACGGCGGGCGGAGGGCGAGCCCTTAAAGGGTAAACGAGCCCCGCCCCTACCAAGGAATCTGGGCGTTTCGCGATTTATTTGAAATCGAGCAAGACGTCGACTGTATGTTTGTCGGCATCCGTTCGCAGCCAGTGCCCGACGGTTTCGTAATGCACCGGCAGTTCGCCGAAGATCTCCGCCGGATGGGTCTGCAACTGAGTCAGAAACTTTTCGAAGACCGATTTGTCAAAGACGGCACCCTCCGCAATGGACCACATTTGATGAAGGCGGGCCTCGGCAGCGAGCGAGAGCCCCGTCAAAACCACGGTGTTGTAGTGATATTGCACACCTTCGACGACAGACACAGCATAGGAAACGGTGTGCTCCTGGTCATCATACGTGGCGACGGGATCCATCTTTGCATCGAGATAACCCCGGTGTCCGTACTCTTCCCGTGCGCGGTCCCAGCCCGCTTCGACTTGCATGCCGTTGGCGACCTCGCCTGGTTTTAGTCCGATTTCACTGGAAAGCGTGATGGAGGACAAGGCGGAGTTTCCGGACCACGTTGCTCCTTTCCAGTGATAAATGGCGCCGGCGGCTACCGGAACGAAAACGGGGATTTGGTCAGGCAGCTTCTGATTGGGATTGCCCGTCAAGCGTACCTCGGGCGGGCCGAGCTTCACACGCAGGTATCCTTGCTGTAGAAAGATGGGACGCAATTGCTCCGAAAGAAAGAGATCGATGGTCATGCGCGAAAAGGGCTTTCCCAGGACGTCTGCCAGTTGCTGCTGGACGATATGGGAAGAGGAGATGGAGGGATCACCGAATTCGACGCTGGCGATAAAGAACGCCGCTCCATCGACGTGAAACTCCTGTACGTTGCCTTCCGCGAGAGGATTGGGGAGCAATTCGTGCTGGACGGTCACATTCAGTTGGTGCGACGCCAGCAAGTCCTTCAGGGCATCCGCTGCCTGATCCACCGCGGCGCCGGCTTCGGGAAGAGTGCCGTCGAAGTACGGGGCTTTTTTGCGGATAGCGTCGGCAAGTTCGCCGTCGGAAAACCAAGGAATGTTGTCGAAGTAAACCGGAATGCGGGGGGCTTCTTCCAATTGGAAAGTCACCGTGAGGCCGTCAGCGCGAGTCTGGAAACTATAGTTCACCTTGGCGAAGAGTCCGGTTTGGAGCAAGCGGTCCGCAGCGGCTTGCAAATCCGGTTTCCCGACTTGGGAATTTTTTTCCAACTGAGATAGTGAAATGATCTGGGCTTCCGAGAGAGTCTTGAGTCCTCCGCTGCGAATCTCGTGGAGATTTGCGGTGGCCGGTGCCGGCGTTTGGGCTTGCGCCGGTGGCAAGAGCAGGAGCGTACCGAAAAGAAAGACTCCCAAGAAGACCTGGAAGAAGTGCGGCATTTATTTATTTTAGCGGAAAAAGACGCGTGGGCCTATCCGCAGGGGATGCCGCAGGAAGAATTTAGGGTGACGAGCTGCCGGCGAACATTTTCTGCTATTCGACTGTTACGGATTTCGCCAGGTTTCTTGGCTGGTCGACGTCGCAACCGCGGCGCACGGCGATATGGTATGCCAGGAGTTGCAGCGGAATGATCTCCAGGAGAGGAGCGAGAATTTCCGGCGCAGCGGGCAGTTCGATGATGTGGTCGGAGGCTTCACGGGCGAGGTGGTCTTTCTCGGTGGCGATAGAAATGACTATGCCGTCGCGGGCTTTCACTTCTTGGATATTGGAGACGCTCTTTTCGTAGCGGGTGACGGAGTCCGGATCGGTCTCGTCTCGAGTGGCAAGAACGACTACGGGCAGATTTTCATCGATGAGCGCGTTGGGGCCGTGCTTCATTTCGCCAGCGGGATAGCCTTCGGCGTGGATGTAAGAAATTTCCTTGAGTTTCAGTGCGCCTTCGAGAGCAATCGGATAATGAATGCCGCGGCCGAGATAGAGAAAATCGGTATAGCGGAAAAACTGTCTGGCCAGGTTTTCGTAAAAGCCGGACGCATCCGCCTGTAGAATCGTCTCCATTTTGTGCGGGATGCGCGTGAACTCCTGCATCAACTTTACCGCGGCAGCCGGAGCAAGTTTTTCGCGAATTTGTCCGAGGTAAGAAGCGAGGAGCAGGAGAGCGGCCAATTGAGCGGTGAAAGCCTTTGTCGAGGCTACGCCGATTTCAGGGCCAGCATGGGTGATGATCGTACCCGCAGCCTCACGGGTAATCATCGAGCCTATGACATTGCAGATGGCGAGTGTCGGGGAACCCTTGAGTTTCGCCTCGCGCTGCGCGGCCAAAGTGTCTGCGGTTTCACCCGACTGGCTGATACAGACGGTCAGCGTTTTTGAATCCAGGATGGGGTCGCGATAACGGAATTCGCTGCCGTAGTCGACTTCGACCTGGAGCCGGGCCAGGCGTTCGATCATGAATTTTCCGGCTAGGGCGGAGTGCCAGCTCGTTCCGCAAGCGACGATGCGCACTTGCTGGAACTCGCGGAACTGCTGTTCGGAGATTTGCATCTCGTCGAGGAAAACTTTTCCCGTATCCTGCGAGATGCGGCCGAGCAGAGTGTCACGCACAGCGCGCGGCTGCTCGAAGATCTCTTTCTGCATGAAGTGCTTGTAGCCGCCCTTTTCGGCCATGATGGGATCCCAGGCGACATGATGCGCGGGGCGCTCGACGGGGCGGCCATCGTGATCCATCACGCGTACGCCATTTTGCGTGAGGACGGCGATATCGCCATCCGCGAGAAAGAAAATCTGGCGAGTGTGTTCGAGGAGCGCGGGAATGTCGCTTGCAACAAAAAATTCGTGGTCGCCGAGGCCGATGACGGAAGGAGGGCCGATACGCGCGGCGACGATTTTGTGCGGATCGCGGGCTGACAGAAAAACCAAGGAGTAGATGCCGCGGAGTTCCCTGAGAGATTTGCGAACGGCGTCTTCCAGCGGCACGCCGCCTTGCGAATTTTTTTCCACGAGATGAGCGACGACTTCCGTGTCCGTCTCGGTGACGAACTTATGGCCTTCGCGCTGCAGTTGTTCTTTCAGCTCGAGATAATTTTCGATGATTCCGTTGTGGACGACCACAATTTCGCCGGTGCAGTCGCGATGTGGGTGGGCGTTTTCCTCTGTGGGACGGCCGTGGGTGGCCCAGCGAGTGTGGCCGATGCCGTAGGTGCCTTCGATGGGCGACTTCTGAATTACCTCCTCGAGATTACGGAGTTTTCCCGGGGCGCGGCGGATTTCCAGTTTTCCCTCTTTGGTGACCACCGCAATGCCCGCGGAATCGTAGCCGCGGTATTCCAGTTTTCGCAGGCCTTCGATGATGACAGGCACTACCTTCTTCGGCCCGATGTAACCGACAATTCCGCACATGCGCGGGATCTCCTGAGGATGCTATTTGGTTAGACTAGCACGGACTTGCGATGCGCCATCGGCTTCCTCGCCAGGATGTGGCGAATCTTATCAAGTCGCATCAGGGCCGCAGAGGAGCGTCTGGGGCCGATTGCAGGTCGTAGGAAATGAGCTTGTCGTTGGAATCGAAGTGGAACGTGACGCGCGCGGTGGCGGGCTGAAGCGTGTCAGTATCCACGTGGCGTACGACGGCGGCCAAAGAGCTTTTGTCGTGAGAAGGGTCGATGGGATAGCCGCGCGAATTGAGAAAGAATTCGACGCGTGCCCTCGGCGTGCCGGGAGGAAGCTGAGTGTTGAGCATCTCGTCGATCTTTTGCAGGCGCGAATCAGAAGTGTGAGAGTTTCCACGGCACCCGAACCCGAATAGCGACGAGAGAAGGGCAGCGCAGGCCAGTAGAACCAAGGGCCGAAGATTAGATGTGAGCGACGCGGAGTTGCGGCGGTGAATCATGGCGCGACGCGCTTACTCCACGATTTCAAAACGGGATTCCTCAATCACCGGGTTGGTGAGCACTTCTTTGGAGATATGCTCAACTTGCTTCACGGCTTCGTCGTGGGTCAAGCCTTCGACATTGAGGACGAAGAATTTGCCCTGGCGGACATCTTTGACCGAAGCGTAACCCAGACCGGAGAGCGCATGCTGGATTGTTTGTCCTTGAGGATCGAGTACCGTGCGCTTCGGCATCACCCAAACGTGTGCTTTCATGCGGTAAGTATAACATTGCGGGCGGCGTGAGAGAGCGCTCGACGGAAGCGGGCAAGCATGCGGACAGGGGCGAAGTAGCGCGGAGTCAAGAATTGCTGATTTTTCTAAGAGAGAGTTTTTCGGTTTCTGAGAGGAAGGCATGCTCGAAGCTCATATCCACCAGCCGAGCGAGTTCGGCTTCACTCAGGCCCAGGTGCGCCGCATTTTCGTATTCGGCTTGCAAGGTCGTATGAAACATTGCCGGATCATCGGTGGAGAGGACGATGGGGACGCCGTGGCGCCAGAGTCGCGGTAACGGATGATCCGCGATTCGCGCTTCGGGGAGGCGCAACTGTTTGGCCAACGCTCCGGTGCGGATATTGCTCTGCGGACAAATTTCCAGCGGAATACGGCGGTCAACGAGGAAATCCATGAGCGTGGGATCCTGTGCGGCGGCGATGCCGTGTCCGATGCGCTCCACGGAGAGCAATTCGATAGCCTCGCGGATTTTCTCTGGACCACCGACCTCGCCGGCATGCATCAAGAGATGTAATCCAATGTTTTCGGCTTGTTCGTAGACGGGGCGAAATTCCTTCGTGGCGATACTCATTTCGTCGCCGCCAATGCCGAACGCGACAATGGCTTTGGACTGGCAGCGTTTTGCCGCGTTCACAACGTCCATGGCCGCATCGGCGCCAAACTGCCTCGCAGCATCGAAAACCCAGTTTATGCGCAGGCCCCTTTTTTCGAAGGGCTCGGTGGCCCGCAAGATGGCTTCGAAATTGGCCTCCGGTTGTTGCTTGCGGAGCAGCATCACGCCGATGGAAAGCGTGACCTCGGCGTAGACCACGCCCTGGGTCAGAAGATGTTCACTCAAGTCTCGCGCGATGAGGCCGTAATCGCGAGGCTCCCGGAGAAAGGATGTAACCCACTTGAAGGCATCGATGAATCCGGAGAAGTCGCGATAGGTGTAACGGCGGCGAACTTCATCTTCAGTGAGAAGGATATTGTGCTGCGCTGTCAGCGCGCACACCGTTGCCGGTTGAATGGAGCCTTCGAGATGCAGATGCAACTCGGCCTTGGGAAGGGAAGCGATGCTCGCCGGAAGGAGTGACGGATTCATCCGCGGCGTGTCAGCGAGGCAACTGCGGCCGGCCAGCGTTAATCCATGCCGTAAGCCAATAAGAGCCGACATCGGTGGACGCTTCGGAAAGCTGGCGGATGAGAATGGAGGCCGCCTGATTGTAAAAGCGATCGAAGTATTCGTCGTTGTAGGAATAAGACTTGCCTGCGATATAGGCATTGCGATCCGCGAGAAGAATGGTCTCGAGCCAACTGTGTGAGCCGAGGCACACCTCGAAGGCGTGATCCGTCGGATCGTTGATATATGCAGCATCATTCGGGCGCATCGGGAAGAAGGAAGAGTAGCGATCGATCAGCGCGGTCCCAAATCGTTCGTTGACACCCGCCTGTGCGGTCAACTTGCCGTCAAAATTCTCCGTTGTGCTGAAGGGGTCGTGAGCCTCGGCCACGTAGTTCGCGAGAATGGCAGCGTCGAGTTTAGCTTCGTCCCAGTTGCCAGTCTTCATGTCCTCAGTAAGTTTCTGACTATAAACGCCGATCTGCCAGGGCAGCACACCATTCGCTTCCAACTTGGGCTTTCCGTATTTGGCTAATGCCGCTTTGTAGCTGCGCGGGAGGGCGTCGAAGGGAAAGCGTCCATATTTTTCGAGATAAAGATGGTTGTTGCGCTTCTCGGCGGGGGTTTTTGCGACGGCATCCAAGGGATCGATAACGTGCTGGAGAAGAATCCCGCGGTAGGATTCGAAGAAACCACGAATGTCCTGAGGCAAAGTATCGATGGCTTGATTTACTACCAGCTTGTGCGCGTTGCGCCCCCAAGCGGCGGTGAAACCGGGAAAAAGAAGAAGCGCCGAGAGCAGGGTCGCGAGAGCCCCCAAGTAGGTCTGGCGTATTCCGTTACTGTTTGTGTGTGTCCGCATCCGCATTGCTAGTTTACGTGTTCTCGGTCCGTAGTGTGCTGCGCCTACGGCTATAGAGGTAATAGATGACGAGACCCAGCGCGAGCCAAAGGAGAAAACGAATCCAGGTGATTACGGTTAGACCGGTCATCAAGCCGCCGCAAAGGACGATCGCAATGATCGGGAACAGCGGCACGAAAGGAACACGGAAACCGCGGGGACGGTCCGGTTGCTTGCGCCGAAGAATAATGACGCCTAGAGAAACCAGGACGAAGGCAAAAAGCGTGCCAATGTTCGAAAGATCGGCGACGTCGCTGACGGCAAAAATGCCCGCGGGGATACCGACGGCGAAGCCCGCCACCCAGGTCGACATGTGAGGCGTCTTGTATTTCGGATGGATGCGGGCGAACAATTTCGGGAATAGGCAGTCTCGAGACATGGCATACCAGATGCGGGCCTGGCCGTACTGGAAGACGAGCAGAGAAGAGATCATGCCCATGAGCGCGCCCACGATGATGACGGTCTGAGCAAAGTGGCTGGCGCCGAGCGTGTGCAGCGCGTACGCGACGGGAGCTTCGGCGGCGTCGCCTGAGACGAACGTGGTGTACCTCATCATGCCGAGCAAGACGATGGAGACTCCCACGTAGAGAATGGTACATACGATCAAAGAGAGAATGATGCCGATGGGCAGATCGCGCTGCGGATTTTTTGCCTCCTCAGCTGCTGTGGATACCGAATCGAAGCCGATGTAGGTAAAAAAGACGATAGCGCCCCCGGTGACAATGCCGCCAAAGCCAGATGGAGCAAAGGGCTTCCAGTTTGCCGGGTGAACCAACATGCCTCCGATGAGGAGAAAAAGCAGGATGGCGCCAATTTTGATCGCCACCATCACATTGTTGGCTTTCGCTGACTCCCTAATGCCGCGAACGAGGAGTACGGTGAGAACGAAAATAATCAGGAAGCCGGGAATGTTGAAATAGGAGCCCGTCCAGTGGCCCGACTCCCAGACAGGGGTAGACCATCTGTCAGGAAGAGGGATGCCGAAGGACAAGAGTTGCGCTTTCGTATAAGCGCTAAAGCTGATGGCAACAGCGACGTTGCTGACGACGTATTCGAGAATGAGGTCCCAGCCTATAATCCACGCGAAGATCTCGCCAAGCGTAGCGTAGGAGTACGTATAGGCGCTGCCGGCGATCGGAATCATGGAAGCAAGTTCGGCGTAACAGAGACCAGCGAAACCGCACGCAATCGCCACCAGAACGAAGGAGATGGCGATGGACGGTCCCGCGGGCGGGCGGCCATGCATGAGCACACTGGCGGTGCTGCCGCCGCGAAGAAAGTTGACGATCAAATCGAGGACCTGCGCGTGAAGGATCGAAGGGGCTTGAAAGTATTCGCCGGCTGCCGCGGTTCCAGTGAGGACGAAAATGCCGGAGCCGATGATGGCGCCGATCCCCAGAGCGGTGAGGCTAACCCATCCAAGAGTTTTTTTTAGACGTTTTTCGGGGTCTTCGGCGTCGGCGATCAGTTGATCGATATTTTTGCAGCGCAGGAGTTGTGATCCCACCCATGCTCTCCGATCGCGTCCGGGGAAGCCGGAAGCCTGGAATTACCTGACACGGCGTTTAGGGAAGATTGTCCGGCTCAATTTACCCTGAGATGCCGCGTTTCGCAACAAAGCGTGGTGGAGGCCTCGCGTAGTGATCCACTGTTCCTCGTGCGAGGCGACCTCAAAGATGCTTTGGGGCGTCCAGCGTGTTGAGAGCTTAAGTGCCGGCTGGAGGGATGCCCATCCAGGCGTGCTGAATGATTTGCCAACTGCCGTCTGGCTGGCGTTTGTAGATGATGATGTAGCTGCCTGTGGAGGTGATTTTGGCTCCTGTGGCGATGGTGGTTAGGCTTTCCTGAAAGTCACCGCTGTCGTACGCGAGATCACCGGAGGTTTCGAGGCTCTGGCTGTGAAGGGTGAGGTCGCTGTTAAAGGTCGCCATTATGTTTTGAAAGAGGTTCCGGAGAGCAGCGGAACCGGCGATGCGCTCCCCGTTGGGTTGGAGAAAGACGCCGTCTGCGGCATAGAACTTCAGAATGGGTTCGAGTTGTTTCGTGCGAAGGTCCTGGACCCAGGCTTCGCGCAGTTTGGCGAGGGTTTCGAGAGTCGTGGCCCGGGGAGCGGCGGTTGCGGTGTGGGAAAAGCCCGGTGCGAGGAGGGTGGCGAAGGCCAGGAACGTTATGACAGCTTGGGTCGCTAACGGGAGTCGAGGGGATTTACCCCGGCGTCTGGCAGGTATTTTCATGGGGGATCCTTTCCTTTGAAGTGAAGACTGACCGAGTCTATGCTGGCTCAAGTTGAGCGTAGCGCTCAATAAATTTTTTTGTGCCACGGCCTGGAAAACTTACGGAGACGCGGCGGTCTTCCTCGTCGCCTTCCACGCCGACAACCGTGCCAACACCATAGCTCGGATGGCGCACCTTGCGGCCGAGCATGGGATCAGCACTGGCGCCGCGTTTCGAGGCGGGTTTCCCGAATGAGCTTGTACTGCGGGCGGGTTTGGGTGCAGACGCTGCAGGTTCCGGTTTGCCACGCACACGGCGCAAGAATTCGTCCGCGGAATAAGAATACTCAGGGTCGGGTTCGTAACGCCGCTTTTCGCCGATTTCCGCCATTGAGCCGCGGATGGTCTCCACTAGCTCGCTGGGAATCTCGGCCAGGAAGCGCGAGGGCAAGGACGCGCGTAACTGTTGCTCGTTGCCAAAAATGCGCCGGTAGACTGCCCGCGAAAGTGTCAACGATGCCCGCGCGCGCGTCATGCCGACGTAAACCAGACGCCGCTCCTCTTCAATTCCTTTTTCTTCATTCAACGATCGGCCGTGCGGGCAGATGCCTTCTTCCATACCGGTCAAGAAGACATGGTCGAATTCCAGCCCCTTGGTGCTGTGCAGAGTAATGAGGGTCACGCCTGGTTTTCCCTCGAACGAATCCGCGTCGCTCACCAGAGCCGCGGCATCCAGAAAATCTGTGAACGATTCGCCTGCATCCATACTTTCGGCCACCGCGCGCGTCAGTTCTTCCAGATTCTCCAGCCGAGCGACATCATCGGGTGTGTTGCGGTCTTTCAGCATATCCATGTAGCCGCTCTCTTCGAGGACTGCGCGGAGAAACTCGGCGGGCTCCCTTTTGGACAAGGCTTCCTGCAATTTGGCGATCAACTCCTGGAACGAACGCAGCGGTGTAACCGCGCGGCCGCCGGCAGCTACGGATACGAATTTTTCAATGGCGGCCCAGAGAGGGGAGCCGTCCACGCGGGCCGTCTCCCGCAGGGAATCCACGGTTGTCTTACCAATTCCTCGCGGAGGCACGTTCAGTACGCGCAATAGCGAAATATCATCTTCGGGATGCATGGCCAGCCGCACATACGCGAGCGCATCTTTGACTTCGGCACGATTGTAGAAGCTGAATCCTCCGACGAGTTTGTAGCGCAAGCCGCGGCGGCGAAATACTTCTTCAAAAGCGCGCGACTGGAAGTTCGTCCGGTACTCGACGGCGCATGTCTGCGCGGAGTCATCGTTCAAGATCCGTTCCAATTCTCCAGCGACAAATTCCGCCTCGGCCTGGGCATCGCGAGCTTCAAAGTAGCGCAGATTTCCTCCAGCGCCCTTTGTTGCGGTCAGAGACTTTCCGAGTCTCTCGGGATTGTTTGCAACCACCGCTCCTGCCGCGTCCAAGATATTCTGTGTGGAGCGGTAGTTTCGCTCCAACTTCACAACCTTCGCGCCAGGGAAGTCCCGCGAAAAACTCAGCAAAATCGAGACGTCGGCTCCGCGCCACCGGTAGATGGATTGGTCTTCATCGCCAACGACACACAAGTTGTGTTTCGGCCCGGTCAGCAGCCGCAGCAGGTCGTACTGCACACGGTTGGTGTCCTGATACTCGTCTACATGGATGTATTGAAAGCGGGCCTGCCATTTCTCGCGCACCGCCGGCGCTTCTCGAAGCAGACGTACTGAGCGTAGAAGAAGGTCGTCAAAATCGAGCGCATTGCTCTGGTGCAGCAGCTTTTCATAAGCCGCGAAGACATCCGCGACGCGCCGCCCGTCCTGGCCGATGGCCTCGCCACGGAGCATCTCCGGCGTCTGCCCGTGGTTTTTCGCATAGCTGATACGGCTGAGGATATTCCTCGGCGTCAGGCTGTCGTCATCGATCGCCAGTTTACTCATGGCGAGCTTCACGGCGGCGAGTTGATCGTCGTCATCGTAAATTGCGAAATCTCGCGGCAAGCCTGCGCTCTGTGCTTCCCGTCTCAGAAGCCGAGCGCACAGCGAGTGGAAGGTTGAAAGCCAGGGCTGCGCGGGAGGGACTCCTGAACGAAGCAGCAGATCGGATACTCGAGTTCGCATCTCTTCCGCGGCTTTGTTCGTGAAGGTGACGGCGAGGATCGATTCGGCGGCCACACCCTTGAAAATCAAGTTGGCCATGCGAAATGTGATCGCGCGCGTCTTGCCGGTTCCGGCTCCGGCTAGGATCAGCACGGGACCTTCTACTGTTTCTGCCGCCAAGCGCTGCTCTGGATTGAGTTCTTCGAGGAGATTCAACATTTACCTGCAGTGGTCAAATTTGCGTTGCCTTGTGATGGTAGCCGACCGGGCGAACGCGCGCAAATTACGGGATTTTTCGCCAGTATTCGGCAAGAAATTGCCGCCGGTGCACCTCGACCGGAGTTCAGCTCCCGCCTTGCCGGCTCAGGTCTATTTCGAAGTACACGAGGGGGTGATCCTTCTCCAGCGAACGAACATCCGGGATGTAGAGATGCGCCGTGTTGAGTAGATCGATCTGTCCTTGAAGATCGAAATAAAGAAGTCCTTGCACGGAATGATGGGGCGCAACGACGCTGCTGGTAACTCCAGCGTCGGCTGCAGCCTTCTGGACTTCCGTCCAGTGTTTGTCGCGGCCGATTTTTTGCCCGGTGGGTATCGGAATGGGGGACCTGTGCGTTGCCGTTGGATCTTTTATTTTTGCGCCGGTCACGACGTCGGCTACGTCGTCCGCCGAGAGAGAGAGCAGTGCCTGGCGGTTGTCCTCAGACACGGTGACATTTAAGCGAATTTCTTCGAGGTTAACCTTCATGCTTTCATCGGAATCATTGCGAATGATCGTGTCGATGGCCACGATGCCGGCGGTAAACGGAGACTTCTTGGGGAACTTGGCCTTGTAATTGGCGGCATCCGTCCAGGGTTGCGCGGAAATGGTCACGCCCTCATGGGATTCGAGGGCCGCCGCTTTGAGTGTGGTATGCGGCTGCTGGGCGGCAGGTCCGTCAGAAAAAAGTGTGGCGGCAAGAAAGGGAACTATAATGGCTAGGTTTCGCATCGGGTTATAATAGTCCTTTCTCATCTCGACGCCTTCGATTCCTGGGGGAAGTGCAAGGTTGCCCGCACCGCGCACCGCCTGCTCGCGGCGGTGCGGACGAGAGACCGGAGCTACGTTTAGTGTATTTCATATACAGCCTGCTCATGGGCTTCGCCGCCCTGCTGCTCACACCGTATTGGCTGGTGCAGGGGTTGCGCCATGGCAAATACTTTTCAAATCTTGGCGAGCGGCTTGGTTTTTCGTTTCCAACGCTAAGTAAACTGCCTGAAAACCGCGCTGGCGCTATATGGATTCATGCTGTTTCCGTCGGCGAGGCAATGTCCGGCGTCACTCTTGCCAGGCGATTGAAGCAGGCTTATCCGGACCGGCCGCTCGTGATCTCTACAACTACTTTGACCGGCCAAGCGCTCGCTCGGGAGCGCATGCCCTTTGCCGACGCAATTTTTTATTTTCCGTTCGATTGGGCGTTTTGCGTTCGGCGTGCGTTGCGCGCGGTTCGACCCTCCATTGTCATTATTCTCGAAACGGAAATCTGGCCCAACTTCCTCCGGGAAGCGCATCATAGCAACATTCCGGTCGTGTTTGTGAGTGGACGAATTTCGGATCGCTCGTTCGCGCGTTATCAGCGGTTCTTTGGCGTTTTCGGATTTTTTTTGCGCCCCTTTCTGCGGCAGGCTCTTTCGAGTGCCACAGCTTTTCTGATGCAGAGTGAAAAGGATGCGGAACGGATTCGCGCGCTCGGCGCGCCGGCGGACAGCGTGCGGGTTAGCGGCAATTTGAAATATGATTTGGAGCTTCCCGCGCCAACGCCGATCTCGCAATGGCTAGCGACGGAAGCGAAACGAGCGGGGCGCTCACCCATCATCGTGGCTGGAAGCGTCGTTGCAACCGAGGAACCCCTGGCGTTAATCGCGTTCGGCACGCTGCAGGGAGAGCACCGCAAAGCCCTGCTGGTTCTGGCCCCGCGCAAACCAGAGTGTTTTGATTCTGCCGCCCAGTTCATCGATGACTCTCACCGGAAATTCATTCGCCGCTCGCAGCTGCCGGTTTCCGGGCCTTCGCAAAATGGCGCCTCAACCGGTGAATTTTCCATTCCCGACGACGTGACGGTCATTCTGCTGGACAGTATCGGCGAGCTCGCTTCGCTTTACCGCGTGGCCGACGGCGCTTTCGTTGGCGGCTCGCTCGTTCCGAGCGGTGGTCACAACATTCTTGAGCCTGCGGCGTTCGGAAAGATTCCTGTGTTTGGCCCGTCCATGGAAAACTTCGCTGAAATTGCCCAGCGATTCACCGCGGCTGGAGCCGCTGTCCAGGTTGAAAGTCCTGAAGACGCGGGCGTTGCGTGGATCGAGTTCTTGCGCCATCCCGAGCGGGCGGCGCAGATGGGGGAGACCGCGCGGAATCTTGTCGAAAGCAGCCGCGGCGCAACCGAGCGCGCCATCGCGGAGATTAGCCGGCACCTCGACGGCCCAACGCGAGAAAATGGATGAATCTTCCGCCGCTGGTGCGAATTCTGCTCTGGCCTCTCTCCGTTTTGTATGGCGGCTACGTTCGGATACGAGCCTGGCTTTATGAGAAGGGTTGGCTGAAGCAGAGGCATTTGCGAGGCAAGGTGATTAGCGTCGGCAATTTGACCGTTGGTGGCACCGGTAAGACGCCCATGGTGTTGTGGCTTGCGGAGAAATTTCTCGCGGAAGGGAAGCGCGTTGCGATTCTGAGCCGAGGCTATCGAGGCTCTGCCGGTACGAGCGACGAAATCGAGCTGATGAAACATCGCCTGCAAAACCGGGTGACATTTGGCGTGGGCAAAGATCGCTTTGCCGAAGGCCAGCGCATTGAACAGCAGCAGCCTATCGACGTTTTCCTGCTTGACGACGGCTTTCAACACCTTTCGCTCGCACGTGATCTGGACATTGTGATGCTGGATGGCTCGCGCAAACTTAAAGATCAATGGCTTCTGCCTTCTGGAGTGCTGCGCGAACCCATCTCGGCTTGCCGTCGCGCTGACATCCTGGTAGTGACGCGCAAAACCGAACGTCCCGACATCGAGGCAGGTGACGCGCACAAATACTCCATTTTTTACGCGCAGACGCGCTTGCTTGGTTTTCGACGTCACGGCAGCCGTTCCGGCCTGCTCGATTTGAGCGAGATCGGCCACGGCCCGTTTTTTGCTTTCTGTGGCATTGGCAATCCCCAGGCTTTTTTTAACGATCTGAGCCATTGGCATGTACCCGTCGCGGGGGAGAGCATTTTTCGCGATCATCATCGGTATTCGGCAGTTGACCTTCAGCGCTTGGAGAAATCGGCCCAAGGCGCGGGCGCTATCGCATTCGTGACCACAGAAAAAGATGCGAAAAACTTGGCAGATGGATGCAGCACCGCGATCCCCATCTTCGTCTCCGTGATCGATTTCGTGCTCACCGCCGAGAGCGAATTCCTCGCGGCCTTGGAACGAAAACTGCAATCGCCGCGCGGAGCGCCAGCGTGAAAATCCTCATTCGCGCCACGAACTGGGTTGGCGACGCTATCATGGCGCTGCCTGCGCTGCGCGCCGTGCGCACGCGTTTTCCCGCGGCCGAGATAACCATACTTGCCCGGCCCTACGTTGCGTTCCTCTACACAAATCAGCAGGTGTGCGACAAAACGGTTTTATTGGACTATAAACGCGACGTGGTGCGCGAACTCCGCGAGCAAAAATTTGATATCGCTTTGTTGCTCCAAAACGCCTTTGAGGCCGCTTGGTTTGCGTGGCGCGTGGGAATTCCAGAGCGCATCGGCTATGCACGTGACGGCCGCGGCTTTCTCCTAACGAAAGCAGTGCCAGTTCCCAAGCCGGGAGAAATTCCCGTTCATGAACAGTATTACTATCTGGAATTGCTACGGCGTGCGGGCTGGCTGGATTCTTTGCCGAGTGAATCTTTCATCGGTCTCCATGTTCCGGAGGAGAATCGTCAACGAGCGGCGAAATTTCTTCTTTCTTGCGGTGTGAGCCCCAGCAGCTTGCGGATCGCGGTCGGGGCGGGCGCTTCGTATGGCTCAGCGAAATGCTGGCCGCCGGAGCGCTTTGCGGAACTCGCGAATCGTCTTCAGGCGCAGGGCAAAGTGGACGTGATTCTCTTCGGCACGTCCACAGAAGCAGCCGTGTCGTCGGCCATTGCGAAGGGCATGCACAGACCGCCGATCGATCTCACAGGGAAAACAGCCATCGACGATTTACCAGCGCTTCTCTCACAGTGCCATCTGTTTATCGGGAACGACTCCGGCGCGATGCACGTTGCTGCGGCTGTGGGCCTCCCCGTGGTGGCCGTGTTTGGGCCGACCGATCCGTTTGGCACTGCCCCAGTCACACCGCGCTGCAGCATTGTTCAGGAGAAGCCGTACTGCAGCCCTTGCTTTCTGCGCCGCTGCCCGACAGATCATCGGTGTATGACTCGCGTTGCGCCCGACGCTGTAGAAGCGGCCGCGCGCCAGTGGATTTCTTCGGTGGAGGTGCGTCCTGCCGGAATCTAGCGCCCTCCGCCCGGCCGTTTTTCTCGATCGTGACGGCACCATCTCCGAAGAGGTCGGGTACTTGAATCACGTCAGCCGATTTCGTATCTTGCCGCGTGTCGCGGATTCCATCCGCCGTTTGAACGAAGCTGGTCTGCCTGTGATTGTCGTGACAAATCAGTCTGGGGTTGGCCGTGGCTACTTTCCTGAATCGCTCGTACATTCGGTCCACGAACTCATGACTCAGCAGATCGAAGCCGCTGGTGCCCGCATCGACGCCATATACTATTGCCCGCACACGTCCGCGGATGCCTGCAATTGCCGCAAGCCGAAGACAGGAATGCTCGAGCACGCGGCCCGCGAGCACGCCATCGACTTGCATCGCTCGTTCGTCGTGGGCGATCGTCACGGCGATATCGAGCTTGCCCGCCGCGCGGGCGCTCGCAGTATTCTGGTGCGCACCGGTTATGGAGAAGGCGAATATCTTTGGAATGCTGCAAAGTGGACGATTCAGCCTGATTTTGTGGCTGCTGACCTTGCGGATGCCGTTCACTGGATCTTGAGGCCAACAAAATGAAGCGCTCAGCCGCGAAGAATGCGCCGTCATCATCCGTCGATCTTCTTGCCCTTGCGGAGTATGTCGAACAATTTTCTTCGAAAACCGTCGTTCTATTTGGCGATTTTGTCGCTGATGAATATCAGTTTGGCGAGATTTCCCGCGTTTCACGCGAAGCGCCAGTCTTGATCCTCCGCCACCGCGAGACGCATTTCGCTCCCGGCGGCGGGGCCAATGCCGCTAACAACTTTGCTACCCTCGGCACGCGCGTCTTTCCCATTAGCGCCGTCGGAGACGATCCGGCCGGAGAAGCACTTATTGCGTATTTCCGAAGCAAACGTGTGGACGTCACCGGCATCCTGCGCGTCAAGGGCTGGACAACGCCCACAAAGACCCGCTTCCTCGCTGGCTGGGCGCACACTGTCGGCCAGCAGGTTCTGCGCGTCGACCGCGAGCCGCAATCGCCGCTGCCAGAAACGGTGCACAAAAAGCTGCAAGCAAAGTTGCAAGCGAAACTTCGCTCCGCGCATGCTCTGGCCGTTTCTGACTATGGCTTTGGCGTCACCTCGCCGGGAATGGTCCGGCAAGCCATTTCCAAGCAAAAGAGCGCCCCACCCGTCACGCTCGACGCACGACGCAACCTCCACGCCTACGCCAGAGCCGGCATAACCTCGGCCACTCCCAACGAAGCCGAGATGGAGGCAGTCCATCACGTTTCCATCGGTCAGAATGTTTCAGAACTGGCTCGCTGCGGTGCCGCGACACTTGGCGAAATGAAGCTGCGCGCGTTGCTCGTTACGCGAGGCCGCGACGGCATGGCGCTCTTCGAGCCTGGAGAGCGTCTGACGCAAATATCCGTCTACGGAAGCGACCAGGCTGTAGACGTCACGGGTGCGGGCGACACGGTTCTTGCCGTGTACACGGTTGCGCTGGCCTGCGGCGCCTCTCCTCTGGAAGCTGCGCACATCGCTAACATTGCTGGCGGCCTCGTTGTCATGAAGCGTGGCACCGCCACCGTCACGCGGGATGAGCTTCTCGCCGCCATTCGCCATCAAGCAGGCGGGGCCGCCTCCTGAATGATGCGCCACGCGGAATCCAAGATCGTCACACGGGAGTGCCTCCAGAAAAAACTGGCTGAGCACAAAAAGCAAAGCCAGCGCATCGTCTTTGCCAACGGATGCTTTGATACCCTTCACGTGGGCCACGTCCGTTATCTGGAGGGCGCGCGCGGCGAAGGCGACGTCCTTGTGGTCGGCGTGAATGCGGACACGAGCGTCTGCGCGTTGAAAGGCCCCGGCCGTCCCATTCTTGATGAAAACGCGCGAGCGCTCCTCGTCGCTGCGCTTCGCGCTGTCGATTACGTCATCCTCTTCAGCGAACCAGGTGTCGACTCGCTGCTCGAGGATCTTCGCCCTGACGTTCACGCCAAAGGAACGGACTACACCGCGGAGACCGTGCCGGAGCGTGCCACGGCTCAGCGTCTCGGCATTCGGGTTGCCATTGTCGGCGATCCAAAGGATCATTCCACCCGCGATCTACTAGAATCCGTTCGCAAGGCTCCGCATGCCTGATCCCCGCTTCCTGGTCCTACGCCTCGGCTCGCTCGGCGATATCGTGCACACTTTTCCCGCTGTTTCCGCGTTGCGTGAAACTTTCCCGAGTGCAGAAATCGTTTGGCTTACGCATCCACGCTGGAAGTTATTAGTCGAGAGCAGCGCACTGGCCACGCAAGTTTGGGCAACCGAAACCCGCTCGATTCATTCGTTGCGCAAGATCATCGAAGCCCTGCGAGTGGCGCACTGGGACGCCGCGATCGATTATCAGGGCCTTTGGAAATCCGCAGCGTTGGCTTATTTCGGCGGCATCAAACGCAGAATTGGTTTTTCCTCGGAGACGATTCGCGAGTTTGGCGTTCCCGTTCTCTACACGGATCGAGTTCGCTGCGCCACTGTCCACATCGCGGATCAGAACGGAGAACTGTCTTTACGCGCAGGATCGCGCAACCCAGTTGCGCCCTTTACCTTGCACGTTCCGCAGCAGGATGACTGCGGCACTCGCGACTACTTACAGAATCTCGGTCTGGATCGCTACGTGGTTCTGAGCCCCGGCGGCGGCTGGCGATCGAAGTGCTGGCCGCCGGAGCGTTTCGGCCATCTCAGCAAGATGATTCGAGACTCACTAGGCCTTCGTTGCGTGGTGAATTACGGCCCCGGCGAAGACGACCTCGCTCTGGCTGTCCGGGAATGCAGCGGCGACGCCGGCCCTGTACCCTACAATGGTCCACTTGGCCCGTTGATGGCTCTGCTGCGCAACGCAGCGTGCATTGTCGGCGGCGATACTGGCCCGCTTCATCTGACGATTGCTCTTGGCACTCCGGCTGTGGCTCTTTTTGGTCCCACGGACCCCGCGCGAAACGGCCCGTATCGCACGGAAGATATCGTTTTGCGCGCGCCTGGCGCCGTCAGGACGCACAGCCGTATTGATCAAACCGATCCTTCCATGTTGCAAATCCAGGTGAGCGAAGTTTTCGGTGCGGTTTGCCGCCGCCTTGGAATCTCCGCGTGAACTCCGCCAGCGCTTTCTTTGCCCGCTGGCGCGTTCGCCTCAGCTACCCGTGTGCCATTCTCGTTTTGTGGTTCGCGCGGCCAATTCCTCGCAGCATTCTCTGGGGGGCGCTTATCGGACTACTTGGCTTGTACGTCCGCGCGCGCGCCGCCGGCCATCTTCACAAGCAGGAAGTTCTGACCGTGACCGGGCCCTACGCATACACGCGCAATCCGCTGTATTTTGGCAGCGCAATTCTCACGCTTGCGGCGGCTGTTGCAGCGCACTCCTGGCTATCGGCTGTGATTCTCTGCGGCTATTTTGCGCTGTTCTATTCCATCGTCATGCGCCGTGAAGAAGCGGAGCTTCGTCAACATCACGCCGGCGCGTTTGAAGAGTACGCCCGGGCCGTGCCGTTGTTTTTTCCGCGGCTGACGCCTGCGAAGCTATCCTTCTCCGGCTCCGGTTCATTTTCCTTGGCGCAGTATAAAAAAAATCACGAATATCAAGCGGCCATCGGATTCATGCTATTGCTCGCGACGCTGCTGCTGATCTGGTGGCTGCGCCTGCGCTGAAGCCGCTCCCGCAGTTTTCTCCGGACAGGCCACGAAGCAGCTAATCTCTAGTTGTTTCCCGTCGGTCAAGACGTGCACTGCGCCATCACGGTCCGTTCGTAGAATCCGGACTCCCGCCGAAGTAAGCCGTTCCAGCAGTTCCGGGTTGGGATGACCGTATGAATTGTCTTCTCCCGCGCTAATCACCGCGACGCGCGGATGTACTGCTCCCAAGAATCCCGGCATCGTAGAATTCTTACTGCCGTGATGACCGACCTTCAGAACATCGGCACGAAGCGCAGCCTCGCTGTTGTCCGAGAGTATGGAACTCTCCGCCTGTTTTTCAGCGTCTCCCGGTAGCATCATGCTCCGCTCTCCGTACTTCAACCGTAGCACCAGCGAATCGTTGTTTTTCGGCGCAGGCCCCACTTCTTCTGGCGCAATCTCCGGCCAAAGGAATTGTGTCTCGACTCCATCCCACGAAAATGCATCTCCACGGATCTCGTGTACAATCTGAATTTTCTTTTCGCGGGCCAGCTTCTCCAGATTCGCCAGCGCCGCTGACTCTACCTCGCGACCGATCCACAGCGTCCCTACACGGAAGTTTTCGAGGATTGCCCCCAACCCTCCAATGTGGTCCTGATGAGCATGCGTCAGCGCCACGATATCCAGTCTCTGAAATCCCCGTGACCACAAGTACGGCGACACGGCCTCTTCTCCCGGGTC
>DATEQG010000022.1:0-149205 GCA_035272765.1 Candidatus Acidiferrum sp.
CTTGACTCTTGCAACACACACATTTAAACTCTGTAAGTATCTCAGGGGGCATCTCGATCCATGGACTACAAAATCGGTGACAAGGTCGTTTACCCGAACCACGGCGTCGGACTTGTAGAACAGATTAGTTACGGTGTCTTGAATGGTAGGACCGAGCGTTACTTTATGATTCGCATCGTTTCCAGCGGCCTGCGCGTCATGGTTCCACAATCAAACGCAGAAACCGTTGGCCTTCGTTCCGTGATTCGTTCCACGGAATCCACCAAAGTCCTTGGCTTCCTCGAAAAGGGCAAGCTCAATTCTCACCACGACTGGAAACACCGCTTCAAGGAAAATTCGGAGCGCATGCGCACTGGGTCCCTCCTCGAAGTCGCCGTCGTCCTCAAGAGTCTCGTTTCCCTCAGCCGCAGCAAGCCCCTCTCCTTCCGCGAAAAGAAGATGTTGGAACGGGCGAAGTATCTCCTCGTCAGTGAGATGGCCACCTCGCGCAACACCACCGCGGAAAGCGCTGAAGCCATCGTCGTTAAGTCCCTAGCTAAGGCCAAACTCCAATTCCCCGTGATGACCGAAAAATTCGAGTAGTTTTCTGTCCTTTGTAGGGGCGCAGCATGCCGCGCCCCATTCCAGCACCTCTCCGAGTTCCCCGGCGGGCGATTCTCTTGCCCGCCTTTTTCTTTCCCCTATGACTCCTTTCAGCCCGCCTTTTCTTCTCATGGGCTTACGCACCCCTGCGGCTCGTTCTCGTTTCCAACTTCAATTCGCTGCGAATTCATAATCAACCTGTGAATGAAACGTCACAATCGCCAATCTCGTCATATACTCAGAGCAGCTAGAAGAGTCCCCCCGCTACTCTGTACGGATTCTCAATGAGCCCTCTTTTCTGTACTTTTGGGGGCAAGCTGGGGAGTTGACCATGAAGACCAGTCTTTTCTTCGCCGTTCTCCTGCTTTTCACCAGTTCTGCTCAAGCACAGCATTCCCACCAACCGGCTATAGAGGGCGGTAATACGGCGGGCTACGGGTATGGACAGGCAGGCTGGGGTGGTGGGTGGGGATCGGGCGGCTTTGGCTCCCACGCCGGGAGAGTGGCGTACGAACCGCCGCGAGACTACTCCATTAGCTACGCCAAAAACGACGGACCTTTCGTTCCGTCTACCTATATGAATTACAACGATGTTGTCGCTCTTGGCCGGCAGCAAGTCGCCGACGCTGAGAAAGCCGCGCGAGGCGAAGATAACACGCCTCTAGGAGACATTGCGCGAGCCTACAGCGCGGCCAAAGTTCCCACGCTGAAACTGCAATCCCGTGTGCTGCAGGACAATGAAGGCAAACTCCAGGTCTGCAACCTGAACGGTAACAACTGCCATCGCCCCTAATGCTCCGGCCCTGATAATTTCCACATCCTAACTCTCCGCGAACCTCTGCGTTTCTCCGCGCCTCTTCGTTACCTTTTCTCTTCTTCTCTCAGGCATCCGCTTAGTTTTCGGCCAGCCCATGGAGCGTCACCCCCGCGCCGCGCAGCACCCGCGCCACCTCTGCGGCAATTTCCGTCGCACCGGGCGTATCTCCATGAATACAAATCGTCTGTGCCGCCGCGGCGACTTCGCTCCCGTCGCTCGCGGTCACAACCCCCCGTTCTACGATTCCCAAGGCTTGCCGCGCGGCCCTTTCAGGATCGCGGATCAAGGCATCCTCAAACTTCCGCGAACGCAATGTCCCATCCGGCTCATACCTGCGATCCGCAAACGCCTCTGCGGCCACGGCAAATCCCGCTTCCCGAAACACATCCAGCATCTGCGATCCCGCCAGCCCCACAAGCACTATGTCGCGTCTCCATCGCCCGACACCTTGCGTGATAGCCATCGCAAGCGCACGATCTCGCACGGCTTGGTTGTAGAGCGCTCCATGCGGCTTCACGTGCACCACGGGAGCCCCGCAACACTCCGCAACCTGGGCCAGCGCGCGCACTTGCTCGTGCACAAAATTCGCAACCTCAGTCGGCGACATCTTCAACTCGAGCCTCCCGAAATTCTCTCGATCGGGATACCCAGGGTGCGCGCCGACGGCGACGCCGCGACGGAGAGCTTGCTCGATCGTCAAACGCATGGTCTCGTCATCGCCGGCGTGCCCACCACACGCAACATTGGCCGAGGTGATGGACTGCATCAACGCTTCCTGAGTACCGTCGACAATGGCTTCGGGCATCTCTCCCATGTCGCAATTCAAATCGATCTTCAGCCGAGTACTCGTCATGCCAGGATCAACTCCTTCGACGCCAGCCATTTCTCCTGCTGCACCAAAAGCTCGCGCGCCGTTTCGATTTCGACCTGTTCGAATCGAACTTCATCGCGCGGCTTCAACTGTCCCAGGCCCGCCAAGTCTGCCGAAATCACGTTCGCAATTTTCGGGTACCCGCCTGTCGTCTGCTGTTCGACAAACAAAATAATCGGCAATCCTCCCGCGGTGATCTGCACCGCCCCCAGCGGCACTCCCTCGGAAACCATCTCTCCGCTCGAAGCCGCGGCGATCGATACACCTTCCAGCCGCAAACCCATGCGGTTCGATTCTTCGGCCACACGGTAGGTCCCGGCGTAGAACGCTTTCTGCGCTTCCAGCGAAAACCAATCGCTCTGCGGGCCGGCGGTCACACGCAAGACTTTTCGCGGTGCCAGATGTGCGACTGCTTTCGCCGCCACGCTCGCTTTCCGAAAAGTCCGAAAACTGCCACCACCCGCACTGATCTTCAAGACATCGCCCTTGCGCAGCGCCCTTCCCTGGAACCCGCCGAGCCCGCTCAACAGATGCGTAGAAGCACTGCCCAAAAATAACTTCACGTCAATTCCGCCGCGGACGCACAAATAACACCGTGCGCCGGACCGCGTTGGCCCCATTCGTAAGGTCTGCCCAGCTCGAACCTCCAGCGAACTCCACATCTCGAGAGGTTGATCATCCAGCGTTGCCGCAAAATCCGATCCGGACAGCGCCACCACCGTCCGCTCGGGAAACCCAAACGTCCCGCCGATCAGCGTCATCTCGAGCCCGGCCGCGCCCTCCGCATTCCCCACCAATCGATTCCCAATCCGCAGCGCAACCGGATCGGCCGCTCCCGACGCCGAGACGCCTGCGGGCCCAAATCCTTCTCGCCCCAAATCCTGTACCGTCGTCAATAATCCCGGAGCCCGCACCTCGATCAAGCTCATGCGTTCTCCAAATTCAACTTTGCAAATTTCTCCCGCGAAATCGGCACAAACCGCACGTGATCCCCGATGCGCAACAAACTCATCTCCGCCCTGTCCTGCCGGAACATCGTCACCGGCGTCCGACCCAGCAGTCTCCATCCGCCCGGCGTGGAAATCGGATACACGCCCGTCTGCCTGCCCGCAATTCCCACGCTCCCCGCCGGCACGCTTCGCCGCGGCGTCGCTAAGCGCGGCGACGCCAACTCTTCCGGCACATCTCCAAGGTAGGCAAAGCCCGGCGCGAAGCCCAAGAAATAGACAAGATAGGTGCGCGAAGAATGTAGCTCGATGGCCGCGCCTTGGGTCATTCCATGCGACTCCGCCAGATCTTTCAAGTCCGGACCGAACTCTCCCCCATAACAGACCGGTATTTCCACGACCCGCGGCTCCGGCAACTCCACTTTCTTCATCCTCTCGATATAACCGCGCAAAATCTCTTCCAGTTCTTCATGCCGTAATTTCAAGACATCAAATTTAATCAGCAAAGAACAATACGCCGGATGCAGATTTCGCAGACCCGGAATCGGCTCCAATTCCATCAGCCGTAAGAGCTTGCGTACCTGCTCGTGACTTTCGGTGGTGATTTGTAGTGGCGGTGCTTTCGCCGCGCTCTTCTTGGGAGGCGCGTCGAAATAAACGATCAGCGCCTGATCGCTGGCAATCGTAAATCGGGCACCGCCGTTCGCGGAAGTCCTCATCGCCGCGAAAGTATACCCCACGCACTCTCAGCTCGTATCCCATCGAACCGGAGGTATAATGGGTGTCATGACCGAGCAAGCTTCCAACCTCTTGCAGAAGGCGCTGAGCCTGTCCGAGGAAGAGCGAGCCGACTTGGCATGCTCTTTGATCGACAGCCTGGACCCAACCGTGGATGAAGGGGCCACGCGCGCCTGGAACGAAGAGATCGCCCGACGCATATCCGACCTGGATTCCGGACGAGCAAGAACCGTTCCATGGGAAGAAGTTCGAGGGCGTCTCTCATCCAAGCTTTCTAATGGCAAACAAGAAAGTTGAGTTCCACGAAGAAGCGGACGTCGAACTCGATGCCGCCTTCAATTGGTACTTGGAACGTAGCGAATCGGCTGCCGCGAAATTTTTGGCAGATATCGATAGCGCCATCGCAAACATCACCGAGACGCCGGATCGATGGCCTGCGGGTATTCACGGAACTCGCAAATTCCTTCTGCGACGTTTTCCTTTTGCAGTTGTCTACCGGGAGATCCCTACAAGCATCCAAGTCGTAGCAGTGGCCCACGGATATCGGCGCCCCGCCTACTGGCGAAAACGTCTCTGAGGAATGGACCCCACAGTTGCTGGCCCTCGCGTGCCCAATTGACACTTCGGTGGTCTTCGCAATTTAGAACCATTCCGCCGCCCCACGCTCTCGCAAGAACGCCTCTGTTTTGTGTTCATTCTTGTGGTCATCCCCCGGAAAGCGTATGGCATAACCGAGCGGCGTACATTCCACAATCTCACCCGGCCTCTCGTAATGCCCCGGGAGCTTCGCGCGCACGCATAGGTCTGCGCCGCGTTCGATCAGGAACTGCGTCATCGGCAAGCCCCCGTCAAAAAACTGCGTAACGGCGTGGAAAATCGGCGTCTGTCCCCCGACGCCGTGCTCATCGACGAGGGCTCGCGCATTGGCTTCCGCTCCGCGCTCCAAAAGCAACTTCGCGGCTTCTACGTTGCCGTACTCCGCTGCCACGTGAAGCAGTGTCGCTCCGCACAGCTTGAGCTGTCGCGCTCCCGTGCTACCGAAGTCCAGCTGAGGAAATCGCCGATGCACCAGGGCGGGGTCAGCATCAAGATCTTTCGCCAGAAGATCGAGCCGGCCGCGAAGTAAATTCAGCACCGGAGGCACGTCGTACTTCGTGACGCCTCCGGCTTCCGCGAGAATGTCCATGCATTCGCCAAGTTGCGGCGAACGCCCGTACGTTCCAATGACGTAATCGAGCGCCGTCCCTGGATACTTTCGCGCTGCGCGCGCGCAGTTGGGGTTCGCTCCATGATCGAGCAGCCATTTGATTGCCTTCGGCTGAACCGTCTCGCATGGCGCGAAGAGAATCGGGAAATACCCGTTCCACTCAGCATTAACATCGGCCCCGTGAGCCAGCAGCAACTCCATCATCGGAATCCGATGGTCAATCAGCGCTGCCCGCATCAATGGGCCGTCGCCGCCTTGATGCACGTCCGACCCGTTTTCGATCATCCATTCCGCCATTGCCAATCTCGTAGGGCCCGGCGCTTCCCACGGCACGCGGCATTCCGCCACCCAGGTGAGCGGCCCGTTCTTGTTATACCCAAGCGGCGCGCGATGCAGCGCCGGATTGCGCGTCATTAGATTTTTTACCTGCTCTAGATCGTTGGCATCGATGGCCAGCTTGAGCTGCCCAATTTCCTCCAGCGAATCGACGTGCTGCTTCAACTTCGGCCAGCTTACAAATCCATAAAGCCGCGCGATCTTGAACTGTGCAACCGTGAGCGATTCAGCCTCACCGGCCTTCAGCAAGTCCTTAGCTTGATCCTTCAAATGGCGGAGATTGGGACGTTCAGGAAGCGGACGCGGCGCGTCCTCGGAATGGGTCGGCATAGCGACCTCCTTTCATTAACTCGCCCGTAGTCCGCGCATCGGGCCGAAAGAAGGTTCGCAAAACTCGATTTAAAGCAGGTGGGCTTCTACCCTTTCCGCGGACCGGATGCGTCCCTAACGCACCCGCATCCTATCACAAAGCGCGCAAAGTGAACGCCGCTGCAACTCAGCGGGGCCAAATTTCTAAATCGGAGCTAGAGAACGCCGCGTCCAGTCGAACAAATTCTTCAATTGACTGACCACCAGTCATTCAGCTATACTGACACCAATCCGTGTAAAGGAGCAAGAATGCGTCCCTTGGACACTCAACAGAATCGATCACCCAGACCGGATTCGCTCTCCTCGCCATCCCCCTCGATGTTCAAGCACCGCGCTTTCGCCCTGTTCTGGGCCGCACGCATGTTCTTAGCCCTTGCAGTGCAAGCGGAGAGCGTCACCATCGGCTGGCAGGTTTACACGGTCGCGCGCCATACCCGAAACGTCGAGCAGAGCGCCTTCCTTGTGGGCATGGTGGGGCTGTCGCAGTTCATTCCGCTCTTCCTACTGACTTTCATTGCTGGAGCCACCGCCGACCGCCGCGACCGCCGCGGGATCATCCTTGCCTGTACTTCGATAGAGATCGCCTGCGTGCTGGTGCTGGCCGTTCTCGCCCTGCAGCCCAATCCGATTCTGTTCCCCATATTTGCCGTCACGGCTGTTTTTGGGGCTTCGCGGGCATTCCTTTCGCCCGCCAGTGGGGCAATGGGCCCCATGCTCGTCCCGCGCGACGTGCTGCCACGCGCCATCTCTCACAATTCGTTGGGAGACCAAGCCGGCTCGGTGATCGGCCCGTGGATCGGCGGGGCGCTTTGCGCGTTTTCGCCAGTGGTGGCCTACTGCGGCTCGGCCGTGCTCTATTTTGCCGCGGCCATCGCACTCGTCTTTATCCGTGCAAACACGCGCCCCGAGCGCCAACCTGGGTCCCGACTCGAGCAGATCCGTGAGGGCATTGCCTATGTCTCGACCAACAAAATTGTTCTAGGAGCCATTTCGCTGGACCTGTTCGCCGTTCTCCTGGGAGGCGCCACCGCTCTGTTGCCGGTCTTCGCCAGCGACGTGCTGAACGTCGGTGCACACGGTTTTGGTTTACTTCGCTCCGGCCCGGCCATCGGGGCGGCAGCCATGGCTTTCGCTCTCGGTCGTTGGCCGCTCCGCCGCCGCGCGGGCCACTGGATGTTCGCGGGAGTGGCAGCGTTCGGCGTGGCAACTCTCGTTTTCGCTATCTCCAAGTCACTGATCGTCTCGGTGATTGCCTTGGTCGCCTTGGGTGCGGCAGACATGATCTCGGTATATGTACGACAGTCCCTGGTGCAAATCGTGACGCCTGACCATATGCGCGGGCGCGTCTCGGCGGTGTCCGGCCTGTTCATCGGTGCTTCCGCCGAACTCGGCGAGTTCGAGACCGGCGTCGCCGCCCGTCTCCTCGGACCAGTGGGCGCCGCGATCTTCGGCGGCATTGGCTCGCTGGTGGTCACGGGCGTTTGGTCGAAGATGTTCCCTTCCCTGCGGAAAGCGGATCGCCTGGACGGAACCGTGGCTTATGCTAAGGTCAGCGACATTACCTCGGCCGCGGAGGCAAACACAATTTAATGCGCGCCACAACAAAGTCCCGTCCGAGGACCAAGCCGCCCGAAGAACGCCGCGATGAGTTGATGAACGCCGCTCAACGCCTTTTTCTCAAACAAGGCGTCGCATCCACGACGATCGAACAAATCACGTCCGGCGCGGACGTCGCCAAGGGAACGTTCTATCTTTATTTTTCATCCAAGGACGACGTTCTCGCTGCGCTTGGCGATCGCTTCGGACAAGAGCACTTGGCGAACATAAAAGATGCCATCTCTGCAAAACCCATAGAGGACTGGCAGGGAAAGCTGGCTACGTGGGGCAGAGCCTGTGTCACCTACTATCTCGATTCCATTCGGCTACACGACATTGCTTTTTACGGTTCGCGCCCTCGTACTCGCGAGGGCCTTGTCGATAACATCGTTATAGATCATCTTTGCGATCTACTTCAGGCCGGCTCTGACGCGAGGGCATGGGCGGTTGACGATCCTCGTTTTACCGCTGTCTTCCTCTTTAGCGGTCTCCATGCCGTTGTCGATGACGCCTATTCCAAGGAGAAGCGGATCAACCGAAGCCGTCTCGCGCAAAGAGCGGAGGGACTCATTTTCCGAACGGTCGGACTGCCACCCCGCTGAGTGCCCGCCGCTCTTTGCTGGCAAGTTCAGAAACTGCTCTCGACAAAGCGGCCATTCCCGAACGCGGAGCTCTCACAAAAACTTCGCCAATGCCTCGGTCGTTTCTTTGGGTTTTTCTTCCATCACCCAGTGCCCGCAGTCTTTGAGCACAAGCATCGTCGCATCCGTCGCCACAATCTTCATCTGCTCGCCTAGCACGGTTCCGTTCGCCTTCTCGCCGCCAATCGCCAGCACGGGCATCGTCAGCTTGGTCTTCGAAAGCTCCGCGAAATCCTTGGCCGCTTGCTGGAACGAAACAAAATACTCCCAGCCCGCATGCATTCGTCCCGGACGCGAATACGCCGCTACATAGGCCGCGCGGTCCGCTTCCGGCAGCGAATGCGTTTTGTCAGCGGCGAAATCATTCCAGAAGTAATCGAAATACGTCCTCTCGCGCCCACGCACCAAAGCTTCCGGTGTCGGCCCATTAAATCGGAAATGCCAAATCGCTGGATCGTTGTACACAGCCTCCCAGCCCGCCACGCCTGGCAGAAACGCGTCCATCACCACCAGCTTTTCCGTCTCCGCCGGAAATTGCGCCGCATACGCATACGCCACCATCAATCCGATGTCGTGCCCAACGACCCTCGCGTTTTCAATTCCCAATGACTTTACAAGCCCGTGAATCCTGATCGCTGCCGACTTCATGTCCAGTCCGGCCTTGGGAATCTCCGAGTCCCCAATCCCAGGCAAATCAGGCGCAATCACCGTGAATTTCTCCGCCAGCAACGGCATGATCGGCCGCCACATTCGCGACGTCTGCGTATACCCGTGTAGCAAAATCACTGCGGGCCCATGCCCGGCCTTCAGATAATGTAGTTTGACGCCATCCACATCCGCGCTCTGCGAAGCAATAGCTTCATTTGCCGGTTGAGCACTCAAAGAGCCCGCCGCAAAGTGCAACACAAACCCAAACACAACTAATCCAACGAAATGCCTAAACGTCGATTTCATGATCACTCCTGGTTCGATGGCGTGACAGAACGCCTCGCGCAGCTCTTAAGATACCTTCAGGGGTAAGAAGGCCACGAGAAAAATGCCAAACCGCTTTTCTGGGAACTCATGCATCAGATGTCAGCGTTATATCTGGGTCTTCTCTATGACATATGTCAACTCTGCGCCCTCAGTGCCCTCCGTCTAATTCCTAAGCCTTACTCCACCCCGTCTGACCTCAAACCAACGCTAAACCCGGATCCGCATTGAGCGAAGCATCGCCAAACACGCCTGCACGAAATCTCTCATACGCAGCTGCCGCAATCATCGCGGCGTTATCCGTCGAAAGCGCCCGGCTCGGAAAAAACACGTCGAAGCCCTTGCTCTTCCCGCGCTCCTCAAACGTCGTCCGCAACTGGCTGTTTGCCGCCACTCCTCCCGAAACCAGCACGCTCTCGACCGCCAGCTCTTCCGCAGCCATCATCGTGCGCTCCACCAAATCGCGCACCACCGCGTTCTGAAACTCACGCACCAGCGCCACCGTTTGCGCCGAGCACAGCGGCAGCAATTGCTCAAATTTCCGTTCCCCTCGTTGCAAAGCTTCTTCCCGCGCTCGAATCTCCGGAGAATATTCCGTGTGCTCGCGCACGTGATACAGCACCGCTGTCTTCAGCCCGCTAAAACTGAAATCCAACGGATTCCCCCGCGTTTTGGTGGGACCAAATTTCACTGGAGGAGGCGCGTCATTCGAAACCGCCGCCAAACGATCCAGAATCGGTCCACCGGGATAGCCCAACCCCAGCAGCTTCGCCACTTTGTCGTACGCTTCCCCGGCCGCATCATCGCGCGTCTGCCCGATTTTACGATAACTCAATAGCCCACCCGGCTCCCGCGCTTTCACCTCATACAAAACCGTGTGCCCGCCCGAAACAATCAGACAAACCGCTGGCAGTTTCGCCACACGCCCCGCTTTGTGCGCCTCCAAAAAGACGGCGTGGACGTGCCCCGCCAAATGATTCACCGGCACGAGCGGCTTCCCCAGCGCGGCAGCCAAAGTCTTTCCGTACGTGATCCCCACTAGCAGCGCTCCAACTAGCCCCGGCCCCTGCGTCACACCAATCGCATCCACATCACTAAGCTGCATCCCAGCCTGCGCCAACGCTTCTCGCACAACAGGCACGATCTGCCGCAAATGCTCCCGCGACGCCAGTTCCGGCACAACTCCGCCATATTTTCGGTGAATGTCGATCTGCGACGCCACCACGCTGGACAAAATCTCGCGTCCGTCGGCCACTACTGCTGCTGCCGTCTCATCGCAGGAGGATTCAATCCCCAAAATACGCGTCATTTTCGGATGCCCACGGAACAAAATTACAGTTTCAAATTCTTCAAGTACTCGCGGAAGGGAGCGCCTAGCTCTTCGTTTCGCAGCGCAATTTCGACTGTCGCTTTCAGGAATCCAAGTTTGTCACCCGCATCGTACGACACGCCGTCGTAAATATAAGCCCAGAGCCCATGCTCGTGCGCCAGGATGCGTAGCGCGTCGGTTAGCTGGATTTCATTTCCCGCGCCGGGTTTGGTGCGCTCCAGGCAATCGAAAATCTGCGGCGGCAAGACGTATCGTCCGGTAATGGCGAGGTTGGACGGCGCATTTTCCGGTTTTGGCTTTTCCACGAGATCGCGAATCCTCAAAAGCCGCGCTCCGAACGGCGGGAGCGGAGCAGCTTCTCCATCGACGATCCCGTAAAGATGAGTTTTCTCCCTCGGCACTTCTTCCACCGCAATCGCTCCCACGCCGGTGGCCGCATACACATCAATCAATTGTTTCGTCGCGGGATTTTCCCCGGGAATCAGCACATCCCCCAGCAAAACCGCGAAGGGCTCGTCGCCCACAAGATCTTTTGCCACTAACACCGCGTGTCCGAGACCGAGCGGCTCCTTCTGCCTCGTGTAGCTCACCTTCACCATGTCGCTGATTCGCCGCACCATTGCGGCTTGATCCTTCTTCCCTTTTTCCTCCAGAAAGCGTTCCAGCATGGGCGCATGGTCGAAGTGATCTTCAATCGAGTTTTTGCCTTTCCCCGTCACGATGATGATGTGTTCAATTCCCGAGGCCACGCACTCTTCCACCACGTACTGAATCTGCGGCTTGTCCACAACCGTCAGCATCTCTTTGGGTTGCGCTTTGGTCGCCGGCAAAAAGCGCGTGCCGAGTCCCGCGGCGGGCAGCACGGCCTTGCGAACTTTGCGTATCAGGTTCTTTGGTTGTGGCGTATCCGTCATGCGTTTCCTCGCTGGAACTACTTTTTCTTTGCGGGCTTTTTTTCTTTCGAGGAGCTTTCCTTGGAGCTGGTTTCTTTCGCCGCAGAGTCTTTGCTGGAGGCTTCCTTGCTGGAGGCTTCCTTGCTGCCGCTCTCTTTGGAATCCTTCGCGCCCGCGTCCTTGCTACCGCTCTCTTTACTCTCCGCCGCGGGCTTGCTTTCTTTGGTTCCGCCATCCGTCGATTTTCCCGCGTAATCCGTAACGTACCACCCCGACCCCTTAAATTGAATCGCCGGTGCCGTGATCACGGATTCCACTTTCCCACCGCAGTGGGGGCACTTTTTCAAATGCGGGCCGGCCACCGGCTCGATTTTCTCCGTGTGGCGCCCACACTTCAGGCATTTGTATTCATACAGTGGCACAGCAACTCCCTCCGCTCTCTCTCCAAACGAAAAAGTATAACACGCGTCACAAAATGTCTCCGTACCGCGTGCTAGACTCAGGAGCATGAACGGAGCCGCGTTGGCCGACACGAAAACTGCCTTGGGCTGTTTGTACCTGGTCGGCACGCCCATCGGCAATCTGGAGGACATCACCCTCCGCGCGCTGCGCATCCTGAAAGAAGTCGACCAGATCGCCTGCGAAGATACACGCCACACGCAGAAGCTCCTCAGCCACTACGAAATTCGCAAGCCGCTCATCAGCTACCACGAGCATAACGAGCTGACACGCGCGCCTGAACTTCTAATCTCCCTCGAACAGGGCGCGAAAATTGCCCTCGTTAGCGACGCCGGCATGCCCCTCGTTTCCGATCCGGGACATCGCCTCGTCACGCTTTGTCTCCGCCATCATGTTCCTGTCGTCCCCATCCCCGGACCGTCGGCGCTTCTCGCTTCGCTCGCGGCCAGCGGCCTGCCTAACGAGGAATTCCTCTTCGTCGGTTTCCTGCCCAACCGTACCGGAGAGCGCCGCCGTGCTCTTGAACGCCTGCGCATCGAGGACCGCACCATCATTCTTTATGAGGCCCCACACCGCATCGCCGAATGCGTGGCCGACGCTCGCGAAGTTCTTGGCAACCGCACCGCCTGCATCGCACGCGAAGTCACCAAGCTCCATGAAGAATTCCGCCGCGGAAAACTCTCCGAGCTTTTCGCGTCCCTCGAAGAACGCCCCGCCAAAGGCGAAATCACGCTCCTCATCGGCCCCGAAGATCCCGCCGACGCGCGCACTCCGGCGAACTCCATGCAAAGCCTCGCTGAGCGCGTCGAAGAACTCATCCACCAAGCCAAGCTCGACCGCAAAGAAGCCCTGAAACTCGCAGCCAAAGAGCGCGGCCTCACTCGTCGCGAAGCCTACGACAAAATGGTGACAGGCCGAGAGCCTGACACTCGTGGCTCGTGATAGGGGAACGGACAGGTCAACAAGAGGACGCACTGGAGCAGGGGCAGTAGGCGACGACTTAGGAATAATCGCCGCCGTCTATCAGTGAACGTTTCCGGTATTGAACTTCGTCACGCCACCATCGAGGATCGTGGAAGTGAAAAACGAAAGGAGAGAAGACTTTTTCATCGTGCCACCCCAGCATCCTCACGGCTAGGAGATTCAGAAATTCTAATAATAGAGCACTCAAACGTAAATCGCCGGTGAATAAGATCAAACTAATTCAGCGGAAAAGTTGAGCGAACTGAATTTCTTCGCAAAGTTGTCCACTACCGCACAGTATTTTTCCGACCGAAGGAGCACACTTTGGGTCTCGCAGTTTTTCGAAGGAGACTCATGCACAAGCTTTCAAGAATCACATTGGGATTAGCAATCACGCTTGGCGCTTCTATGTACGGCCAAGCTCAAACGCAAACGCCGGCGCATCCGGGTGACCCCACACCAACATACCGCATCACCGTTGTGAGCCGCACCGCTCGCGCGGTCAGTTATAGGCACCGCAGTGGATCGACGCACGTAGATTTTCAAGGCACGGACCTCATGCCCAGCGCTAGGGGCGAAGCCAAGGTAGAGAGCAAGCGCGGAGTCCTCGGCATCGAAGCGGAATTTTCCGACCTCGACAGGCCTACCGCATTCGGCAGTGAATATCTGACCTTCGTCATGTGGGCCATTTCCCCTGAGGGCAGCTCCGTGAATCTCGGAGAAGTCTTGGTGGGCGACAACCGTCGCAGCAAGCTGGAAGTGACGACCGATCTTCAGGCCTTCGCGCTGATCGTCACCGCCGAACCCTATTACGCGGTGCGGCGCCCCAGCAATGCCGTCATCATGGAAAACGTGATTCGCCAGGACACCAAAGGTACGACGGAAGCGGTGGAGGCGAAGTACGAGCTCATCGATCGCGGTGGATATATCCCTACGGGCTATACCATTGACCCCGTCGTCTTGGACGCCAAGTTGCCGCTGGAATTTTTTGAAGCGCGCAATGCGGTGCGCATCGCAAAGGCCGCAGGAGCCGAGCGCTACGCCGGACCAAGCTACGAAAATGCCATTCGCCAGATGAAAGAAGCCGATGCGCTGGCCACCAGCAGACACGAAGACAAGAAAGCGCTGATTTCCGTTTCACGGCAAACCGTTCAGACCGCGGAAGATGCACGAGAAATCGCGGCGAAGCGTATCGCCTCGGATCGCGCCGACAACGAACGCAACGCGTCAGCTGGACGTGAAGCGAACGCCAATGCCGCGACGGCCGATGCCGTCAGCGCTCGCGACGAAGCCGAACGCAAGAAGCACGAAGCGGAAGCCGCCGCCCGTCAAGCTCAGGGCGCCCAGGCCAATGCCGAGGCTGACTCCGACCGCAATCGCGCAGCTGCAGCCGCTGCCGATCAGCAGGTTCAGCAAGCCAGGAGCGCGCAAGCTACCGCGGAGGCCGACTCCGAAAGAAATCGAGCCGCAGCCGCCTCTTCGGATATGCAAGCTGCACAAGCCATCCACGATCGCGAAGAACTTCGCGCAAAGCTGCTACAGCAGTTCAACTTGATTCTCGAGACGCGCGACACGGCCCGCGGCCTGGTCGTTAACATGTCGGATGTGCTCTTCGACAGCGGACAGTTTACGTTGCGGCCTCAGGCGCGGGAAAAGCTGGCGAAAATATCGGGCATCGTGCTCGCTTATCCGACCCTCCTGCTCGCGGTGGAAGGCAATACCGACAGCGTGGGCACGGAAGAGTTTAACCAGACACTTTCGGAGAAGCGCGCCGAAAGCGTTAGGTCGTATCTCACCCAGCAAGGCGTACCGGAAGCGTCGACGACTGCCGAAGGATTTGGCAAGACTCGGCCCATCGCGTCCAACGATACGGCGGACGGTCGCCAGCAAAACAGGCGCGTGGAATTAATCGTTTCTGGCGAAGTGATCGGGACAAAAGTGGTTTCGATCGTAGTTCTGCCAGTCAGCGCATCGTCAACGCCCCGCTAACCGCTCTGCAGAAGAAAGAAAAAGCCGGCTCCCCATGAGCCGGCTTTTTCATTTGCTTCTCTGTTTTAGTCCACCAGACGAAATCATTTCATTTCGAGAGAACTGCCCCCCGAGACTACTCGATTGCGCAGCTTACGCTGCCGAATCCCTTTGCCGCGTAGCTTTCACGCCCGAGAGTATGCCAGCTCCCAAAAGCACGATCGCACCAACAACGATCCAGTGCGCCGGCAGATGCAGCAGAAAAGCCCCATAAATCAAGCCTATGATTAAGATCGCGAATCCGATGGCGTAGAGTCCGAATGACATGCTGTTTCCTTTCCGCTGCGCTGACGGGCTATCGCCCCAGAACCCGAATTGCCGACCGCAAATCACGCTGAAAAACCGAGGACTTCCCCCACGCTGTTTCGCGCGGAGGAAGTGGCCTCGGTCAGTTAGTTGGCGAGCGTGCTACCTATGATCTGGATGGCTATGGCGCCAATTCCAATAATCGCTCTGCTGGTGCGCGGTCGTGAGGCGGAACTCGCGGTAGTCTCTGTGCCTTTCGCCCAGATATACGCGGTAGGAACGGTCTTCGTTTTCATTCCATTCATGGTAGTCATGATGATTCTTGTCGTAGTAGCGGGTATGATCGCCGCCCGTGGCAACTACCACTTCCTGGGCAGCGGCTTTGTGTGCTGCCGAAGCGGTGAGTGCGGCAGTCAGAAAAAGAAAACTCAGATATTTGGTGGTTTTGTGCAAGTGATCCTCCGAGATCGCGAACTCCCATGCTGGAGTTCTGGCTTGTTACGAGTATGGGCGGACGAGCTTTCGGAATCTGTTCGATAGCGAACACAAAAGCTGGATATCAATCGTTTAGTACGGGATTGCGGATAAACGCAGCGCTGGAACCGTAGCCTTTGTCATCGGAAGGTTGATTCGGCGGCGTGTGCCACTTCGAAACAAAAGTCGGCGCCCTGAGACGAAGCGAGTGCTCAAACAAAACGAGCGTAACCTGTAGCGCACCACAATGACACAGGCCAGCGCCTTGGCGGAGCATTGCAGAGTGGTGTACTTGGGTGTAGGGTAGCGGGGCTGGGAGACGCAAAATGGGCCTGGCAAGACTTGTTGAGGGTGGTGAATATGTCTGGCGAAGCAGAGAAAGACCTCTGGAGCAGGCGCGGATTCCTGGGAGTGAGCTCAGCGGCGCTCGCCGCGGCTAGTGTCTTAGGACCAGACAAGGTCCCGGGGCAGGAGGGTTCCGCGCAAATTCCCAAAGGAGACCGGAGCGCGAGCGACCCGGGGCCAACAAACGTTGCGCTGGACGCGGCGAATCCGTCGTCGAACCATCCTCTGCCCACGGACGCGGGCGGAGTGCAAACGTTTAAGTATCCCTTCTCGTTCGCGCACAAACGCTTTCAAGAAGGCGGCTGGTCGCGCGAGGTAACAATACGTGAGCTGGCGGTTTCGAAGTCGCTTGCCGGCGTGGACATGCGCCTCACCGCCGGAGGCGTCCGCGAGCTGCACTGGCACACCGCAGCCGAGTGGGCGTATATGCTGTATGGCAGCGCGCGCATCACGTGCATCGATTTTGACGGCAAGAGCTTCGTAACGGACGTCAAAGAAGGCGATCTCTGGTATTTCCCTCCCGGAATTCCTCATTCGATTCAGGGGCTCCCTCCGGATGGGACCGAATTCATGTTGGTGTTCGACGACGGCAATTTTTCCGAGTACGAAACGGTGCTGCTGACGGACTGGATGGCGCATACACCTCCCGATGTGGTGGCGAAAAATTTCGGCGTAGCGCAAGCAGCGTTGGCCAACATGCCGAAAAGAGAGAAGTTTATTTTTCAGGCGGAGGTCCCGCCATCGCTTGAGGAAGATCAACGGCGCGCGGCAGGGGCCCTGGGACCTTCACCAATTGATTTTGCGTTTCGCACCACCCAGCATCCCGCACCGACCAAGCTGAAAAGCGGCGAAGTGCGCGTGATTGATTCCAGCAGCTTCAAGATTTCGACCACGGTCGCCGCCGCGATCGTCACGGTGAAACCCGGCGGTATGCGCGAATTGCACTGGCATCCAAATGCGGACGAGTGGCAGTTCTACATCAGCGGCAAAGCGCGTATGACCGTATTTACGACCGGCGGGCGCGCGCGAACGATGGACTTCGAGACGGGCGACGTTGGCTACATCCAAAAAACGCTTCCGCACTACGTCGAAAACACCGGCTCCACGGACTTGAAATTCCTCGAGATGTTCAAGAGCAGCTACTACCAGGACCTGGCGCTCTCCGAATGGCTCTCGCATACACCTCCGGAACTGGTTGCGGCGCATTTGAATCTGGACAAAGCCACCCTCGACGCGATGCCTAAAGACAAACCTCTGATCGTGCCGTAGCAACAGCGCTCCTTGAACCCAGCCGCGACCTTCGATATACGGCCAGTTGGAAAGAGCTAGCGGCATGGCGATAAGTTGTTTCCGGATGTCCCCTATTCGCCCTAACCCACGCAGCGGGCACGGGCGGAGTAGCGGCTGAACACCGGCGAAAATCCTTCTTAGTGGGATGGCCAGGCAGGTCATACAATCATTCCTTCGATGCCGGGAGGGATGACCTCACCTTGTTCCAAGATCTTCGGTACGCCATACGCACGCTTCGCAAGAACCTGATGCTGACCTTGGTGATCGTCGCGTCTTTAGCCATCGGCATCGGCGCCAATTCGGCGATTTTCAGCGTCGTGGACGCGCTGCTGTTGCGTCCGCTTCCCTATCCTGAAGCAGACCGGCTTGCAGCCGTGTGGCTGCATTCTCCGGCGATTGGAATCCTGCGCGACTGGCCGTCTCCAGGCGAGTACATCGATGTCCAGAACGAGAACCATTCCTTCGAAAAAATGGCGTTGGCGCAGAGCCGGATTTTCGTTCTGACAGGCCGCGAACAACCGGAGCGGGTCTTTGGCGCGCGGATGCAGTCCAGCCTTTTGGAAATGCTCGGCGCAAAACCTCTACTTGGCCGTCTCTTGCTGCCTGAGGACGACAAGCCCGGCAAAGCCGATGTGGCGATTCTTAGCGAGCGCGTCTGGAAAATGCTGTTCAGTTCCGACCCGGGCATCGTAGGGAAAACTATCGTGCTTAATGGCAACCCGTTCATCGTGGCGGGCGTGCTCCAGCCTGGTTTCCTGCTGAACGCGGAAGTGATGCCGTCAGAATTGCCCATGGACAAGATGGACATTTTTGCGCCCTTGGCCCTGGGAGCCGACGCTGCGAAAAACAGGGGCGACGAAAACTACAACATCATGGTGCGGCTAAAGCCGGGCGTCTCCGTCCAAAAGGCGCAGGCGGACATCGACGTGATCGCCAGCCGTATCCGCGAGAAAGACAAGCGCGACGCCAGCTTCGGGATGCATGTGACCAGGTTGCAGGAGCAGGTCGTCGGTGACGTACGCCGCGCGCTGCTCGTGCTGCTGGGGTCGGTCGGCTTGGTGTTGCTGATTGCATGCGCAAACGTGGCCAACTTGCTGCTCACGCGTGCCGCAGGCCGCGAGAAGGAATTGGCTATCCGCACGGCTTTGGGCGCGGGCTGGCAGCAGCTTGCGCGACAACTGCTTACCGAAAGTGTTCTCTTGGGGCTTCTTGGCGGCGGGGCCGGGCTGTTGCTCGCGCAACTAAGTATTTACCTGGTGCGAACGATGAACCCCGGAAACATTCCGCGATTGGAAGACATCGCCATCAATACCGCTGTCCTTCTGTTCACACTCGGCGTCTCGCTGGCCACCGGAATTCTATTCGGTGTGGCGCCTCTATGGCGCGCCATCAAAGTAGATTTGAACACTTCACTCAAAGCAGGTGGGCGCAGCGGCCAGAGCGACGGTGGTTTGTATGTGCGACGCCACAGTTTGCGGGGGCTGCTGGTCGTTTCCGAGCTGACTCTTTCGTTGATGCTTTTGATCGGCGCCGGACTGCTGATTCGCAGCTTCGTGCGATTACAAAGCGTGCCGCCGGGATTCACGACCGATCATATCCTGACAATGCAGGTGGCCGCCGCAGGCCGGAAATATCAAGACGATAAAAACGATAAGCCCATCATCAATTTCTACAAGGAAGTCGAGAGCCGCGTCGCGCATCTGCCAGGCGTCGTAGCGGAAGGCATCGTGTCGGCGCTTCCGCTGACTGGCGAAGTTGGTTGGGGTCAAATTAACGTGGAAGGCTATGCCCCGCCCCCGGGGCAGGAATTGCAAGCGGATGTTCGCGTCGCAAGCACGGACTATTTTCGGACGATGGAGATTCCGCTACGTAAGGGCCGATTTTTCACCGAGGATGATTCGGCGGAAAAGCCGCAAGTAGTGATCATCGACGAGAAGTTTGCTCAGCGCTTCTGGCCCGACAGCGATCCCATCGGAAAACACTTGTGGTGGGACGATAAGAAGCCAATCACGATTGTAGGCGTGGTAGGAGTGGTCAAGCAATACGGTCTGGAAACGGACGGCAAGATCGCGACTTACTTCCCGCACCAACAGTTTCCCGGTCAGAGAATGTTTCTGGCGGTGCGCACGTCATCCGAAGAGACAGGACTATCTTCCGCAGTCGTAAGCCAAATCCATGCCGTCGATCCAGACGTCGTGGTTTACGGAATCCGGACCATGCAGGATCGCTTGCATGACTCTCTGGCACGCCAGCGCTTTTCGAGCACCATGCTCGGCGCGTTTGCGGTCTTCGCGCTGTTGCTCGCGGCAGTCGGCCTCTACGGCGTAATGTCACATCTTGTCACGCAGAGCACCCACGATATCGGCGTCCTGGTTGCATTGGGCGCACGGCCCGGGAATATCGTCGGGCTCGTGGTGAAGCAGGGGATGCTGCTGGCAGGAATTGGAATCGTTGTAGGCCTTGCTGGCGCAGCCGCGCTGACCCGCGTGATGACCAGCCTGTTATTCGGGGTGAGCACGACAGACGCGCTCACTTTTGGCACCGTGCCCGCGCTGCTGGCCGCCGTGGCGTTTGCCGCGACTGTCATTCCAGCGTGGAGGGCCACTCGAGTGGATCCCATGGTCGCGTTGCGAGAGGAATAGCCGCGCGTGCCGCGGTTTTATTCATCGATGCGCGCTGCATGCGCAGCCACCATACCCAACACATCGCCATAACAGGTCCCTCGGTCAGCTACCACACGAGCGTCTGCCCGCTCAACAGCCTTTCTGCCACTAGCGGTGGTTTTGTGGTCCGCGGCTAGGTCAGCATTACCAGCAATGAGAACAAGGGTCCGTGGGTTCGTTGAATTCTGGCCTGGAGCGTTGTTTTAAAGCTTGGTGTTTTTGCGGACCGACTGCACTACTTGGCTGATCGCATCGATGACGACATCGGGCCTGTCAATGATGACGAAATGCCCGCTCTTCTCCGCAACGATTTGCTTGCTGTTTTGAGAAAGGGACAAAAGCTCAGTCTGCAATTTGTCGTAATCAGGGCTGCGGATCCCGTTCGTGCTGACATCAATAAGCGGTTTGTCGCCGAGAGAGTAGCTGTGTTCCTTGGCGATTGCCTCGGCCTTCGCAACACATTCCTGGCTTACCACAAAATTGTTCTGCAGCGCCGTCTGATCTCGAGTCCGCGAACTAGCCCAAAGATGAAGCTCTTGATCGCCGGCAGACAATTTAGCAAAGTTCGGATCGCTCTCCATTCCAACGGCGACCGGCCCTGTTCCACCGGGAGACGAAAGTACGGATTCTTGTGGAGGCAGCGACGGAGGTGGGACTTTCGCGTCGCTAGGAATTGTAAGATGGGACATCGCTATGGAATGGAATGCGTGATCGACAAAAACCACGCCCGCTACTTCGTCCGGGTACTGCCCTGCGTAAACGCGGGCAACCAATCCACCAAGCGAGTGACCCACGAGCACATAAGGACCTTCGATCCCCGCGCTCCGCAAGGCGGTGTGCACCTCGCTAACCCTTAGCGAGCACGAATCCTTCGGCCCATCATCGCTCCAGCCGATTCCGGAATGGTCATACGAACAAACCTGAGTAAATTTTGCGACTTCCGGCTGAACGAGTCCCCAATCGAAAGAGTAGCCTGCGCCCACGATGACGACAGCGGGGCTACCGGTACCCGAACAATAAAGATGAACTCGGTAGCCGCCCACATCGATAAGCTTTCCCAAAGGCGGGGGCGGGTTCTGAGCCGAACCAACCTTCTGCGCCAGAGTCACGATAGGAAGTACGCAAAGCAGAGCAAAGACCATGTTGACGGGCTTGCGGCGGAGCCCGTTCGACGCTCCAAATAATGGCCCTTTTCCGAAAGTGGCTTGCATGAGGCACCCCTCCCTAATTTCCATCGGTAGGATTACATCCTTGCCGGTTTCGTTGCCCCCCAATTGATTTGGCAATGGCGTGCACCTGGTAGCGTTCGCAGTGGTGTGCCGGTTCCTGAGTAGGCGCGTCGTCGAAAATTGACGTCTAAACCGCGCCAGCCTCGCGACTGCCCGAGTAGACTCCTTCGGTGTTTCGGAGTCGCTTTCGTTCCTGTCGGTGTCTGTGGTCGTGAACGTGAATGTCTGTCAGCGACGTTCTATTTCCTAACGGCCCAGGCCATGCCGTCCGGCTGTCCCAACGGGGCGATTTCTCCTGTTACGGTGAGGCTCTTCAAATCCACAATAGCGATCCTGTTCCCGCCGCTTACTGCTACGAACGCGCGGGAACCGTCCGGGTCCACGAGAATTCCGGCCGCGCCACCGCCCAGACTCAACTGCTTCACTTCTTTCCGGCTCGCGGTATCGAGCACAACCAGGTTAGCCGCGGACGGTGCCGCGCCAGGTCCGAACATTCCCAAACCAGAAACCAGCACGAGCTTTCCATCTGGTGCAAACTTTAGCCGGTTGGCTCCCTTCACCGAAATCGGGATAGTCTGAATTACTTTCTTGCTGGCGAAGTCAATGACGCTCACCGTGCCGTCTTGCGCGTTGCCCGTCCAGATCTCCTTGCCGTCAGGCGAGACATCAAATCCCTCGGAGCCCCGGCCCACCGAAACATTTGTCACTTCCCACGCTTTTTGATTGCCGCCCCCCGGCGGTGGTCCGCCTTGGGGTGCACCTGGAGGAGGCGTTGCGCCCGGCGGCGGCCCGAATCCCATGTTTGGCTGCGAAAGCAATTCGATAATGCTGATCGTCGCCGAGCTGACGTTCGACGTTACAATCTTGTCCAGACTCGGAGCCACCCAAACCATGTGAGTCCTATCCTGCCCGGTGCCCATAACCCAGTCGATCTCTTTCGTCAAAGGATTGTAACGCCCGATCACCTTGTTGGTCTCCGCAGTGAAATAAAGTTCGCCTCCTGCGAAGTCCAATCCATGCGTTCCGTGTAGCGCCCCCAGATCGATGGGTGCCAGCGCCTTCTGCGCCACTAGATCGACCACCGAGATCATGTGCAGCGAGCTTTGTGCCCCGCCATAATTCGAAATGTAAGCAAGCTTTCCATCCGTCGATGCAATCACCTCGTGCGGGTCCTGCCCCGCCGGCACCTTTGCCACCGTTTTCAAGCTCACCGGATCAATAAGGTCCAGCTGAGTCCCATTCTTCTCCAGGACCAATAGCACCTTGGAAGGTGTCTGCGCCGCCGCACATAGACCCATGAGCAAAAAAGAACTCGCGCACCCAAAGACAAGTTTTAAGACCCTCCGAAGTTCCATTTGATTTCCTCCCCGCTGATTTTCATGAGCAAGCCGAACAGACGCTCTGCGCACGTTACGCTACTCCTGCCCTCGACACAACGGCCCCGACACCAGAGCACGCCCCAGCGACATCCGTGTCTTTCGGGCGGCTCGGTTTGCGTACCGGCGAGCGGTAAGTCGGGTCACTTCACATGTGTCGGCGGACTAGGGCCGAGGTGAACAAGGAAATTGGAGCTACACTGCTAGACTGCCCGAAGAGGACCGACCGGCAGAGACATCCGAGGAGCGACATGGAGCGGAGAGAATTTCTGGCATTGGGTGGACTCGGATCGAGCACGCCTAAAAAAATCGGACAGGTGAAGGCGCTCTTCCGGTATCCCGTGAAGTCCATGCGCGGCGAGCGGCTCGAGGCCGCCAACTTGGGCTGGCACGGCATCGATGGTGACAGACGCCTGGCATTCCGGCGGATGGATGACCGCAGCGGGTTCCCGTGGCTAACAGCAAGCAAGCTTCCCGAGCTGCTCCTGTTTGCTCCGCTCCGCCGTGAGAACGGTGCTCAAGCAGACCTCCCTACGCATGTTCGCACGCCGGATGGCGCAGAGATGCCTGTCTTCGGGGACGACTTAGCCACGGAGGTCGGACGTCGGTACGGCGCTCCCGTGCAGATGATGCAGTTGAAGCATGGCGTCTTCGATGACGCAAGCATTTCCGTGATCGCCTCCGACACGGTGCGCGAGATCGGACGACTCGCAGGGCAGAGCCCGGACGTGCGGCGATTTCGTCCAAATGTCGTAGTTCGCTTACTGCGATCGATTCCCTTCCAGGAGGACGAGTGGTTGGGCGGCGTGCTGACATTCGGCGAGGGGGACGACGCCCCCGCCATCGCCGTCACGATGCACGATGTCCGCTGCTCGATGGTGAACCTTGACCCCGACTCTGCAAGTCCGGCGCCGGAGGTGCTGAAGGCGGTGGTTCGTGCGAACCAGAACAACGCAGGAATCTACGGCGCGGTTACTCGCATCGGTCGACTGGCGGTCGGGCAGACCATACTCCTCCATGCCTCTGCCAGGCACGAGTTTCGCAAACAGTCATAGAAACGCTCGGCGGTCGGGGAGACTTTCCATGATTTGCGTTGTACAATCCCGCTGCAATGCGCGGGGGTGGCAGATAGATGTCGAGTCCTGGGCGTCATTTCGTGGCGGTAATTGGCGGTGCGATTTCAGGGTCGGTAGCGACGGAGATTCTGGCAGATCACGGAATTCGCGTCGCCGTTTTCGAGCAGAACACCCGGCCGTACGGCAAGATCGAAGACGGTCTGCCGCGTTGGCACGTCGAGCAGCGCAAACAGGAATACGCGCGAATCGACGCGCGCATGAAGAAGCCTAATGTCTATTTCATCCCCTCTACCAAGCTAGGCCGGGATTTCCACCTCCCCCAGCTTTTCGAGTGGGGCTTTTCGGCGGTGATTCTCGCCAATGGCGCGTGGCGCGACCGCGATTTGGGTGTGCCGGAAGCAGAGCAGTACGTCGATAAAGGCCTCGTTTACCAAAATCCTTTTATCTACTGGTACAACCACAAGAACGAAAAGGACTATCAAGGTCCGCGCTATGAAACGCCTGACGAAGCCGTCGTCGTGGGCGGCGGGCTTGCGTCACTTGACGTGGTCAAAGTACTCCAGCTCGAAAACTACGAACGTGCTTTAAGGGCTCGCGGCATTCACGCTGGCATGCATGAGTTGGAAAAAAGTATTCCGGAGGTATGCAAAGCGCACGGTATCAAGCCGGAAGAGTTGGGCGTCAAGGGTTGCCTCTTGATTTATCGCCGCCGCGAACAGGACATGCCGCTGGCGCAACCACCCGACAATGCGACGCCCGAGCAGATCGCCAAAACGGAAATGGTTCGTCAGAAGATGCTGCGCCTGGCGCGCGACAAATTCCTGTTTCGCGTCCAGGATCGCAGGCTGACGACCGGAATCATCGTGGAAAATGGACGGCTCGCAGGACTCAAGGTGGTCGAAACCAAAATCGAGGGCCGCAAGGCTGAGCCGATTCCCGGCTCGGAACAGGAGCTCCGCGCACCGCTGGTCGTTTCTTCGATCGGCTCGGTGCCGGAGAAGCTTTCTGGAATCAACATGAATGGGGAATACTACACATTCTCGGGCAATGATCTGCCGCGGTATACCCCTATGGACCGCGTATTCGGCGTCGGAAACGTCGTCACCGGACAGGGGAACATCCGTGTGTCGCTGGTCCACAGCCAGAAGGTGACCAAGCGCGTGGTGGATTGCATGGAGGGCGACGGTGCAAACGCTGGCGCTGCAGCCGCCAGTGCTGAACAGCAAGTAGCGAAAGCCATGGACGCAATCGGTAAGCAGATGGAAGTAATCCCGCAGCTTTCAGACCACCAGTTGGCGGAGGTAGAGCGCCAAGTGCATGCCCTGCAGCAAAAAGCGGGCTTCACTTCCGACTACGACTCCTGGATTGCCAAGGTGACTCCGCCCGATCTCGAATAAATCGTAATTTCTTTTCTTATTCGTAGCGGAGAGCTACCAAGGGATCGACGCGAGCGGCGCGCCGGGCTGAGACCCAGCATGCAATCAGGCCGGTAATGAGAAGCAGAAGCGGAACACTGATGAGTGTCGCAGGATCGTAGGGAGAGACTCCCCACAGTTGGGTCGCGACGATACGACCGACGCCGAAGCTGGCCGCTAAACCAATCGCAACGCCTAAAATCACCAGACGCAGGCCCATGTGAATGACCAGCTTGAGCACGTCGCCACGCTCAGCGCCCAGAGCCATCCGGATGCCAATCTCATGCGTTCGGCGCGCAGCAGTATACGCGAGCACGCTGTAAACGCCGATGGTCACAAGAATCAAGCCGATGCTGGCAAATATGCCCAGCAGGAAAAATCCGAATCGCGGCCCTGCATACGAAAACTGGCTGATATAACCCTCAAGCGTCCCCGTCATGGTAAGCGCCACGCTGCGATCGGTCCCCCAAATCTCCTGCCGCACGGCGTTCAACATCGCCGACGGTTCGCCCGCCGTGCGCACCAGCACACCGCGCGCGAAGGCGCCAGTAACCGTGTATGGCACCCAAACCTCGGGGTCAGGAGGATCCTGCAAGCCACGGTTTTTTGCGTCGGCGACAACCCCGACGATTTCAAACCAGGAATCGTGCACAGGATCGGGTGCCGTCTCGAGATGCACGAGGTGAACGCGCTGGCCGATCGGATTATCTGCGCCTAGATACTTGCGCGCGAACGTCTGGTTGATGACCGCGTATTTTTTCGCTCCGTTGACTTCCGCTTCCGTGAACGGCCGCCCCGTTAAGAATTGAATCTTGAGCACCGGGAAATAGCCTTCGCTGCAGAGTTGATAAAGCGCGGTCCATTTTTCCGAGTGCGTCTTGCCGGGAATTTCGATGTCGGAATTGATTCCTCCGTAGGGCGGCAAGGTGCTTGTTTCCGTGGCGTCAACAATTCCGGGCATGGCTTTCAGCCGCAGCAAGAGCGGACGGAAAAATCCCGCGACCTGATCTGCCGTCTTGTAACGCTCTTTCGGAAGCGGCAGCCTGGCCACAAGAATGTGGTCCGGCTGCAAGCCAAGATGAACTTCGCGTAGCGCGACAAAACTCCGCATCAGAAGCCCCGCGCCAACCAAAAGAGTGAGCGAGAGTGCGACTTCGAGAACGACGACGGCGTCGCGCAAACGGCCGTGGCGAAATCCGCCGCTGACTCCCTTGCCGCTGTCCCGCAGCGGATCATTCAAATCGCGGCGCGCCGTTTGCAACGCCGGGACCAACCCGAAAACCAGCGCGGTCGCCACCGAGACGCCAAGCGTGAAAAGCAGCACGGTAACGTTCAAGCGAATCGCTGCTTCCGCAGGAACGATGTCTTGCGGCATTAGTGCAACTAGGGATTTCAGTCCGCCCCAAGCGAGCAATGCGCCGAGGCCCGCGCCGCCAGTGGCAAGAATGAGGCTCTCAACGAGCAGTTGGCGCACCAGCCTCCAACGCCCGGCGCCCAGCGCGGCGCGGATGGCGAACTCTTTTTCGCGTGTAGTGGCGCGCGCCAGGAGCAGGTTGGCCACATTGCCGCAGCCAATGAGCAAAAGCAGTCCGACGGCGCCAAGAACGATAAAGAGCATCGTGCGAAAGCGCCCGACGACCAGGTCCGTAAGGGATTGAACTTCAACGGTGAAATGTTTTGGGTAGTCCTTCGGATAAATGGTAGAGAGATGCTGCGCGATTATAGCGAGGTCGGCCTGGGCGGCGCGTTCAGAAACTCCGGGCTTGAGGTGGCCCATAAAAAACCAGTAGCGGTTGTAGCCGAGCTCCGGAGTGGTATCCGCATGGCTGGGCTTTTCTGGAATCCAAAGGTCGGAATCGCCCCAGCCAAAACGCGGCGGCATGACGCCGACAAGCGTGCGGGCCGTGCCATTCAACACAAAATTCTTGTTCAGGATGGAGGGATCGGCGTTGAAGCGATTGACCCATACCTTGTACCGCAAGACAAAGACGGGCGGTGCGCCGGGCTCATAGTCCGCAGGCTGCATCACACGTCCGATAAGCGCGGGCATACCAAGAAATTCAAACGTGCCCGGCGTCACGTAGCCGCCGCTAAAGCGATCCGTTCCTTCGCCATTGGTGTAGAGCACGTCGCCGCCGTCATTGGCGATGACGCGGTCAAAGACGTGATTTTGCGCCACATAGTCCAGGAACTCAGGGCCGCTGTACCCACCTCTTCCCCCGGGCTCATTTCGTTCCGTGTCATGGATCTGGATGGAAACGAAGTGCTGCGCATCCGGGTACGGGAAAGGCTCCATCAGGACGTTTTCGATGACGCTGAAAATCGCAGTCGAGGCGCCAATGCCCAGCGCCAGCGTAATCATCGCCACGATGGCAAAGCCGGGGCTCTTTCGGAGGTTTCGCCCGGCATAACGGACATCTTGCCAAAATGAGAACATGCGCGGGCCCCCCGAAGCGTTCGGTCGTGAACTCTCTACTAATAAACGATGGAAGCGCGAATAAGTTCCATCACAAGCTTGGAATCGGCGAGGAATCTAATCCCCGACACCTGCTTTGACGGCCAAAGCCAGGGCAGGTTTGCTTCTAGCCCGCCCGCGCCGCATCCAGTGAAAGGAAATTAATCTAAAGCGCCGCTCAATTGGCGGATTGGCGTCAGGACGCGTTTCGGCTAGGATGTCCTCGTTTGGGTAGCACACGCTCTCTTGCCTGTGCGCTTTTCGTACTGTTGGTAACACATCGCACAGCCAAGGCTGGCTGTGCCACAGTCAGGCGATGCCCTTTAACCCGAAAGGTTTTGCCCACGCATCACCTAAGACAAAGAGGAGCTTCCCGTGAACAAACTTGTGATCGTAGCGTTGATGGCGGCGAGCGGCGCGTTTGTGCCCAGCGCACATGCGGCAGGGCAGACTTGCGAGCAACTCGCGCAGCTAGCTTTGCCGAACACAACCATCACCTCGGCACAGACCGTCGCGGCCGGGGCCTTCGCACCGCCGCCGAGCATGGCTCCCCAGATGGCCGGTAATCCTAACTTTTACAAAGGGCTGCCCGCGTTTTGCAGAGTCACCGCTGTTTCCAAACCAACCGCCGACTCAGACATCAAGATCGAAGTGTGGATGCCATCGAGCGGATGGAATGGCAAGTTCCGCGGCCAAGGCAACGGCGGCTTCGCGGGAGAAATTGACTATCACATGCTGGGTCTGGCGGTTTTACAGGGATATGCGTCCGCGGCCACGGATACCGGTCACGCCGCGAATGGCGGCGACGCAACTTGGGCGCTTGGCCATCCTGAGAAAATTATTGATTTTGCGTATCGCGCCATTCACGAGATGACGACGGTGGGAAAAGCGACCGCAAAAGCATTTTACGGCGACGCCGCCCAACGTTCGTATTTTGCAAGCTGTTCGAATGGCGGTCGGCAGGCTTTGATGGAGGCACAGCGCTATCCGGCAGACTACGATGGAATTCTCGCTGGCGCACCGGCGAATTACTGGACGCACCTGCTTGGGGCCGCGTTATGGAATGCGCAGTCTACGACCCTGGATCCGGCAAGCTACATTCCCACAAGCAAAATTCCAACCATCGCGAAAGCCGTTAATGAGTCGTGCGACGCAAAAGATGGCGTGACCGATGGCGTTCTAAACGATCCGAGACAGTGCCACTTCGATCCCGCTTCCCTGCTTTGCAAGGCGGCAGATTCCGATGCGTGCCTCACGCAACCGCAGGTCACCGCGCTGAAAAAACTGTACCAAGGACCGCGCGATGCAAAGGGCCAGCAGATTTTTCCGGGCTACGAGCCGGGTGGCGAGCAAGGCGGAGGAGGCTGGGCGCTATGGATAACCGGTCCTGCACCAGGAAAGGCCCTGCTCTTCGTGTTCGGTGGCGGATTTTTCTCCGATATGGTTTACGAAAAGTCGGATTGGGATTACAAAAAGGCAAATCTGGACGAAGCAGTTGCGGCGGCAGACAAGAAATTCGCCGGCGTCCTTAACGCGACGGAAACAAACATGAAGCCGTTCGAATCGCGTGGCGGAAAACTAATCATCTATCACGGGTGGAACGATTCCGGAATTTCCCCGCTAAACAGTGTTAATTACTACGAGAGCGTAGAAAGCAAAATGGGCAAGCAGGACGCCGATTCTTTCTTGCGCCTGTTCATGGTGCCGGGCATGCAGCACTGTGGTGGCGGACCTGGGCCGGATGTTTTTGGCGCGGCGGGATTCAGCACGCCGAATGACGCACAACACAATATGTATCTGGCGCTCGAACAGTGGGTGGAAAAGGGCGCCGCGCCCTCCACGGTCATTGCGACGAAGCAGCCAGGCGAAGGAGCCGCGGCTGGAGTGAAGATGACGAGGCCGTTGTGCGCGTACCCGCAGGTGGCGAACTATAAAGGAACCGGCGATACGAATGACGCTGCGAATTTTGTGTGTGGAGCGCCGCCAGCGAAATGACGGTGCGTTTCGCGCCAGCGCAGTTCAAAAATATTTAAGCGGCGTTTTCCGGACGGAAGACGCGCTGGAAACGCGGGCCCGTAAACTGCACCCCGACCAGGCGCTCCCCTTGTGTAGGGGCGTCGACGACATGGACTACGCGCCCCGATGTGGAGAAGTCAGCTTCCGTGCGGCGCGACGCGTAGTGCGAAAAAGGGATGCGGATTTCGAGGTCGGAGCCGATAGCCACATCGAAACGCGTGACGAACGCGGCGCCGCTGCGGCACAAATTCTCGCTGGAAGTTTCTTCTTCGAAGATGACTCCCCGGCTGTCGCGTCCCCGCACCTTTAGCGGCAGGCGTACGGCGATTCTACGCTCCGAGCGTTGCCTCGAGGCGGTCTGCGTCAAGTGGACCATGGGCTGGGTCCTCTTTTCTGGCGTCCGCGATGCAGCCTGTATCTTGGGCGGCTACAGGACGGTTACTGCCTTGGTCAGCCGGCGAGCGCTCGCTGTTTTGGGCAGCGGCAAAACGGCTAGCCTCTGCGGCGGTTCGGCTCTCGAAAAAGGATTCTACCTTCTCGACAACCTCACTGGGCGTTCGCGCCGCATGTACAATTCGACGAAGCTCGCTGCCGTTCCCCACGCCATGAGTAAACCAGCAAGCGAACTGCTTCATTTTGCCAATACCATCGGGAAGGTTGGCAGCATTAATTTGCCTATAGTAGCCAGAAAGTAACTGATGGCGCTCGTCCTCGGTAGGCGTGTCGTACCGGCCGCTGGCGGCGTACTGCTGCATCTGCCGGAAAATCCACGGGTTAGTGGCGGCGGCACGGCCGATCATGACAGCGTCGCAACCTGTCTCGCGGACCATGCGCTCCGCGTCTTCCGGCGTGTTGATATCGCCGTTACCGATGACCGGAATCTTCACAGCCTGCTTCACTGCGGCAATAATGCTCCAGTCGGCGGCGCCGGCATAGCCCTGCAAGCGCGTGCGTGGATGCACGGCGACGCCTTCGACTCCTATGTCCTCGGCCATCTTAGCGACCTCGACCGCGACGATCGAGTTTTCATCCCATCCTGCGCGTAGCTTGATGGTGAGCGGGATTTTGACTGCCGCACGGACGGCTTTGAAAATTTCCCCGAGCAGCGGAAGGTCGCGCAGCAGTCCTGATCCGCCGCACTTCACAACTTTCTTCGCAGGGCAGCCCAAATTGATGTCCACGGCGTCGTAGCCGAGATCTTCAACCATGCGCGCCGCTTCGGCCATCACCGCAGGATTCGCGCCAAAGAGTTGCGCCGTGATGGGATGCTCATCTTCCTGAAAATAGAGGTAGCGGAGCGTTTTAGCCGCGCTGCGCGTGATGCCTTCGGAGCTGGTGAACTCCGTCATGAGCAAGCCGCAACTGCCAAGGCCACGAATGACTCGCCTGAAAAGCGTGTCCGTCACGCCCGCCATGGGCGCCAGCACCGCCGCGGGGCGGATCGTCAGATCTCGAATTTGGAAAGACGCCGGTAACATGCGCTCGCTCATGATCTAACCCAGTCTAGGCCGAGCCGAGACGCGCTGGCAAGGCGAGATGTTGAAGGGATACTCCACCCGCGAGGTAGGCCGGGTGTACAATGCACGCATTCCCAGCTCCAGGAGGCAATGGTGATGACACTCCGGAGAGTCGCTCGCATCATTTTCGGCGCAATCGTAGCTGTTGCATTGGCGATGGGCGTCCACACGTTTGGCCAAAGCAAATCAGCTCCAGTAGACCCAGGCGTGCGCGGTGGTCCGCCGGGTGCCGGCACTCCGCTCAAGGGTCTTACAGCGGACGAAACTGCGTTCTTCCAGGATGGGCAGGCGAGGTTCGCTGAGATCGAGGTCGTGACCAACGGCGCCAACACTGGCCTCGGTCCTCGCTTCAATTCCAACCAATGTTTGTCCTGCCACGCGCAGCCGAGCATAGGCGGAACGAGCCCGACGCAAAATCCCTTAATCGCGGTCGCCGCCTTGAACGGCGCGAAGAACACCGTGCCCTGGTTCATCACGCAAAATGGTCCAATCCGCGAAGCGCGGTTTAAGAAGAGCAACGGTAACGCCGACGGTGAAGTGCACGACCTTTTCGTGATCACCGGTCGAACGGATGCACCTGGTTGCAACATCTCCCAATTCAGCTTCGTGCCCGCGGGAAATCCGCTTACGGGCCAAGGTGGGAATGCGAACATTATTTTCCGAATCCCAACTCCCGTGTTTGGCGCGGGACTCATCGAAGCGATTCCAGACTCGGCCATCCTCGCCAACATGAAAGCCAGCGCATCGGCGAAGTCCGAATTGGGCATCTCCGGCCACGCAAACGCGCACCTGAGCGGAAATGTGAACCTCAGTGCAAACGATGGGACCATCACGCGTTTCGGGTGGAAAGCGCAGAACAAATCCCTTCTCATGTTTGCGGGCGAGGCATACAACGTCGAGATGGGAATCTCGAACCAGCTTTTCCCGCAGGAGCGCGACGAAACGCCGGGCTGCCTCTTCAACCCCACTCCTGAAGACACCCTCAACTTCACGCCTACTCCCTCGACCACCGGCAATTCGAACACGGCGGTGATCTCAGACATCGAAGCCTTCGCCAACTTCATGCGCATGCTGGCGCCGCCCACTCCCGCGCCCGCCACACCGTCCAGCGAGAATGGACGCGCCACTTTCGCAAAGATAGGCTGTGCCCATTGCCATACGCCTGCGTTGACCACGGCTGCAAAGATCGCAAGTGGCTCCTCGACCAGCCCGAGTGCTGCGCTCTCGAATCAGACGGCACATCTTTACTCTGACCTTATCGTCCACCACATGGGCAAAGGCCTCGCCGATGGCATCACGCAAGGTGGCGCCGGCCCCGACGAGTTTCGAACCGCCCCCCTTTGGGGCGTCGGACAACGTGTTTTCTTTCTCCACGATGGACGGACAACCAACCTCGTACAGGCCATCCGGGCTCACCAGAGCAAGGGCAGCGAGGCCAACAAGGTCATTGAACATTTCAACAGGCTGACGACTCAGCAGCAGCAGGACGTGATCAATTTCTTGCGCTCGCTCTAACCCCAAATGCGCGGACGACCTTAATGCGCTGAAAATTCGACGGTGGATTCGTCTCCGGCTAGTCGACTGCGCGAAGAACCGGAAGAAACTGACGCCGAAGTGGGAGGCATAACGTAAGATGCAGCGTTAGCCGTCCCGGCTCTCCGAGAAAAAGTTTCGAGGTGATTATGAGATGGATCGTCGGTCTTTTTTGTTTGGCCGCCTGTTTGTGCGCCGCGCTCCCGGCTAACTCCCAGGAAATACGCGATGGGCAGGCTTTGTTGACGGCTATGCACGATCGCTACAAGGACTCGTGGTACGAGTCGGTTGTCTTCAAGGAGAACGCCATCACACTGAATCCCGATGGCACGAGCAAGACGGAGGTTTGGGATGAAGCTCTGGAGTTGCCGGGAAAGCTGCGCATCAACAGGGGCGCGGCCAGTGAAGGGAACGGCTTCGTTTTTGTCGATGGCACGCTGACGACATTTCAAAAGGGAAAGCTGTCCGGCACTCGCCCGTTCGTTCACATGCTGCTGGTGCTGGGGTTTGATGTCTACCGCCAAGACCCGAAGACGACCATCGACATAGCGAAAGGCCAGGGCTTCGATTTGTCACAAATCCGCGAAGAGAAGTGGGATGGGCAGGATGTCTACGTAGTTGGAGCCGCCAAAGGCGATCTGAAGTCCAAGCAGTTCTGGATTGAGAAGAAGCATCTGCTCTTCGTTAGATTGATCGCGCCGGATGAACACGATGCGACGAAAATTCACGACACCCGCTTCAAGGATTATCGGAAGCTCTCTCCAGGCTGGATCTCCGCGCGCGTCGAGTTTTACGTCGATGGCAAAAACACCTTCAACGAAGATTATTTTGCTATCAAGGCTAACGCGAAGTTCGACCCGTCCCTCTTCGATCCCACGAAGTTCAACGAAACAAATATAAGCAACGACGCAAAGCAATGAGCAGTGCGCGAAAGACCCCATCCTTTCGCCGTGCCAACCCGAAAGGGTGGGACGCCCCAGAAAAAGATAAAGTCTAAATCAGTCCCGCGTCCTAAGCATGGCCCAACCGGCATGAAGTGTGTGACGTAGCGCGAGATTGCGTGACGACTAACATCTGTGCCACCCGGCCGGCCGCCCTGGGACTCGCTCTAGCGCCGAATTCGTTGTGTCCAAAGTAGGAGAAGCGTACTCTGCACAAGGCGGAGGTCCGAATCGGAAATTTCCGTTTGCATGTGGGGGCTGCCTTGAAATAAGCAGGCACGACGATCCACGGGAGGAGAGATGAACTTTCTCTGCGATCGCTACATTCTTCGATTCTTTCTCGCGGGTTTGTGTGCGTCAGTTTTCGCCATCCCCCCGGTTGTTCTGCCAGATCAGGCGCAGCTCGCAAAAACAATGGCCGCGCCGCCATCCGGACCCCTTGTGGGGCTCGTCGAACAGGGGAAATTCACTCTGCACAAATTCGAGCAGCCCATCGGGCAAGAAACCTACGAGATCACGCGCGACGGCGAGTCGCTCTCCGTGAAGATCGAATTCAAGTTTATTGATCGCGGCGGCGCTGTGCCGCTCACCGCTACGTTTCGCTCCGCGAACGATCTCACGCCCTCCGCTTTCGAAATCAAGGGCAAGAATTCGCGCCTCTCCACGATCGATCAAGCGGTGGAAGTGCAGTTAGAAAAAGTGCGGCTTCGCGATCGCGACAAATGGGCCGACGCCGTGCGCCCGAAGCAATTCTTCACAATTGCAGGTTACGCCCCGGCGACGATGCAGATGCTTATGGTGCGTTATTGGGCCACGCATGGCTCACCAGCCGAACTCGCCACGCTTCCGTCCGGCCGCGTGAAGATCGAGCCGCGTGGGCAGGACACATTCGGCGTCAACGGAAAGAACGAGACGTTCAATCGCTACACGATCGAAGGATTGATCTGGGGGCGCGAGACGCTCTGGTTCGACTCCAGCCACAATCTTGTCGCGGCGGTTACAACCGACGCCGAATTCGATCATTTTGAAGCTATCCGGGATGGCTATGAAAGTGCGCTAGGCAAGTTCGTCGGCATCGCCGGATCTGACGGCATGGCCGCGCTCTCCGAGATTTCAAAGGGAATTTCCGGCAGCCGCTCCGATTCGATCGCTGTGGTTGGCGGAACTCTGATCGACGGAACGGGGCGCGAGCCCGTTCCGGATTCGGTGGTTGTGATCGAGAAGGGGCGCATCGCCGCGGCGGGGCCCCGTTCGAAAGTAAAAATTCCCCACGACGCCACCCAAGTGGACGCGCGCGGGAAATCCGTTCTCCCTGGACTGTGGGACATGCACGCGCACTTTGAACAAGTCGAGTGGGGCCCGATTTATCTGGCAGCAGGTGCCACCACGGTGCGTGATTGCGGCAACGAACTCGAATTCATCACTGCCGTTCGCGACGCGGTCAAGAACGGCAAGGGATTGGGCCCGCAGCTCTTGCTGGCGGGTATTGTGGACGGTTCGAGCCCGGAGGCGATTGGCGTTGCACGGGTTGACACCCCCGAGCAGGCGAAAATGTGGGTGGACCGGTATCACGACGCAGGCTTCCAGCAGATGAAAATCTACAGCTCCGTAAAAATCGACGAGCTAAAGGCGGTAGCAGACGAAGCACATCGTTTGGGAATGACAGTTACGGGACACGTGCCCGAAGGCGTCTCTACTTTCGAGGCTGTCGAAGCGGGGCAGGACCAGATCAATCACATTACTTTCATCGCTTTGATGATGAGTCCGCCGTTTCCGCAAGCTGCAACAAGGGCTGACCGAATGAAAGCTGCCGCTGACCTGGATCTAAACTCGCCTCAGTCCCAGAAAGCGCTCGCGTTCCTCGTCGAGCACGGAACGGTTGTCGACCCCACGCTAACGGTTTTCGAATTTGGGACAGCGTCCACTGCGAAGCCGCCTTCCAGTTTTGAGCCAGGTATTACCAAGATCGCTCCGGAGCTTGCTGCAATTTTGGCAGATGTCGGACCGCCATCGCCTTTGGCGGATCTTCAGGAAAGAATGTTCGCAAAAAAAGTGGCCATCACGGGCGCGTTACACAGGGCTGGAGTTCCCATCGTTGCCGGAACGGACCAGACCGTCCCGGGCCACAGCCTGCACCGCGAAATCGAACTGTACGTCCAGGCAGGATTCACCCCGATGGAAGCGATTCAGGCAGCCACGATTGTGCCGGCGCGGGTGATGGGCCTCGATAAAGAAGTTGGCACCGTCGAACAGGGAAAACGCGCTGACTTGATCCTTGTAGACGGCAACCCGCTAGAATCCATCCACAACATCCGCAACGTCAAATATGTGATCGCCGGCGGAAAGATGTACGACTGCGCCGAGCTTTGGCGCAGCGTGGGCTTCAAACCGTAGCTTGATTCCCAATCGCAATCCAAACACCTGGATAACCATGGAAAAATGGACCTAAATGGCCGTGTGGCACATCCTTGGTATTCCGTTTTTCAAGGTTGCGTGTTTTGACTCCCTATCGATTGCCTCGAGGCTCCTTTTGAATCTATTTCCGCGCCAAAATATCTAGTGCTGCGCGGCAGCCGCCAGTCATCTTCTCTGGATGTGTGGGCCATGCTTTCTGGGTGAGGCGGCGTGCGTGGAGCGGACCTCGAAACGTACGCCTTCGGCGTGCTGCGAATAGGCAACGTTCTCAAGCAGATCGCGCGCTTGAGCTACCGCTACGTCTACGGGGCAGAGCTGATGATCGTTCATGGATCGCGACGAATGCTCGGAGGGTTGCTGTAAACTGGGACCTGCGGAGGCGCCGGAGGTGAGGGTCGTCGCGCGGAGGCAGGGACTCATGAACCAAGCGAAACGCATCGCTGATGCTTATCATGCCGCAACGGTGAAGGGCCCGTGGTATGGGCCTGCGCTCGACGAGCTGCTGGCCCGAGTTACGCCGGAACTTGCGATTACGCAGCCGACTCCGGGAGGCCATTCCATTTCGACGCTGCTTCAGCATTTGCTGCTCTGGAATGAAAGAACTCGGAATACTTCCCAGAGCCATCCGATGCCGCGCTGGGAGCCTGAAAAAGAGTGGGCGGAGCCGCTGATTCCCTGGAACGAGCTCCTCGCGCGATGGAAGCAAAGCCGCGAACTGCTCGAAGAGAAGCTTAGGAATTTTCCCGCCGGGGATTTTGCGAAACAGGTTCCGGGGCGCGACTATCCGTACGAGACGCTGCTCGAAGGAACCGTGCAGCACACGATTTACCATTCCGGGCAGATCGCGATGGTATTGAGCATGGTCCGCTCGCGAGCTCAGTAGCGCCTGCACCGGCCCCGGCAATGGAAGGGACGGGCGCATCTGTAGAATCGACACGCATACTTTGATGACGAACGAATCGTCGCTGCGTTGCGCCTGGCATAGTGAGGGCGACCGAAGTGACAACGAGCCTAGCCGGGCTTGGCCGGCCGGATAAGCCGTTGGCCGCAGAGCGAGGTGCCACTTGCAAAAAGCATGGATGAAGTTTGTATTGCTCATTGTCGCCGCGTTTTTGCTACATGCACGACCGCAGGCGCAGGACGCTAAACCTGTTTCCACTACCTGGAAGACACCCTGGAGCTACGAAGGGGCAAAAGGGGCTGAACATTGGGGCGACCTGGATCCAGATTACGCCGCCTGTAAAGACGGCAAGGAACAGTCTCCGATTGACATTCGAAACGCGGAGAAAGCCGACCTTCCCGCAATACGATTCGAATACAAAAGCGGCCCGCTCAACATTATTAACAACGGATATACCGCGGTGCGCGTGGACTACGTCCATTCTGGAGATTTTCTCGTTGTAAGAGACAAGCGCTACGAACTGAGGCAATTCCACTTTCATCGTCCCAGCGAAGAGTACATCCACGGCAAGCCGTACGATATGGTGCTCCACTTGATGCACGCAGATAGTGACGGAAAAGTCGCCGGAGTCGCGGTTCTTCTGAAGGCGGGCAGCGCGAACGACACCATCCAGCAGCTTTGGAAATACATGCCAAAGACAGCGGGCAAATTAGAGGAGATTCCCGAAGTCGAGGTCAATCCCGCAAATCTGCTGCCCCATGACACCGGCTATTGCACGTATCAAGGCTCGCAAACGGCTCCGCCATGTACGGAGGGCGTGACGTGGTTTGTGCTAAAGGTTCCCATGGAAATCTCAACGGACCAGATCAACGCGTTTGCCAAGCTTTATCCGCACGATGTCCGGCCCGTTCAGCCTCTTAACGGACGCGTCGTGAAAGAGAGCCGCTAAAGAGAGCCCACGGAATGCAGCGTTCTTCTTCGCAGCCTTGGTAAAATTATGAGGAGGCGCCGGTGGGGCCTTTAAGGAAGGCGTCGAGCTTAAGGAATTTGCGTCCGAGGGCGGGGCTGTAGGCGGACCACTCCTCTTCGCCGGAATCGGTGGCCAGCGCGGCGCGAACGGCGGCCATCTTGGAATCCATGTCGTCGAGATAGTGGAACACCATGGCTTCGCGGATCATCGGCAATTTCGGCGAGCCGAACTCATATTGGCCGTGATGGCTGATCAGGAGATGCTGGACAACGGTTTTGAGATTGGCTGGGAAGCCTTCGATGGCGTCCATAGCTTTGGAAACGGTCTCGAGTTCCATGACGATGTGGCCGAGGAGCTGCCCTTCGGTGGTGTAGCCGATGGCGCGCTCGTAGCAAAGTTCATCGAGTTTGCCGACGTCGTGGAGGATCGCGACGGTCAGCAAAAGATCGGCATTTAGTTCCGGATAGTGTGCTGCAACCTGCCTAGTCAATCCGCAAAGACCGATTACGTGTTCGAGCAGGCCGCCAAGGTAGGCGTGATGCATGACTTTTGCGGCGGGAGCGCGCTTGTAACGTGCAGCGAGAGCGGGATCGGCGAGGATTCCCGTCACCAGTTTTTTGAGCCAAGGATTTGCGATCGAGTTCGCATATTCAAGGAGTTGCGCCCAGAGTTTGCCGACATCTTCCTTGGTGTGCGGCAGAAAATCGGCGAGATCAACCTCTTCGGGCTTGGCGCGCCGCAGCTGCTGCAAAGAAAGCTGCGGCTTGTTGCGGTAGATTTCGACGCGAGCGTTGACCTTGACGAAATCGTCCCGGCTCACGTCTTTCGCGGCGGCCTCAAATTGATCCCACATGCGTGCTTCGATGGTGCCGCTGCGGTCGCCGAGCTCGAGGCGAAGATAGGCTTTGCCATCGCGCGTGTTGCGAATCTCTTTTTCGTGAACGAGGAAGTACGAGGTGATGGTTTGTTCGGTGCCGAGATCAGTGACGAAAGATGTTTTCATCAGTCGCCCGAGTCGCCGGGTTTCTTGCCGAACAGCAGATATTTCTTGTGACCCTTCTTGGTCTTCGTCACTTCGGGTGTGGCGCTCACTTCCTGAATCTCGGAGTTGCTTCCGCCGGCGGCGTCTTGGTAGCCAGGCTTGATGACGACGTAGCTTTCCTCGCGAAGAGTCTTGAGATATTCGCGGAGGGCGGGCTCCAAGCGCTGATTATAAAGCTTCTCATTGATTTCATTTTCCACTTTGGCAAGCGATTGCTCGCCTTCGTCGTAGTGTTCGAGGACCTGCATGATCAGGAAGCCCTGCTTCGTTTCCATCACGCCGGTGAGGCCGTTCTTCTTCATCGCAAAGACGGTGTCCTCAAGTTCTTTGGAGAGTTCCCCGCGCTTGTACATTCCCAAATAGCCGCCTTGCTTGGCGGTGGAACCATCCGAATAACGTTTGGCGATTTCGCCGAAGTCCTCTCCATCCTGGATCCGTTTTAGCGCCGTTTCCGCTTTCTTCTTCAGCTCTGCGACATCCGCTTCGTCTTTTCCGGCGGTATTAATTTCGATGGAGCGCAGGGCGACCTGCTCGGGACGTATGAATTCTGATTTGTGCTCGTCGTAGTATTTTTGGATTTCCTCTTTGGTGATATTGATGTGGGAGCCGACTTCACTGCTGATGACCTTTTTGGTAAGCAGGCCGTTGCGAATGTTGTTCTTGAAATCTTCCCAGTTCATTCCCGGCTGGGCGGAGACCGCTTGTTCGAGAGCCTCCATGCTGGTCAATTTGTTCTCAATGCGGATTTGATCCAGCTGCTTGATGACTTCGGGCTCGACGCTAATGCCCATGTCTTTGGCGCGCTGGACCAGCAGCGACTGGTCGATCAGATCCCGGAGGGCATATTTCTGGAGGTCCTCGATGCGCGAATTCAACTGCTCGGGCGTGCAGCGGTTCTGGCAGTCGTTCTTGGCATCCTCGGCCGCAGTGACTTTGGAGTGTTCGAACTCAGAGCGGGTGATGACCTCATTGTTGACGCGGGCTACGATTTCTTCGACAACTTTGCCTTCGGACGTCGTGGCGGCCGGCTTTTTGGCAGGGGCCGGCGCTGGCTTCTTGGGCGCAGCGGGAGTAGGAACGTCAGCGGGGGCCTCATCCGGTTTCTCGAGGGTCGGCGCCGGGGCCGGCGTTGGCTTGGCCGGCGTGTCCTGTGTTGGCGGAGGCGGTGTGGGCGGTTGCTGTGCCGCGAGCGGCAGGGCGACGAAAAGCGCCACGATCACTGCAAGATTTCGCATGTAGTTCCTCACCTATAGAGTTTAGCTCTGGCCCTGAAGGCCGAGCAATACGTTTCTGAGAGCTCCCGGGACGGACTCTCCCCTCGTAGTTTCCAGCCACAGTACGCCGCTGGGGTCAAGTTTGATGCCCTTCCGCGAACGGACCACCTTGACCAGAGTGGCAGGGTCGAGTGGTGTTTCCGCGTGAAAACGAATGGCGATGCGGTTTCCCTGGCGCTCCACGGCCGAGATGCGCAGGCGCTCACACATCGATTTGAGGACGGCGTACTCCAAAAGGTTTTCTACCGTCGCAGGCGGAGCGCCGAAGCGGTCGGTTAGTTCGCGGTGCACATCCTGCTTTTCTTCCTGGCTGGCGATCGACGAAATGCGTTTGTAGGTGCGGAGGCGGAGATTTTCGCTGGGGATGTAGTTTTCTGGGATGCGCACATCAAGGCCCAGGCTCAGCGTGGTGCGCAGCTCGGGGGCGGATTCCTCGCCCTTCAGCTTGGAGACGGCCCGCTCGAGCATTTGGCAATACATGTCAAAGCCGATAGCTTCAATGTGACCGTGTTGCTGACGGCCGAGCATGTTTCCGGCGCCGCGAAGTTCGAGATCAAGAGCGGCGATGCGAAAGCCGGCGCCGAGTTCGCTGAACTCTTTCATGGCGGAGAGGCGCTTGCGTGCTATTTCGGAGAGCGAAGTGTCCGGGGGAACCAGAAGATAGGCGTAAGCGCGCTGGTGCGAGCGGCCAACTCGCCCGCGCAATTGATAGAGTTCGGCCAGGCCGAGGCGGTCGGCGCGATTGATGAGGATGGTGTTGGCGCGGGGGATGTCGAGACCGTTTTCAACGATGGTCGTGGCGACCATCACGTCGGCTTCATCGCGGATGAACTTCAGCATTACGCTTTCAAGCTCTTTTTCGCCCATTTGGCCGTGGCCGACAACGACTCGAGCTTTGGGCACCAGCTTCTGGACGAGTGTGGCGAGCGAATAAATCGATTCGACCCGGTTGTGGATGAAATAGACCTGGCCGTCGCGGGCAAGTTCGTTTTCAATGGCGCGGCGGACTAGATCTTCCTGGAAGGACGCGACGACGGTTTGAATAGCCAGGCGGTCCCGAGGCGGAGTTTCGATCACGGACATATCGCGCAGCCCCACAAGAGACATGTGCAGCGTGCGCGGGATGGGCGTGGCGGAAAGCGCGAGCGCGTCGACGTTTTGGCGCATCTCCTTGAGGCGTTCCTTGTGCGCGACGCCGAAGCGTTGCTCTTCGTCGACGACGAGCAAGCCAAGATCCTGGAATTTCACATCTTTCGAAATGAGGCGGTGCGTGCCGATAACCACGTCGACTTTGCCGGCTTCGAGATCGGCGAGAATTTTCTTTTGCTCGGCAGCGCTGCGGAAGCGGCTCAGCATCTCGATGCGCACCGGAAACGCCGCAAAACGCTGCTTGAACGTTTCGAAATGCTGGAAGGCGAGAACCGTGGTGGGTGCAAGGACGGCGACTTGTTTGCTGTCGGAAACGGCTTTGAAGGCCGCGCGCATGGCGACTTCGGTTTTTCCGTAGCCGACGTCGCCGCACAGGAGACGGTCCATGGGCGTGGGGCGCTCCATGTCGCGTTTGATGTCGGCTATGGCTGTGTTTTGGTCGACGGTTTCTTCGAATTCGAAGGCGTCCTCAAACTCGCGCTGGAAATTGCCATCGGGAGAAAAAGCAAAACCTTGCGCGGTTTTGCGTGCGGCGTAGAGGGCGAGTAGCTGATCCGCCATGTCCTCCAGGGATTTGCGGACTCGGGTTTTGCGCGTATTCCAGCCGGTGCCGCCCAGCTTATCGAGCGTCGGGTGCGAGCCTTCCACCACTCGATAGCTTTGGACCAGATCCATTCGCTCGAGCGGAACGTACAGGCGCGCGTCGTCGGCATAGCGAAGCAGCATGAATTCGCCGCGGTGCCCGTCGGATTCGATTTGGCGCAGCCCTTCGAATTGGCCGATGCCGTGATCGACGTGCACGATGAAGTCGCCAGGCTTCAACTCGGCGAAGTCCGTGAAAAAGCCCGACGTACGGATTTTGTGGCTTGGACGCTCGACCGTTGGCGCAACATCGAAAAGATCCGCGTGCCCGAAAATTGTGAGCTTGGCGTCAGGAAACGTGACGCCTTCGGCGAACGGCGCGCGAATCAAGAGCAGGCCAGCGGTTTCGAGCGCACCTTCGGCCGTGAAGCCGGCTGCGGCGTTTTCGGATTCGCCGAGCACGTAGGGGACATCGTATTCACGGGATATGTCTGCGAGACGTTCGAGTTCGCCGGTGCTCGCGGCCGTGAGGAACACCTTCCCGCCTGAGGTCAGCTGCGACTTCACGCTGGCCATGCAAGCCACGACATCGCCGTGAAAGCGCGAGCTGGGCCTCGACGAGAGTTCGAATTGCGGGGCAGAGCCAATGTTGACAGCCAGCTGCTCGAGATGAGCTTGAGACGTTTTCGCCAGAGCAGCGGCGAACTCTTCCTCATTGAAGAAGAAATGCGAGGCAGCTGGAGCGCTGGCGCTGCCGTGGCGTTCGTAGATTTCCGTAGCGTGCGCGAGATGCTTTTCCGCGGCGTCGCGCAGGTTTTGCGGCTCGTCCAGGAAGACGATGGGTTTGAGCGAGCTTTCCGCCAATTCGAAAAGAGAACTCTGGCCGCTTTGCTCCGAGGGGCCGAAGAAAGAGGTTGCCTCCCAGGACGAACCAGTGGATTGAGTTGCGCCGACAAGCGCGGCCACGTTCCATTCGGTGAGCGGCAAAAGCGTGGTGCGATTTACGGGAGCGATGGAGCGTTGCGTTCGTGGATCAAATTCGCGCACGGATTCAACGGTGTCCCCCAACAGCTCGATTCTCACCGGCCGGGGAGCTTCGGCGGAAAAAACGTCAACAATGCCTCCGCGCGTTGCAAATTGCCCTGGCAACTCCACCATTTCCGTGCGGGTGTAGCCCACGCCCGCGAGATGGCCGATGAATTCTTCCAGGGGGATTTCCGCATCCTTGGTGAGTGTCCGCGCCAGTGACAAATAGAGCGTGGCATCCTGAAAACGCCAGAGAGCCGCCTGCACCGGAGCGATGACGAGCGAGACTTGGCCATCCGTCAGGCGGAAAAGAGTTGCAGCACGCCGTTCGAGAATATCCGGATGCGGACTCTGCGATTCCCAGGGCAGCGTGTCGAAAGCCGGGAGCGTGGCGACTCCCCCGCTTACTCCAGGGAAAACACCCGAGAAAAAACGGACGGTTTCCGCGAGAGCTTCCGCGCGGCGATTCGAATCAGTGATGAAAAAAGCTGGGCGGCGAAGCTCGTGTGTGAGATACGCGGCGATGAGAGCCTTGGCGACGTCGTGCAGGCCGGAAAGAGAGATGTGCTGCTCGCCATCGCGCAACGCGCCTAGCGCGCCTTCCACCGACGGGTGGCGGAGCACAGCATCCAATCGCTCGCGAACGGCAGGCAGAATCATGCGGGAGCGTCAGGCTTCCACGCGAGAGCTGGGAGCGCCGGCGCGGATCTTTCGAAGAATTGCGGTGGTGGAATAATCCGGAACAACTGGGACGGAGACGACCCGGCCGCCCGCGGCTTCCACTTCTTCGCGTCCGACAATTTGATCGCCCGGCCAGTCGCCGCCCTTAACCAGGACGTCCGGAAGCAGTCGGGCGATGACTTCGCGCGGTGTCGGTTCATCGAAAATCACCACCGCGTCGACGCATTCGAGCGCGGCGAGAATCTCTGCGCGTTCGCGTTCTGGCAGTACGGGACGTCCGGCGCCTTTCAATTGCCGCACGCTGGCGTCACTGTTTAGCCCGACGATAAGAGCGTCTCCCAGGGCGCGAGCTTGCTCCAGGCTGCCGACGTGGCCGGGATGCAGAAGATCGAAACATCCATTGGTAAAGACGACGCGGCGGCCATTGCGTTTCCCTGGGCCAAACCGCAGAATCGCTTCCTCGAGAGTCAGAATCTCCGGATTCAAAGGAACTCCATGAAGGCCCACGCAAAAATTGCCCTGGTGTCAAAAGAAAACCTAGTTTATCACGCACTGCGGGCACAGTGCCTGAGTGGCCGGCGCATCTCATGAAAATGAATAATAAGACGCATCGCGCCATTGTTGGTGCAGGACTCTGCGGCTTGGGCCTGTTGCTGGCACTCGCAGTTCCCTACCAATCGCACACGTTTCGCATTGACGCCGGTGGATGCCGCTTGGTGACAGATATCGTCGAGCCGATGGGGCAGCCAGCGGGAGGCGCACCGCAAGGATTCGTTGTTCTTCTTCATGGGCTATCGGCAAACAAGCGAATCATGTCGTACATCACCGCTGGATTCGCAGCGGAAGGATTGCGGGTTTTCGTGCCGGACCTTCCCGGCCATGGACGCACCGCCGGGCCTTTTTCCTACGAGCGCGCTGATCAGTGCAGCGAAAACCTGCTTCGCGAGCTGATTGCGCGCGGTTTGCTTGATCCGGAACGCACAATTCTCGCCGGCCACTCTTTGGGTGGGGCTATTGCGTTGCGTGTGGCTTCGCGCGTTCCAGTTGCTGGCGTTGTCGCGTTTTCTCCCGCTCCTATGCGGGCAATACCGGGAGTGTCGTCGGAGATGATGCCCTTTCACGACTTCGGTGCGCTCCCCGCCCATTCCCTGCTGATGAGCGCGGCCTGGGAGCCCGAAAGAATCCGCAGTGCGGTCAAAAGCTTGTTGCCGGCTGGTGGCGACGGAACCAACGAATACAAAGTGATTCCGCGCTCGAGCCACGTAAGCATCCTGTTCAATGGAACAGCTATGGCAAGCGCGTTGAATTGGTCTGCTCGCGTTCTCCACTTGGAATCGCCACCAGCTCTACCTACAAACCGTGGACTTCTAGGATTCTTTGCGGGATTCGCAGGGATACTTTTGCTGGCCGGACCCTTTCTGCGTGAAACTCTGCAGAGCAAGAATCAAGTCGCGCCGGTCTCAGATACCTTTGCCGCTGTCGCAACCAGCCGGGCTTTCCTCGAATGTGGAATCGTCTCGCTCGGAACCGTCGGAATTCTCTCTTACGCAAACCCGCTCCGCGCGCTGCATCTTTTCGAAGGCGATTACCTCGCAAGTTTTCTGCTCATTCTTGGAGTAGTTCTGCTCGTTCTGCACTGGAAGTCGCTGCCAGATTTATTCGGCACAGGGGCGAGCGGCGCCCAGCCTGCCAGATCACTGCGCTTTACACTTCTCGTCGCCGTATTCGCGGCGTTTCTCCTCCACTTCCTCATCACCGCCTGGATTGATTTGACGTTCAGCGAAGCCTGGCTGACCGCTCCGCGCTGGGCTCGATTCGCGCCTTTCTTCCTCGCGGTGCTTCCCTATCACGCCGCGGAAGAGTTGCTGCTTGGTCCGGCATTGCCCGGCAAGGGCCTGCGACGGTTGTTCAACGCCCTGTTACTTCGCGTGATCGCATGGTGCGCGATTGTCGCAGGCATCTTCGTCCTGCATAGCGGCGAAATCTTGCTGGTGCTCCTGGTGCCGTCCTTTGGCATATTTTGCCTGCTCCAAAGATGGGGTATGAACGTTGTCCGGGAAGTTACGGCCTCGCCCGCAGCAGCCGCCCTTTTCGGTGCTATACTTCTCGCCGGGTTTTGCCTGGTGGTCTTCCCCACCACTTGATGGGGCCCGTTACCTGAAAAAAATTGATTGCCAAACCCAGCCGCCGCCTGTAGTTTCCCGCGTTCAGGGACGGAGCTCGAGGCCAGCAGCGAGATAGGACCATGGCAGAGATAGCGATCGTCGGCGGCGGACCTTCCGGCGCGATGTGCGGAGAGCAACTCGCGCGCGCGGGACACAAAGTCCAGATTTTTGATGAGCACCTCGCTTGGGAAAAACCCTGCGGCGGGGGCTTGACCCATAAAGCGGTCCAGTGCTTCCCTTTCCTTCTTGACAACCCTTATCCGAAAAAACTGGTGCGCTCGGTCGAACTGATCAGCAGCAACGATCAGCGGGCAAATCTCGAAATGACGCATCCGATCGTGATTTATTCGCGGCGTGTGCTCAATGGTATGTTGCTGGACCGCGCTAAAGCGGCGGGCTGCGATGTTCAGCAAGCCCATGTTCTTGGTGTGGACACGAGCACGACAAAGCCGCGTTACTCCGTCGATGGCGAATGGCGCAGCGCGGATTTCCTCGTGCTTGCGGCTGGCGCGCGCAATCAGATCGCGCCCGAAACACGCCCGCTCCAGCGCGACGAATTGGAAATGACCCAGGGCTACTTCGTTCCGCAGACGGCAGACTCGATTACCGTGAAATTCCTGCCGCACTTTGAGGGCTACATCTGGTCTTTCCCGCGCTGCGATCATCTGTCCGTAGGCATTTGCGGAAGCATGGCCGCGCACACTAGCGCGGAACTCAAGACGCATCTCGGCGCTTTCGTGGAAAAGCATGGGATCTCGACGGATGGCGCAAAGTTTTACAGCCATGTCCTGCCGTCGCCGAGAGAGAGCACGCTCTCCGATCGCACGGTTCTGGGAAAGAATTGGGCGCTGGTCGGCGATGCTGCTGCCTGGGTGGATCCACTCACGGGTGAAGGACTTTTCTACGCGATGCGTTCGGGCGAGCTGCTCGGCCGCTCGCTCGCGGAAGGCTGCCCGGAAAAATATACGGCCTGGGTTAAGGCGGCATTTTCTTCCGAACTGGAACTCGCCGCTCGCATCGTGCGCCGTTTTTACCGCGGGTCGTTCCTCGGCACGGCTGTGACCACTCGCATGGTCCAGTTCATGAGCCGCAGCGCCGTGTTCCGGCAATTGATGAGCGATCTGTTCAGCGGAACACAGGATTACAGTAGCCTCAAACGCCGCCTGTGGGGCCACTTAGGGATCACCGTCAGCGAGTTCATAGCCAGCGTTTTGAATCTGGATCGCCCCTCCACCGCGCAGGTGCCGCGCAGCGGCGCAGCCGCCGATTAGCATTTGGCGCAACTAGCGAATACCGCCTCCGAAAAAGTCTCCCGCTAGCGTCCACCGCTAACCGCCAGAATAGCCCCCGTTGTGTAAGACGCAGCTGGCGAGAGCAGCCAAAGTACCGCTTCCGCGATTTCTTCCGGTGTTCCAGCGCGTCCCATGGGAATCGTGGGAGCCAAACGCGTCGGCCGATCCGGGTCGCCACTAGCGGCGTGTAGCTCCGTAAGCACGTGGCCTGGAGCGACGGCGTTCACGCGAATTCCTTCAGACGCAACCTCGCGGGCGAGGCCCAGCGTAAACGTATCCAGCGCTCCCTTTGATGCTGCGTAGTGTACCCACTCCCCTGCTCCGCCAATCTCCGCCGCGCGCGAAGAAATATTCACAATTGCGCCGCCGTGACCTCCTTGCGATGTGGACATGCGCCGCACCGCTTCCCGACCACAAAGCATCGCGCCAATTACATTCAGGGCGAAAACCTGCTCGAGCGCGGCACTTGTAACCGCTTCGACGCGCGCATACCCTCCGGTGACGCCGGCATTGTTCACCAGGCCGGTCAGCGGCCCCAACTCGCGTTCCGCAGTCTCAAAAAGCCTCACGATCTCTTCTTCGCGCGAAACATCCGCCTTGATGGCGGCAGCGCGCCCGCCCGATGAAACGATATGCCGCGCCACGTCCGCAGCAGCTTGCGCATTTCGAGCATAGTTGACTGCCACACGGAAGCCCCGTGCCCCCGCCAGCTTTGCTACCGCCGCTCCAATGCCCCGCCCCGCTCCGGTAACGATCAATGTCCCCGGAGAGGCTTCTTTCTCCCTATCGATATCCGCCATGCGTCATCCTTGTTCGAACTCCGATTGAAATGTACTCTTCCTATCTACATGAGCATCCAAGAAAGACGATCGGTCCGGCCCCAGACTATGGCATCCGAAACGAACTCATCAGCTACGCCCACGAAGTCAGAAAAAAGAAAGAACGCGTGGAAATCCCTGCCCGACGTTTGGGCGCTGATCAAGCCGCGCCGCAGCCTGCTGGCGTTCGGCTTTCTTCTTATGGCCATCAATCGCTTCTCTGGACTGGTCCTTCCCCTGTCGACAAAGTATTTCATAGATAACGTGGTAGTGAAAAAGCAGATCCACCTCCTGACGCCGATTGTCCTGGGCGTGCTTCTGGCAACCATCATCCAGGGTCTTACTTCCTTTACGCTGACTCAACTCCTCTCGAAATCCGCGCAGCGCATGATCACCGACCTTCGAAAAAAGGTGCAGGCCCACATCGGCCGCCTGCCCGTTTCCTTCTACGACGCAAATAAAACCGGCGTGCTCGTTTCGCGCATCATGAGCGACGTGGAAGGCGTCCGCAATCTCATCGGTACTGGACTGGTTGAATTTGTAGGCGGGTTGATGACCGCCGTTATCGCGCTCGGCTACCTTCTGTATACCAGCCCCAGCATGACTGCGGTGGCGTTTGCGATTCTGGTGATCTTCGCGATTTTGATCAGCAAAGCGTTTAGCACGATTCGCCCAATTTTCCGTGCGCGGCCCAAGATCACGGCGGAAGTCACTGGGAGGTTGACGGAATCGCTAGGCGGCGTCCGCGTGGTGAAGGGCTATCACGCCGAAGATCGCGAAGAAGGGGTCTTCGCCGCGGGCGTCCAGCGCCTCCTTGACAATGTCCTCAAAACACTTACAGCCACCTCCCTGATGAGCCTTTCCGCCGCCGGTCTGATGGGCCTCGTCAGCGCCAGCATCATGGAATTCGGCGCCCACAAAATGCTCGCCGGCAGCATGACGCTCGGACAATTCATTTCCTTCATCTTTTTCCTCGGATTGCTGATCGCCCCAGTTTTTCAGATTGTGGCCATCGGAACGCAAATCACGGAAGCCATCACCGGCCTCGAACGCACGCGTGAAATATTGAATGAATCGAAAGAAGACGCCGACCCCAAGCGTACCCTCACTCTCGGCCGCATCGACGGCCGCATCGCCATGGATAATGTCAACTTCGCCTATGACACGCGCAAAGAAGTCCTGCACGATGTCAATTTCTTGGCCGAACCTGGAGCGGTCACGGCATTGGTCGGTCCTAGCGGCGCGGGTAAATCCACAATCATAGGATTGATCGCGGCGTTTTACGTCCCGTCCGGCGGTCAGGTGCTGGTTGACGGAATCGATCTGGCCACCGTAAAGCTTAATTCCTACAGAACGCAGCTTGGTGTCGTCCTCCAAGAAACCTTTCTCTTTGACGGCACCATTCGCGAAAACGTGGCGTTTGCCCGCCCCGAGGCTACCGAAGAAGAGATTCTCGCGGCGTGCCACATTGCCCGAGTCGACGAATTTACCGAATCCTTCGAGAAAAAGTACGACACCATCGTAGGCGAACGCGGTGTCAAGCTCTCCGGCGGCCAGAAGCAGCGCGTCTCCATCGCTCGCGCAATCCTGGCCGATCCTCGCATCCTGATTCTCGACGAAGCGACTTCCAGCCTCGATTCCGAATCCGAAGCGCTCATCCAGGAAGGCCTCCGGTACCTGATGCGCGGCCGCACCACCTTTGTCATCGCCCATCGCCTCTCCACAATCCGCCGCGCCGACCAAATTCTCGTGGTGGAGAATGGCCGCATCATCGAGCGCGGAAACCACGCATCACTCTACGCTGCGGCAGGCCGCTACTACGATCTCTACACGAAGCAACACGAAGTCGAGAGCAATCTCTTCCTCGCTCCAGGTGAAGGCTCGCTCGAACCCGAAGACGCCGAGGCCGCCCGTGCCTCAGCCGTCAGCCGTGGCGGTGCTGCCCTTCCCGACGCGATCCGCCTGATCCGCGGCCAAACATAACATCAGACCGCTGTGGGGGAGGGGCTTACCCCTCCCCGTCTTGCCCCTCCCTCGACCCCAGCACCTCGAAAATCCCACCTCCAAATCGCCACCCCACAAAAAAACGCGCTCACGACAAACCACCGTCGCAAGCGCGCCCTTCCTAATTCCTTTTTTTACTTTCGATTTTCAGCTGTCGATTGTCAGCTGTAAGCTGTCAGCTCTCTCAAACCGTAGTCGTGCGCCGAATCACCAACTTCTTCGTCACCGGCGGCGGAATCAACGTCGCCATCTTCCGAATCATCGCCAGCACCAGCCGCTTATCACCATCCGAAAGCGTGGTACTGAATCTCTTGATCTCCGCGAGGAACCGGATTTCGTCCTGCGAAAGTTCGCCCAGCATTTTCTGCGTTTCGCGGTCGCGCGGCGTTTCCGTGCCCGGGAAAAAATCCGCGAGCGAGATGTCCATAGCTTCCGCAATCTTGGCTAACGTTTCGAGCGACGGCACGGTGTGGCCGTTCTCAACGCGCGAGAGATAGCAACGCAATAATCCGGTGCGGCGCTCGATGTCTCCTTGCGACAGGCCCCTCTGGCTGCGATACGACTTGATCACTTCTCCGATGTTTACGCGTGGTTTTTCTTTAGGCACGATGACTCTCCAGGGTCGAGGGGGTAGCTTAGTCACTAACAGTAGGAAGAGCAAGAGGGAATTTACGGGGCATGCTTCCAATTCGTTAACGCTTTGGCAGCGCTTGTGGAAAACTCCCGTCGCTACATACTGAGCCTTCCGACGACGCCCCGCGTCTAACGCTGCGTTGGCGTAACCATCGCCGGCTGCTGCAGCCGGAATTCCAGCAGCGTCTCGCTCGGCACTTTCACCTTTTCTCCCTTGGTGAACACCTGCACTCCCGCGCCTGCAGCCGATCCTGCTCCCGCTCCAATCGCAGCACCTTTGCCGCCCCCAGCGATGGCGCCAATGATAGCTCCGAAAATCGCGCCGCCTCCGACTTTCTTGGCGGTGTCAGACCCGCGACTCTGCCCTTTCAGACTGTAGTCACTGCTGACCAGCGGATAATCGCGGCCGTCGATGACAATACGCATGAGCTCCAGCTGCAACTCCGCGCTTCCGGACAGCTTGCCCGCTTCTTGCACGTTTGCCAGACGGCCATAAACGTCGGTTCCTTTGCGCGCCAAGAGGGTGTTGTTGATGTAGAGATCCGTTTCGAGGCTGGCATGGAAGACATCGCCAACTTTGTTTTTCGAGGAATCCACACCATCAATCATGCGGACGAGCAGCGCTTGTCCTGCTGGGATAGTGACCTCGCCATATTGAGCAGCAGGGTCTTGCGCCGGGGGAGCTTGGGGAGCCAAGGAAGACGGTTTCACAGCGTGAGGCGGAACGTCCTGCGAGGTGACCGGCGGCTCCGAAGCCTCCGGAGGAGGCGCAGCCGAAGCGGCGGAGGTATCCGGAGGCGCAGCTGACGTTGGAGCCGGAGCCGCAGGAGGAGGTGCCACAGCAGCTGGTGCATCCGTAGGTGGCGCAACCGCCGGAGCGCTCGTTTTGCCAGAGTTACCAGTAAACGTGATCGCGACCGCGTCCGTCACATTGAATGTCTGCACTTCCCCATTAATCTCAAATCGCAGCACCGCTTGCGTGCCGCCCAGATAGCGGCCCTGCAGCACTCGCCCATCCTTGAGTTCCAGCGTGTCTGCCGCGGCCGCGCTGGCAAAAAATACTCCAAGCGCGAACGCAGCGATCATCCTGACTCGACCCTTCGTCATCATCCCTCTCTATACCGGCGGCGTCCCGCGACTCCACGTCCCTAGCCGGCTCCCTCGCACCACTCTACTCATCATCCCAGCCTACTCCATTGGATGACTCCACCGCGGACCAAGGTTGTGCCACTCCCGTAGGGGCACGACATGTCGTGCCCTCTTGCCTTTCTTGCCTTTCTTGCCTTTCTTGCCTTTCTTTTCTTTTCTTCCTTTCCTCTTCTCCGCTTCCTTCTCTTGCCTTCTCCTCTTTCTCCGATTTCTCCTCAACAACTGCCATGCTACTGCGTAGCCCCATAAAGCTGCCGCGTAATATCCGCCATCAGCGCCGCACTCACCTTGGTATCCGCAATCCCACGCACCAGAATCACCAAAACAAAAGGCTTCGACGCAAAAACAATCGCGGCATCGTGATGAATCTTCGTGATCTCGCCCGTCTTATGCGCCACTCGAGTGCCGGGAGGAAGCCCCGCAGGAATGCCTTCGTTAAACTTCTGCCGCTCCAGAATTTCAAGCATCTGCAGTGAGGATTCCTGGTCCACCGCCTCTCCACGAGCAATCGCATCCATTAATTGCTGAAGCCCGCGCGCGGTGGTTGTATTATTCAGGCCCTTCGCGAACGCTTTGCCATCCTCAACACCCCGCAAAACATTCATGCCGTCGGCATGCAAAGAATGAACCGTGGCGCGAATGTTCTCCACGCCCAGCTTTTCGATCAAAAGATTCGTCGCAAGATTGCTGCTGACGGTAATCATTAACTCGCAAAGCTGCCGCAACGTCCGCGTCTGCCCAGCCGCCTTATACAAATCCGCTTCCGAATCATCCGCGGGGTCAAGCGTGTAGATCGATCCATCCACCAAACTGTGAAATTCATTCTTTACGACCAGCGGATCGTCCAGCTTCAGCTTTCCCCCGTGCACCTGATGGAACAGCTCAATCAACACGGGAACCTTCATCGTGCTGGCCGCGTGAAACGGCTCATCAGCGCGAAAGAACCATTCCGTCTTCCCATCCAGCGTCCGGAACGCCACCCCCACATCCGCCCCGCTCTTCCGTATCGATTCCTGAATCCCCGGAATCGCCCCCACCAGCCTGGAATCCTGTGCCACCGCCCACGGGGCAATCCCCAACCCAATCCACAAAAACGTGCAAATGAAATAGAGAATCCGGAGCCAGCGCCCGCTCATCGACATATCCACCGCATCATTCCTCGTAGGGGCACGGCACGTTCACCCCGAGCTTCGAAGGGCCGTGCCCGTCTTCGTCCACGCAGCTAAAAGCACGCGCACATTTTGCGCTCATGGGAACTGACCACACTACAACTCATCTCATAGACGCTTTCTAGGAGGGCACGGCTTCAGCCGTGCCGAAAACGACTCCGAAAAGGAGGGGCTTTAGCCCCTGAAGAAACTCCATGCTCCGCCTCTTGACACATTTATGAGACAAGTTGTACCCACTACCCACTATCCACTACAACTCATCTCATAGACGCTTTCTAGGAGGGCACGGCTTCAGCCATGCCGAAAACGACTCGGAAAAGGTGGGGCTTTAGCCCCCAAGGAAACTCATCCTCCGCCTCTTGACACATTTATGAGACAAGTTGTACCCACTGCCCACTATCCACTACAACTCATCTCATAGACGCTTTCTAGGAGGGCACGGCTTCAGCCGTGCCGAAAACGACTCGGAAAAGGTGGGGCTTTAGCCCCCGAGGAAACTCATCCTCCGCTTGCTCGGCTATTTATGAGACAAGTTCTAGTTCTGAGCCGCGCCCAAAGTAGCTGCCGTCACGTTCCAACCGTCGAGCTCCACCACAGCCTCTTTGCCACCCAGCGAGCCTGAATCAAACTTCGCAGTAACGGTTCGGCTTTCCCCGGGCAGCAGCGAAAAGTAATTGTCCTCCCAGAAAATGGGCGTAAGGTCTTCCCCGCCCTTCCCGCGAGTCGCTCGCAGATGCACCATGAACGCCACTGCGTTACCCGGATTCGACACAGTCACCTGCGCCGTTCCGTTTCCGGAAACGGTGCTCGCGTTTAACTTTACCTGCGGCAGCGAATTAAGCCCGGTGAGATCCCCAAATTCCGCCTGCGGCGTATACACCGTATCCTGCTGCTTCGCCCAGTTCAGAGTGTCCGCCTTCGTCGATAGCCAGTAGAAATTGTCGCTAAGCTGTTTTCCTGCCGCATCGCTCAACTGCAGCCGCAGAAAGTAAGTCTTCGAGAGTCCCTCCACTTTCGGCAGATCGAACGCCTTGGTGCTGCTATCGGCAGCCAAGTCCAGCGTTACATCGTGCGAACCTTTTTCCGTGGCGTCGATATTGTAGATTTTCGCGCTGACTCTCACGCCTTTAAGCGCTTCGTAGGTGCTGTTCACCACGGCAACCGAATTATCGTCGTACGAATACTGCACATGCACCGGCTCCATCGCCTTCTTCGTCCCAAAATATCCGCCCGCTGGCACCAAATAATAATCGTAGAGATGCCAGATCAGAGATGGCCAGCTGTTATTCAGCATCCACTGAATCACGCCGGTCGACGTGTACTTGTTCCTCCCGTAAGCCTCGAACATCGCCCGCTGCCCGTCGTACGTCATTGCCTGCGCTTTGCGTTCGTAATCATCCAGCGAAGTGGCCGCCCCATAGCGCTTGGTCAAACCATCCGTGAAAACATTCACCGTCGTAAACCGTTCGCCGCCCGAGTGGTAGTTCCACACATCATCAATCGGCCAGAGATGCTCCTTGGGAATAAATCGTTCGAGCGATTCGCGCGGCGGAATCGCCGGCCCCGGACTCGTCTCCGTGTTGTAGCCGTAAGCCCCGCCCGCCTGCTTATCCGCCAGCCAGTAAACTGGTGGCACATATTCATACGGCCCAGTCATCTTCACGCCCGATTTCCCGGTGACCGTCGTCTTTTCATCGGAAGCCGAAGAAATAGTCGGATTCGGCCATCCCAGATCTTTCTCGATACCCAAATACATCTTCTCCACATCAGCAGGCGGCGGCCCATCGCTTCCATTGAGCCACACCATCACGCTGGGATGGTTGCGCAACCGCGTTATCTGGCTTGTCAAAGATGCAGCCGCAACCGCGCGTTGGTCTCCTTTCCAATCTTTCCACCGCTCCCACGCATCGCAGCACGACCAGCCCGGCATGACCAAAATCCCAAGGCGATCCGTTTTCTCAAAAAATTCGTCGCGGTCCAAGTGGCCTTCCAAACGAATCGTGTTCAGCCCCATATCGCGAACGTAAGCCAGGTCCGCATCCAACCGCTCCGACGACCATCGCAGCAACATGTCTTCCGCCCACGCCGCGCCGCGAATGAGCAACTTGCGTCCATTGATTTTGAATAGTCGGTACCCTTTTTCCGTCAGATCCGAAGTCACTTCGCGAATCCCAAATGTGACACCCTCGGCGTCGGATTCCTTCCCGTCGATCTCGAAGGAAAACCTCGCGCCATGCAGATTTGGCTCGCCCATTTGATAAGGCCACCACAGCTTCGGACGAGACAGCTTCAGTTGCGGAAACTGCTCCGGTGTAAAACGCACAACCTTCGTTTCCGAAGGTCCAAGCGTCACCGGCTGCGAAACCTGCTTTCCCTCGCCAAGGATATCCGCGTGAAGAACACCCGTAACCGCGTGCTCGGAAACATTGTGCACACTGGCGCTCAGCGTCAGCGAAGCATTCTCGTATTCCTTATCCAGTTTCGACGCCACAAACCCGCCGCGCACCGCCACGTCCCCGCTCCGCGTCAAGAAAACCTCTTTCCAGATCCCCATCAACTTGTCCGGAGGCGTCGGATTCCAATCCACCCACGTAATCTCTAGATCGTCTTTCTTCGGCGCAAACACTTCCACCGCCATCGCGTTTGGTTTCCCCACGTCAATGAACTTGCTCACGTTAAATTCAAACGTGCGATACGCCCCAGCCACATCTTTCGCATCCGCTACTTTCTGTCCATTGATCCAGATGTTCGCGCGGTAATTGATCCCCAGAAAATTCAGCCAGGCAGTTTGCTTCTCGAACTCGGCAGGCACCGTAAATTCCGCCCGGTACCACCAGGAACAAAGAAACGGGCTATCCTTCGGCAATTCGCGATTCGCAAACAGAATTTTGTTCGATGGATACATTCCCGGAAACGAATGCAAGTTGGTAGCGTAAAAAGGATCAGGATAGGTCTTGTCCGCGACCAGCGCGCCCACCACGGTTGTCGGAACCTTCGCAGCATGCCACCCGCTCGCGTCAAACCCGAGCGTAGAAATTTGCTCGCCAGCCGCTTTCGCCACACACGACGACTGAATCCGCCACCCGTTGTGCAAATACACGCGCTCAAGCGGCACCGTCTCCAGCTTCTGCGCCGTATAAACGCGCCCTTCCGTGGACGCCTCCGGCTTTCCGCCATCCGCGACCGCCTGTTGCCCACCGGCAACGCAGGCCAGTGCAGCCACGAGCACAGCCGGAAGAATCCCCAAAACGCACGCGCGTTTAAATCGAAGCATGTTCCCTCGCACGAATAAAATGTACTGGTTACGGAAGCCAATCTTAAACCGATTCAATACTCTGAGTCTCGCTTTTTCCGCGTCCCGCACGGACGAGCCGCCATTCGACGATTGGTCTGCAGGAGCGCGCGGGCACTGCAAATCGCGCCGGTGTCTGAGAAGAGCAAGGAGAGAACGCGTACATCACTTAGAAATGGTCCCGGAGGAGGGGGTCGAACCCACACGGCCTTGCGGCCACCGGATTTTGAGTCCGGCGCGTCTGCCAGTTCCGCCACTCCGGGCCAGCCATACGAAAATAGCACGCCGCCGCCCCGCACTCAAGACACCTTGCGGAAGGGTAGTGGGGCAGTTTCCATGTATCATGATTTTCCAACGCCCGAACATGGCTGCCATGCATGGCAGAGGCGAAGCAAATTTGCGCTCGATGTGGAGGCAAGATGCGATACGAAGTCAGGCAGCAAGACGGAAAGTGGCTTGTTTGGGATACGGTGGCGGACGACTGCGCGAAGAAATCCGTGGTAGGCGCGGTAGACGGTTTGAGAAGTATTATAGCCAGTAACAATGCGCGTTATATGCTGAATGGAGGGCTTCTGGTGCCTACCCCGAACTCCGTAACCTTCGAGACCAGACCAGCAATGTTCTGGACGCAGCAAGAAGCTCAACAATGGGCTGATGCTCGGAATGATATTGATCAGTCGGGTTCTGTTTAAACCCTCCGCCGACTCTGTTGCCTAGACCGAAATAGCCCACGATTCGGTCCTGTCTTCCGAAGGGTCACAAACTGACCCACTACCTGCGGAAACCTAGCGTGACAGCCCCTGATGTTCGGGCCTAACGCCTTTACCGCCGGGCTCGCAGTGACGCACAGTTTCCTTAAGAATCGCCCCTCTCCCACGGCGCAGGCACCTTCACCGACGCCATCCCCGCCGCCGTCGCCGCCTGAATCCCCATCTCCGTATCCTCAAAAACCAAACAGCTCTTCGGCGTCACTCCAAGTCTCGAGGCTGCAAGCAAAAACGCCTCCGGGTCCGGCTTGCTCTTCTTATACTCTCCCGCACAAACCAAAGTGTCGAATCGATCGAGCAGCTTCAGCGTCTCCAGAGACGCCGTCACCGAATCCCGCGCGCTTCCCGAGACCACCGCAAACGGTATCCGCCCGTGCTGCGCTTCGATATGCTCCAACACCTCCGGCACCGCCTTCAACTCCGGCAGCATCGCAAAATAAAACTCCTCTTTTCGGCGAGCCACACTCTCTACGGGCATACTCAGTCCATGCTGTGCGTTTAGCGTGGAGATAATCTCCGCCGTAGGCCGGCCACCCCAAGCATAGAAAAGCTCCTCTGCAAATTCGCAGTTCCATTCGTCAAGCGCCTTCTTCCACGCCACATAATGCAACGGCATCGAATCCACAATCGTCCCGTCGCAATCGAACAGATACGCGCCGAATAGGCCCGATGGCAATTTCAGTTTCATTCTCTTTCCAATCTCCTACTCATCATTCTAAGCGAGTGGCGACGGGGGAGCTAATCGCGCTCTTGCCCGCGTTCCACCGAGCCGATAAACTCCGGCAATCCATGTCGCCGCCGAACCAACCCCGCGCCACGCTATCAGCGCAGCCCCGCAGCCTCGCCGGTTTCTGGGCGCTCATCGCCGTCCAATTCCAGGGCGCCTTCAGCGACAACGCCCTCAAATGGCTCGTCAGCTTCCTCGTCCTCGATGCCGCCCTTTCGAAAGAACGCCGCGATCTCTGGTTCGTTCTCGTCGTGCCACTTCTCTTCGCCGTTCCCTTTCTACTCTTCTCCATTCCCGGTGGCTATCTCGCCGACAAATACAGCAAACGCAGCGTCACCCTCTGGACAAAAGTCTTCGAGCTCGGCGTCATGCTCCTGGCAACCTACGCGCTCGCCACCAATCGCCTCGACATCGCCGGCATCGCGCTCTTCCTCGCCTGCACGCAAGGCGCAATCTTCGGCCCCACCAAGTACGGCCTGCTCCCCGAACTCTTGCCTCTCGAAAAATTAAGCTGGGGCAACGGTATCATCGAACTCGGCACCCTCCTGGCCGCCATCAGCGCTGCGCTCGCCGGAGGCTTTCTCGCCCAAACCTATCACGGCCGCCAAGTCTGGTCCGGGATCATCTTCCTCGCCCTCACCCTCCTTGGTCTCCTCACCAGCCTCGGCATCACCAAAGTCCCCGCCGCCGATCCCACTCGCCGTTTCGATTGGAACGTCCCCGCCGAGTTTTTCCACGAAGTAGCCCGCATGAGACAAGACTCCACACTCTGGACCGCCGTCGTCGCCAACACTTTCTTCTGGTTTCTCGGTTCCCTGCTCTTGCTCAACATCGTTTTATACGCCACCGATATCCTTCACGTCGACGACGCACACAGCAGCTATCTCCTCGCCGCCCTCAGCCTTGGCATTGGGATTGGCAGCTTCGTCGCCGGCCTGGCGTCCGGTAAAAAAATCGAGCCCGGCATGGTCCTTCCCGGTTTGGCCGGCATCCTCTTAATGGCCGCGCTGCTTTCCCGGCCGGGCATCACCTACCTGACTGTCCTTGTGCAGCTCGCTCTCCTCGGCGTCGCCGGGGGCTTCTTCGTCGTCCCGGTAAACGCACTCATCCAGCAGCGCCCCAGGCCGGAAGAGAAAGGCCGCACCATTGCCGTCGCAAACCTGCTCTCGTTTGTCGGCGTGGCGCTGCAGCCGCTTGCGCAGTACGCCATGCTCCGCCTCGGCCACCCCGATCCCTCTCGCGTTTTTCTGATCGCCGCAGCAATGACCTTGCTCATGGGAGTCCTTTTGGCTCGCATGTTGCCCCAACTCTGGCCGCGGACGCTTGACTGGACTCGGCTACGGCCAAGAGCTACTCTATAGCCCCCTTCGCCAGGGGCTCCATCCCAACCGGAGCATGCGAAGGGTTACGGTGTCGAGGTAATCGATGGCTACGGTGCTGACCGCCTCGCGGTCACCCCTTTCATTGGCCGCCCTGCGGTCGCCCTTTGCTGTTGCACCTCCTGCCGGGTCACGGCCTGAATTCCACGGTCTCTCCCACTGGATGAATCGCGTTCTGGAAGAGCTCGGCCACCTGCGCACTTCGCCTGATACAGATACTGTCCATGATCTGCGTGTTGCGATTCGTCGTTGCCGCTCTCTGGCAGCCGTGATGGAAGAGGTAGACCCTGATCCCTCCTGGCCCGAAATGCGCAAAGTCGCTCGCAGGCTATTTCGCGGCCTCGGCGCTGTGCGCGACTCTCAGGTGATGGAGGAATGGATCAAAAAGCTCGGCCCAGAGACTGATCCACTTCGCGCGCACCTTCTCGCGGCTCTCGAAACAGACGAGAAAAAGCGCTCCGAGAACGCGCGTCACGTCACCGCAAAATTTGATGAGAAGGAATGGACGCGTTTAGAGCGGCGGCTGCGCGAGCGCGTCCGGCTCGTACCTGTGGGAGGTCTCGCTGCCGAGTGCCTGGCCCTCGAACGCTTCGAGCAAGCAAAAGAACTGCACAACCGCGCATTGCGCACGGAAAAAGCCAAGCCCTGGCATGCCCTCCGAATCGGCCTGAAAAGATTCCGGTACACAGTCGAAGGTTTGCTGCCAGAGCACTATCTCGCCTGGAGCGAAAATCTGAAGCGCCTGCAAGACCTTCTTGGCGATGTCCACGATTTGGATGTGCTTTCTGAAAAGCTCGAAGACACTAAAACCTCGGCAACCTCCGAATCAACGGAAGCCTGGCAAGAAAAAATCCTGCACGAACACCGCGAGCGGATCGAAATTTATCGCCAGCTCACTCTTGGCAAGACCAGCCTGTGGCACGAGTGGCGGCACAATCTGCCGCATGGCCGGCGTTTGGAGGCGGCAGCCACCGCCCGGCTACGCGCCACCGCTCGCGCCTCCGATGCACATCTGGCGCGCACGGGCCAAATATCTCGCATAGCGATGCGCGTCTTTGCCCTTCTGAGTCGCGTCCAAGCCGTCCCGGCGTTTCAGGAGTCCTCCGCGCGCCGCTTGATGGAAGCCGCTGCCAAATTGCACGGCATAGGGACCGCTGGCGATCGCAGCCTGTCTCAGAAAGCCGTTCGCAAGTTTCTGCTCGGCTTGACGGTTCCACCCAACTGGGCAGCACAAGAATGGGATTTGATGGCCTGGGCGGTTCGCTTTCACCGCGGGCCCGAGCCCAAACAGAAGAACGGTTTTGCCAAGCTCTCCGAAGAGCAGCAAACCAAGGTTCGAGCGCTCGCGGGAGTCCTGCGTCTGGCGCGCGCCCTCAGAAAATCCGGCCTCGAAAGCCCCGTCGGTCTTCGCTGCGAAAAATCCGCCGACGCCGTCATCCTCAGCGTCCCCGGATTGTTAGACACAGTCGAAATCGCAGCTCGCTTGGCCGCTGCCAAACATCTTCTCGAATCTGCCTTGGAGAAGCCCCTCATCCTCAAATCTGTGCCAAAGCCCGAAAAAGCTCCCGCCCCCATCGAGCAGCCATCCGAGCCGCCGCTCGTACCCGCCGCCTCCGCCTAGCTCCACAGATCGAGAATCTGCCATTTGCGCGTGCCCCCAAAGAAGTCTTGGCCGACAACCCACTTTTTCGGTTTTGCCTTTGATCGGTTTTGCCTTTGAAGAGTTGCCTCTTCTCTTCTCCGCGTCCTCTGCGCCTCTGCGTTATCTTTTCCCCTCTTCCCTCCGTTGCCTGAAATTCCCCGTTGAGTACCAAACACATATCCTGATACAATTATCCCGTTCAGTACTGCGCCTCGCCCCCAGCGAGGCGTTTCTGTTTTGGGCCACGTAGCGCCGGGCTTTAGCCCGGCACTTTCTTTTTCCGCAACCCCAAATCTCAAAATCTAAAAAACCAAATCAAGGAGACTCAAATGCCTTCTCTCAGTCCTAAAGACCGCGTATCTCTCTGTCTGTTCACGTTCACCGATGGCCGCCGCTGCCGCACCCCCCGCACCGCCCGCCATCCCCACTTCTGCTTCTTCCACGCCCAAAAAGAAACCCAGGCCCAAGCCGCCGAAACTCTTGGCGAAGACCTCGCCTACTTCTTCTCCGGCGACTACCTTTCCGCCTGCGATCTCAACACTGCCCTCTCCCGTCTCATACCCGCCGTAGTCCGCGGCGAAATCAAACCCCGCCTGGCCCGCACCGTCGCCTACATGTTCCAAACCCTCCTGCAGTCCATCCACGTCTCCCAACACGAATACATCAACGCCTTCGGCACCACCGGCTGGCGCCAAGCCGTCCACACCTCCGTCACCGCCAACCAAGACTACCTCTTCCCGCCCGACCCCGGCGAATCCGAGTCCGAACCCGACACCCAGCCCGAACCCGACGCCGCCCAACCCCCCTCCTCAACGCCTGTAGGGGCCGGGCTTGTTAACTCTGAGCCTCGAAGAGCCCGGCCCGATCGGCCCGACCGTACCACCGAGCCCCCACCCAGCCCACAACCAACCGCGGCGGAATCGCCCCAACCACCCACCACTCGCCCCTCCGCCGCCACCGAAGCGGCCCTCAACGTCGCCCGCTCCCTCTTCCCCCCGCGCTCCAACTCGACCCCAACTCAACCCTCCGTCCCGACAACAATGCCCGCTGCCGCGCCACCAAGCGCCTGTCATCCTGTTCACCCTGAGGAACGAACGGAGCGTAGCGAAGGACCCCATCTCAATCCCGCCGCACCACTCACCGACACGACCCACCCCCCAACCGCCCCAACTCCTCCCGCGAATCCCACGCCCAGACCACAGCGTCAGGAGCCCAACCGCGACCCCTACGCCGTCACCTACGACCACAACAACTACCGCCTCCTCATCGACGGCAAACCCTGGTAACCACGCCAAACTTAACCAAACGTAGCGCCGGGCTTTAGCCCGGCATCTTCCCAGCCTTCCAGGGAGGCGACCAACTCTCCGTCGGAGCGCAACGATCGCGCCAATCCAAAAATGTAAACGATCCCGAAAGCGGATACTCCTGTGGAGCAATACACAGACCTTCCCGCACCGGATTCAACCAGATATACCAAGCCACCCTTTCCGACTCCTCCGGCTTCCTCAGGATGTGGTCGTAATAACGTGGTTGCCACAAACGCCGATGAAATCTCTTCTGATAAGCAAAGCCCGTCTCCTGTTTGAAGAAAGACATAAACCGGACCAATCCAGCGTCCGCTGTTAGCGCCTCAACTAGAAGATGGAGGTGATCAGGCATGGCACAGTAAGCGTGGACCGCAAATCCGCGCTTTGTGGAAGCATCTAGCAATCGAGTAAGAACGCAATGCCCAACGGATTGGTTGGAAAAGGCGGCGTGTCGTTCATAGGTACACAACGTGAGAAAATAAGTCTGTCTGCCGACGTATCGCGACGCAGAGAGCCGTATTTTCTTGCGAGGAAGCGTCACGGCGCAAAACTAACACAACCAAGGGCAAGATGCCGCCCTGAAGGGCGGCGCTACGTCAACAGCAAGCGGCAAGCCGACGCTCCACGCTAACGCTCCGCCGTCGTAGCGCCGGGCTTTAGCCCGGCACTCCTGGGCTTGCACCACCATCGCTCCAGAATATTCATGCAAACCCTAAGTCCTTTATCGGCAACACTTACAAAAAACCCGGGGGAGGGGGGATGAGGATTAACTAGAAATCGGCACGGCACCATCGGATCGAGGAAAACGTCAACTCCAAATCGTTAGATATCATCAACTCCCCATGCTCAGCGCTACTTCCCCGCCCGCCGCAGCAGCTTCGGCGGCGCCAGCCACACCAATTGCCCGCTCGGTGGCGAAAGGCGCTTCAACTCGAGCAACGCTACGCCTGCTTTTTTCAAGGAAGTGATGTGGTGCTTCGAACCCAGTGCAGCCGCAATGATGTCGTCCAGTTGCGGCGCATGCCCAAAAAGAAAAATCGCCGACGATTGCTTGTCCTTGGCAATCTCGCGGAAAAAGAGTGTCGGCTCCGCCCCCGGCAGCAGCAAATCCGTTCGCCGTATCTTTGGTTTCGGATAGTCCAGCGCGGCCGCGAAAATCTCCGCTGTCTGCATGGCTCGCACGTAGGGACTCGAGAGCAGTAGGTCAGGAGCCGCACTGAGCGCCGCGACTGCCGCGGCGACCCGTTTGGTCTTCTCGATGCCTTCCTCGGTGAGGTATCTCTCCGGATCGGGCGGGCACTTGGGATCTTCCCGGTCGATCGCGATGCCGTGGCGCACGATGTATATTTCCATGGACGCTTTTCCCCTTCCGCAAATCTATAAAGTTGCCGCTGCCACGCCAGCGCGAAACTCCGCGTCACTTTTGCTGTGAGGCAGCTTGCCGGAAATAAAGCCGCACGTGAAATTCTTTTTCAAAAAGTCCTGCGCTGCGGTTCGCATCCAGCAAATCTTCCGCCGCATCGCCCCGCGCGATAATCTGGAGCGCCACAGCCCCGCGTTGAAACGCTGCGCGCACCTGCATCACTCGCTGGCGATGCGAATGATCCAGCGCTTCGGCAATCCTCAGAATCGCCGAGAGACGCCGCGCAATCCGCTTGTCGCTGTTGTTCAGCGAAGAATACGCCACGTGATGTCCCGCTGGCTCCGATTTTCGATTGTGATAACGCACTAGCGCGGCCACGATCGCGCGGTCCCGGCTTTCCAGTCCGGGAATATCGCCGTTCAGAACCAGATACTCGCCATGCTTATGATGCGCGCGATGGCTGATCATGTGTCCCGTGTCGTGCATGAGCGCCCCGGCCTCGAGCAGGACGCGCGATTGCGCCGGAAGATGGTGCACGGGCTGAAGCTGGTCGAATAGCAAAACGCTCAGCTCGCGCACGTGCTCGGCATGCGTTTGGTCCTTTTGCAGGCGGCGCCCATAGCTTCGCGTCCCCACAAGCAATTGCCGCGCCGCCGCGTCGTAGCGGTGCGGCTCCGTTCTGGAAAACGCCTCGCGCGCAATCTCCTGGAGCAGCCCTTCGCGCAGCCCCACGCTGGGGATCGAAAAATTTCGGATGTTCAGGTAGCGGCCGAGCGTGACAAACGTAATCGCCGCGATGCCAAGCACATCCGCGCGATCGCGCCTTATCCCATAGCTTTTCATTCGCTCGCGAACATCGCGCTCCAGAAGATTCGGCAGCCGCTCGCGCAGCAAGGAGAGTTCCAGCGTCGGAAGTCCGTGCAGCCGCGGACCAGGCGCGATGTTTGCCAGAGTTTCCGCGTTGCCTCCGAGAGCTACCGCGACTTGGTCTCCCAGATTCGGCCTCGAAGGCAGACGCGATTCCAAAAGCGCGCGCACGTACCTGCGCACTTGTTCCGCTTGCACCGGCCGGATCACGCCGGGAATTTTCAGCGTGGTCATCAGCCGCACCGTGCCCACTGGCAACTGCGCGCTTTGCTCCACGGTGTGGTCGCGAAGAACGCTGATCTCCAGGCTCCCTCCGCCCAAATCCGCGATGCACCGCGGCGGTGATTCCGGTCCCAGCGCTGCCAGGACGGCTATACGGCCGAGGCGTGACTCTTCCGAGGAGTTGATGACCTCTACCGTGACCCCGGTCTTCTGCTTGATGCGCCGCACAAACGCATCGCGGTTGCGGGCTTCGCGAGATGCGCTCGTGGCCACAGCCCGGTAACGCGTCACTCCGAACTCATCCATGATTTCGTGGAAGTGGCGGAAAGCCTTGATGCCCTTTTTGAAAAGCTCTTCGCTGAAGCGGTGCCGCACAAAAACGCCTTCGCCTAGCCGCAGCGAATATCTCTCGTTCACGAGCGGCTCTATATCCAGCGCGGAATAAACGCGCGCGACCGCAAGGCGCACCGCATTGGAGCCCGCGTCGATGGCGGCAATGTGAACCGGTTCGGACATTTCGGAACTTACCGCCAGAGGTGCGCGAGGGCGGCGGAAGGCGTGTATTTCGTGGCGCGGATTCCCAATTGCTCGCCGATGCGCTGGCGAAGTTGCTTATTGACCGCGGAGACGCTCGCTTCGCCGTCGAGTTCGATGAACGCGTGGCGTTTGGCCATCACTTCAAATTCCCGCTTGATCATCGTTTGGTAGCGGATGAACGACCAGTACAGGTCGTGCGAAAGCGACATGTCGCGCCCCGCTTCCCAATAACTGATGGCTTGCGCCTTTTTGAATTCGCGCGCGAATGCTGTTTCCGGGCGAACGTTCAGCCAAAACGTGAGATGCGGCCGCAGCGCCATGGCGTACAAGCCGTTCAAATAATCCCGGTTGATTCCCCGCACCACGCCGCGCGCCACCAGCGTGAAGATAAATCTGTCCGCGAGAACCACCGTTCCGGAACGAAGCGCCGGCAAGACACGGTGCTCCACTTGGTCAAAAAAATCCGTGGCATACATCAGGGAAAGCGTCAGCCGCGTGACCGCGTTTTTCGCGAGCAACTCGTCGATGTCGCGCCCTACGAGGTACGATCTTCGCAATCCGCTCGTCTGGACGGCGAACCCTTCGGATTCGAGCCATTCCTGAAGAAGCGCTATTTGTGTCGAACGTCCGGAACCGTCCATCCCTTCGATCACGATGAGGTTTCCGGTAATTTCGCTGGGGTCAAAGCCGACCAGCGCTTCGCCGTAGAAATATTGCGCAGCGCCATCCTCGCCGGGCGCCGCGGGTTTCACGCCAGGAAGCGGCGCGCTCGTCGCCTGCGTCATTTCGACAGGAGCAACCGGAGCGGCGGATTTTTCTTTCTCTTTTTCTTGATCGGACATGCTTACTCCGGAGCCTGAACGCCTGGCGCAAAGCGCTTCAAATCAATCTTCGACGCCACAATGTCTCTCATTTGTTTTTGTAACTTGTTCACCGGCAGCGTCCCATCTAGCACGACGAAATTGTCGGAATCGACCATCTTGTCGTACTCCTCGAGGATGCGCGCCTGGAACAGCCGGAAACTTTCCGAGCGGTCGTACGACAGCGCCATATCCATTCCCGCTTCGTAGTATTTCAGTTTGGGGCGGCCGCTCAGGATGCGATGCACGGCCACGTCCAGCGGTGCGCGGAAATAAAACGTGATGTCAGGAACTGGCGCAAACCGGTAGAGATTTCTCAGCCAGCGCCCGGGGCACCCGCGAGCCGCATCGCGCGCAAACGCCGTGTAAATATAACGGTCGGCAAGCACCAGATAGTCGCCCTGCAGCAGCGGCATGATTTGCCGTTCGCAGCGATCCGCGAAATCGGCCGCATGCAAGAGGGAAAATGTAGTCGGGGTGAGCAGCCGCCGCTGTTTTCCGCGCCGTGTGGCGGACTTCACCAGCGGCGACGAATTCCACTCCGTGAAGTGCAGGCGGTATCCGCCGATTTCCAGCCAGCGCTTCAGTAGGTATAGCTGGGTGCTTTTGCCCGATCCATCCGTGCCTTCCACGACGATCAGCGCGCCGGGATAGGCACGGCTCGGCACCGGTTTTCCCGGTTGCGGAAGTGTGGATTTGCCCGGTTCCGCCCGTGGCAACTTTTGAGCGATTTCTTGATTTTCCATCAATCTCTTTGTGAGATCCGATCCGGCAACTCAGCGTATGCCTGCATTGTTACAAATGCATTACAACACACCCTGCCACTACAGGCAAAGTGCGCTGCAAGATATCTCGGGAATCCGGCGCTTCAGAAAACGGACACTTTGATGTGTAGAAACTTCTTGGGGTTTTGCCGGAACTCTCCGATCAGCAATCGCATGTCACCCGTAAGGCCACTCAAGTTGTCGTAGAGTTTCGGATCGGAAAACAGTTTTCCCACGGTGGTCGTGTTGTCATTCAGTTTGGCGGTAGCGTTAGCCACATTTTCGGTTGTTTCCCGCAGCTTGGTGTAAAGCGTATCGTCGGTCGCCAGTTTGCCCAAAGTGCCCTTGCCCGCGCGAACATCCCCGATCACGGCGTTACCGTTCGATATCGCTTGCTTCGCTTCATCATAGAGGGACGGATCGTACAGCAGCTTTCCAATGGTTCCCTTCTGCGAGCGCACATCGGTCAAGATCACGTTTACGCTGTCCAAACCCTTGTCCACTTTGTTGTACATCTCGTCCGAGGCCACCAGTTTCCCGAGCGTTCCCTGGCCTGCTTGAATATTCGCAATCATGCCTTCGCCCCGGGAAAGGATGCTGTTCAAATGATTGTAAGCCTGTTCGTCGACCAGCAATTTTCCAAGCGTGCCTTTCCCCGCCTTTACCCCGTTGACCAATTCCTGGATGTCTTCCGAGAGCGTTTGAAGATTCCCCAGCACGTCCGCGCTTCGCTCCATCACTTCCTTCATGGCTCTTTCTTCCACACCCGGCACTTCTTGCCCGTCCTTCAACGGCACACCTGTGACCCCCAGGCTGATGTTGACGTAGCGGTTGCCCAGCAATCCTTCGGTCACGAGGCTCGCCTCGGAATCCGTCAGAATGTCGCTCTCGTACTTCCTGCCCACACGCATCACGACTTCAATGTTCCTGTTTTTCGGCCGCACTTTGCCTGGTATGCGCGCCGCAAGATTTATGGATTCGACGTTTCCGATTTCCACTCCGTTCAATCGCACCGGAGCTCCGTGCACCAGCCCCGAAACATCCGGCAGATAGGTGATGAGCCGGTATTTCGGTCCAATCGTTCCCGCCCCCGTCACATAGAAAATGCCGGCGGCCAGGACCGACAGGCCCACCAGCACGAACAGTCCCACGCGCAGTTCCGTCCACGTCAGTTGTTTGCGCTGCGCCATTTTTTCTTCCCTCCCTTTCGATCTTTCGACAGACTACCGCCGTTTCACACGAGAAACCGCTTCAGGTATTCGTCTTTCGTATCCGCAAGCTCTTCCTGCCCGCCCTCGAAATAAACTCCCCCATCCCGCAAAACCAGAAAACGGGTTGCTGCCATCCTGGCTGCGCCCGCCGCATTTCCGTTGGACACGCTGTGCACGACGCGCTTGGTTGTGGCGTCGTAGCGAAAGTTCGCCAGCGCAAAACCGTCCTGAAGGCGTTGCGTCGCAAGCAGCGCCGTCACTCCGAAGACGTCGCGCAGGCGCAAAATGAGCGTGATGATCGTTTGCGAAGTGACGGGATCGAGGCCAGCCGTCGGCGAATCGTAAAGCACGATGGGCGGCTGATTGATCAGGGCGCGCGCGATCGAGACGCGCCGCCGCATGCCTCCGGAGAGCTCGGACGGAAACAAGTCCAGAGTGTGCTCGAGCTCCACAAATCGCAGCACCTCGCGCACTCGCGGCTCGATCTCATCGCTCTTGACTCTGTCTTCGTGCAGCCGGTAGGCCACGTTTTCCCCAACGGTCATCGAATCGAAGAGCGCCCCTTCTTGAAAAACAAATCCGATCTGCCGCCGGAACGCCAGCAGGTCTCGCTCCGCCATGCCGGAGATGTCCCTGCCCAGCACTTGGATGTTACCCCTGGAAGGGCGCAGGAGTCCCGCAGCGAGTTTGAGCGAGAGGGTCTTCCCCGTCCCCGTTTCTCCCAACAGCACGAGTGTCTCCCGCTCCTGCACCCGAAAGGAAACTTCACGCAGAATGTCCCGTCCTTCAAACCTGATGCGTACCCTCTCAAATTTGATGGTTGGACCGGAGTCAGAACTCGATGTGAGCGCGCTGGTCATCGGGCGTGTGGCCGCCATTATAGCGGCAATTCTGGCGTTACGCGGGAACGAAACAATCTACGCATACGGAACTTCGATTGGACGCAAAGAAGCTCTAGAAAAGTTTGTCCGCGAAGTATAAGGCCACTTTGGTGAGAAATGCGTCGGCCACAATGATCATCACGGAAGACAGCACCGCGGCCTGCGTTGTGGCCCGTCCCACACCCTGCGTGCCGCCGCGCACGGTCAGTCCTTTGTAACAGCCGATGGTCGCGAGAATGAAGGCGAAAAAGAACGGCTTGGTAAATCCTTGCATGATGTCCGCAAAATCCAGGGCATCGATCGCGCGGCGCCAGAACTCAACGGCGGTCAGACGCAGAGAAAAAACCGACGCGACGCAACCGCCGAGCAGTCCCATAAAATCCGTCATCGCTGTAAGCAGCGGCAGTGTCAGCAGCGTGGCGATCACCCTTGGCGCTACGAGCTTGCGGACGGGATCCGTCCCCATCGCGCGCATAGCGTCCACTTGTTCCGTCACCAGCATCGAGCCAAGTTCAGAAGCGATCCCCGTCGCGCAACGGCCCGTTACCAGCAACCCCGTAAGCGAAGGCCCCAACTCTCGGACAAGTGCGATGGCCACCACGTCGCCGGTCAGCGAGGTCTGGCCGAAGCGAGTGAACTGCGCCCCCGTCTGCAACACCATGACCGCGCCTATAAAAAAACCCGATAGCAGTATGATGGGGAGCGAGCCTGCGCCGATGCTATCCATTTGCTGCAGAACGTCTTGAAGGTAAAACGGGGGCGTGACCAGAGTGACGAGTGTCCGGCCGCAAAGCATGGCGTAATCTTGCACGTCCGCCACCGCGCCTTTGACGGCGTTTACCAGCACTCCCGCGACGGTGATCTGCGGTTCCGCCTCGTCTTCGCGACCTGCAAACTGCAGAGGTGTGTCTGCCACGAGTACCTGTTTCGTCAGCCGATGCGCTGAACTCCTGGGGCACAAATCCTGAGTCGGAAGCGTAACCGCGAGTCAAGAACACGTCAAGCAAGCAGTGAGACCAGCTCGCTTGCAGGTAATTTCACCTGCATAGGCTCAAGCAAGGCCCAGCGAGGGTATCCTAACTCTTTGGGAATCTTCGGGGGAATGCCGTGATAAAGGGGATCGATCACATTCAGTTAGCAGCGCCAAGGGGCTGCGAGGCCGCCGCTCGCGAATTCTACGGCTCGATTCTCGGCCTGCGCGAAATCGAAAAGCCCGCTTCGCTTCGCGCCCGGGGCGGTTGTTGGTTTCAGTACGGCGACCAGCAACTTCACATCGGCGTCGAATCCACGTTCCAGCCCGCGAAGAAGGCACACCCAGCGTTCGCCGTCGCGGATCTTGGCAAGCTGAGAGAAGCTCTCTGCGGCCACGGCGTAAAGGTCACCGACGATGATTCTCTTCCGGGAACGCGCCGCTTTTTCGCCGAAGATCCCTGGGGAAACCGCCTCGAATTCCTGGAAGCGAACTCTTCGTAGTCGATCACGTGTCCGGTAAGGCGGCTGATCTGGACTTAGCTGCGGCGTGCAACGATAACTTCGGTGTGGCTGACTGCCTACCCAGAACATCCTCCGACGCTGCCCGTGTTTGAGGTAGTCTTATTCAGAGACACGTATGTCTCCTGGAGTTCATGATGAAGAAGCCGCTCTTTGCTGCACTCTCGCTGCTCGCCCTCTTCGCACCGAAGGTGGTGAGTGCCCAGCAACCGCCTATCATCGATCGCAAGTTGTTCTTTGGCGAGATCGAGATTGCCGGCGCACAGATATCGCCCGACGGGCAGTATCTTTCCTTTCTGAAGCCCTACAAGGGCACGCGCAATATCTGGTTGAAAAAGGCGGGCGAGCCGTTCAGCGCGGCGCGTCCCATGAGCGCGGAAGCTACGCGGCCCATCCGGGCGTATTTCTGGAGCCGGGATTCGAAGTACATTCTCTATTCTCAGGACGCGGGCGGCGATGAGAACTTCAACGTTTATGCCATTGACCCGACCCTCGCCGCGGACCCGAAGACCGGAGTGCCGCCGACGCGGGCGCTCACCAGCCTGAAAGGCGTGCGCACCCTCATCTATGCCGCGCCCAGGTCGAAGCCGGACATCCTCTTCATCGGCCTCAACGACCGTGAACCGCAGTGGCACGACCTTTATGAACTACACATTTCCACCGGCGAAAAGACGCTACTGCGCAAAAACACGGAACGGATTGCCGGATGGGATTTCGATCATGAGGGCAATCTGCGGCTAGCGGAGCGGACCAGCCAGGCGGGCGATACCGAAATCCTGCGCGTCGATGCAGACGGATTCAAGCAGATCTACAGTTGCACGGTGCTGGAAGATTGCAGCGTCAGGGATTTCGACGCCGCCAACAAGCAGGTATACCTGATTACTAACAAGGGGTCGCTAGACCTGAGTGAACTGGAGCTGATGGATCCCGCGACCGGTGCGACCGTCCTGGTTGAGAGCGACCCGGAGAAGCGCGTCGACATCGACGGTTTTCAGATCTCAGACCTCGATAACCACATATTTTTTACCCGATATGAGGACGACCGTTACCGGTTGTATTTCAAGGACAAGGCGTTTGAAGGGGAATATCGCTGGTTGCAGTCAAAGCTGCCCGGCAAGGAGATCGGATTCGGCGCGCGCTCGAAGGACGAAAACATCTGGATTGTGAGCGCTAGCAGCGACACAGAGCCCGGAGAGACTTACGTTTGGGATCGCAAGGCGAAAACGCTCACGCTGCAATACCGCATCCGCGAAGAGCTGCCGCGGGCTTCGCTCTCCGCGCGCAAGAGTTATAAGTTCCAATCGTCCGACGGGCTGCAGATTTCAGCCTACCTGACGCTGCCAAAGGGTTTGCCAACAAAGGATCTGCCGCTCGTTGTCTTCCCGCATGGTGGTCCGTGGGGGCGAGATTCCTACGGCTATGACACTTTCGCGCAATATCTCTCGAACCGCGGTTACGCGGTGCTGCAGCCGAACTTCCGCGGCTCCACTGGATACGGTAAGAAGTTCCTGAACGCGGGGAATGGCGAGTGGGGGCGCAAGATGCAGGACGACCTCACCTGGGGTGTAAAGGCGCTGGTGGCCGACGGAACGGTGAACGTGAAGCGCGTGGGAATTGCGGGCGGGTCTTACGGAGGCTATGCGACTCTGGCTGGAGTGGCGTTCACTCCGGATGTGTACGCCGCCGCAGTCGCCATCGTGGCGCCGTCGAACCTGATCACGCTGCTGGATGCAATTCCGCCGTATTGGGAAGCCGGCCGCAAACAGATGTACACGCGCATGGCGGACCCGACCACGCCGGAGGGCAAAGCGCTGCTGATCGCCGAATCTCCGCTCACGCAGGCCAAAGCCATCGTGACGCCGCTGATGGTGGTGCAGGGCAAAAACGATCCGCGTGTGAATATTCGCGAGAGCAACCAAATTGTTGCCGCCGTGCGCGACAATGGCAAGCCAGTTGAGTACCTGGTTGCGCCCGACGAAGGTCACGGTTTTGCGCGGCCGATCAACAATCTGGCCATGGTCACCGCGATGGAAGAGTTCCTGGTGAAGTATCTCGGGGGGCGAGTGCAGACCGACGTACCCGCCGATGTCGAGGCCAAGCTCAAGGAGATCACCGTCGATCCAAAGACGGTGAATGGCGCCGTGACGTTGAAGGGCCCCTTAGCGGGGACGCCTAAGTAATCCGCGAGCAACCGAATTTACTGCGGGGCGTCTCCCAAGGAACCAAAGTTGCACCCTTCGATCCGTTCCATGCAAGCTCGGAAGCGATCCACGTACTAGATCAACGCGGAAATCGGACACCGAACCGCTTGTGTATTCCTGACGCGCTGGACGCCGCGAGAATCGGCGGCTACACTGCTTGTTTCCATAGAGCCAAGATTTCAAGTGAGTGGGGACGTTTGCGCAGATGCTGAAGTTCTATACGGCTGGTGAATCGCATGGACAGGCGCTACTGGCGTTTGTTTCCGGGCTGCCAGCGTCTCTGCCTGTCGATCTGAACTTTATCAATCATGAGCTGCACCGGCGGCAGCTTGGGTATGGGCGGGGCGGACGGCAAAAAATAGAAAAGGATCGCGCGGATATTTTTGCCGGGGTACGGCACGGGCAGACGATTGGTGCACCCATCGCGCTGCGCATTGAAAACCGCGATTGGGCGAATTGGGAAAACATTCTTCCTGTTGAATCAACGGCCGAATCCGCGGGCAAGGAAAGAAAACTGCTTGCTCCTCGGCCGGGCCACGCGGATCTTGCCGGCTCGCAAAAATTTAATTTTCACGATGCACGCTATGTGCTGGAGCGGGCCTCGGCTCGTGAAACTGCGGCTCGTGTTGCTGCTGGCGCGTTCGCGAAGCTGTTGCTTCGCGAATTTGGGACGGAAATCGCAAGCCACACAGTTCAGGTTGGGCACGTGCGACTTGAACGCGTTGCGACCTGGAAAGAAATTGAAGCGGTCAGCGCCGATCTGGACTCGCCTTTGCGATGCGTCGACGCGGCGACGCAGGAAAAAATGAAAGCGGAAGTTGACGCTGCGCTGAAGGCGGGGAATACCGTCGGCGGGATTTTTGAGATTGTCGCTCACCATGTGCCCGTTGGCCTAGGGAGCCACGCGCAATGGGACGAAAAGCTCGACGGGCGCTTGGCTCAGGCGCTCATGAGCGTGCAAGCTGTCAAAGCCGTCGAAATCGGGGCAGGTGTGACCGCTGCGGGATCGTACGGCAGCGAAGTGCAGGACGAAATTTCCTACGACAAAAATGCTAAGCGCTTTCGCCGTTCTACAAACCGCGCGGGTGGGCTCGAAGGCGGGATCACCAATGGAGAAGATGTCGTCATCCGCGGCTATCTGAAACCCATTTCCACGCTGCGGCAAGCGTTGCACACGGCGGACATGGTCACCAAGGAACCTGTTGCGGCGGCCTATGAGCGCTCCGATTGGTGCGTCGTCCCCGCGGGCGCTGTGGCCGGCGAAGCGATGATCGCACTTGTGCTGGCGGATGCTTTTCTGCAAAAATTTGGGGGAGATTCCCTTTCGGAGATGCGGCGGAATTACGACAACTATGTCAGACAAATCGAAGACTTCTGAAGCGGCCGCCAGCCCGGCCCCGGCGTCCGTCGAGACCGCAGCGCCCGCGCGCAAAATTTATCCGATCGTCAAGTACGGTGACCCAATTCTCGAGAAGCCGACAGCGGCGGTGAAAAAGTTTGATGCGGAACTCGAGGAACTTGCCGAGGATATGTTCGCTTCCATGTATGCAGCGCAAGGCGTCGGTTTGGCCGCGCCGCAGATCGGGAAGAGCATGCGACTCACGGTCGTGGACGTGACGGGTGGAAAAAATCCTGAAGCGAAAATCGTGCTGGCTAATCCAGAAATCATTCATGCCGAAGGTGAAGTGCGCGAGGAAGAAGGCTGCCTCTCGATTCCTGGGTTTCGCGGGTACGTGATGCGGCCTCAATTCGTGACTATCCACGCGCAAAATGCCAAAGGCGAATCGTTCGAGATTCGAGGAGAAAACCTTCTGGCTCGCGCCTTTTGCCACGAAATCGATCACTTGAACGGAATCCTGTTCCTACAACATCTGAGCATGCTCAAGCGCGACCTGATCAAACGCAAAATCAAAAAACTCAAAAAACAGGGCGAGTGGTAACAGCCTCATTTAGCCCTACACTGTTACCGTAGGCGTTTTTGGGCGCGGAGCTGAAGTCTGTCATTTTTTGATTACGGGGAGATTGCTGGCGGATGGAGGGCGGGGCAAGCCCCGCCCCTACAGGGAATTTCTTCGACGAGTGAGGCGGGGTTGCGAGGGATAAGTTCGACGATCGGGGCGTGGCTGCTGGGTGGTTTGCGCCTCGCGGCGTCTTGAAGGAATTCGTTGATGCGCATCGTCTTCTGCGGCACTCCCCAGTTCGCGGTTCCCACGCTGAGGCACCTCCTTGCGCAAGCTGATTTTCAGATCGTCGGAACCATTACGCAGCCGGACCGTCCGCGCGGGCGCGGGCATGAAGTTTCGTTTTCGCCAGTAAAGGAAACCGCGGCTGCCGCAGGAATTCCAGTGCATCAGCCGGAGAAAATTCGCGCTCCGGAGACTCAAAGCTTATTGCAAGGACTTGCGCCCGACGTAGTCGTCATCATCGCGTACGGGCAGATCATTCCAGCGCGGCTTCTCCCCATCCCGAAACTTGGCTGGATCAATCTCCACGCGTCCCTGCTTCCAAAATATCGCGGCGCGGCACCCATTAACTGGGCGATCGTCAATGGCGAGACGAAGACCGGCGTAACGTCGATGCGCATCGATGCGGGGATGGATACGGGCGAAATATTCCTGCAACGAGAAATGGAAATCGGCCCTGCGGAAACTGCTCCGGAGCTAGCCGCTCGGATGTCTGAGCTCGGTGCCCCGCTTATGGCGGAAACGCTTCGTGGGCTGGCGGCCGGCGCGATCGTTCCGCGCCCCCAAGAGCAGGAAGGCGCTTCAAGCGCTCCCATGCTCAAGAAAGAGGACGGCCGCATCGACTGGTCCCTCCGCGCGCAGGATATCTTTAATCGGATCCGCGGGTTCGCGCCCTGGCCAGGCGCCTACACCTCGTTCCGCGGGCAGACTTGCCAAATTTGGGGCGAGCCGGCGTCTGATGAGTTGGGCGAACAGAGTCCGACCGGAGGGGAAGGAGCCGTTCGGGGATCTTTGCTGATTCAGAGGAATAATGTGCTGGTTCATTGCGGTAGCGCAACCTATTTACGCCTCCTGAGCGTCAAACTGGAAGGGCGCAGGCAGGTTTCCGCGGCTGAGTTTGTCAATGGCGCCCACTTGCTTACCAGCGAACACTTCGGCGAAAGCTAGTTTGCGCGCCGCCCAACGCTCAGGCATACTCAAAAATTGACCTACTTGCGCAATACATATCTGCCTGGATCATCGACAGAAGCGGCGTCGGAAACACCTGCATCGGAAGCACCATGATCGGGAGCTCACATTCCATGAACAGTTTCAAATCATCTCTAACGCGCGAGAGTTTCAACATCCGTGCGAGGCATTCCTTGCGCTTTGCCGCGTGCTGGGCGCTGGCCGCGCAACTCGCTGCTCTGCCACTTGCCTCCGCGGCCAACGAAGCTTCCTCGACTTCGGCCGTCGACAAGCCCACGGCGAAAACCGTAAGCGATCCGGTCATGAAAGTGATGCAGGCCGAACTCGCCCGTGCGAAGTCGGAATTAGGGAAAACGGACTCGGCTCCCTATTACATGAGCTACACCGTGTATGACCAGAACCTGGTCGTGCTGGTCGGTGCGTATGGCAGCCTTCTCACTAACGCCTCCTTACAGCGGCGTCAGGCCGACGTGGTCATGCGCGTAGGCACACCCGCCCTCGATAACACGCACGGGCAGAGCCGCTCTACGGGAATGACGTCAGGCACGCTGCCGGTCGGTGACGACCAGGACGCTATCGCGCGCGTACTCTGGGAATTGACCGACCGCGAGTATAAGCGCGCCGCTCCGGCTTTCCTGAATGTGCGGACCAACACCGCCGTGCGCGCGGAAGAAGAAGACAAGTCGCCCGACTTCTCAAAGGAAACTCCCGGAACGCACCTTGGCAGCGTCACCCCTCCTCCGGCCTTTGACCGCTCCGCCTGGGGAAGCGAAGTCAGCCGCTTGTCTGGAGCTTTCCGCAAATATCCCGATGTTTATTTTGCAACCGTCGTATTGCAGGTGACGGATTCCAACTCCCGTATGGTCTCGAGCGAAGGCAGCGCCATCGAGTCTCCAAGCAACAGCACGCGCCTCATCATGGAAGCGCAGACCCGCGCCGATGACGGGATGGAGTTGCTGCGCGTCGAGACTTTCCAGGCTCCTTCCGCCAGCGGCCTTCCCAGTGAAGCAGATCTGACCGCCAAGATCGCCAAGATGGCCGACGATTTGAAAGCCCTCAAGAATGCTCCGGTCGCGGAACCGTACGACGGCCCTGCACTACTGAGCGGGCGCGCGGCGGCCGTCTTCTTCCATGAAGTCCTCGGCCACCGGCTGGAAGGCCACCGCCAGCGCGATGAAGAAGAAGGCCAGACCTTTACAAAGAAAGTCGGCCAGGAAGTTCTGCCGAAATTCCTGAGCGTCGCCGATGATCCCACGGTCCACGAACTTGCCGGAATGAAACTGGCAGGATCCTATGCTTTCGATGACGAAGGTGTGCCAGCGCAGCGCGTTGAAGTCATTCAAAACGGTGTGCTGAAGAATTTTCTGATGTCGCGCATGCCTATCAAGGATTTTGCCGAATCCAACGGGCACGGCCGGAATCAACCAGGCCTGATGCCCACGGGACGCCAGGGCAACTTGATTGTCACTTCCACACAAAGCGTTCCGGAATCCGAGATGCGCCAGAAGCTGATCGACGAAGTGAAAAAACAAAACAAACCCTACGGCTTGTATTTCGACGACATTCAGGGAGGCTTCACCCTTACCAGCCGCGCGCTCCCACAAGCTTTCCAGGTGCTTCCTGTGATCGTCTACAAAGTCTATGCAGACGGGCGCCCTGATGAGCTGGTCCGTGGGGTGGACATCGTGGGCACACCGCTCGCGGCACTCACGCGCATTTTGCTGACGGGGGATCAGCAGCACGTCTTCAATGGGGTCTGCGGCGCGGAAAGCGGCCAGGTGCCAGTCTCCGCCGTTGCGCCAGCCATGCTCTTTTCGGAGATGGAGGTCCAGAAACGTCAACATTCCCACGATCGGCCGCCGATCTTACCTCCGCCAGGCTTTGAAGACAGCGCCGCCGCGAAACCAGCTCAAAAGGCTGACGCAACTCAACCGGGGGTGAAGCCATGAAAATTCTTCGCTCACTGACAGAGATACTTTTGACCGTTTTGCTGCTCTTTGGCGTTGCGCCGCTCCGTGCCGCCACTCACGATTCCGCTTCGAATAACGGACTGGAAAATCCCGGATTGTTAGTTCGCTTTGGCACGGAAACGGCTTCGGCGGACAGTTCAGCACCGCACCCGTCAGCCGGGGGCGATGCCCTGCTCGAGGCGCTGCTCACCGAACTGGACCGCTCCAAAGCGCAACTCAAGATCGATCAAGTCCAGGCCCCGTATTACATCGAATACCGCGTCAACGACGTGGACGACTACGACGCTGAAGCCGCGTTCGGCGCGCTCCGCGAAAGCCAGCGCGTTCGACTCCGTATTCTCCGCGTGGTAGTTCGCGTCGGCGACTACAAGCAGGACAGCTACTTCGGCCAAGGTATGGGAGAAACCAACATTCTCCCGCTCGACAACGATCCCATCGCTCTTCGCCACCAAATCTGGCTGACCACCGACGAGGCCTATAAAGCCGCCGGCCAGGCCCTCGCCGATAAGCAAGCGGAAATGAAGCGCTTCAGCGTGGACCCCAATCCTGTCGACGATTTTTCCAAGGAACCCGTCGTCAACGCCCTGGAGCCTATCGTATCTCTTAAAGTCGATGAAGCCGCGTGGGGCAAAACTCTGGCGGACATCACCAATCTTTATCGCCAATACCCCGACATTCAATCCGTCAGCGCCTCGGCTCGTTTTTCGGCCATCAACGAATACTTTGTCGATTCCGAAGGCACCGTGACGCGCAATGGAAAGACGACCTACAACTTGCAACTGAATAGCTCCGCGCAAGCCGATGATGGCATGCGGGTGAGCCGCAATCCGTACTGGATGGTTGGCCGGCCGGAAGAGCTTCCCGCACCGGACAAATTGCTCAGCGACGTTAAACAGGCGCTCGAAACGGTAGTGGCTCTTCGCAAAGCACCCATCGTTGAAGAGGAATATCGAGGCCCTGTTCTCTTCGCTCCGGATGCGTCGGATGACGTAATCGCTTCGCTTGTGGGTTCAAACATCGTCGGCCGCAAGCCCCAGCCCGGCAGACCCAACCGTACGGTCGGCGCGTTCGCCACGAGCTACAAAACCCGCGTGCTGCCTAGCTTTCTCACCATCATTGACGACCCGACACTGAAAGATTTTCAAGGTCACAGCCTGGTCGGGAGCTATGAGATCGACAACGAAGGCGTGAAAGCCAAGACCGTAAATATCATCGAAGGCGGAATGCTCAACAATTATCTGCTGGGACGCCAGCCCGTGCGCGATTTTCCCGCTTCGAATGGCCACGGCCGAGCCGCCCCGGGATCCTTCCCTTCTCCGAGCCTCGGCGTGCTGCTCTTAAAAAGTGCGGAAGCGCAGTCACCAGAAGAGTTGAAGAAGAAAATACTGCAGATGGTCGCCGAGCAAGGCAAACCATATGCTTATCGCGTCGACACGCTCGGCCCCGGCAATTCTCCACGGCTTCTGTATCGCGTCTACGCGGATGGGCATGAGGAGTTGGTTCGTGGCGCCGTGTTCAGCGAGCTCGATGTCCGCGCTCTGCGCAGCAATCTCATCGCTGTCGGCAATGACCCGCTCGTCAGCAATCGCAGCGGGGGAGTGCCCACGACCATCATTTGCCCTTCGCTGCTCTTCGACGAACTCGAAGTCAAACGCGCGGACACCAGCAAGGACAAGTTGCCGGACTACCCGGCTCCGCCACTCAAGAAGTAAAAACTCTTTTCGTCACGCCGCTTGCGGTTTTACACTGGAAGCGGAAACTCGAAACCTGAGATCGGCAAATTCCTATGACTCTCAGAGAACGACTTGAATGGGTAAGCCGGATGGCGCTGCTTGTTTTCATCCTGGCGGCGGCCGCATTTCTGAGCGCCATTACCGCCATGCGGATCGCCATTCACGGCCGCGAAGTGAACATGCCCAATCTCGTGGGTAAGAATGTCTCGGAGGCCAACGGTCTGCTGCACTCTCGAGGACTCGTTCTTCGCGTCGCGGACCGTATTTACAGCGAGCTTCCAATTAACGTCGTCGTGCGGCAGAGCCCGCCACCAGGCATGCTCATGAAGGTTTCGCAGCAGGCCCACGTCGTTCTCAGTCTTGGGCAGCGACAATTGCAAATTCCGCTGCTCGAAGGAAACTCGCTGCGCGCCTCGCGCATCGTGTTACTGCGCGCCGGGCTGCAAGTCGGAGAGGTCTCGGGCATCACCACTCCGGAGGAGCCGGCCGACGCCGTTATACTCCAGACGCCGCGCCCAGGTGGCGGCGCCGCCACTCCTCGCGTCGACGTGCTCGTCTCTGCTGGTCCGCGCGAACCCGCCTACGTCATGCCGCATCTCGTAGGATTGAACGAGGTCGACGCGCAGCATCGCTTGGATGTCGCCGGGCTGCGCCGCAAAGTGAATTATGTTTCGGCGCCACAATGGCCGCACGGCGCGGTCATCGACCAGACGCCCCTCTCGGGCCAGCGTATCCCCGCCGCTATCACCATCGAACTCACCATCGCCAACTAAGCGGACCGTTCCCGTCACGCGGCTCAATTCCCGGCGCCAGCGTATCGGTGATCTCTAAGGGGCCACGCTGTCCAAGACTATGCGGAACGCGTACGCGTACTTGCCCGGAGCCTGCGCGGGAAGCTGAATTCGCAAGCCGTCGGGTTGTTGCTGAAACGAGAGCGCTGCATCCGAACCAAGCAGCGCGACTGAGCTAATCTTCCGGCCATTCAATGCAGTGCTTCCGAGCGAATGTATGAGTGCCGCGCCTCCCGTGGGCCAACCAAGTTCCAACGCGTAAAGAGTGTTTCCTTTTGTAGTGAAACGAAAATCTTCCGCCGTGTAACCCGCCGTGTCCGTGTCATGGAACGAACCGGCGGCAACCTTTGTCGGCCCTTCGCCGTAAGTCTTCCACGGACGCGTGCCGTAAATGGCTTCTCCATTTACCTTCAACCACGAACCTACATCGCGCAACACCGCCTGGACTTCTTCGGGGATCGTGCCGTCGGAGCGAGGGCCGATGTTCAAGAGCAGATTCCCGTTTTTGCTCACGATATCGATCAGTTGCTGCACGACGAACTGCGGCGTTTTGAAGGTGTCGTCCTTAATGTAGCCCCAAGATTTGTTGCTCACCGAAGTGTCGGTCTGCCAGTACAGCGGGCGGATGTCGCCCAACTGCCCGCGTTCCAAGTCCAGCACCGCGCTATGCTCCTGAATCGCAAAGTCCTTGTAGTTGATCACGCCGACGTGATCGCCGTATTTCAGCGAAGTGTTGTAGTAAAAAGCGGCAAAGCGCGTCAGATCCGCCCGAACCGAAGCCTGGCCGATCCACCAATCGAAATACATGATGTCGGGATGATATTTCTCGACGATTTCCGAAGAACGGGCGAGCCAATCCGCAGTCCACGCCGGCGAAACATACGTAAAATCATTCGCCAGAGGCGTGCCCTGCTTTGCTTCCATCCAATTGTGCGCCGGGCCGTAAAATGCGGCGAACAACGGATCGTTGATGTCGGATGTAATCTGGCGCCCGACACCAAGGAAAAAATTATGTTCGACCCGATGCGACGAAGCGCCGAAGTGGAGACCCTCCGCTCGGACGGCTTTGGAGAGTTCGCCAATTACGTCGCGGTGCGGGCCCATTTTCGCCGCGGTCCAATCGCTTAGACCGCTGTCATACATCGCGAATCCATCATGATGCTCCGCGACGGGAACTACATACTTGGCGCCGGCGTCTTTGAAGAGGCGCGCCCAAGCAGCGGGATCGAATTGCCCGGCCTTGAACATGGGCACAAAGTCCTTATATCCAAACTTATCTTGCGGGCCGTACGTGGCAAGATGATGTTTGTATTCGTCGGACCCTTCGCGATACATGTCGCGCGGATACCACTCGTTGCCGAATGCCGGAACGGAGTACACGCCCCAGTGGATGAAGATTCCGAACTTCGCGTCCTTATACCATTCGGGGACCTCATATTTCTGGAGGGATTCCCAGTCGGGACGGAACGGGCCGTCGTGACCCTTGCGATCCACTTCCTTGAGGAGGGCCGCGCGCGGTTCATCATACTTCGCGCTAGCCTTCTGCCAGGCTTGATCGATCACTTTTGGATCTTGCGTGGCTGTCGGAGCGCTCGGAGAAGCAATTGCCTGCGCACGAACCGCCGAAGGAACGGCAGCAAGAACTCCGCAAAAGCAGAGCAGAGCGATACCGCAACGCTTCGAATACGCAGACTTAAATGCAAGCATGTGTCTCCGTCCTTTCATTAACACGCATTCCAGTTTTGAATGAGCCAGGCTCTTATAGCCTGCAGGGGCACTACTTACCTAGAAACTCGAGAGCCGTCAACGCATAAATTGCGGCGCATTCCATGACGCGACGCATGTCGACGTATTCCTTCGGCCCGTGGGCAACAGAAAGCAAGCCCGGACCGTACGCATAAGACGGTATACCGCGCGCCGCGTAAAATCGCGTCTCCAAAAGCCCGGGACACATCTCGAAACGAGGCGGCTTACCGCGGATTGCTGTGACGCTTGTAGAAAGCGCCCGCGCCAGTTTTTCTTCGTCGCTGCTGGCGGCGGATTCGCCTTCCTGAAAAATCTTCCATTCGAGAGGGATACCGTCACGTTTGCATTCTTCCAGAGCGCCGATCAATCTTTCTTTCTCGGCTTGCAGATTTTCTTCAGGATTGATCCTTCGGTCGACTGTAAACCAGCAAATCTCGGGAACCACGTTGAAGTTCGCGCCGCCGCCGCTTTGTCCGCCGATCATCAATATGGAATGGCGGCCGAGGGGAACGCCTGGATCGGGGGCTAACCGCGCAGAGTGACTGGATTTCGCTTCCATCGCGTGGCGGGTCGACCGGGACTCGACTTCCCGCTTCAGAGCCAGCAATCGCTCGACTACGCGGTGCATGCGTTCGAACGCGTTTTCTCCGCGATGTTGCAATCCAACGTGGGCGGATTTGCCACGCACTTCGATTCGCAGAGAGATCGCTCCGCGATTGGCATTCCACACCACACCGCTCGTCGGCTCCGCCGTGAGCATTCCGATTCCGCCGCGTCCCAGCAGTCCTTCCTTGGCCAAACGTGCCGAACCGCGCGCTCCGCCCGTTTCTTCATCGGGAACGAGCATCAGCCCAATTTTCGCGCCGAGATTCGCACCAAGCTCCTTCAACGCGCGAATCGCATAGAGCATCGCGACGATGCCGCCCTTCATATCGCAAGCGCCGCGACCAAATAGAAAATGTTTCTTTCGCAATGGCTTGAACTGCTCGGACGCTTGTGCGGGAACAACGTCGTAATGCCCGTGAAAATAGAGCGTGCGATCTCCGTTGCCGTATTCTCCCAGCAAACAAGCTGGATTTTCCTTAGAGGCTTTTGTTTTGGCTTTAGGCTGGAGCCGTTTGCAATGGAGCCCGGCCCTGCGAATGTACTTTTCGAGAGCTTTTGCAGCAGCCTGATAATTTTTGCCGGGCGGATTTTCCGACGAAATGGCTACGAGGTCCGCCAACAGACGCGTCATCTCGACTTCGCGCTTTTGAATCCACTTTAGAACCTCGCTGGCCCCGATGGCTTCGGTGCCGTTTCGCTTTTTCATAAGCGCTGATGCTATAACCGCTTGGATCTATCGCACAGCGCCATTTTGGTTTTTGCTCCGATCGCGCCATGCCTGTTGCAACAACGTTGGGCTTAGTCGGGTTTTTGTGCTGCCGCCGCGCGCTCTTTGGCGTGAGCAACGAGTGCGTCGAAGCGCGGGTCACCATGCAGGGATTTGAGATCGGTATCTTTACTTATGCCTGAGTCGTAGTGAGGGCTCAGCCCGTGATCGACGGCTTGGCTCAGTAGCGACATTGCTTCATCCTGCCTCCCCGTGAGCGCGGCGAGGCAAGCTAGATTGTAGACGGAGCTAGCGGTGATTGGGTGATCCGGCCCGAAGACCCGGCGGCGGATCTCAAGCGCCTCCCGATTCAACCTCTCGGCTTCCTCGTAGCGACCTTCGTCCGACAGAACGTTCGCCAGGTCGTTCATGACATGTGCTGTATCCGGATGTTCCAGTCCAAAGACACGGCGAGCGATGTCGAGTTCCTCTCGATAAAGTGTCTCCGCTTCGCCATTGCGGCCTTCGTCCGATAAAACGACGGCCAAGTTATGCATCGAGATCAGGGTTGATGGATGCTCTGGCCCCTGAATGCGGCGGTGGATGTCGAGCGCTTGCCGGTGCAGCTTTTCCGATTCGGCAAACTGACCTTCGTCCGTCAGAAGATCCGCAAGGTCATCGATCGCATTTGCCGTGGCAGGATGCTCCGGCCCCAAAGTGCGCATTTCGATGTCCAGTGATTCCCGCTCTAATTTCTCTGCCTCTTGGTATCGACGTTCGTCAGTCAGAGTTTTACCCAAAGCCTCCATTCCAAGCACCGTCGTCGGATTTGCCGGGCCGAGCACCCGACGGCTCTCATCGATCAACGGCCGCAGAAGTCTCTCCGCATCGCTGTATCTGCCCTCCCGAAAAAGCTCCCATCCGAGTTGCTCTTCAGCCTCAAGTGTGTCCGGATGTTTGGGACCCAAAACTTGGCGGCGAATCTCAACAGCATGGGCTGTCAGCGATTCGGACTGCGTATACAACCCGAGGTTATCGTATACAGTCCCCATCACGGCCATCATCTGCGCCTGAAGTTCGGGATCTTTCGCCAGCCCCGCGCCGATATCTTTCGACGCCTTGTCCAAAATCTCCCGCGCGGTGACAATGTTGCCACGCGCCTCGCTCGGTGCCGACACTTTGAACATGTTCGTCATGAAATCCGTAATTCGATTCGCGCGGTCGCGCTCTCGGGTGATACGCCGCAGCTGCACGGCTTGCGTTACGGCGAAAGCCACCAACAGGGCCGCCGCGCCTGAAGCTGCCGCAACTCCCACGCGATGGCGCTGCACGTACTTCTTCAGCCTGTAGCCCGTGCTCGCCGGGCGCGCCAGGACGGGTCTGTTCTCCAGGTATCGTTCAATGTCAGCCGCCAGCTCAGAAGGAGCTCCGTATCGCCGGGCGCGATCTTTCTCCACGGCCTTCATCGTGATCCAGTCCAGATCACCCTGCAGCAACTTCACAAGCTGCTTCGTTTCTGTCCCTCGTTTTTCTGCCGCGGCAGTCGCCGACTCCTTCTCCATGCTGAGCTTTGAACTTGGACTCGGTGGATCCTCCTCTCTTAGTTCGCGCAGCACTTCGTCGATTGGCTTTTTCTTTCCTCCCTCAGAATCGAAGGGCAGCATCCCCGTCAGCAGCACGTACAGCAGGATGCCCAGCGAGTACACGTCCGTCCGCGTATCCACATCCAGAACGCTTGGGTCAGCCTGCTCGGGGCTCATGAATCCACGCGTGCCGATCACCGCGCCCATCTGTGTAAATTGTGTTTGTTCCCAGCCCAATTGCGGCGAAATGGCCTTCGCCAAGCCGAAATCTATAATCCTGGGCACCGGCTTTCCATCCACTTCCACGACCAAGATATTGGATGGCTTTAAATCGCGGTGAATGATGGCCTTCTGGTGGGCGTGCTGCACGCCTTCGCAAACTTTTATGAAGAGATCGAGCCGCTCCCGAATCTTCAATTTTTTGTTGTCGCAATAGCGCGTAATGGGCGGACCATCCACATACTCCATCACGAAGTACGGCTGGCCATCGGCTGTCGATCCCGCGTCGAACACCTTGGCAATCGCCGGATGATTCATCACCGCCAGCGATTGCCGCTCCGATTCGAACCGTTGTATCACCGCGCTGTCGTACAACCCGCCCTTGATCAGCTTCAGAGCCACCTGCCGTTTGACCGGAGCGGTCTGCTCCGCAAGCCATACCTGTCCCATTCCGCCTTCACCTAATTTCAGGACCAGAACGTATGGCCCGATGGAGGCCTGGTCCCTGGCTCTGGAAGTAGCGGGTCCGCTCCCAGCTGAGTCAAAAGTGGGCTCACCACTCGCAGGTTCGCCTGCCCCGGTGATAGGCTCGCCAACTACATGTTCCTTTCGCTTTGGATCTTCCGGATGCAGCTTGGGGCCGGAGACGTCTTCGCCCATAGTCACCTCACGGGCCGCAGTTCACTACGTGGGTGGTGAGCTTAACACGGCGTGCGTTTCATGCGGGTAGCAAGTAACAACCCGCAGGCGATTCATGGAAAGCGGGCTAACTAGATCGACTAGAGTTCGTTTGCTGCTGTTGACATTGCGCGCCCCAGGGTCACAATGAAAGTCCCTTCGGAAGTTGCTCCCCTCGCAGCCGGCTGACCTCTTGAGTCAACAGCCGCGCGCAAAAACTTTGCAGTCCGTTGCTGAGGCACGTTTCGGTTTGCCTTGGCAGAATCGGAAAGGAAATCATGAAAAGCAATGGGGCGGCTGGCAGGCCTGTAGAAGTTCTCTTGGTCGAAGACAGTCCGGGGGATGTACGGCTAACGCAAGAAGCTTTTCACGAGGTGAATCAACTCGTATATCTGCATGTTGTCAATGACGGAGTGGAGGCTATGGCTTTTCTGAAGCGCGAGGGGAAATTAAGACACGCCCCTCGACCCGACATGATCTTGCTTGATCTCAACCTTCCTCGATTGGACGGGCGGCAAGTTTTGGCGCGAATCAAAGAGGATGAAAACTTGAAAACAATCCCAACGGTGATCCTAACCACTTCCGAGGACCAGATGGATATTTTGAAGAGCTATGAGCTGCTGGCGAATTGCTACCTCACCAAGCCTGTGGAGTTGGACCAGTTTGAGAAGCTGGTGAAGAGCATCAACGAGTTCTGGCTGACCATGGTCAAGTTGCCGCGGCAGGCGCCAAACTGAATCGTGAGCTGATCAGACGCGATGCCAACCGAGAATACATAAGCTTGCGGAGGGTCCCCATGGTGCCCTCGCGCCATCGAAGATCGAGGAGTGAAGAGTCCATGTCTACAGAGGTACTTTTGGTGGAAGACAGTCCCGGCGATATACGGCTGACGCGGGAAGCCTTCCGCGACGCGAACGAGTCTATCCGCTTACACGTTGCCGCGGACGGAGTGGAGGCCATGGCTTTTCTGAGGTGCGAGGGCGTGAACGTCAAGGCTCCGCGTCCGCATCTTATCTTGCTCGACCTTAACCTCCCCAAAATGGATGGACGCCAGGTGCTTGCGCTCATTAAGGCCGATCCTAAATTGAAAACGATTCCCACAGTCGTATTGACCACTTCCGAGCTAGAAACGGATGTTGCAACAAGCTACCGGCTTCAGGCGAACTGTTACCTCACCAAGCCCGCACAGTGGGACGCCTTCGCGACGCTCGTCAGGAGCGTGATTGATTTCTGGCTGACCAAGGTCAAGTTACCGCAGCAGTCGGACGCTGATCATCAACCTCATGTTTGATTTGCGCTTCCGGGAAAAAGGCGGGATTCCTCTCAAGAATGTTTCAGCGGATCCCCGGCCAACCGGGCCCTCACGAATGCTGCCAACCGAGCGCACTCTTCCAATCGGCGGCACGGCGCGCGCCTGGTGACGGCTATCATCCCCGATGAATCTCGCCAAAGATAGAGTCGTGCCCGTTACTAAGAAAAGCGCCAGCAGGGCTGCCGCACTCCAAATCGCTGCATCGCAATATTATGTGGGCTGAGCAGCGTGGCTCTGATGAATTCAAGGATGAAGATAAGCCAGGTTGTCAAACCGCAGGCCTTGGCCGTTGGTGATGTCGAAGGACACTCTAGTGCTTACATCGCGCCAATCGGTCCTCAAACGGCGGAGTTCCTTGGGCTTGATGGTGAAGGATACTTCGCGATTTTCCGGGGAGCGAATGGTGATCGTCGCGTCGCCGTCTCCATCGTTGTAAATGTCCACGCCTGCAAAAATGAGGGGCGCGTAGAAATGAAATTCCGCGCGCGGAGCTTTTGGATCGGCCAGGGCGAGGGTAAACGTACCGAACTTTCCGTAGGGCGTGCCGATTTGCCATTCGCCCTTGCCCCAATCTACGAGGCCGGAAGGATACTGGCCCTCCAACGGCGTTCCCGCAGGAAGATGCGGATCGTCAAACGTGATGTAGGAAGGCGGGATGTGATCGCTCTTTCCTTGAATGTCCACGTCTCTAGAACTGGTGTGGCGAACGGAAAGCACGTGCGACGCGTCATCGAAGGTGAATCCTTCCTGATCCAGGTCCTTGCGGCGGCTGATCGTTTTTCCGCCGACCGTTACGAACTCAGGAACAAAATCCACGCGCAATACATCGGTGGAATCGGCGTCGAAAGTTGAATAAGTAACGGCGCCGGGGCCGTAGGCGATTTTTGTTACCGCCGAGAGGGACCCCAGCAAGTGAGATTCATCCGCAGGAGCCCATTCCGGAACGGCCCAGAATGCATCCATCATTCTGCGGGTCCCATCGGCAAATTGATCGGTGAACCACCATTGATTGCTGAAGGGGGCGTGGGCTGCTCCGGGAAGCCCCTGAAAATAAGTGACCCAATTGTAGGTGCGGTAGGCCGCTTCCTTGTAGGCAACGTCGCCCGTTTTCGCATAATAGAAAGCCTCAACCGCAGCGAGCCGCGCACTATGGCTGTCGCAGCACTGATTCGGAAGATTGCAGCAGAATTCCTTTCCGTTTCCCTGCTCGGTTGTGACCAGTGCGCCGTGAACGACATATTTCGGCCACTTCGGCGTGGTCTTTACCCAATCGATTAGCTTTCGCGAATGCTCGCGCCACTCAGGATCCTTTTCCGGGTGGAGGAGGACATAGCGCGCGAACTCCAGGGGAATGACCTGGTTCATGTTTCCCATGCTGGCTTGCACATCCTCGAAATAGCCGACCCACACATTGTTTTGCATTGGGTATTTCATCAGCCAGGCCCAGGCGCCTTCGCGAACCCGCTTGTAGGAAACAGTGTCGCCCTGATTCAGCCGGATCAGTTCGTCCAGCAGCATGATCGGTTCGACGACATTCGCGGAGTAAGGAAACATTCCTTTGCCGCCAGCGAGGCTGCCATCGCGCGCGAAACAGCGGTAAGGCCAGGGTGAATGGAGTTCATCCCCGGGCTTGAAATTCTTGGCGAGCGCTTCGGCGCAGCGAATCGCTGCGCGCAGGTATTTCGTGTTACCGGTCATCTCATAGAGCCGGAGATAGGCGTAGCCATCTTCCCCGACGACGTGCGGCTCAACGAAGTCTTCTCCATGCTCGCTCCAGCCGGTGTAGCGGCGGCTTCCCGGGTTGGCGGACGGATAAGGCACTTGCGCCCAGGCCCAGCCTTCGGGCGTCAAACCATTTTCCAGTTCGTAGTCGACAAAATTCTGGAGAAATTCCAGCGTGCGCGCGTCGCCCGTGTAGGGATACAGCCGCTCGACAAAACCCTGCATCATGGAGCGCAAATAGCCCGTCGAATTCACCCAATGCCACTCCGGCATCAATTCAAAGGTCGTGCGGTCGAAATCGAAACAGCAGAAATAGTAAGGCAGGCGCTGACGGTTGTACTGGTCCCAAAGAATGGTCCATTGCGAAAGGAAATACGCAGAGTAGGAGTATCCGGTGTTGTTCGGCATGGGCCACGGGAGGAGTTTACCCTGGCTATCCAGTTCGACGGGGCGGCCGGCGATAGATGATTCATTCACGGTGGAGGTAACGGGAAAAGACTGCTGCCCCGCAATCCCAGCAACGATAGACGCGCTCAAAAAGAATACAATCAGGATTCTTGCCAACTCAGTAGCTCGCCTCATATCGCTCCAGGGAATAAACCGCAAACATTTCGATAGCAGTACGCGTCAGATCAACCGCGCGGCGCGCCGCTTCGGATGGTGCGCCCCAGAATGTAGCAGGTTTTCGCCCTGCACGGAGGCCAGCGAACTGAGCATGTGCGGATATCTTCGATGGAACAACATGACTCGAGAGAGGCGGAGCGAGGCGGATCGCGAATTTTGAATTCGCTTACCGCAGCGGAGACCACGTCTTGCATTCCGCCACACTGGCCGGGACGGTTGAAGGAGCGCCCGTTCTGTAGCGAATCACTCCGTCGGAGGTCGTACAAAAGCTTCGCACTCCGGTGTTGGTGTCGACGGGCGTGCTGACCGCTAGATATTCCTTGCATGGCAGTTGCTTGCAGAGGGCTGTCACGCGGAAACGGTATCCCGATTTGGTGCACCAAGCGTTTGCCGTACAGCTTTCGTTAGCTAGACTCGCATCAAGTAAGCCCGCATGGTCCGCCGATGCGGACTTAGGATTACGCGGATCGATTCCGAGCGTGGTCAGATCCGGCGCATAGCCTCGCTTGGGATACATGCCAGCATAGGCAATCTGGGCGGTATTCACGGAGCGCAAGCTGCCGACTGCAGACGCTTCATTGGCGGCCATCCGCGAACGTAGCAAGTTGGGAATCGCAATGGCCGCCACGATCAGAGCGGCGCCGACGTCAAACCCTCCGCCCTTGCTCGCTGCGCGGATGGCGGATTCCTCCCCATAAAGGCAGACAATCGTGGGCGAGGAATCCTTCGAAAACTCCGCAAGAAAGTCAGCCATTTCCGGCGCGATCTGCCGCGTGCTGACCGCCGCCAATGCGGCTGGGTCCTGGTAAAGCAAAGCGGAGGCCTCCAACGGATGGCCGGGTGGTAGCGCCGCGAGGAACTTCGTGGTCTTCGCCAACGAGCCACCTGATCCATGGAATCGAACCGCATCGGCAACCACTTCGGGGTTTGCTCCTACAATGAGGTGACCATCGACAAAGGCGTAGCCGATTTCGCGGGTGGCGTTTCCTGAAGGAACCGCGACGGTGTAGTGCGTGACTCCGCCTTCGTCGGAGTGCTGCGTTTCGAGATGCGCTGCCGCCAGTAACGTACTCAGAGTTTGCTGTAAACGGCCGGCGTCGTTGACCTTGAGGATGACTTTCCAGACGGGCTGCGGCGGGGCAATACTGTCCAACTCCAGCGTGATCTCGCCGGTGAGGTATTTGAGCAGATCGTCTTTCAAACTGAGATTCAGCATTTTTTCAAACACCGCGAGCGATGCGAAAGGGCTCTGGCTCGAAGCACTCTCCATCTCTTTCAGATCGTCAAAGAGCAGTGAAGGACTTGCAAGCACTACAGTGCCAGCGGCCATGGCTTTGGGCGAGACAAAATCCAGACTGCTCAACGGCCCCGTCTTTGCGACCCAAGCCGCAGATCCATGCCGCGGTGAGCTGAAGCTCAATTCTGTTTGGCTGACGGTTTGGTTGGCCACTGGGCCGGCCACACTTTTGTGATCCCAGACCAGGTACTTCACGTCGGCAAATCCGCTGCGCTGGAGATTAGCGTTCTCCTTCGCGCTCGAAGGAATTTGGTTCAGAATTCTGTGAAGATCAGCGGCCGCTAGAACGGACGCCCCCCCTGTATACTCCTCCGCGACGCGCTGCCCAAACGGAGTAGAGGCAAACTCCCGGGTACCGCGATCGAGCCGAGCATTGAAACTGCGCAGGGTGGCTATGTCGGACGATGCCACAACGTAATCAGGCCGCACGAGCACGTTAAGGATCTGCTTAGGGCCTTCCTCCTTCATGGCCACAAGTTCCTGCAGATCTAAAACTCGAATATCCAGTGAGGATTTGCCGGGGTTTAGAGCCAACAGCTGCTCAAGGAATTTCTTCAAGCCTGGCTTGCGGATTTCCGCGACAACCAGGAAGCGGGGCTCCGGACTCTCCATTGCGCCGGACACCACAATTTCCTCTCCTAGATATTGTTCGAACTGATAGAACTTCTCGACACCCTCCTCGAACTTGGGCCCGGCAGTGGCCAGATCGCCGTGTCCCCACCATTCGCGGAGGACGGAGCTGTCCTGCAACTCTTGACGAAAAATCTTGAGCGCCTGCTCCGCAACGTCTCCATAATTTGGAAACGCGGCATAGGCCATCGTGGATGCGGGGAGCAGAGGCAGGAGACGGCTTTCGCCTCGTGCCGCTGGAAACTGGATGTTCTGTTTGAGTTTTTCGATCAGCCGACTGAGCTCGGGAAGCAAGCCAGGGTACTTCTTCAAATCCTTAGTCCACGGCGTTTCAGCTTGCTGGCCCGACGGCTTAGATTGAGAAAAACAAGGCGAGGCCACAAAAAAGATAGCGGCCGTGCCAACCAAGCATTTGACGAAATACTGCCGTTTTTGCTGGAAAATCTGAGCGAATCCCATCCGTTTTTGTCTCCGTTTGAGTAGATTCAGAATAGGACGCTAGGCCCGTTATTGCCATCAGAACGCTCGTAGAAAACTGGCTCGGTGCCGCTTGAGTAACGGCCAACGCGGGCGCGGTGCTATGGGCCGGAGGAGGTGGCAGCAAGGGAGGGTGTCTACTGAGCCGAAACGGAATTCGGCTCTTCAATAATGACCTTACGCGCCATGGCGATTAGCGCAACCTCAAGGCCTCCGCAGTAAACACTGGACGTACCACTTTCACTCGGAATTCAAACGCGAAGCACCCAGCCAGCGAATTTGTCAGCAAACGCCGACGGCCTTTGCATTTGGGGGCGCGTTGGCGGGGACGGACTTCGCCGGCGTTGCGGCGTCATCCAGCGGGCAGCGAGGCGAAAGCAAATGCAACTTACGTTGGATGATTTCCTGCGAATACTTCGCCATGTAGTGGACGATCGTCTCGACGCGGATTTTGATGCTGCCGCTTGGTTTGGTGGAGTCCAGATCCCCGAACTTAAAGAACAATGTTCCAGTCGCTTCTACGATTTTCTGCGTGGGCGTATACGTTGGCTGGTCCATGCCGCATTCGTAGCTCGATAGCCGGACCACGCAAATGATCCACGGGCACCGGGCTGCAAATTTTGCGCCCCACATGATTTCGTTGGTGTTGCTGCTGTAAGATGAGGTCCAGACATCGTTGATGTCGAATGCGCTTTTGATCCGCCCGGCACGCAGATCCTCTTCGAACACCCAGTTCATCAGGTCCAGGTCGTTGGGAAGGTATTGCAGCCAGAGAATTGGATAGCCATGCGCCTGCAGCTCGCCTTCGATTTCATGGCCGATGCCAGTGTCCATGTGATACGGCCGGGCGAGCACGAGGATGCAGGGTTTTTGATTTTTCGCGCACCAGGTCAGAACATCCCGAGAGTGTTGACGCGCCTTTTCGCTGAAAGTATCGAGCGCAAGAAATCCGGCTTGCACCGCGCGCTCCGTCTCTTCCATGTCCAGATCGAATGAGTCTTTCAGCGAGGTATAGAGCTGTTCCGTAACCATGTTGCGGTCGCCGAGGCTGGCGAAGGGCGAGACATAGACGATGCCATTTTCCGCAAACACGTCGCGCTCTTTCATGAAACCGGCCTTTACGCTTTCGGGGCCGGCCATAACGCGTGTGCAGGTGACCGTGTCCACCACGTGCCCGTGAAGAATCGACGGCAGCGAATGAATCATGGGACTAAAGAGGATGTTGATCTTTTTCTTCTGGCCGAATATCAATTCGCCGTAGTGGCCGCTCATGCATTTCACTGGATAACAGCAATCCACAGTGCCGCGGCCTTTGCCGAATTCACGGCCCTGTTCTTCGGAAGTATCCGAACTCCAAACGATATTTTCCGACGCGACTCCCAATGACTTCAGGAAGCCCACCCAGAACTGGCTGGTCGTCCAAATATTCAGGACTTTGGGAATGCCGACGCGGAGCTGCGAGCGATCCTTAGGTGGAGACGCGACGGAAGGCTTCTTTGCGAACCAGGTCGGCAACATTCGGAAAGGCATTTTTCGTCCTCTCGATTTCGGTCTTGATGACTTTCATTTCGTTGAGATCTTCGACGAGTCCTTTGGGGCAGGAATTGTTTACGATGACGCGCTCCCAGCCAGTGCCGAGCGGAACCTTGCTCCACTCGCGGCCTTTGCCTCCGTCGAGCTCCACGTCGATGAAGCTGCGCTGGCAATTGACCGGACACCAATGACAAACCGTTTCGACTGCAGTGACCGTCTTGTACGTCAGCCGGTCGACGGCGTCGAAGCCACGAAAACTGGTTCGTCCGCCCTTTTCCCACCAGTCCAGAGCGACGAGGGCAGCTCCGATGGCACCGGCTTCGCCGGAGAATGGGTGCACGACAACCTCGGCTTCCGGAATTTTCGAAAGGATGAAATCCACTTGAGTTTTCACGACGGCGAGATTCTTGTGCGTTCCACCTTGGAGAATGTACTTTCGGCCGACCTGTTTTAGGTTGTTCAAGCCGCCCGCATAAATCCATACGTTGAGCGGAAGAATGGCGCAAAGGGCCGCAAGAATCTCGTCTGCTTGCCAACCTTTGCGCTGCTGATTCACGATGTCGCTTTGCAGGAAGACGCCGCAGCCCATGGATAATTGGGGCATGGACTCGGCGAGAAACGCGCGGTCGGCCATTTCGCTCATCGGAATATTGAAGCGTTCGGCAACGCCCTGAAGGAATGCTCCGTTTCCGGAGGAGCACTGGGAGTTGAGGCGAAAATCGGTTACCGCGCCGTTGTTGAGGAGCATGATTTTTACGTCGACGCCACCGACATCGCAGATGCAATCCGCGTCTGGAAAATAATGCAGACCGGCGCTGGCGTGGGCGATCGTCTCTACCACCGGACAATCGGCACCCAGGATTCCTTTCAGCAAGTCTTTGCCGTAGCCGGTAATCGCGAGACCCACGATTTCGCCGATGCCAATGGCTTCGCGGACCTGCCGGAACAATACTTTGGCATCCTCGATGGGATTTCCGCGGCTCAGCGCGTAGCAAGAGTAGAGCAGCTCTTTTTCGGGAGAGAGGCATACGGCTTTAGCCGTGGTCGAGCCGAAATCGCAGCCAACGAGGACGCGCCCTAGCTTTCCGATTTTGCTGACGGCTTCCACACCGTGATCGGAGTGGTGTCCATTTCCATTGCCATTTCCGTTTCCGTTTCCATGGCCGTTGCCGTTGCCATTACTTTTTCCGTTGCCATTCCCGTTTTTGCCGGCGTAGCGCGCCTTGAAAGACTCAAGCTCCTGGGGATCCTTCCATAGGCCGCCGCGGCCTGCCTTCTTCTTTTCTTCGTGCTGTCCTACCTCAATCCACTGCCGTAGATTTTCTATTCCTAAGTAGATGCCGGAGGAGGGTGGTTCGCTTCGCCCAACTTCAACGCAACCTTGCGCGGCGTAGTAAAGCGCGTCGTCCGGAACAAGGATCATCGATGCGGGATCTTTGTCGCCGGGAATCTCAACCTTTCGTTCTTTCCAAACTTTTGTGAGGTGATAACGCCAGGCTTCCTGCAGGCCCGTAAAGAAAAGATTGGGGCCACCGAGGAGAAGAATTTCTGGAACCGGCGTATTGCCGCGCGTGAGGGTGGCAAGGTTTTGGTAAACGACGGCCTCGAAGAGGGAGGCGATGATCTCCTCGACGGGCACTCCCGCTTTGAGCAGCGTATTGGCATCGGCTTCGGCAAAGATGCCACATTTGCTGCTCACTTTGTGCAGCGTGTATCCCGTGTAGCGCATTTTCGCGAGCTTCTCTGTCGGGATCTCCAGCTTGCGCGCTGTCTTTTCGATGAAGGTGCCCGTACCGCCGGAACAGGCGGCTTGCATCAGGACTTGTTTGCTCTTGTTGGTTTCCGTTCCGCTGAAGAAAATAGTCTTCATATCTTCGCCGCCAATTTCGCTGACGAAGCGCACACCGGGATGGACTTTTTCGACCGATGCCGCGACCGCCACCACTTCTTGAATCGTCTTGCCTCCGACAAGCGGCGCTATAAGTCCGGAGCCCGAGCCGGTGAAGAAAACGCGGTCTTGATGAGGCGTCAGTTTGAATTCGGTTTCCAGGCGAGTCAGAAACTCCAGAACCTTTTCCGCCTGCTTGGTATTGTGGCGTTCGTAGGATTGCGCGAGTAGTTGGCCATCCTGCGAGACGAGAACAAATTTGCAGGTCGTGCTGCCGACGTCGATTCCGCATATCTTGCCTGGGCCTGCCGAGAGGATGGGGGCAGGGGCTGGAGTAGGTCTCCTCGCAAGGGTACCTTCCAACGGTAGAATCTGAACCAGTCGATCAGTGGACATAGAGGATCAGCCTCTTTCCCTTCCTGGACTTAGCCTCGCCATTTCGAGGCGGTCAGGCTCTTGCCAATCCTAGGTCATTCGCGAGATGCAACACGTAATTCGCTGCCACGCCTGCGCAATCGCGGTGAGGTACTCGATAGGTGGCGCGGCGCAGCTCAGGATGACGCGCTTCGTACTTCCGGATAGCTTCCACCGTCAGGCCGGTCTTTCGGAGGATGGATTCGAACTCTGCCTTCGCACGCTTCTTCGCTTCGGTGAGGATCATCTGGCACCGCGAAAGCGCGTGCACTTCCGAGTCGCCCTTTACTTCGATCGGGGCGTAGAGCAGGTCAGGATATTTTCCAAGCACATTGGCCATGGACCCGACCGACATGGTGTTGGGCATGCACGAATAAGGGGAAAGCTCGCAGGTCATGTGTGCTTTTTTGTGGTGATAAGTGTGCAGCGCTTTTCCGATCAACATGTGCCCTTCTCCGCCGCGCAACTCGAAGTGATAGAAGGGTTCTGCAAGACGCCGCAACTCTTCCTGATCAGGAAGTTCGTAAGGGAGATTGCCAAGCGCTTTGCGAAACCGATTGTAAGTGCCGCGATAGACGCGTTCGAGCGCCTTCAATGCCAACTGCTCCAGGCGGGGATGCTTGCTTGTGGAGTGCCGATGCTCCAGCTTGCGGATCGTGGGATGCAGCAGGTAATGCAGCCAAACGGCCACTGGCGGAGGCACCACTTCGCTGTCCTCTTGCTCCAGCCATCGCTTGATGTTGTAGTTCCCTTCTCCCTCGTGGGTCTGCAGCCAAAACTCCCCCGTAACTTTCACCTTGGCTTTCACGCGGAGATGATCCACTTCGATCGCTTCCCATTTCTTGCGAACCACGCGCAGCGCGCGCGTGAAATAATTGGTCATCAAGTGCCAAGCAAGGGGTCCGAGTTTTTTTCCGCGGTCGGGCCGGTGGCGAAATTTATCGTACAAATATTCGATACTCTCTTTAAGTACGCGGTCCGTCTGTCCCGGATTGACCTCGTACGGCCGCGTCATGTACTCGAGATCCATCAACTGGTCCGCGCAGAGAATCCCCCAGATCATGCCCAGGCTGAGCGGCATGTTGATTTCCAACCCGCCCCCGTCCGCGGCACCCTGATCTAATTCATCTTGAGCGAGAAGAAACATACGAAAATCGCGCAGGCCGAGGCCATCGAGCGCCATCGAATAGGATTCGTGGTACTGCCCAAATCGGCAGGGTCCGCATGCACCCGCAGTGAGGTAGACAAACTTATCGTTCACATCCTCCTTGCCTTGCTCGGCGACTTTTTTCTTAAGAAGATTCACCAGACTTCCCGTGGTGAAGATGGTGGGGCAGCACGCGCCAACGTCGATCAATTCCTTGCCGGCATCCAGATCCTCGCGAGTGATGTTAGGCAACGGCTCCGCTTTGTAATTCAAATTGTGCAAGGCACCTTGAATGAGACGCTCATGCTTCCAGGTCAGTCCCCCGTAAAGAATCGTTACTTTGTCGCGCTCTTCTCGCTTAAACGGCCTGGGTTTATAAGCTTTGTAATGATTGACCGGCTTTGAGGGACTGATGGTGGTCAGCTGCGGAGTCGCCATGATGTTTCCTCCTTGATGAGCCAGCTTATGTTGATCGTGATGCCTGCATCCAAATGGGCCTCGCTACCCTTCGTTCTCACCTGGTCGTTCGGGGCATGTGTCTCGAGTTGAAATCTGCAAAGACCGTGCGCTCTCCTCAATATCAACTTATTGCTAGAGCCGAGGGGCTCTATTAGTCCAGTAAACCTCGCGTTCCTAGATAAGTACGCCTACTCGCTAGAAATGACAAGCGACAAAGTCCGTCAACCCGCGACACAGGCTTCCTGTCGCCGCTTGTCGCTTGCCCGTCTCGGCGGCGGCGCGTAGCTTCGGGACACTGGAGAGCGAGTTTTTTGAGGTGATCGGACCCCATTCCATGTTTGGGACTCGCATTTGGGGAAGGTTGGTATTCAGCTGGAGACAGCGGGAGCGATGAATTGAATTTGCGCACAATTACTCAAGTCTCGAAGCTATGGAAAAAGACCGGGCCGCGCTCAATCGTACTGCTGCTGGCTTTCGCAGCCGCGGCGAGCGGATGCTCCATCAGAAAAATGGCGGTGAACAAGATAGGCGATTCCTTAGCGGGCGGTGGAACGACCTTTTCTTCCGACGATGATCCTGACCTGGTAGGAGACGCCCTCCCTTTCAGTCTAAAACTGATGGAAAGCCTGCTAGCGGAAAACCCGCAGCACCGCGGACTACTGCTCGCCTCGTGCAGCGGATTCACTCAGTATGCATTCGTCTATGTCCAGGTGCCGGCAGAGGAGACGGAAGATGAGGATCTGGCGAAAGCCGATTTATTGCGCGTGCGTGCGAGGCATCTGTACCTGCGCGCCCGCAACTATGGACTGCGAGACCTGGAGATTGCCCACCATGGATTTGGAAGTGAAATTCGCGAGAATGCCAAGGCGGCAGCAGCAAAGACCGGTCCAAAAGATGTACCACTCCTCTACTGGACGGCCGTTTCCTGGGGCGCTGCTATCTCGATTTCTAAAGACGATCCGGAAATCATCGCCGACCAGCCCATTGTCGAAGCGCTGATTGACCGGGCGCTGGTACTTAATCCCGACTACGACTTCGGGGCTATCCACAATTTTCTGATTTCCTATGAATCGGTTCGCAGGACGGCGAGCGGAGACTTCGCTTTGAGGTCGCGGCACCATTTCGAACGAGCCGTGGAGCTCACGAAAGGCCAAAGCGCATCGCCGTACGTGGCTCTAGCAACCACCGTTTCCGTGAGCAAACAGGACAGTGAAGAATTTGAGTCCTTGCTGAAGAAGGCTCTGGCTGTAAATCCAGACGCGCGGCCTGAATGGCGGCTTACCAACATCGTCATGCAGCGCCGCGCGCGTTGGCTGCTTTCCCGTGAAAACGAATTATTCGTGAAATAAAGAGGAGGTGTTCCGTGCGAGTTTCGATCAGGAATCAACTTAAAAATTCCGGGAGCTTGATGATCGCAGCGGTGCTGCTAACGATGGGATTTCCGTCGAACAGCGCGGCACAGACAGAGATCAAGCTGGCAACGATGGTTCCATCCGGAACTTCCTATCATCACAGCCTGCAAGCCCTCGGTGAAAAGTGGAGGAAGGACTCCAATGGCGCGATCGCATTGAGGATTTATCCCGACGGCACGATGGGAGGCGAAGCCGAAATCGTGCGCCGGATGCGCGTCGGCCAACTCCAGGCCGCGGTACTCACCGTGGAAGGACTTTCGGAGATTGACTCCTCCGTGAGCGCCTTGCAGAAGATGCCGTTGATGTACCGGTCTCTCGATGAAGCGGCCTACGTTCGGGCTCGATTGGCTCCTGATCTGGAACGGCGTCTGGCGGCCAAGGGCTTTGTTGTCCTCTTCTGGACGGATGCCGGCTGGGTAAGGATTTTTTCAAAAGAGCCGGGGATATTGCCGGAAGACTTCAAAAAGATGAAGATTTTTGTAACCGCAGGCGATAACGCTCTTTCGGACCTCTACAAATCCGCAGGATTCCAGCCGGTGCTCCTAGAATGGGTCGATGTGCTGGCGGCTTTGCAAACCGGCATGGTCGACGCCGTACCGACGATTCCATTCCACACTTTGGCCGGCCAGTTTTATCTCTCAACTCACAACATGCTGGAAGTGAACTGGCTTCCGCTGGTGGGCGCCTTGGTGATGACCAAGAGAAGCTGGGACGCACTTCCCCCATCCGAACGGGAAGCCATGCTGAAATCGGCGGCAGATTGTGGCCAGGAGTTCCAGGCTCGCGGGCGCCAGGAGAATCAGGAGGCCGTCGAAGCCATGCAAAAGCGAGGGCTTCAGGTTCACGCCGTCAACAAGGAAGCAGAAGAGGAATGGCGGCGGTTCTCGGAAAATCTTTATCCGCAGATTCGGGGAAAAATTGTTCCTGCCGATATGTTTGATCAAGTTGTGCAAGTGCTCCGCGACCATCGGGCCACACCAGGAGCGTCGGGAAAATGACCAGTGAGCTTGTGCCATCCGCAAGCTACGTCGAGTCCCTGCATCCGGATTCCGCTCGGTGGAGAAATTGGCTGAAAACGGCGGAGAATGCCATCGTCTCGTTGGCGCTGTTTATTATGGTGCTCATCCCTCTAGCGGAGAGTTTTCTGCGCCGGACATTTCACGTCGGCATCCCGTCTTCCACCTCCATCGTTCAGCATATGGTGCTTGTGGTCGGGATGCTGGGCGGCGCGATTGCGGCGCGCGAGGGAAGACTGCTCGCGCTCTCCACTCTGGGAGAAACCTCTCTTCGAGGGCGCGCAAAACTTTTCTCGCGGATCTTCACGAGCGCTGTGTCGGCAACGATCTCGGCATTCCTGTGCCTGGCTGCCTACCAATTTGTAGTGACCGAGCGTGAAGCAGCGAAGATTCTGGCTTACGGCGTCCCGACTTGGGCGGTTGAGTGCGTTCTTCCCATCGGGTTTGCGGTCATTGCGATCCGCATACTGCTTCACACCTCAGAAAAGTGGGGAATCCGCATCTCAGCAGCCCTTTGCGCCGCCTTGCTTATGGCTCTCGTTCTTGCGTGGCCGGGAGGTTTCCATCACTCCTATCTTATTGCGTTGTTCATCCTGCTCCTCGCTTCCCTGTTGGGGGTTCCGGCTTTTGTGACCCTTGGTGGCACCGCATTGATTTTGTTTTGGGGCGTGAACCAACCGATCGCGGCGATTCCGATCGCTCATTACGATCTGGTGACAAATCCGTCCCTTCCCACCTTGCCACTCTTCACTCTGGCCGGTTATTTCCTCGCTGAGGGGGGCGCGCCACAACGGTTGGTGCGGGTTTTCTACTCGCTCTTCGGACAATTCCGTGGTGGACCGGCGATCGTAACCGTATTAGTTTGCGCACTCTTCACATCTTTCACGGGAGCCTCTGGAGTAACCATCCTTGCTCTCGGCGGTTTGCTCATGCCGGTGTTAACGGGCGCCCGCTATTCGGAAAAGGACTCCCTGGGCCTTCTAACAGGCTCTGGCTCGCTTGGATTGCTTCTCCCTCCGTGTCTGCCTCTCATCGTCTATGCGATCGTGGCGAGAGTTCCGATTGGAGAAATGTTTCTTGGCGGAATCATTCCGGCCCTTGTCATGATGGCGGCCACAGCCATTTGGGGCGTCTGGCGAGGATCGGCAAGCGGCGCGGCGTTGCGAAAATTCGAGTGGACAGAGGCGCGCATCGCGCTGTGGGATGCCAAGTGGGAACTGGCCATGCCGGTAGTGGCATTTGTAGCGCTGTTCAGTGGACTCGCCACGCCCGTGGAGGCCGCCGCGGTTACAGCACTCTACGCCTTTCTCATCGAAACGATGATCCATCGCGATTTGAAAATCTTCCGGGACCTGCCGAGAGTAATGGCCGAGTGCGGATTGCTCATCGGGGGCGTTCTCCTCATTCTCGGCGTGTCCCTGGGTTTCACGAATTATCTTGTTGATGCTGAGGTACCGGCCATGGCCATAGCGTGGACTCAGCACACCATTCATTCTCGAATTCTGTTTCTGCTGCTCTTGAATGTGTTCCTGCTGGTGGTCGGCTGCCTAATGGAAATTTATCCTGCAATCGTAGTCGAAGTCCCTTTGCTGGTTCCGCTGGGACGCGCGTTCGGAATTGATCCGGTGCACCTGGGGATCATCTTTCTCGCAAACATGGAGCTGGGTTACCTGACGCCACCAGTGGGATTGAATCTTTTGATGTCCTCGTATCGCTTCAAAAAGCCGGTGCCGGAGGTTCTGCGCTCGGTCCTGCCGGTGGTACTGGTCATGGCTCTGGGAGTTCTCTTAATCACGTACATTCCGGCATTGACCACATGGCTTCCGCGTTTGTTCCACTACTGATCGGAGGAAAGAAAAAAATGCTCCGCCAGGGTCGCGGCTAGATCTTGGTGTTAGGGAGCAAACGATGCGGCGGAATCTGGGGCGTTTTGACGGAGGCTGCAGCGCCATGAGTGGCCGGCAACTGGTAAAGCAACAGGAACAGCACCAGGAGAAATGCAGATAACCACTGGGACGTGGAAAGTGGCCCCCAGAAGCCGCGGTCCAGGTCGCCGCGGAGAAACTCGAGAAAGAATCTTCCCGTGGAATAACAGAGCGCAAAGGTCCAAATGAGGAAGCCAGGCCTTCGAGGCTTGCGCGACAAATACATCAGAAGAAGAAAGACGCACAGTTCGTAAAACGACTCGTAGAGCTGCGACGGATGAAGAGGAATTCCCAGCGGAACGCCGCCAATCTGGGCGGCAACCGGGTTGGTAAAGGTTACGCTCCACGGCAAATGGGAAGGTTTGCCGTAGTCGCAGCCTGCGGCAAAGCAGCCGAGCCTGCCAATGGCAATGCCCAAGGCGAAGGAGGGAGCACCGCAGTCACCCATGGTCCAGGCGGAGATGCGATAACGAATTCCAAAACCGGCAACGACCAGAGAAGCAACGAGGAAACCGAAGAGAAAAGTGCCTCCGCTGCGGAGCAACGCTTGCGGCGAGTGCCAGTAAAGCGCTGGGTGTATCACAAAGTCGCCAAGACGGCAGGCGAGGACGCCAGCCAACACGGTATAGGCGGTGACGCGTACCGCGAATTCCTTTTCAATGCCGTAGCTCGGGGCGCGCGAAATGGCGAGCCAGGCCGAGCAAGCAATCGCCGTGGCCAGGAACAGGCCGTACGTTGGCAGCGAAAATACCCCGAAATGAAGGTAAGGAAGCATCAGCCGAGTCTACTTTTTTCTGGGTTTGATTGCATGCACTACCGACGCGCTTCCGGGGTGCCTTCGCCGGTGGGCCCGGAGAGGTTCCCGGTGGCGTAAGAACTCTGCGGCTGGCGTTGATGTGTTTGAGCCCATTGGGGTTTGCTGACGACCCCGCTTTCGCTGCGGCCATCGTTTTCCATGCTCCTTTTGACAGGAACTATGAGTCATGAACCTCTCCTGACCACTATCTCCAACTGGTCGGACCGGGATGGGGTCAGACGGATTGCCTTTCGACAGGCGACAGTGGGGTGGAACGCCCGAGTGTTGACTGTCACTTCTGACAGTGGAACACTCTTTCGTTGAGAACTACCATCTCGGGGAGAAAATGACAGGCGAGCGGCTGGTATGCTCTCGGGCCATTTCAAGGAGGTCAAGTGTCGCGTTCCCTCATCGTTATGCCAGATGATTCCGCAGAGCCGATTCTGGAGGCTATCAACGGTGCGACAAAGTCGCTGCGCGTGAAGATGTTCCTATTCTCGGATCCGTCGCTTCTCAAGGCCGTGATTGACGCTCGGCGGCGCGGTGTAGATGTCCGGATTATGCTGAATCCTGCCCGGCGAGACGGTGAATCGGAAAATAAGGAGACACATAAAACGCTTGTGGCTGCAGGCATCAAGGTCCTCGATAGCAACCCTGAGTATGACGTCACTCATGAGAAGTCGATGGTGGTCGATGATACGACGGCTTTCGTGAAATCCCTGAACTGGGAAACCAAGAACATAACCGAAACCCGCGATTACGCTATCGTTACTTCACATGCTCACGAAGTCGCCGAGATCGTGGAGTGTTTCGAAGCCGACTGGCATCGAAAGCCCTTCAAAGGGGACGAGCATTCCCATCTCATCTGGTGCTGCGGCAATGGCCGAGAGCGCATTGCGAAGTTTATTGACGATGCGAAGGATTCCATCTTTTTGCAGAACGAGCGCTACCAGGATGCCGTGATTATTGAGCGACTGGTCCGTGCAGCGCGCCGTGGGGTGAAAGTTCACGTCATGGCCCGCCCTCCGCATAAGCTCAAAAAGGAAAAGTTGGTTGAAGCGGTCGGAGGGATGCGCATCATGGAGGATGTCGGCATCAAGATTCACAAATTGAAGCATCTCAAACTGCACGCCAAGATGCTCCTCGCCGATCACGCTCGCGCCATCGTTGGATCGATCAATCTTGCGCCCGGAAGCTTTGATAGCCGCCGAGAGCTGGCCATCGAGGTGGACGACGAACATGTAATCAAACGCCTATCGAAGATCGCTCACCACGATTGGGAGCACTCGCACCCCCTGGATTTGACGGACGAAGGTCTTCTCGATGAGCTCAAGAAACACAAGATGAAGGGAGCGGAAGATTTGGCGCTCGGGACAAAGACAAAAAGCGCAAAGAAATGAAGGACTGAGAAGGCCGGCACTTAAGAGTCGATCGTAAATCTCTTCACCTTGAGGATCTCGGAATGTCGAAAGCCAGACCAACCATCGGAACCGACGGACTTCCACTCCCAATCCTGCCGCCGGAACGAGATGCACGAGTTTGGGCGCGGCTTGTGCGTGTGATGTTCTACACGCCAGGCTTCATGGGACTGCTGCTTATCAAGACGGGCGAACCGGCAAGTTTCGGAATTACGGTGGAGCTGCTGATGCTTTCGAGCGCGGCGGCTATGGTCGGCGGTTTGTTTATCGGCACGCAATCCTCGGATGCAGGAGCCGACCAATCCTCCAAGATTGGTACCTGGAGCGGGTCGCTAGTGCTCGAGTTACTCGGCGTGGTGCCATTCTTGTGCGCGGTTCCGGCGCTATTCCACGAACTGGCACATAGTACGTTGCTGCACACCAAGGCCCCCGGCTCCGTCGACGTGGTCCTAGGTGCCTCCGAGCTCCTGCCAGCAATCGCCATTCTGCCATTCATGCTCTACCAGCTCGCTGGGTTCGGCACGATGCACTTCGTCCTGCGGAAGCCGGTCAACTGGGCCATTAACATACTCGTTCTCTGCTTGATCGTGGCCAGCTATGTCGCCTACCGCGAGGGCGTCTACACCCTCGAAAAGAGGTTCGCCGCAGTTCTGGTCCTTATCATGGCCGTTACCGTCGCCTACGGCGTGCTCAAGCTTAGGCAGATGCAAACGATCTACGACGCGCACTGCCCACCGAAGCCTCCGAAGTAGGCGTTCAGGCCCGGGCCGCGATGGGCGTCCGGCCACGCGGCAAACCACCTAAGATAGGCCAGGTCCAATCTTCATGGAGATTCAAGCCGCGTCCACCGGGCGATATTTGCAGTATAGAATCTTGAGAAGCCTCAGGTCGGCGAGGGCGGTGCGTATCTCGTCGAGTTCTGAAGTTTTTTCTTGGGAAATGTGTGACAGACGTGCAAAGCAGACGCGAATGGCGAGGTCGGCCTCACGCTCCTGATGGCTCTTGTTACCACACGCGCGCAATGCGGTCTGGTAGAAATTACGCCATCGCCTCTCGGCCGTCATGGGGACAGCTTTAAACACTTCGGCAGGAACCGCAGTGACGCCGGTTACTGATTGGTGTAGAGGTTAGCACATGCCGGAGCTTGGCGCGCTGCCCTATCAGCGGATTTACTCCCCGATTTGATCGAGTATTTTGGGCGGATGATCCTTTCTTTGAACTCGGAGAAAGGGTTCGGCCGCATTCCGCTAATCGATTTTCGACTCGTGGACTTTCTCGGAGACTTGGGCCGGGGTTGGGAGCTGCGAACGGTCCCAGCCGCCGCCGAGGGCTTCGATCAATTGGACGGAGGCAGTCATGGCTTCGATGCGGAGAGAGGCGAGCGTTTGCTGGTCGGAAAGCAAAGTGGTTTGAGCGACCAGAACGTTTAGGTACGTATCGACGCCGGTGTAGTAACGGGCCTTTGCCAACTCGAGATAGCGCTCGGCGGATTGCTCGGCGGCCTGCTGTTGCTGGATTTGCTTGGACAAGATGCGGACCGCCGCCATGGAATCCTCGACTTGTTGAAAGGCGGTGAGAACGGTCTGGCGATAGCCGGCAACGTCGGCGTTGTAGAGCGTGATGTACTGCTGAACGGTAGCGCGGCGGAGGCCGGCATCAAAGATCGTTTCGGAGAGCGAGGTACCGACGGACCAAATGCGGCTCGGCCATGCGAGTAGGGATTGGATAGCCGAGCTTGAGAATCCTACATCGCCGGTGAGAGTGAGGTTTGGATAGTAGGCCGCGACGGCGATTCCAATTTGGGCGTTGGCGGCCGCCATGGTGCGCTCGGAAGCCGCGATATCCGGGCGGCGTTCGAGGAGCTGGGAAGGTATGCCCACGGGAATAGTGGGCGGAGTGGCACTCAGGGGCTTAACAGGAATGGAGAAGCTGGAAGGCGTAGTGCCGATGAGGACGGCTATGGCGTGTTCGAACTGGGCGCGCGCGACGCCCAGATTGGTGCCTTCGGATTCGGCAGTCTCGAGGGCATTTTGGGCCTGGACGAGCGAGATCTGATCGTCGACGCCGGTTTCATATCGTGCTCGGGTAAGATCGACTGACTTTTTATCGGCTTCGACAGTTTCGTCGAAGATTTTTTGCAAGGCATCCTGGCCGCGGAGTTCGAAGAAAAATACGGCGAGGCTGGCTTGCTCGGTCAGCTTTTCGTTTTCGAGATCGGCGGCGCTGAGCTGCGCGTTGTATTGAGCTTCACTGATCGTGTTGCGGACTTTGCCCCACAGATCGGGCTCCCAGGAAGCGGAAACAGGCAGCGAAAAAACCTGGGCTTGCAGATTAGGGAGGGCGGTTGTGCCGCCGCTTCCTGAACTTGAGCCACCGGATTTAAGGGTCAGATTTGAAGAAGTACGGGTCCGCTGGTAAGAAGGCGCGGTTGAGACTGTCGGAAAAAGCTGCGCACGAGCCTGCGCAACGAGAGTGCGGGCTTCCATGAAGTTCTCGAAAGATTGCTTGATGTTCTGGTTGTTGATGTTGAGTTGTTCTTCGAGCGCGTTCAGCTCCGCATCGTTGTAGATTTCCCACCATTTGCCGTGGAGCAAGGCGTCCTGCGGTTGCGCGACTTTCCAGTCACCGGAATCCGTGAATTGTGTGGGCGACTCCTTGTAGGACGCCGGTGGCGGCTGAACGGTGGCGGTAGGCTGATGATATTTGGGGCCGACGGTGCAACCAGCAACGAAGAGCGCCGTGATGGCGTGGCCGAGTAGAAATTTGAGTCGAGTGTTATTCATAGTTTTTGTCCCCGACTAATCCGCAGCGGAAGGGGAAGGAGCACCCGCTGAAGAAATTGTGCCGCGCTCCTTACCCAGGAGCCAGAGCCGGAGTTTATCGAGCATGAGGTAGACGACCGGGGTGGTGTAGAGCGTAAGCAGCTGGCTCATGATGAGGCCTCCAACAATGGTGATGCCGAGAGGACGACGGAGCTCGGAACCAGTCCCCGATCCAAAGGCCAGAGGCAAGGCGCCGAAGAGCGCGGCCATGGTGGTCATAAGAATGGGGCGGAAACGCAGCATGCAGGCCTGGAAAATGGAGTCCTCAGTGCTTAGACCGCCTTCGCGTTCGGCCTGCAGGGCGAAATCGACCATCATGATGGCGTTCTTCTTTACGATGCCGATGAGCAAAACGATACCGATAATGGAAATGACGTTGAGGTCCACTTTGAAGATCATGAGAGCGATGATCGCGCCGACGCTGGCGGAGGGCAGTGTCGAAATGATCGTGAGGGGGTGAATAAGGCTTTCGTACAAGATGCCAAGAACAATGTAGACCGCAAGGATCGCAGTGATGACGAGATACTTTTCATTGGCGAGTGAATTCTGGTAGGCCTGAAGAGTGCCGGCAAAAAAACCCCGGAGAGTGGATGGCGCACCGATGCGCTGCTTCATTTGGTCGATAGCCAACGTAGCGTCGCTTAGAGAAACACCTGGCGCGAGATTAAAAGAGACCGTGACGGACGGAAAAAGTCCGGTATGGTTGAGGGCGAGCGGGATGGTGTTGGTTTGAGAGGATGCCATGGTGATGAGAGGCGTGTTGCCGGCGGCGGTCACGTTGCTGTTTCCTGCGGGATGAAAATAGATATTCTTCAGCCCTTCGGGGGTTTGTGAATACTGGGGATCGACTTCGAGGACGACGTAGTATTGATTCAGCTGCGTGTAGATGAGCGAGACTTCCGACTGACCGAAAGCGCTATAGATGCCGCTATCAAGAGACTGAGCGGTTTGGCCAAGCTTTGCGGCGGTGACGCGGTCGTAGTTTAGAAGGACGTCGAGTCCGCCATTTTGCTGATCGGAGTTCACGTCCTGCAAACCCGGAAGCTTTTTCATTTCCGCGAAGACGCGAGGCCCCCAGGTGGCGAGGTCGGGAATATTGTCCGTCTGAATGGTGTACTGATAGAGAGCGGCGCTGGAACGGCCGCCGATGCGAAGATCCTGCGAGGCCTGAAGGAAAGCGGAAGCTACCGGGAGGCGATTTAATTGTGGGCGCAAACGGTTGATGATTTCCGGGGCGCCGATTTTGCGCACGTTGAGAGGTTTAAGAGCGATAAAAATATTTCCGGTATTGGTGGCACCGCCGCCGCCGGTGAAACCCATGACGTTCTGAATGGCAGGGTCTTTATTGAGCACCGCCTCGATCTTTTGGATCGCGTCGTTCATGGCCGGGAAGGAAGAGTCCTGGGGGCCTTGGATGGCGCCGCCAAGAGTGCCAGTGTCTTGCTGAGGGAAAAATCCTTTGGGGATTCTATAGACCAAGACGATGTTGAGAACAATGGTGAGGAAAAGAACTGTGAGAATAAGCCAGGGATTTTCCAAAACCCAGTGAAGGCTTTTCCGGTACCCGTTCAGGGCGCCATCAAAAAATCTCTCCGACGCTAGATACAGACGTCCGTGTTTCCTCGCGTGCTCGTTCCGGAGCAGGTAGGCGCACATCATTGGAGTCGTGCTGAGCGAAATCACCATCGAGACGAGAATGGCAGTGGAGAGGGTGATCGCAAACTCGCGGAAGAGGCGGCCAACGATCCCGCCCATCAGCAAGAGCGGAATAAAGACAGCGATCAGAGAAATGCTGATCGACAGAACGGTGAAACCAATCTCCTTTGCGCCCTTGAGAGTGGCGGCGAAGGGGTCCAGGCCTTCTTCCAAATGGCGCGTGATGTTCTCCATGACCACGATAGCGTCATCCACAACGAAACCTGTTGAGATGGTAAGGGCCATGAGCGAAAGATTGTCCAAACTGTAGCCGCACAGATACATGACGGCGAATGTTCCAATGAGAGAAACGGGGACAGCGACGGCGGGAATGAGGGTAGCCCGACCATTCCGCAAGAAAACGAAGACAACGATGATTACCAGCACAATGGAAATCATCAAGGTTCGCTCGACGTCGCTAACCGAGGCGCGAATCGTGGTCGTCCGATCGAGGACCAGGGTGGTGACAATTCCATTTGGAATAGAGGCTTGGATGGAAGGCAGTTCAGAGCGAATGCGATCGACGGTCTCAATAATATTGGCGCCGGGCTGGCGAAAAATGATGAGCAAGACCGCGCGTTTGCCATTCAAATACCCTGCGGCGCGAACGTTCTGAACAGAGTCGATTACCTCGGCGACATCCTCAAGGTGAATGGCAGCGCCGTTGTTGTAGCCCACGATGATGGGTTTGTAATCCACGGCGTGCGAAATCTGGTCGTTCGCGATAATGTCAGCCGTGTAGTTGCCATCCGTAATCTGGCCCTTGGCGAGATCCGAGTTTTGGATGCGCAGGACGGACTGAAGATCCACAAGAGTGAGGCCATAGCTGGCAAGCTTTGTGGGATTAACTTCGACGCGGACAGAGGGCAATGCGCCGCCGCCCACGTTGACTTGGCCGACGCCTTGAATTTGTGAAAGTTTTTGCTGAACGACCGTGGAGCCTTCGTCGTAGAGCTTGTCGGGGCCATATTTATCCGAGGTAAGGCCAAGGATCATGATCGGCGAATCGGCCGGATTGACCTTGCGGTAGGTAGGATTTGCCGGCAAGTTCGCCGGCAAATAGGTGCGTGCGGAATTGATAGCGGCTTCAACGTCGCGCGCGGCTCCGTCAATGTTGCGGCTGAGATCGAATTGAATCGTGACGTTGCACGTTCCGAGGCTGCTTGTGGATGTCATCTCGGTGACGCCGGCGATGTGGCCGAACTGGCGCTCGAGTGGAGTGGCGACAGAGGAAGCCATAATCTCCGCGCTTGCGCCGGGTAGGCTGCCGCTGACCGAAATGGTGGGAAAGTCAACTTGCGGCAACGGAGAAACGGGGAGAACCTCAAAAGCAATGGCGCCCGCGATAGCGATAGCAATCGTCAGCAGCGTGGTTGCAACCGGCCGGTGGATGAAAGGTTCTGATACGTTCATAACGAACCTGCGGGCTGCGGCTCGGCGCCGGAATCGGCCGCTTCAGGCCTCTTTGCGAAAGAGAAACGCTGCGCCAGTCTGTCAAAGAAAATGTAGATGACCGGCGTGGTGTACAGAGTGAGCACCTGGCTAACCAAAAGACCGCCAACCATGGCGATACCGAGTGGCCGGCGAAGCTCGGAGCCGATACCACTGCCGAACGCGAGAGGCAAACCACCAAGCAGCGCGGCCATGGTGGTCATCATGATAGGCCGGAAACGCAATAGGCACGCCTCGTAGATGGCATCTGTGGAGCTTTTTCCGTGGTTGCGCTCCGCATCCAGCGCGAAATCGACCATCATGATGCCGTTCTTTTTGACAATGCCGATCAGAAGCACGAGACCGATGATGGCAACGACGCTGAGATCCTGGCCGAAAAGGATCAGTGCGAGAAAAGCCCCGACACCGGCGGATGGAAGCGTGGAAAGAATCGTGATCGGATGGATGAAGCTCTCGTACAAGACGCCGAGGACGATGTAGACGGTGACAAGAGCGGCGAGGATGAGCAAAGGCATGTTGGAGAGCGAGTTGCGAAAGGATGCGGCAGTGCCTTGGAAATCGGCCTGCAAGCTGGCGGGCATGTGCATATCTTTTTGCACTTTTGTAATGGCCGAAATTGCGCCGCCCAGAGCGGCCTTGGGTGCGAGATTGAAAGAAACCGTAATCGCCGGAAACTGTCCCTGATGGTTGATGGAGAGTTGTTGGGTTTTTGTTTCAAAATGCGAGAACGTTCCCAGGGGCACCGCGCTGCTCGTTGCAGAACTCGAGGTTCCAGCGGACGACGCGCCCTTACTGGAAGTTGCGCTCGAAGCGCTCGAGGTGAGCGCATTCGCGGGCGAAGCCAGAGTGTTCGCCGACGGAGTGTAGAGAGCGGAACCGGTCAACGCGTTGGAGCCCGCGGAAGTGGAGCCGTTACCGGTTGAGGAAGCGGCCGCGCCTGTCGTGCTAGCAGCGGAGTTCGCTTGAATATAAAGTTTGTTCAGCTTGTCAGGATCGAGCTGAAACTGCGGCTGAGCTTCCAAGATAACGTGATATTGATTCAACTGCGTATACATGGTGTTGACCTGGCGCTGGCCGAAGGCGTCATAGAGAGTGTTGTCGATTGTAGTGGGTGCAATTCCGAGTCGCGAGGCCGTGACACGGTCAATGACGAGCGAGACAGCGAGACCGCCGGGTTGCTGGTCGGTGGCAACATCTTCCAACTCCGGTAACTTCCTGAGGTTATCCACGAAACGATTGGTCCAGTCGTTCAGTTCATTGGGATCTGGATCTTCCAGCGTGTATTGGTACTGGGTGCGGCTAACGCGATCGTCGATGGTGATGTTCTGTACCGGCTGCATGAAAAGCTGAATGCCTTGCACATCACTCAGTTTCGACTGAAGACGGCGGATCACGTCGGAAGCGTTGATCTTGCGCACTTCGAGCGGCTTAAGATTGATGGACATCCTTCCGCTGTTCATGGTGATGTTCGTGCCATCGGCACCGATGAAAGAGGAAAGACTTTCGACCGCTGGATCCTTAAGAATGACGTCGGCGATCTCCTGCTGTTTTTGCGACATCGCTTTGGAACCGATAGTAGGAGCGGCCTGCGAAATGCCTTGAATGATTCCGGTGTCCTGTACCGGGAAGAATCCCTTGGGGATAATGATATAGAGGAAGATGGTGAGCAATAGAGTGCAGAGAGCGATGAGAAGGGTGATCGTCTGGAAGCGCAGAACAAACTTTAGAGTGCGGCCGTAGAAGGCGATCATGGCGTCAAAAGCGCGCTCCGTAACCCGATAAAAGCCGCCCTGTTGATCCTTCTTATGCTGCTTAAGGATACGCGAGGCCATCATCGGCGTTAGCGTCAGAGAAACGATCGCGGAAACGACGATAGTAACGGCCAGGGTGACTGCGAACTCGCGGAAGAGGCGGCCCACGACGTCACCCATGAAAAGCAGTGGAATGAGCACCGCGATAAGAGAAACGGTGAGAGAGACGATGGTAAAGCCAATCTGCTCGGCGCCCTTCAAGGCCGCTTCCATGGGCGGCTCACCTTCCTCGATATAGCGGGAAATGTTTTCGACCATGACGATGGCATCGTCAACGACAAATCCCGTAGAAATTGTAAGAGCCATGAGCGAGAGGTTATCGAGGCTGTAGCCAAGAGCGTACATCGCGGCGAAGGTACCCACCAGTGAAAGCGGCACGGCCACGCTGGGAATAATCGTTGCGTAGAGATTCCGCAGAAAGAGAAAAATCACCATGACGACGAGCCCAATCGTCAGCATCAACTCATCCTCGACGTCGGAAACCGAGGCCTGGATGGGCGTGGTGAGGTCCGTAAGCGTGGTTACATCAATTCCCTTCGGCAGGTTCGCTTCCAACTGGGGCAGCAGAGCTTTTATGCGCTTGACAACGCTGATGGTATTTCCGCCAGGCTGGCGCTGCACATTTACGATGACCGCAGGCGTCTTATTCATCCAAGCGGCCAGATTGCTGTTCTCTACGCCATCGACAATTTTTGCCACGTCGGTGAGCATGACCGGTGCGCCATTGCGGTAGGCGACGACGACATTCCTGTAGTCCTTGCTGGTGACGAGTTGATCGTTTGCGTCGATCTGATAGTCCTGCCGAGGACCGTCAAAATTCCCTTTGGCAGCGTTGACGCTGGCCTGCGTAACGGCGGTGCGCAGATCTTCGAGATTGATGCCATAGGAGGAGAGCGCCGCCGGGTTGGCTTGAATACGCACAGCAGGCTTTTGACCTCCGCTGATGCTCACGAGGCCGACGTCGCTCAATTGAGAAATCTTGGGAGCAAGTCTTGTGTCCACGAGGTCTTCCACTTGAGCGAGCGGAATGGTGCTTGAGGTGACGGCTAGTGTGATGACCGGAGCATCGGCTGGATTTGTCTTGCTGTAGATAGGGGGCGAGGGCAAGTTTGCGGGGAGAAAGCTTTGAGAAGCATTAATGGCCGACTGGACCTCTTCTTCCGCAATATCAATATTCAGACTGAGGTTGAACTGAAGGACGATCACGGAGCAGCCGCCCGAGCTGCTGGAAGTCATCTGGCTTAGGCCCTGAAGCTGTCCGAATTGGCGCTCGAGAGGCGCCGTAACGGTCGTCGCCACCACATCCGGGCTTGCTCCCGGATAAAAAGTGAGAGTTTGAATGGTGGGATAATCGACCTGCGGCAATGCGGACACCGGTAGTTGTGTATAGCAGACAATCCCCACGAGGAGAATTGCGGCCATCAGCAGCGCCGTCGCAACTGGTCTCAAAATAAAGGGGCGTGACGGACTCAAGGGGCGGCGCTCCCGGCAGAGTTTCCAGATGCAGGCTTTCCGGCGACGACAACCTTTGAATTGTCCTGCAGCTTATCGAAGCTGCTGTTAGCCAGCACGTCCCCAGGATTAATACCGGTGACCTGCGTCTGTCCTGCGTCCGTGACACCAGCCTTGATGCTGCGCATGTGCGCGGTATTATCTTGCAGAACGTAAACAAAGTCGGCTTGGCCGTTGTGCTGGATCGCGGACGCCGGTATCAGGGTGGCTCCGTGGAGGGTATCTACTAGCAGCCGGACATTCACGAACTCATTCGGGAACAGCATCAAGTCCTTGTTCTCGAATGCTCCCCGTGCTTTTACGGTTCCCGTGGTCGTGTCAATCAGGTTGTCAAGCGTCAGCAGTTTTCCCGTGGCTATTTTCTTTTGGCCAGCACGATCAAACGCATCGACGGTGAGTACGGCGTTCGCGCGAAGACGCGTTTGCACCTGTCCAAGATTGTCCTCGGAAATCGTGAATATTACGGTGATCGGCTGCATCTGCGTGATTACAGCAAGCGTCAGCGTTCCCGAGGACTGCACAACGTTGCCAGGATCCACGAGCCGCAAACCGACTTTGCCCGTGATCGGAGCGGTGATGTGACAGTATTCGACCTGAATCTTGTCAAAGTCCACGGCGCCTTGATCGAGCTTTACCGTTCCCTGGTCTTGCAGCACGATCTTTTCCTGATCATCCAAAGTTTGTTTTGGGATGGCGTTTCTTGCCCAGGCATCTTTGTAGCGTTCGAGGTCCATCTTTGCTTGGGCCAAAACGTTTTCGTCTCGGTCGAGAGTGCCCTGCGCCTGGAGTAGCGTGGCTTCATACGTTCGAGGGTCAATGTCTATAAGAGGATCGCCCTTGCTGACAATTTGTCCTTCTTTATAGTGAACCCCTATGATAATTCCGTTGACTTGGCTCGTAATCGAAGAACTATAAACAGGCGTGACCGTTCCGATCGAGTCAAGGTAGACACCAATATCGCCCTTCTGGGCGGTCGTGGTCGTCAGCGTGACCGGCCCGCCGCCGCCCCTTGGCGTTTTGGCGGCCTTGGCAGTGTCGTCGTGATGGCGCAAGACCAGCACGACGGCCACCGCGACAATCAAGAGCAAAACAATCCATGCGATCACCCTTCCACCTTTGTGGTGCGATGTTGGGGTATCGGGAAGCTGATGTTCCGGCCCAATGATTGGGCGTTCATTTTGATCGGCAGGCAAGGCGTTTCCTTGTTGAAACCGTAAGATCGGACCCTGGCACAATCATCCGTAAACTTTTGACGAATGTCGACCCGATTCTGGATACAGCCCGAACTAAAGATTGGTAGGCCATGCAGCCCAGGAGGCCGGGCAATGATCGACATCATTGGGGAGTTTAACAGCCTCGCATCATAGGGAGCGCGGTTCGATGAAATTTGTATATCTCTTAAGTGGCTGATTTTAATAGACCTTGGCTGTTCAGGCGCGGCGGGTTCTGCTGTATTCGCAGAATTCTGCCAGCGTAGTGTTGGGTTGGCCATTAGAATTCTCTGGTCCGTGATCATCCTCGGAAATGCGAGCCGGAGAGTGGGTCTTCGCATTGAGGGGCAAGGGAAAACGCCTCAAGCTTCGACTATATTGTTTCGAATGGCGTAGCGGACAAGTGCGGCAGTCGAGTGCAGGTCAAGTTTAATCATGATGCGAGCTCGATAACATTCCACGGTCCTCGTACTGATATCGAGAATGAAGCCGATCTCCTTGTTGGATTTGCCATCGGCCAAGAAGCGGAGGACTTGTCGTTCCCGCGGACTTGGGGAGCCGGTAAGTGGTTCCGTCTCATTGGTCGCGTCTATGGAGGACAGCGGATCCGCCTCGGAATCCGGTTGCGATGGAGCGGGAGAGAGTTCTGACTCGTACGCTCGGCTTGCGGTCATATACAATTCATGGCGAACCAAAGCTGCCTCAAGCTGCGTCTCGGAGGTATAGAAACGCAAAGACAAAGAACTCTTGAGGAGCGCAACAGTGCGATTCACCAGCTCGAAGGTTTGCGCCGATATCTCGGAAAAATCCTCTTCGAGAAGATGGGGCTGACGCAGAGCATGGGATTGGAATTTATCCCTGAGACGAGACAGCTTCAATTCCACGCTGCGTCCCTTGGTGACCTCGCAAAGGGTAGTGGCTACGAGCCGTACTTGTCCGGACTCGTCGGAGATGGGGTAGAAATTCATCAGCCAGCGACGAGTATCCGTGCCAGCGGGCAATTGGGCCGTCAACTCAAGATTCGATAAAGAATTGCCTGTAGTCCACACACGCCGGAAGGCAGGTCCGAGCTTGGGAGCTCCGCCTGGAAATACCTGATGCAACTGTTTGCCAATGTGCCTTTTTGGGGAGACACTGATCATTCTGCGCAAGGCCCCGTTGATCGCCCTGCATTGTAAATTCCCATCGAAAAGGGCGACTCCTATTGTGGAATGGCGCAGAAGACTGGTGAGAGAGCTCAGAGTTCCAGTCAGTGGCTCGCGGAGTTTGCCGGCCGCAACCGCGCCTAAGGATTCAGTGCTGGTTCCTTCTCCACGGCCGATGCTAGCCAAACGCACCCTCCAAAATATGTCCGTACTTCAAGAGAACCTGCCGCTCCGCTCCGCGTGTAGGATCTCTCCGCGCAGCAGACTCCCGGTGCACAGCGTTTGAGGTCCGGAATGGCGCGAGACAGTGCGCCTTGATCACTGCAAATCTATTCGTGAGCGCTCGTCGATCTTGCATGCTTTCCCTTCCGCCTTAAGATGCGGAACGCCTGGAACCTGGGAACGCCCACTGCGGCATTATAGTCAGTAAGTTAACACAATGTAAAGCTAATATAACATGGTGGAAGGCTATGGTTAGGTAGAGAAAAGAGCGCGCGGGAAGGGGTTCGCGATAAGGACCTTAGTTCTTGCCAACAGCTTTGTCAGGAGCGATATCCACGATTGTGATCACCACTCCTTCAATTTTATTTTCAAGCGTCCGATAAGGAAGAATTTTGAACTGGTAGTAAATTCCCGCTCGATCCGTCAGCTCTCTCTCGAGGGGGTGAAAATCCGAGACAACCTGAATCACCATCGACTGCAAATCGGCAATTTCGATCGAGGGATTAATGTTCGAAAGGGGGCGGCCGATGTCTCCAGCGATAAGGCCAAGAAATTTCTGGGCCTTGGGAGTGAAGCGTCGGATGGTGAGATCGCTGCCGATCATGATCACCGCGATATCGATGCTGGAGAGCAAGTTGATCAAATCATTGTTGATTTGTGTGACGTCCATATTGCGGCTGCGAAGCTCGTCGTTAACGGTGGTCAGTTCCTCGTTGGCGGACTGCAGCTCTTCCTTGGCCGTTTCCATTTCTTCGTTCGTGCTCTGCAATTCCTCATTACTGGAGAGAATTTCCTCGTTCGCGGACTGCAACTCCTCATTCGTGGCTTCCTGAGTCTCGATGACGGATTGAAGGTATTCTTTCGTAGCAGCCAACTCCTGTTCCAGCTTCGCCGTTCGCTTGGTGGCCGATTTTGATCCTTCGCCGGCCCGGGCCCGGCGAGAAGCAGTGTCCCGTGTCGGCTCGATGGACGCTTCTTGGAACACAATCATGAAGCAGAGCTCTTTCGTATTGGTCATCGTGACCGGAATTACATCGAAGTTTACCAACCGCGTTGCCTCGGCGGCCTCCGGCTTCTCGCCATTTCCGTTTCCATTCTTGATTCGCAGATTTCGCTTTTCAACTACGGCATTATCCTTCTTGGCTCGGCTGATAGCGTTGCGCAGTTCGACGAGGAGCCCTTCGCGAGCCATCTTCATAAGGCTCAAGCTGGCCCGGCCGGGCGCGAGCTTCAGATAGCGATTAACATTTCCGCGAGTGTGGAGGATCTCCATTTCCTCGTTCACGAAAACGGTAGCGGGGGCGTATTGGGCCAGAAGCCGCCGGTCGAATTCCTTCTGCGCTTCCGCATAGTTCCAGAGGGATTCAGGGCGCTTTACGGAAATCCGGATTGGCCCATATTCTCTTCGGTCCGCCTGCGCTTCGAGTGCAAGAGCGCCGCTCTGGTGCGCGCCCCCGCCCCTTCTCGAAAAGATCTTTTGAGTGCGGTCTTCCACCGCGAACAAGCCGGTTGTTGCACCGAGCCCTTCGGAGCTGCCCAGGACCAGAAATCCAGTGGGACGCAGCGCATAGTGAAAGAGAGAAATAGCCTTATTTTGAAGGATGGGTTCAAGATAGATGAGCAGATTCCTGCAGCAAATGAGGTCCATCCGGGAAAAAGGAGGATCGTTCACGACATTGTGCTGTGCGAAGATGCACATATCGCGGATCATCTTGCTGACCCTGTAGCCGTTTTCTCCCTTGGTGAAAAATCTCCGAAGCCGCTCCGGGGATACGTCGCTTTGGATATTCTCCGGATAAAGGCCATTGCGCGCCTTGGTCACGCTCAGATCGCTGACATCCGTTCCGAAAAACTGAATTGGAATTTGAGATGCTTTGTCTCCTAGGAATTCAAGGAGCGCGATGGCAACGGAATAGGTTTCCTCACCGGAGGCGCATCCGGGAGTCCAAACGCGGATGCCCCGCTCCCGTGACAGGCTCTTCTGGATCGCGGGGAACACTGAGGATTTCAGCGCCTCGAAAACGCGGGGACTGCGGAAGAAACTCGTAACGTTGATGAGCATGTCCTGGTAGAGCGCTTTAACTTCCACGGGATGGCCCTGTACAAACTTGGCGTAAGCTTCCATCTGATCGATTTTGTGAACCACCATGCGCCTCTGGATACGACGCAAAATGGTTGTTTGCCGATAATGCGTGAAGTCCACTCCCGTAGCCCTTCGCAAAATCTGGAAAATGGAACTCAGCCCGGCACTGGCGGCGGGAACAGCTTCAGCGGCCTGGGGCAAAGTGTCGCGAGCGACATAAGGATGACTGGCGATCCGTGCGAGTTCCTTGGCAATTCCTTTGGGCGAAAGAACATAGTCGACATAGCCAGCGGCGACCGCGCTCCGCGGCATGCCGTCATACTTGGCGGAGGCTTCGTCCTGTGCAAAAGTTACCCCACCGTGGGCCTGAATTTCCGCCATTCCCAGAGTTCCATCCGTGCCCGAGCCCGACAAGATGACGCCAATCGCCCGATTTCCCTTTTGTTCCGCGAGCGCGCGCATGAAGTGATCAACGGACATGTGCATGCCGCGTGATTCTTCGCGGGGACCGAGGTGCAAGGTTTGGCCGGAAATAGACATCATGGCGTTTGGGGGGATGACATAGACGTGATTCGGCCTTACAGCAATGCCCTCCGAGACTTCCGTTACCGTCATCGCCGTCTTCCTGGCGAGCAACTCCGTAAGAATGCTGTGATGTTTGGGGTCAAGATGTTGCACGAGCACGAACGCCATCCCCGTGTCGGATGGGAGGTGATTCATCAGATCCGTAAGAGCTTCGATGCCCCCAGCGGAAGCACCAATGGCCACAATCGTCGTGTCGTTCTCGTGCGCGGGCGGCAATATGCTTTCCGTCGTGGCGACATTTTGCCGGCTATCTTTGCGTACAGCTTTATCACTCATAAGTTCCCCTCAGTCCTCGGCGCCGAACGAGCCAGACTGCAGGAAAATGACGGAGTCGCAACAAATTCAAGATGGTGCAATGGGCCAATGAGTGTGTCCCCTGTTCCCCAAGTTACCAGGGGAATCGCTTGCGCCGATTCTAGTCGATGTTCTAGCCAGTTGACAACATATTCCTATCCAATATCAGTATTGTCACTACTTAGTACGTCAGAGAGTCTCCATCGAATGGCCTCGCCTGAGGATGGAAATTTCCGATACCGAAAGCATCGCATGGGAGCTTTTGCCGTGTTCTGAATTGGTCGCATGGCGCACCTCGAAAAAACGAGCGCGATGAGGCGAGCAACATGACCATTTATTTGTGGACGGCGGCAGCGCTACTAGCGGCGCGTCTACCACATGCTCGCGAGCGCGAGCGCAGCAACTTATAACACGATGTGCGCAAATTCTTCGACAACCTTCGCCTCGTAGCTTTTCTGATCATTCTTATCCGATGGAAATCCCTAAAATTCAAACCTAAGACCGAACTGGCCTGTGCGGTTGCCGCTGTTCTCCGCAGTCTGCACGCTCTGGACGATACCAAAAGACGACGATGTCACATTCGTTGGCGGCGGCGCGAAGTTCGGATGGTTAAGAAGGTTGGTAAAGGTCCCCTCGAAGCGAAGACGCATTCGCTCGTTCAACTGAAATGTCTTCGAAAGTCCTGCCGCGATCGTGCTCGTGCCGGGTCCTTCCAGAATGCCGACTCCGCAGTTTCCAACCGGACCCGAGGGAATCGGATTGAAGGCGCTGAGGCTAAACATACTGCCGCTCGCAGCATTCGCGATATTGCCATTGCCGATGCAATCGGGCCGTTGAAAAGCGCCGCGATAGGAGAGACTCAGATTTCCAGGATCGTAGGTTGAACTAGTGATGGGTGTGAGGTATGGACCTGTTTCCCAGAGGCTTACTGTGCTGAGGGACCATCCGCCAAACGCGAGATCGGCAGCCCGGTTCATGTGCGAAAAGAACTTGCGATTCTGGCCCACGGGCAGATCGTAAACGGCGGAAAGCAGAAACCGATTTCGGCGCGTGTCTGCCATGTTGCCGCGATTAGCAGCCAGATCGAAACGATTGGCGACGGGCGTGCCATAGATGATTTCCGGATTGAACGTAGTGGGGTCATCTCCCCCAATATTTCCGAGGCTCTTGGCCCACACGTGGCTGGCCTGGAATGTAAGGCCGCTGCGCGCGCGTGCGTTGAGCTCGGATTGTAGTCCGTTGTAATTCACGTGGCCCGAATTGGTGGTCGATAGAACGCGTCCCCAATTGAGATAAGGCTTGAGGTTGGGATTTGGAGAAATCGCGCTTGGTTCAACTTGATTTAGATCAACTGTCTGGCTCATACGGTAGGAACTCATGCCCAGGTAGCTTTCTCGAAGAGTGATCGCCGGAGCGAGTTCGCGTTCCACTGTGAGATTCCACTGCGCGGATTGCGGATCGCGATAATTCGTGAGCGTGTTTTGATAGAAATCGCCCGTGCCGGCGATAGTTGCGGGATCGTCCGCGGTCCGCGCTTCTGGAAACTGATAGGCGGGCTGTCCATTGGTAAAGGAATTTGCGGTGGTGCGCACAACAGAGACGTCAATGTTGGTGGTGTTGAAGGAGAGCTGGCCGAGATTGGTCATCGTAAAAATGCCGAAACCCCCGCGCAGTACGGTCTTGTTGTTCCCGAGCGGACGATATGCGAAGCCCAGCCGCGGCTGAAAATTCTTCCAATAAAACTGACGCAGGCCTGGGCCCAAGCCCACTTGATTGGCGTATTCGATGGGAGCACACGGCATTGAGGGGTCAGCGCCCAGCACGGGGACGCACCCAAGCGCAATGTCGGCAGCAGTTGGCGTCCCGCAAGGATCGCCGGAGTTATTTGGATCGGCCGGGTTGCAACTGTTGATGCTCGCGAGAAAGCCGGGTCGCGGTTGGTTCCCAACCGGAATAATGATGCCTCCGTTTCGAACGTCGAACGCCGTCAGATTCCCGAGATCGCTCACGAACGCCGGAAGCGCCTGCCACCTCAGACCGAACGTCAGCGTGAGCCGATCATTCCAACGAAACTCATCTTGCGCATAGATGCCGGTTTGAACGGTATGTGCGTGCACGTCAGGGCCGGACTGCGCAACGTAAGTTTTCGTGGGCAAGCCCAGCAGCAAATTGGCGAACGCGTTGCCCGTGTAAATTCCCTGGTCAAACGTAAACGCCCCAAAATCGTCTGCGCCGCCGAAGCTTTCGAGGTCCTGGTAACGCACGTGACGCACGTCGACCCCAAACTTCATGGTGTGCCGGCCCTTGATCCAGCTCAAATTGTCGGCGAACTGTATCGTCTGCGACTTGGTCGTGCCGTCTTTGTCGCGTCCAATCGGCGAGTAGTTGCCCGAATCATCGCTGAAATTAAAGATCGGAAAAGCTCCTGTGTCGGGATGGTCGCTGAGGTCCAGACCGGTCAATCCGAGAGTAGAAATTGCCGCAGCACCTTCGATTGGAAAATAAACCTGGAATTGCCAGAAGGAGAGCCCAAAGCGTGCTTCGTTCACGAGATTGTTGGTGATGAGATAGTTGTGCGAAACGAGGAAATTGTTGTTGTGCTCGGAGTCCTGATCGGGCGGCAGAAAGTTGTTGACGGTGCCCAGAGCAGTATCCGTTAGCGATTGCGCGTCAATATCTTTCCAGCTCCACCGCACGAACATCGATTGTTTCGAATTAATGGTGCGGTCGAGCCGAACATCAAAACCATTCGTGTTGCTGGGCGTCGGGGTTTGCTGCAGATAGTTGGCTTCCGAGCCAAAATTGGCGGCACTCACGTTGATGTTGGGCGCTGGAAGGTAGTTGTTGAGCAAGCTGATGGCAACAGGATTGATGCAATCCTGGGAATTGGCACAAGCGCTGCCGCTCGGGACTATATTTCCGGGATAAGGCTTGCCGGTGAAAGGATCCATCAGTGGAGTCGATAGCGCCGAAAAGTTGCCCTGACGCATAGCGTTCGAGGGTACAAACAGAAAGAGGTCCGTGGTAAAGCGCCGGCGATTGGCTTCGAAGTCGGTAAAGAAAAAAGTCTTGCCTCTGGGAAGCTTGGGGAGCTCAAGCGGTCCGCCGATGCTGCCCCCGAAAGTATTGTATGCCTTGTGCGGCTTATCCCCGGAGTTCCAGACCTCCGCGTCAAACGCATCGTTCTGCAAATATTCGAAGGCACTACCGTGGAATTGATCGCCCCCGCTCTTGGTGGAAATCGTGACGTCGCCTATTTGTGCGAACTCCGCGTTGTTATTGAACTGGGTTACCTTGAATTCGCTGATGAGTTCCGAGGACGGGTTCATATTGCCAAGCGCGCCGTTCTGCCGGATGTTAACCGTTGAAGACCCGTCGACGGAATACTGCACCTGCGAAGGCAGCCCGCCGCCTACGGACACATTGCCGTTGGCGTCTTGTTGCGCGCCAGGAACAGTGGCCAACATGGCCAGAGGGCTCGTTGTAGCCCCGCGATAATTTACGGGAAGACTCGTCAGCTGCTTGAAATCCTTCGTGTCACCGATGGTTCCGTTTTCCGTGTTAATCACGGGCCCGCCTTCGCTCGTGACCTCCACTGTTTGCGTCGACCCTGCCAGCTTTAGCGCAACATCGAGACGAAGGCTCTGGCGAGCATCGAGTTGCAGCGAGGACACTTTGTAGTCGGCGAAACCATCCGCTTGCACCGATAATTCGTAGTGCCCCGCTTTCAAATTGATGAATTCGAACTCACCGTTGCCATCCGTGCTCGTGCTGCGCTGCGTCCGGTCATCGAGGCTCGTGAGCGTGACGTGCGCGCCTCCAACAGCCTCTTGGCTCGGATCCTTTACAACACCTACGATTCCGCCGAACGTCGATTGACCAATGGCCCACGGCACCGCTAATAAGACGGCCAGAAAAAGTGTCAATATTTTGGCTGACATTTTAGGTCCCCCCCGGTCTCTGCCGCGCAATTCGTGCGCGTTCTGCACTGAGACCAACTTAGAAGGACCCCCATAAAGAAACCGTGAGGGATTCACCAAAGAGTCGTAAGCGGATTCGTCAAAAAAGTGATTGCCAGCATAAGTTTCTTGAATCGGGGGAGTAGGCGACTCAATTTAGGCCTGCAAATTCTCGACGGCGAGACGGAGCGACAAGGCACAACTCAACGTTCCATCGGTCTTGGAACGACCGCTGTTGAACATCGACTGTCGGATCTCCAGCCAGCTAGATTTTTGGCGAAAGACGAGGGATCGTTGCTAGGGCGTTGCCTGAAATACGAAATTCAGCGCCCGCGTTTCACTCCCGGAGATGGTGATTTCCTGCCTCTGCGTCCCGTAGGTTTCGTGCCAGGCCGTAACCGTATATTTGCCTGGGGGAAGCTCCGGCAGTCTGAATTGTCCATCTGGTCCAGTAACAGCGAAGTGTGAAGTCTTCAGAACCACAAAATAGGCCTGCATCCAAGCGTGAATATTGCACTTTACGGGAATGAACTCTTCTTTGTCATAAGAATATGAGAAGGGCGGAGTGCCGGCAGGTTGAATCCTGTTCCACTCGCGGTTGAGCTTCGGTATCGGGTGAATATTGTGCGAGAAAGGGTCACTGTTGGAAATACTTACATCTTGACCCGCGCGAAAGGCGAGCACGTGCGTGGCGTAGCGGCAATTCTGCTGGTCGAAATTCACGGGCGTCGCCGGCACGGGAGAAGCCTCTGATTCGCCCGCGGAGATGTACACCACGACATTTTGCAGGGTATTCCCCGGTCCGGGGACAACCTTCTCCGTCATTAGCGGCTTGGAATACAATTTGACGCATTCGGGCTGCTTGGCCATGTTTATCGCGTCGGGCTTCAAAGGCGTGCCCGAATATGTCACTTTTCCCGTGATAACCCCGCTGCCCGGGCCTGCCATGGCTGGGACGGACACAATTGTTAACGCTGCGATGCACATTTTTTCCAATCGCATTCCTGATCCGATCTCCTATCTGATCTAACTCCTGAAATTCAATCGAAACTGACCTGGATGAGACCTTTTACGGCGCTCTGCGCGAGGAATGGATGCCCTGTGGGCATGCACACTTACCCAGAACTTCCGCGCTGATAAGATTTTACTGTCCGAGTACCGCCCGGCCTTTCTAAAAGCTGATTGCGATTCTCAAACAACTATTAACCTTTTGGGGCTAGCCTCTTCCCTCATGCGGGTGGGGTGATCCTCGGGCATGACCCGGAGGGATCACATCACTCCCCAAGCAGTCGGCTGTTCCAAGCGAGGGTTCGGAGTTCAAGGAGGGGCAATCAGGATGGGGCTTATTTGGATCGAAACGCCCGCGTCAGGAGGCTTTTTTTGGTGCGGTTCAGGGCTCGCGACTACGAGCGTTTCGATGGTTCTGGGACTACGGGCTAATTTTCTAGTCCTAGGCCTCCTATCAGCCTACTGGTGAGTTGCGGTGGCGCCGGGCAATTAGATTCCCGTGCACCGTTATTTCGTCTAGCTCATCTCTGGTAACTGGTCAAACGAACTGCTCCTGAAAATACTATGACCGATTAACTCAACTTTTATGAAGGAGATATAAGGTCATATGAACTAGATCTTGGTGGGCTGCTTGTCCCTATGTTACAGTGTCCGCCGACCTTACAGGGGGTATGGCTTTGCCTGGAGCCGACATTTCTGCAGGGAGCAGGGTGCGATTCGGACTCTTTGAGGCGGACCTCGGCAGAGGGGCTCTCAGTCGCCAGGGTACACGCCTCAAACTGCAGGTGCAGCCCTTCCGAATTCTGGCGCTGCTTCTTCAGCAGCCTGGTGAGATCGTAACTCGGGAACAGTGCCGGCAGGCCCTCTGGCCGGAAGGTACCCACGTCAATTTCGACGGCAGCCTAAACGCGGCCTTGAAAAAACTCCGGGCGGCGTTGCAGGACGAAGCGGAGAACCCTCGATTTATTGAAACTGTGCCTCGGCAAGGCTATCGCTTCCTTGTCCCTATCCAGATCATCAATGATGCCGTCGCGTCGGTCCAGGAAGGGCGTCTGTCCCGGTTGGACAACGGCGATCAATCTATCGAAGTGCGTCTGCACTTGCGGCCCGAGATTGCGCAGGGGTTCTCTACGCCGCAAGATTGGAATCGTGAAAGAGCAGAACGTACGCAAAAATGGTTCGACGTGATGCTGCTTTCCATTGCCATCCTGTTTGGATCGTGGCTCCTCTTCTTCATCGTTTACCCGGTGCCGTATCCCAGCATGCAACACATGGCCCGCATCACCAATGCGGGCCGGATTGATGAATGGGGCGGGATCGTCTCCGACGGGACTCGTATTTTCTTTCTGGAGCGCAACGATGGCCACTGGAACTTGATGCAGACTTCGGTGGAAGGCGGCAACGCGGAGAAGATAGCTACGCCCTTCGAAAATACCCGCCTTTTTGCAATCTCTCCCGATCACTCGCAGTTCTTGATCGGGCAGTTTACTGGCCGTGATGAGGAGATGCCCCTCTGGCTGTGGCCGGTTCAGGGCGGAGAGCCCCGGAGGCTCGGACAGGCCACCGGAGCAGACCCCGCGTGGTCTCCAGACGGAACACAAATCGTATTCGTGAAGGGACAAAACATATACTCAGTCCATCGCGACGGCACCCAAACCAGGCAATTGGCTCGCGTGGAAGGACATCCACGTACTCCAGCCTGGTCTCCTGACGGAGGGAGCATCCGGTTCACGCTAGACCTCGGGGAGTTCGGCACGCAATCGATCTGGGAAATGACGGCGGATGGCAATGGCCTGCACGCGATTCTGTCAAAGACGGATCATCCGTCGCGCCAATCCGCCGGGAATTGGACAGCAGATGGTAAATATTTTCTCTTCTCCGGGTGTGAAGAGTATGACTGCAATCTATGGGGCATTCGCAATGCGTGGAGCTGGTTCCGTCGTTCGCACCACGCGCCATTCGCCTTGACCAGCGGCCCCGATTCCCTGCACGTCACCATTCCAGCTCAAATGGGCTCGCGCATATTCGCATTCAGTTTTCGCTCGCATCGGGAATTGGAGAAAATCAACCCCCAAACGCAGCGTACGTCCACGCTGAGCCTGGACACCTCCATTGAGGAGGCGAGCTTTTCGCCCGACGATGAGATGGTCGTTTATTCGGACCGGCCCGATGATTCCCTTTGGCGCAGCCGGATCAACGGCGACGCGCGCATTCCGCTTACGATCGCACCCCTGCATGGTCGCCATGCACGATGGTCTCCCAGCGCTAATCTCATCCTCTTCACAGGTGCGCGCCAAGACCAGCCAAAAAACATTTATGTCATTTCGCCGGACGGAGGGTCACTTCACCCCGTTCTTCCCGGAGGATGGGAAGGCTCGGAAGCGGATTGGTCGCCTGACGGTTACCGCATAGTGGCGGCCATGCGAAATCAAAAGGCGCAGTCAGAATATGCGCTCTATGCACTCGAACCTACGACCGGAACCCTGAAAGAGCTACCAGGCTCGAAGGGCCTGACGGAGCCGCGCTGGTCTCCCGATGGCAAATTTATCGCGGCCGTGGACGATGCCAGACGCAAGTTGCTTCTCTTCGACGTAGAAAAATCCAGATGGACTCAGGTCGCCACCGGCGGCCTTCTCGAGTCGTTGCACTGGGCACATGACAGCTCGACGATCTATTTCCAGGATCAGATCGACGAGCAACAATCTATTTTCCGCGGAGGCGTGGCATCCCGAAGGGTGGAGAGAGTATTTGGTTTCGGAGAGTTGCTGCGTGGAAGCGCCACCCAATGCTACTTCACAGGTTTGGACCGGGCAGGCGCCTTGTACGTGATGATCGAGCGCGGCGTGACAGACATATACGCGCTTGATCTCGACCTTCCTTGAGCGAACTACTCTTCGTTGAACTGATCCCGCTTCCGGTAGGCCATGACCGCGAGCCCGATGCAGATTAGCATAGGCGGGAAAACAAGGATGAGGATGCCGCTGCGCAGCGCCTGAATCAGGTGCGATCCGGCACCAGCTGCTTGCGAATAACATAGAGCGCAATTTTGAGCGAATGTTAACGCTGGCATCATCAATGCGGCCACCAAAGCCACACTACGGAAAAGCCATCGCCGGCTGAGATTAGTCTTCGTCATAGTGAACGCCACAGCTCGTGCTCCAACATAAGACCGGAGTGGCGCCCTCGCCATATTCCTCCGGCGCGATTTCCATTCTCCGCCCTGGACCAGATTTTCAGTGCGCGAATGGCCTCATGTGCAACAGGCGAAAGCTATCCGACCACAACATGTTCATCATCATTAGAACGAAAATGACCGCCGGGATCAACGTCAAAAAAAGGCTGCGGCGCTCTTCGTTGAGGTGCATAAAGTACATGACCGCCAGCGCTCCACCGCATAGCGCCAGGGCGAGCAGGATGGTGAGAAGCACTCCTGGAGAAAAATCCTGATACGCCAGCACAATCTCCAGGCCCGCGATGGCGAGCAAGACAAAATACACTGGGAGATATTTCAAAATCACGTTCCCAGATTTTTTTGAACCTGACATTTTCCCCTCGTTTTGCAATCCGCTGCAGCTACCGGGCAATGTTCAAGAGATAGACCAAGGGAACAACGAACATCCACACCAGATCCACAAAATGCCAGTACAAGCCCGTGGCTTCCACATGGCCAGCTGTTAGGCTGCCCCGAGAGAAACCGCGGGAAACAACCGCAATGGCCACGACGCCGCCTGTTACGTGAAGCAAGTGCAAGCCGGTGATGCTGAAGAACGTGGCACCGAACAGGGGCGAGCCCCAAGGATTTTGGAACAGGCTGACCCCCTGATCGATGAGTCCAATCCATTCGCGGATGTGAAGCCCGGCAAAGATCACTCCCAATAAAATTGTGGACCACAGGAAACGCCTGGCTTTGGACTTGTCGCCGGCTTTGGCAGCATCGACACCTCCAAGCATTGTCAGACTACTCGTGAGCAAAATGAAGGTCATGAACATAACGTTCAATATGCTTGGATTGAACCGGAACGGAGCAGGCCAATCGCTGCTCGCTGTGCGCAAATAGCCGTATCCAAAAAGCAGAGCTCCGAACGTGATCGCATCGGAGATAATGAACAGCCACATCGTCAGTTTTCTGGAAGGAATGCCGTAAGGCGATCCTTCCACCAAAGCACCGCGTGCACCGTGCATCGTCACGCCAGACTCGCTCACAGTTTTTCTTCCCCCTTTACGGCTACAGACGTACGCAGATGACGACGAGTAAATAAAGCCAAAGAGCGGCCATGAAGTGCCAGTAGACGACCACACCATTCAGCAGGTTTCGCCGGACGGAACCGCGAGCGGCAAGCTGCGCGATCAGGTAGGCCAAAGCCGCGATTCCACCAAGCACATGCAGAGCATGCACTCCCGTCAGAAGATAGAAAAACGAGCTGTTAGGATTCGTGGCCAGGTAAAGCCCTTGAGTGGCGAGCTTTCGCCATGCCAAATACTGCCCACCCACAAAGGCAAAGCCGAAAACTAGCGTGGCTGCCAGAAACATCAGCCCCTTGCCGCCCTCCTTTATTCGTGAGGTCGGCTTTCCGTCGAATTTGCGCCGCGACAGCTCCATCAGGAGACTGCTGAGAAGCAGGACGGCTGTGCTGGCGAACAAGATCGGAGGTGCTGCGATATGTGTCCAATCCGTGGAGGCCTGACGGATGAATAGCGCGCTCGTAAACGCAGCAAACGACATCGTGATCGCAAACAATGCGATCCAGATACCACTCTCGGAACCTTTTGCTGTGCGCGTGGGGCGAGGCAGAGCGATTGGAGAATGTGCCGTTGATGACATTAGTTCCCTTTTTCCGCGAATCTATTTTTGCCCGAGCAGCCTTCAATTCAGAAACATGCTGGCGCGACACTTATTCGTTCAAAATTTGCTCCGGAGAAGTCTGCATCACAAAGTCGCCGGTGGATCCCTTCAAACCGTATTGATACGGGTCATGATAAACAACTGGATGATCTCCACCGAAATTGTTCCAGGGCGGAGGCGATGGAATGCTCCATTCGAGCGAAGTTCCCTTCCAAGGGTTTGCGGAAGCCTGCTTTCCTCGAAAACGGCTGTGGATCAGGTTGAAAAAGAAAATAAATTGCGCCGCTCCGGTAGTGAGCGCGGCAATGGTGATGAATTTGTGCAAGGGCATCAATGCAGGCATGAAATCATCCACGAAAGACGCGTAGCGGCGCACGTTACCGACAAGCCCCAGATAGTGGAATGGCATGAAAATGCAGTAAGTGCCCACGAAAGTAATCCAAAAATGCAGCATACCGAGAGTCTCGTTCATCATTCGCCCGGTCATTTTGGGAAACCAAAAATAGGTTCCAGAGAAAATGGCAAAGATGGCGGCAACTCCCATCACCATGTGGAAATGGCCGACGACAAAGTAGGTGGCGTGCAGGTAGATATCAATCGAAGGCTGGGCAAGAAAGAATCCGCTTACACCGCCGCTGACAAACATGGAGATGAAGCCCAGGGCAAAAAAAGACGCCGTATTGATTTGTATGTTTGCGCCATACAAGCTTCCCAGCCAAATGAGAGTGATAATTGTGGCGGGTATGGTGATGGTAAGCGTCGGGAAGGAGAAAAGCAGGGACGAGAACGGATTCATGCCGCTCACAAACATGTGATGTCCCCACACCATCCAGCTCAGAAAACCGATGGACATCATCGAATAGATGATGACCCTTGCACTCAATAGCGGCTTGCGCAGGCTGTTCGTAAGCACGTGCGACACAATCCCGACCGCCGGCAAAATCGCAATGTAGACTTCCGGGTGACCGAAGAACCAGAAGAGGTGCTGCCACAAAAGGGGCGAGCCGCCGGCATGATTCTGCAATCGATCGCTGACTACGAGTCCGGAGGGGATGAAGAAACTCGTCCCGGCCATGCGATCGAGGAGCAAAAGCAAGCAGGCAGGCAACAACACGGCGAACGCAAGCAATCCGATGCACGAAGTGATGAACCACGCCCATGTGGATATCGGCATGCGCATGAGCGTCATTCCCTTGGCGCGTAAATCCAGGGTGGTGGCGATGAAATTCAACGATCCAAGCAATTGCCCGATGCAAAAAATGGCAATGGAAATGACCCAGAGATTCTGCCCCCACCCGAGCCCGGGCCCCGCGTCTTTCCCAATCGCGCTGAGTGGGGCATAGGCCGTCCAGCCGGAAATCGGCGGACCGTCAGGGATGAAGAATGCGGCTAGCAAAACGACGAACGCGATGAAGGTCGTCCAGAACGACATCATATTAAAGCGAGGGAACGCCATGTCCTCCGCGCCAATCTGGATAGGGAGGAAATAGTTGCCGAAGCCAGCGAATGGCGCGTTGGTGAGGACAAAAAACACCATCAGTGTTCCGTGCATGGTGAGAAGCGAAAGATAATATTCGGGGGTGATGATGCCGCCGGGCGCGCCGGTTTTGGCGATGAGCTCTAACCCTGGAATTTTCGCGTTGGGCCAAACGAGATGGAAACGCATCAGCCACGACAAAACCATGCCCACAAACACCGCCACCAATGCGAGCGCGTAGTACTGTTTGCCAATCACCTTGTGGTCGAGACTAAAGACATACTTCCTTAGAAAGCCTTCCGCTGGTGCGTGCGCGTGAGCCTGGGATTTCAGCGCTTCTTCCAACTGTTCACCTCGCTCCGTGAGCAACTGCGAACCGATTCAAACATAGCGACCTTCCGCCAACTTGCTGGAGCTATTGCTCTGACACTTTCTGTTTCATCCACTTGTCAAAATCTTCTTGAGATAAAACGCTTAGGTACGCCTTCATGTTGTAATGACCAAGCCCGCAGAGCTGCGTGCAAAGAATCTCGAAACGCCCGGTCTGAGTGGCAGTGAAGTGAAGCGAGAGATCCAGCCCCGGCACAAAGTCCTGTTGAATCCTCAGTTCGCGGACATAGAAGGAATGGCCGACGTCTTTGGCATGCATCAGGAGATGAATCTCTCGATTTACTGGAATCGCGAGCTCGGCGGTGACGACATCGTCGCGAGCCTCCACGTCGTTCGCCGGATCCAGGCCGAAATAGTTTTGATTTCCTTCATCGATTTTGTCGGGATGAAGCGGCCCAAACTTTCCGTCAGGGCCAGGGTACCGAAAATAAAAAGCAAACTGCCCCGCCTGCGCTTGAATCTGCAGTGCGTCCGGCTTGGGTGACGTGAAATAAACCTCCGCCCAAGCTTTTTGTCCAAAGACACCTAAGGCAAGCACTTCCGTGCCGACTAAGATGAACGCACCTACGACCATCAACCTCGCGCCGCCCCACAAGTGGAAGACCTTGGAGCCTTCCTTCCGGTTGGAAAATTTCCAAACACAAAAAGCCAACAGAAGCTGTGCCAGCACGAACGAAAGCCCGGCTTCAACCATCGTATCGGCGAGCTGTTCGTCTATGGCGTGGCCGTGGGTAGAAATGTCCACGGGCTGTGCATACATGTGGGTCACGATCGGATAGGCAGAAGCAAGCGCAATGATCGCGAGAATGACTCCAAAAAGTTTTCCCATAGCACCTCGACTATGCGCGAACGCACCTCATCTGAACTTTGACCTGTTCTGTGCCGCTCTTTGCAAATTCAACGCGCAATACGCCGCCGGCTAATAGGGTTTCGCCTTGAACGTAAAGCTTACGGTTTTCGCTTCGCTTCCGGAAATCGTCACGTCTTGCGATTGATCGCCGTAAGATTCGTGAAACGCCGTGATGGTGTATTTTCCGGGAGGCAGGTTGGGCAGCGTAAAGGCCCCGTCCTGGCCAGAAATCGCGTAGTGAGAATTCTTCAACACGGCAAACGTGCCGTGCATCCACGGATGGATATTGCACTTCACGGCAATCATTTCCGCCTTGTCATATTTGTCGACGATCGGAGGCGATCCCGGCGGCTGCGACTTGTTCCATTCGCGGTTGATCTTCGCAAGCGGATGGATGTTGTGAGACGTCTGATCGTCATTCAACACGTTCAGTTCCTGATTTACCTGGAACGCAAGAACATGCGGCAAGTAGCGGCAACCCTTCTGCGTAAACACAGCTGCCTTTGAAGGAGCGGCCTCATCCGGTGCTCCCGCGGAAATGTAAACTACCACATTCTCGAGAGCATTATTCGGACCGGTCACCACCGTCTCTGTCGTGGGAGGAGTCGTATATTGTTTCGCGCAAGTAGGCTCCTTGGACATGTCGATGGGTTTCTGCTTTGCGGGCGTACCTTCGTAAGTGATTTTGCCGCTCACGGTCCCGCCGCTGGGCCGAGCAGAGATCATCATTGACGCCGAGATGACAACTACTACTGCCAGTAGTACATCTTTGCACCTGCCTCGCATTCGACCATTCCTCCTGTAATCTCTTCGATCCGTTGCCGGTTATTGATTGACGCCCGAACCTGTCGGCGTTCCCCGAACTCTCTGAGCTTTAACGATCTCGGCGCCTTCTTTGGTGCCCTCCCAAAGCGCAAGCTCAGGGCTCTTGTGGCTGATCTGGAGAGTGCGCAAGTAGTGCACGAGATCCCATGCCTCATCGGGTTTGATAACGTCAGCAAAGGAGGGCATCGGCGTCCCGTCCAGTCCGGTCATGAATATCTTGTAGAGGTCGTGGTTTGTCGTGCCGCATTTAAACCGCGAGCCGGCCGCGAAATTGTAGGGTCGGATAGGCTGATCATTGCTGTCGGTGAGAGTCGAAGCCGAAGGGCCATCTCCCCGCCCTTCTGGGCCGTGGCATTTCCAGCATTCCAGCTTGGTGAATAATTCCTTTCCGTGCTGGATGCTTTGTACTGTGAGCGCCGGTTCAGCGGGGACATTGATCTCCGCACCAGCCTTATCGGTCTTCCACCTCTCAGAAAACGACTTGATGTAGGCCACCAAGTCGGCGCGGTTTTGATCGGTCAGTGTCACCCACGACGGCATATTGGAATTGATAAGCCCGCGCACTAGCGAGTTGTAAAGGTCCTGATCCGTGGGTAATGTGCCCGTCGGCGTCGAGCGGCATTTGAACGTCGCAGTCACGAAATCTCGCGGCTGGATATTCAGGTACGGCGAGTCGGGGTAAGAGCCCGTTGGCATCCAATTCTCGCCGCTGCCGTTACCTCGGAAGCCGTGGCAGCCCCAGCAATACCGGAAATAAAGCTGTTTGCCGGTGTCCGCGTGCCCATTGACTTTTCCGATGTGGGATTCAGCCTGCTGCCCCGAAACGAGCAGCGGCGCGGCCAGGAGGGCGGCGATTCCTGCAAGACATTTTGCTACGTTCATTCTTCTCATCGTCTTCCTCCTTAGAACGCGAAGTCAAAACCGAAGAGTAAGCTGCTGAAATCGAGGTTCTGGCCGGTTATCGGCGAGGTGCCTGTTTGATGGCTGAACGCATATTCTCCGTGGAAAGCGAAACCGGCGCGGCTGGAGATGAACGGATAATAACGCCCGCCAAACGTGAAGACGTCCTCGTTGCCGAAGCTCAAAGAGGGAACGCTTACGCCGGGCGTGTAGGGAGTTCCAGGCACAATCGGAAGAGCTTGTTGCGACATGCGCACGAGCTCGACGCGTTGGATCAAGATAAATTGCGGGCTGGGTGTGTAGTGGCTTTCAAACAGCGCGCCATTCCAGATGGCACTCTGCGCGCCCGCGGCGAGCGGCACCGTTGCGAGGGCGGGATTCGCAGGCGTGCCGGTTGCCAGATATTTGTCGTCAGAACTATGGAAATACATCGCGGTAAGGTCATACTTTTTAATGTAGAACTGGCCGATCAAGCCTGCGCGGTAGAAGGACCTATTGCCGATACCTGTGCCCGGTATACCGAAGGCGGCGTTACCGGGTATACCGCTGTTGTTGCCATTTGTGTATTGGTAATAAGTGGGCGCCTCGCCGATGTAGTCGAATACGCCGATGCGTTGTAGACCGAGGCCTCCGACCTGGAAGGCCTGGCTGGCGGTTATATAGGTTCCATAAGAACGGCTTGTCGGCAAATTCACGTTGCCATCGTTGGAACTGAGCAAGGCAACTGAGTAACGAGTGCGGTCATCCGCGGAGTGTCCCATTACTTCCATTCCGAGCTGATTGTCGCCAATGCCAAACACGAAGGGGAAGAAGGCCGGGTTGACTCCACTATTCTCCGTGGCAGGCTGGAAGTGATAGTTGGTGTAAACCCCGGATACGTTGGTCAGGGTAAGAATACGCTTTTCGGACAAAAGGTTATCGAGTTCGAATTTTCCGAGCTTGATGTTGAGCCAGCTGGTGTGCGCGAGATTGTCAAGACGAGCCATGACGGTTTCGAAGTGGAAGGAGGCCGTGGGGTCGGAAGAGGGCAAGACATAAAAGGAAACGTTCTTGGCTAGCGTGCCTCCAGTGTGGAAATCGAGACCGCTCAGATCGAAACCGTCAGTCGTGACATTGGCTTGGTTGCCAGACACGCCGGCCGGACCATCAACTGGTGCGCGGTTTTCGTTCTCTCGGTGCCAAATTGGCGTGATGCGGAATGTTACCGGCCAGTAGGCTGGGTTCTGGTACACGGGGGCATCACGCTCGTTGCCCAACTGATAGCCGTTGTCCTTGAACGCTTGGCCGAACGGGCTCAGCATGGGCCATGCTTGATGACACGAAGAGCAAGGCAGCCCATACTTGCGAGCAAACGCGGGTAGAGCGCGGACCGGGCCCCCCGGAAGAGGGAGCGCTTGAACCTGCCGAGTATCGGTAAGGAAAATGCCGAGAGCCAGAAACGTGATCAGGACGGAGAATGTGTGGCACCGCATTATCACGTTCCGTAGAGTGGAATCACAGTAGGACATGTTGCCTCCTCAGCATGAAACTCACAATGTGCTATTGGACCATACGAACAAATTTTGCGGAGCACAGCGTGGGAGGGAGAAGGCGTAAATACACACAACCGGTTGGATATTTGGGATATCCAAATCTCGTCAACAAATCGCGCCGGAGCAGTTAGCAAAACGCCCATAGAGAATCGCGGCCCCGCTCATCAAAGAGAAAAGCGGGCCGAGTCCTCAAGTCCCTGAACCGCGCGCATCCTACTCCCGCGAAAAATCGAATGCAAGAGTTTTCTTATTTTTATTTTAATTTATTTTCAACACATGGTTCCGATACCCAGCCATTTCTCCAGAATCCCCTGTGCCGCTGATCGAAAACTTGGTCCTCCGTGACTACCCGGCTCCAGGCGCCCAAGGGAAAAAGGACCGTCCTGTTCGCACACGCCAAAGTCGCATCCTACCGGATTGCAACGCGCGAGGTCGGACAACGAACTGTCGATTTGACACATCTCTGAGAATTGCAGTAGTAAGTTAACGGGCTACGCGGGTACACAAAACCGTGTGAAGCGGAGTTTCGCGCAAGACAACCTTGTCTCGAAAGCAAAAGGGTCCGAGCGGGAGAGCGATGCGATTGCGAGTGTTCGGGAGCAGTGGCAGCAATCCTCAAATGAAAATCGATTTTCTCACTTTTGTTCTCGTGCTGCTCGCTTGTTTGAATTCCCTATTTTCGTTCGCAGGCTCCCCTCCCAAAGAACCACCATTGGGACCAGGCATTACGAAGGAGTTTTCAGCGACACTCGAGGATGTTTTGCAGGCGCTGCAGGAAGTTCTCGAAGACCAAACCATTCACGGCACCTGGATTTATGACAAGCAACCGGTTCTGACTGGTGCAACCGTTGTGGAGTCCACTCCACTGTTCGAACCATGGAATCAGCCCGGCAAAGTTTTCTACAAGATCCTCAAGAACGCTATTGCGCCTCGCCACTTTCTGGAAACCGCGGACCAAGGCACCATCGCTGTCCGATATATCGTGACCAGCGTGGGTCCGGAGCGCGTTCGTCTGCATATCGATGCGATCTACGTCGAGACGACCCATCGAACAGCGCACATTTCTGACGGCACCGTGGAGGCCAGCGAAGCGAAAGTGATTGAGGATCATCTACACGCCATTCAAACCATCGAGCAGGAAAACGCCGAAGCCCTTCGCCGCCGCGAGAGCGCGGACTTGGTGAGAACTACCGAACTTCGCCAGCGTGAGGACGAAAAAGCACTCCTGGCTGCCGCGCAGTCTTCTTCTCAGGACCTGGAACAGCAAATTAAAGCTTTGCGCCACGAACTAGCGCGTCGCGTAAAAGCTCCGGGAGTGGAACTCAAAGCGGCGCCCTTTCACTCCGCCGCCAGCATCGTGGCTCTTGCCGCATATACAGAAGTAATCGTCGTGATTATCACGCCTCACTGGTATGGCGTGGAACTGCACAACGGCCAGCACGGTTGGATTCATGTGGACAGCTTGGAACCCCTTCCGTGAAAAACTGCAAATTATCTCGGCTTACTCTCTCTTTACTCTGCCTGTCATTGCCAGCGGTCCTGCAGCTTTCGTCTCCTCCTCCTGCCAGGGCACAGTCGATTCCTTACGCCCGGACATTCTCGAAACCAAAGGAAGATGTCGAGGCGGCGCTGAAAGAATCCCAGGCCTACGCAGGTCAAAAACTCCCCGTCGTTGATGGATTTGTCGCTATGGGACAGCAACCGCTGGACCGCTATGAGCGCGCCTTCTACCAATTTTCCGTGGAGATCTTCCCCGAAACTCCACAGAGCACCGTCGTTAAACTCACGGCGAAAATCACCGCATGGTATGCCGATCCCGATCCTGCGAAAGCAGGCTATCAAGCGCTCCCTTCCAACGGCAGGCTAGAATTGGACTTGCTGGACCGGCTGAGTCAAAAATTGGGCGGCAAACTTTCTATTTACGTTCCGCGATCCAGCTTGCAAGCTCCACGGCCAAAAATCGATTCTTCAGGAAACCCTTTGCCGCAATTTTCGTCGACTGGGGGCGGGACTTCTCCTTATGGAGGAGCGCCGGCTGAACCCACAGCTCCTAGCTCTTCGTCCAATGATATTGCCGCCCTGAAATTACAGCGCGAAAACGAACAAAAACACATGCTCGAGCTTAAATCAGTGCTCGAAGGTTTGCAGGAAGTTCAACACAACCAAGCTCACCCCCGCAATCTCGTCATCGTAAAAAAATCCGGCTCGCCAGTCCTCGCGCATCCTGCGGATACTTCCAAGGTCTTATTCACCGCCTCTGCTGACGACGAGTTCGAGTTCATTGACGCCGAAGGCGAGTGGTTTCACATACAGATTGCCGGAGCATCGCGTGGCTACATCCGCCGTTCACAGGCCGAGGCCATGGATCCCCGCTGGAACACCCCCGCCGAACCCGCTAATGGGGAAACCGCAGCTGCCGCCATTTTTAAAGTGACGCGCGAAGAGAACGGACTGTTTCCCGGCACTTGGGCCCCGCTAAAAAATACGACGGTTAAGATCTTTTGGGTTCAGCCTGTCGATTCGCCCGCAACTTCAACCATGCCTGACGAAAAGCGCGAATTCGCGAAATTGCTTTTCCAGCGGGCTTGGAATGATTTCAGACAGTCTCAAAACACCAATGCGGGCGTGGTTGTGGTCTTTGATACGCCGGATGGAGGACAAGTCTCCACAACCATGGTCCTGCTGCAAAGCTGGATGGAAGCCAAAATTGGCGAGCCGCTGTTCTGGCGGCAATCCACGATCGATCCTCCAGAACTGTTTGCCGCAACCCCCAAGCATTAGTAAGTATTCGCGATGAGGAGCGCTCAATCTCCAAGGCGGACTGTTTTAGTCGGCCACCATAAGTTGGATTACCGCGCGATCTTAAACTAATTTGTGCGTAGACGTTACAGTTGCGGAGGGGCTGGCGACGGTAGACTCTCAGGCGGACTAGCTTGCATTCGACGCTCTTGAAGCGCTGCAAGATTTGCCTTTAGGTCTCCGATCTCCTGGTGCATTTGATTAATGCTCTGCTGCTCGGAGTCGAGCTTGGTTTTCCCCGTCTGATTGTCCGTATAGTTAGGATTCGAATAAACCATGTCCTGATCGAGCGCAAACTCGCGTTGTTGCCATTTCAAATGGTCTTCTGCCTCGGCAATCTGTTTCTTCAACTTTGCAATTCCCGCATCCTCGGAAGCTGCCTCTTCCGAATTCTTTTCGTTCGGTCGAGGTTCATTGTTAGTGGAAGCTGACGGCTGATCGGCAGCTTCGGCCGTGGCAACTGCACTCGCACTGGAGTCTCCCGCCTTCAGCTTTGGTGGAGCGCCAAGATAGAGACCTTCTTGGCCGGGTTTGAAGTATTCCAAGTCCAGATCTTCGTTGCTAATCACCCGCGACTGCTTCGCGGCATCCTTCTTCTGCGTGCGGCTGCGGCGGGCGGCATCGGCGACGGATTGGTCCTGCTGCTCCTGCGAATCCTGTGGCTGCGCCTCAACCATGCAGGGGAGCACTCCGCACGACAACAAAAATATGACGTTTAATAGCACTAGCCACGGACGCGACAATCTGTTTCCCATAAATTGGCCACTTCAACGCACTCTCTAAGTAGATCTGTGCTTCTCCTGCGGGAGCACGCATCTTCACTCTCGCTCTGAGGAATTGACGAGCTCGCGGAACAAACCAAGCCATTTGTTTAAATCACCTGCGAGCGTGTACCTCCGGCGAACCGCTCCACAACCTCTACTTACCACTCGTGACAATCAGGTCGAAGTCCGAATTTCCACACATGCCGTAGATTGAGCCGGGATTGCAGGCGCCGACCGTGTACTTGTAGCATCCAGCCGTTTTCGTGACCACGGTGACCGGGCGGTCTGAACCTCCCATTATCGTTCCTGAGGGATCGAAGGGAGACGAGCCGCCAAAGTCGACCATAATGCCCGTGTTCTTACCCTCGCCTCGCCACGTCACGCTCGTGCCAGTCGCGACGCAAATCGCCGCCGGCTCCTTCGGAAAGTTCGGAATGTTGGGAGTCACAGACGCATCATATCCGCCGCCCGTGCGCCTAATTTCCAGAATGCAGGGAGAGCTGCTCGATCCACAGGTATTTGCCGCAGTACAAAGCTGTTCGGGATGAGGATTGGAGCAAACCGACGGCTTGGTTTTCTTATCGTTCGCGGCGATGCTCCCATCCATCAGCAATAGCCCTATCCCCATCAAAATCAAGCTGCTACCAATCACTGCGAACGGCCTGCTTTTCATCGGACACCTCACTTTAACTCAGAGTTCCGTTTGGTTAAAATCTAATCGACGCCCTCGAAAAAACCGGAGGGCAATTCCAATCCATCGTTGGACGTGCTTATCGGCCGCAAGCATCTCAGTTGACGCCTGGCGTGCCCTTCCAATCGAGCACGTCTACCAATCTCCAGGCATTTTGATTGAGTTCGATCTGAAGCTGGCCATCCTTGTCAATGGCGAGTTGGCACGCCGGATACAATACGCCGGTGCTCTTTTTCTTATCGGTGTCGTCCAGATCAAACTCCCCACCCGTAAGATTGAATGCCGTCGACTGAGTGTCCGCCCATACTTCTCCGAATCTCAATAAGCGGTTGGTGACAAAACGGATTTTGCGGCCCGTCGGCGTTGGGATCATTCGAACAAAGGCCAGATCGTAGCCCAGCGTTCCGGTAATGGAGATATGGCCAACGGCATGCATTTTGGTCAGGGCGTTGACGAGACCCTGGTTCTGTCCTGTCGCAAATGCCTGGACCAGGGCCTGCTTGTCCGCAGGTGTTGAGTAATCGTAGATCTCCATGGAAATGCTGATCACCTGACCCATTTGGGTGCCAGTCCCCATGGCGCTTGCTTCGATAGTTTCGTTCTTTACCTTTTTATCGGAAAAAGCTGGAAAAACGGCCGAAAGGAGTATCCCGGATACCATCAAACCAGCGAGGCCCCACTTGTAAGACTTATTCTTGAGTTTGTTAGTCTGCGGCATACGGTTCTTTCTCCTTCTCGACTCTCAGGTGCCGATCCCCCATCCTGGTCCTCGATTCTTAAGCAATCGAGGAAACGTTGGCTATTGTCAGAAAGAACAGAGGGCCCCTTGCGGTCGACGACCTGCCGGTTGACCGGGGGCTGGCGCAGACGTTCAGCTCTGATTCCAAACGGGATGGCGGGTCGCTGGGAACGCTGGAAGTTCTTAGCTGGGGGCCTAGTGTGAGGTTGGGGCGGGCGGGGTCTGCGGCGATGATTCGCTGAAGACTTGCTTGGCAGCTGGCGGAAGGTCGCTCATATGCGAAAGAAAAGTCACGAGTCGCCATAGCTGCTGATCCGTCAGAACGTTCTTCCAGCCAGGCATGGCGGTCCAACGGATTCCGTGCTGCAGGATGTAGAAATTTTGATACTCCGGCATGTCGGCCTTGTCATCTATGAACTGCGGCGCGGGCGGATTGAGGGAATCGCTTAGCGGGGCTTTTGGACGCGCGGGATCGCCATGGCAAAGCGTGCAGTGGTCGCGATAAAGACGAGCGCCGGCGGCCAGATTGGCCTCATCGGCGGCTACGGGATTGGCTAGTTTAAGGGCGGCGCGCTCGACGCTTGCGTCCGAGACGCGTCCGGCTATGGCGGCCTCAAGATGGGATGGCGGATTGTCTGCGCGCATATTGACGAAACCCAGCAGCGCGAACAGGAGACCTACCGCGAGGATAAGGATCATCGTCAGGATGCCGAAGAGGAAGCTTTTCATGGCGTGCTCCTGTGTTCGACGGGTCGGACAAATGTAACGGTCGGGTTCGTCCTGTCACTCGTCATTTTTTGTGGAACAGCTCCCGCTTCGATACTCACTGTGCTAAGCCAGGATCGCACCGATGTTACTACGGCTTGGGCTTCACGACACTCATGACCTGGATCTAGCCCTTGTGTTCTTTCTCACGTATGGAGGTTCGATTCTGCACTGAGGGTTCGTCGAGGGTTAGTATGGCGGTGTGGGAGCCGGGGTCGCTCCCGGGGACGGAGGTGAAATGGAAGCGGCGGGACAAGGCTGGCATGGAGGCGTGAACTTTCGAATGCAAAGAGTGGTCGTGGCCTTTCAACTGATCAAGGCCTTCGTCGGAGGCTGGGGATGCCGCGCAGATTCCATCGCCGAAAAAGCCGGGAGCAGGAAGTTCGCCGGTTTCAATTGCAAAGCACTAGCAGACCTTTCTCGCTCCGACAAGTTCCGCGGGGCGGTGTACCTGGCGGACCCTACCATTACCTAATCGGGGTTTACCGACATTACGTGCACCCCAGCCTGGGCAGTAAACGTCCAAAGAAAGGAAGATGAGGAGTGTCACATTGATTGTACGAAGAGTATGCGATGCTAAATATTAAGAAGATTCTTCTGCCGGTCGATTTCCCGGATACTTCGCTGCCTGTGATCTTTCAGGCTGCGGCATTGGCTCGTCACTTCCGCTCTGAGATCGTGATGCTGCACGTCATGACCGCGCAGAGCCATGCCGCGGGAGTGCCAGATGATGGCCCCGAGCTAGCTCGCTGGGATCTGCTTTCAGAGATCATCCGAACGACAGATAAAAATCCGCAACATTTGCTCCGGCCGGAACTGGATGGCCTCACCGTTAGCAGCCTCTTACTCCAAGGTGACCCCGCGCACGCAATTGTTGAGACCGCTCAGCAAGAAAAAACCGACCTGATTATGATGCCGTCCCATGGCCCCACCTTCGACCGGTTTCTTCTGGGCTCCGTGACAGCAAAAGTATTGAACTGGACGGAATGCCCCGTTTGGACCGGCGCGCACGTCGAAGAATCATCACTAAACACGTTCGCGATCGACAACGTCCTTTGCGCAGTCGATTTCGGCCTCCGCACGGACCAAGCTGTGTCCTGGGCCTCCCAAATGGCCGCCGAATTCGGTGCCCGTCTGACGCTCGCTCATATCACGGGCGGGGTCGAGTTTTGGGGTCCCGGCGGTAGCAATGTCAATCAAGAGTGGAAAGAGGCGCTCGTCGGCGACGCCTCTCGGCGAATCGCAGAACTCCAACAACGTATGGGCATCCACTCTGAAGTATTCATAGGAAGTGGCGAGGCGCCAAAGGTGCTGAGCCAAGCGGCGAAGCAAACGAATGCAGATGTGATGGTTACGGGATGCTACCCGTATGGCGGTCATTTGCGCACGAACGGATACGCAATCATTTGCGCGGCGCAGATTCCGGTTCTAAACGTTTGAGAATTCTGATTCCCTGAGCAATTCGCTCAGAGCTCATTGCCCCTCGCGGCGCTTCGAAGAGCCACAGCCTGCTGTACCTGAAGAAGATTTTGGTACGGAAACGTACCTGCTATAGAAGGCAATCAATGGCGTAGCGGTGGACCAAGTCTAAATCCAACCTCTATTACTAAGTTGAAAAAAAAAATTATTCTGTTATTGATGCAAATCGTAATAGACTCCACCCCGAGTCCTACCCCGCGGCTCTTGTCCTGGACGGGAGACAGCTTGCGTTTTCTCCGCTCGATCGCCCTCATCGTTGCGTTGTTGTATGTCTCTCCGTTCCTGTTGGCGCAGAACACGATCACGACCGTTGTGGGTGGCGGCACTCCGAGCGGTGCTGCAACCTTAGCAGACGTCATCACTCCATCCGGCATAGCCATCGACAATTTGGGAAATCTCTACATCGGACAGGGCGCCAACTCGCAGATATTCAAGGTTTCACCAGCAGGAGTCATCACCGTCTTTGCGGGAAGCACGTTCACAGGGTTTGGCGGCGACGGTGGCCTTGCAACAAGCGCAGTTTTCTTTCAGCCCATTCGTTTGACGCTTGACGCCAATCAAAACCTGTTCGTGGCGGACTATGCGAATAACCGCATTCGCCGGATCGACGCGAACACTGGGATTGTCACCACCTTTGCCGGAAGCGCGGCACAATGTCCGGGCGGGACCAGCCAGGCGTGCGGAGACGGAGGGCTGGCCACCCAAGCAAGTTTCTGGGGCCCGGAAGCAGTGGCCTTCGATACTGCCGGCAATATGTTCATCGCCGATCATTTTGACGCCCGTGTCCGCCGCGTTGACGGGGTAACGGGAGTCGTCACTACTGTGGCAGGAACCGGAGCTGTGTGCGGCGCGACGGGCGTTTGCGGAGACGGGGGACTCGCCACCCAGGCGCAGCTACAAACTCCGCGCGGGGTCGTTCTTGACGCGAACGGAAATCTGTTCATCGCAGATGGCGCGCGCATTCGCCGTGTGGACGCAACCACGAAGATCATCACCACCATCGTCTCGCCACCTGACGGCGCGAATTATGTGATTTTGGAGTCTTCCGGCAATTTTCTTGTTACCGGTGGGACGACGGTCTACCGCGTGAATAGTAGTACATTCGCGCTTACGACGGTTGCAGGCACGCTCGGAGTCTTCGGCGAGAGTGGCGATGGCGGGGCCGCAACCAGCGCTTTACTGGCCAGCCCTTTTAGCGTAGCTGAAGATTCTGTTGGGAATATCTACATTGGACAATATGGCGCCAACCATGTCCGAAAGGTGGACAATTCCGCGCAGCACCTCATTACAACTATCGCCGGAGGTGGTTCGGGAGGTGACGGCGGACCAGATACGGCTGCCATTCTTGGCGGGCCCAACGGCGGCACCTTGGATCCATCGGGAAACGGGTATATCGCAGACGAACAGAACAATCGCATCCGCCGGGTCGACGGAGGAACGAAGGTCATTACCGCGGCGGCGGGCACAGGAGAGCCGGGTTCGACCGGCGACGGTGGTCTGGCACTGAATGCGACGATAACCTTGAACCCTGCTACTGGCGGAGTCGCCGCCGATGCGTCCGGGAATGTGTATTTCTCTGACGTCGGTCTCAACACGATCCGGCGAATCAACACGGTCAGCGGAACCATCACGAGTTTTGCGGGAGGCGCGGTTTGTGCCAATCCCACGACAGCCTGCGGGGATGGAGGACCTGCCACATCGGCAGGGCTGAACACGCCGTCGGGCATCTTCTTCGATACATCCGGCGATCTGTTTATCGGCGATTCGGGCGACGCGAGGGTACGCCGCGTGAACGCAAGCTCGGGGGTCATCACCACGGTGGCCGGCAATGGCACCCTTTGCGCTAGTCCCACTGCCGCTTGCGGCGACGGTGGCCCGGCGACTGCGGCAAACCTTAATACCTCGAATGGGGAACTGAGCGTGGCCGTCGATAGTGCTGGCAATCTTTTCCTCAGCGATGGACTCGACTACCGCGTGCGGCGCGTGGATGCGGTGTCTGGAATTATCACCACGGTGGCGGGAAATGGAACGCCCTGCGGGACACCAGGTGTAGGTTGCGGTGACGGGGGACTCGCAACATCGGCGCAACTTACGCTGGTTGAAGCGCTGGCCCTTGATAGCTCAGGGAATCTGTTTATTGCGGATAACAACGTGGTCCGCCGGGTGGACGCCACGACCCAAACCATTGCTACCGTGGCGGGAAACGCAACGGGGGGATTCAGCGGAGACGGCGGACCGGCTCTGGAAGCCGGCCTGAATTACCCTGCGGCACTGTGGGTCGACCCTACGGAGACACTATTCATTGCGGACACCAACAATAACCGCATTCGCTCTGTAAAGCTCTCGGCGCAAGCGGAGTTCAGCGGAACGATCGGAAACTTTGGATCGCAGCCGCTCGGAGTGCAGAGCGCGCCGCAAACAGTGACGCTGACGAACGACGGCGGAAACACACTCACGATTTCGCTCATAGAAGTTTCTGGCACGGGCTTTGCGTCCACAAATACCTGCACGAACAACCTACTCGTTCCGTTCCAAAGCTGCACAATTGGCGTGACCTTTACGGCGACTACGCTGGGCGCTTACTCCGGCGAGTTGATCATTGTAACGAACGATCCTACAAACCCGGAGGTGGTCTACGATTTCGGCGGAACGGGGGCGAGCTCTGCACTAACCTCCATCGCACTGACCCCGCTGAACCCGTCGGTCGCTGCAGGAGGGGCGGAGCAGTTGACGGCCACGGGAACTTATGCGGACGGAAGCACTCAGAACTTGACGAACAGCGTGACGTGGAGTTCCTCGAGCACCGCTACCGCAACGATAAGTAACAGCGGGGTAGCGACAGGAGTAGCTGTTGGTGCCACGACGATTAAAGCGGCCGCTGGGAGCATAAGCGCCTCAACAACTTTGACGGTTACTCAGCCTATATTGCTCGAGATTCTCCTTTCGCCGACAACTTCGTACATCATCGCGGCACAAACGGAGCAGTTCACCGCGACCGGGCTGTACAGCAACGGCACGGAACAAGTTCTCACCACCGGCGTGACTTGGAGTTCCTCGAGTCCGGCGAATGTGACTATCAGCACTAGCGGTTTGGCTACGGGAGTTGCCTTAGGGACAGCTACGATCCAAGCCAGCTTCGGTGGCGAGACCGCGACAGGGACTGTCACCGTGACGCCTGCCGGCTTTGTCTATACAGGCAGTCTCAACACTGCCCGCCTGCTTCACGCGGCTACATTGTTGAACAACGGCGAGGTGCTGGTCACAGGCGGCGAGGACGCGTCGGGCAACGTGCTGGCAAGCGCGGAGCTTTACAATCCCACAACCGGCACATTCACGCTCACGGGAAGTATGAACGTCGCTCGCATCTTTCATACGGCCGCGTTACTGAACAACGGAAAGGTGCTCATCGTTGGGGGTGATTTGACACTTTCGGGAAGCGCCGAGATTTACGATCCCGCAACGGGCTTGTTCACACTGACCGGCAGCCTAAACGTTCCCAGGATTTACAACACCGCTACGCTGCTCCAGAACGGCCAAGTTTTAGTTGCGGGCGGCGAAGATGCAACCGGCACGGCAACGACGAGCGCCGAACTCTACAATCCTGCAACAGGCTTGTTTAGCAGCACGGGTAGCCTGAACACCGGGCGCTTCTTTCCTACTGCGACCCTCCTCGACAGCGGACAAGTGCTGATTGCTGGGGGCGAATCAGCCGCCGACGCAGAACTGACGAGCGCCGAGCTGTACAATCCGATGACCGGATTATTCAGCCCTACCGGCAGCCTGATCATTCCGACCTACTTCTATTTCAGTTCCGGGACGCTGCTGAATAGCGGAATGGTGCTGATCTCCGGCGGCGAACCGACGTCCAGCACCACCACTCAATTCCAGCTTTACAATCCGGCGACGGGAATGTTTTCGAACACGGGGAACCTGACGACCTACTACTTCGACAATGCGGCAACTCTTCTGAACAATGGCACGGTGCTGGTGGCAGGCGGGCTGAACTCGAGCAGCCTCGACTTACTTTATAACAGTGCATCCATCTATGATCCTGTAAGCGGGACGACCACAAATACGGGTGACCTGAACACTGGGCGCTTCTACAGCACGTCCACGCTTCTTAACAACGGGGATGTGCTAGTCGTCGGGGGCGACGCTTTTGGGACGACTTCCATCGCAACCGCGACCGCGGAACTCTATGTACCCAGTTCGCTGACGCCCGCGAATTTGGTTTCAATTGCGGTGACGCCGGCGAACCTAACGATTCAGGCGGGGACCGCTCAACAATTAGTTGCTACAGGAACGTTTGTTGGCGGCGCGATGCAGACGCTGAATTCTGTTACGTGGACCACTTCCAATAACTCCGTAGCGAGCATTACGAACGGAGGGACGAACGGCGGCGCGGCGTATGGCCTTACGGCTGGGGCGACAACCATTACCGCCTGCGCGGGCGGGGCTTGCGGCTCTACATCGCTGACGGTGACTTCGGGGACCGCGCCGACTCTCCTATCGATTGCCGTGACGCCAGCCAGCCCCTCGATCGCCAAGGGAACTAGCGAGCAGTTCACGGCGACTGGAAGCTACAGCGACGGGAGTACCGCGAATCTCACGTTAAGCGTGATATGGAATTCGGGCACGACCGGCGTAGGAACTATTTCAGGTACGGGACTTGCTGCGGGTGTTGGCGTTGGAACTTCAACGATTGGCGCTACGTCCGGAAGCGTATCTGGCTCAACTGTATTGACGGTGACCGCAGCGGTCTTGGTGTCCATCGCGGTGACGCCCGTGAATCCGAGTGTGGCCGCTGGACTCACGCAGCAGTTTACGGCGACCGGAACCTATAGCGACAGCTCGACACAAAACCTGACGGGAAGCGTGACGTGGAGTTCGGGGACGGCTGGGGTAGCAACGGTCAGTGGCGCGGGGCTGGCTACAGGCGTCAGCGCGGGCACGTCGACCATAACAGCCACTTCTGGGACCATATCTGGCGCAACGACCTTGACCGTGACGGCGGTGCCGGTGCTGGTGTCCATCGCCGTGGCACCGACAGCGCCCTCTGTCATCGTGGGTCAGACGCTCCAGTTGACCGCAACCGGAACCTATAGCAATAGCACGACACAAAATCTTACCGCCGCAGCGACGTGGGCTTCCAGCAATACGACTGCAGCCAGTATTGGCGCCAGTGGCCTGGCCTTGGGCCTCTCCGGTGGCAGTTCGACCATCACCGCCACGTCCGGCGGCATTTCCGGGTCGGCGAGCTTGACGGTGATCCCGAGCAGCGGATCGAGCTGCATAGCGAATCCGTCCGGGCTTGTTAGCTGGTACACCGGCGACGGCACTACGAACGACTTGCTGGGCACCAATCCACCCACCACTTCAAACGCCGTTAGCTACGCTGCAGGAGAAGTTGGGCAAGGATTTACGTTTGGCACGGGCGGTTATATCGATATCGCTCCCTCTGTGAGTCTGAACAACCAGCAATTCACACTGTCGGCGTGGGTGCAACCCGATGGCGCCGGGCCAAACAATGATGCTTACGGCAACGCAATTTTTGGACAGAATATAGACAACTCGGATGACGCTGCGTATCTCTCCTGGAGCGCCACGGACAACAAATTCGTCTTCGTCTTTGGGTCCATCAATACCGATATCATCACCTCAACCGACGCGTTTCCGCCCGGGCAGTTTTATTTTGTGGCGGGCACGTACGACGGCACCACCTTCAGCCTCTATGTGAACGGCGTGCTCGAAGGACAGCTTGCCGAGACGAAAACCATTGCCTACTCGACGGATACCTGGACCATCGGTTCGTCACCGGAAAACATTAGAGTTCAAGGTTTTCCCCGCACCTGGAATGGCGTGATCGATGAAGTGCAGGCGTTCAACCGCGCACTCGCTCTCAGTGAAATTCAGTCCATCTTCGCAGCCGGAAGCGTAGGCGAATGCAAGCAATCTCTGCCAGGAATCGTAATTTCGACTGCGGCGATCGATTTGGGCACTGTGCCGGCGGGCGAAACCTCGAGCCCATCCGCAGTTACGATTACCAGCACTGGGCAGGGTCCCCTTGTTCTCGATTCGATCACTCCGGCAGGCAACTCCTTCAGCTTGGTAAATCTGCCGTCCCTGCCGATGACTTTAGCTACAGCAGGAACCGCTACATTCGATGTGGTCTACTCGCCCACGCAAACGGGTTCCTCCACCGGAACTGTGACCATCACGAGTAGCGCATCTAGGAGTCCGCAGACGGTGGCTCTGACCGGCACAGAGGCTCCAGCTGTCCTGGTGTCTGTTGCCGTGACTCCAGCGAATCCGTCGATTGTGACGGGGGGCACGCAGCAGTTCACGGCAACCGGAACCTATAGCGATGGCACGACACAAAACCTAACGAGTAGCGTGACATGGAGTTCGGGGACAGTTGCGGTGGCGACGATAAGTGGCGTGGGGCTGGCCACGGGAGTTAGTACGGGAACCTCGACGATCACGGCCACGGCTACCTCAAGCACGATGTCCGGCTCGACGGCCTTGGCCGTGACCTCTGCGGCGCCGACTCTCCAATCGATTTCGGTGACAGCGGCCAATTCATCCGTTCAACAAGGCAGCGTTCTGCAGTTCACGGCCACCGGTACTTACAGCGACAGCTCGACGCAGAATCTGACGGGCTCTGTAACGTGGTCGTCGTCTAACACGAACATCGCGACGATCAGCAACACCACCGGTAGCTTGGGACTGGCCAGCGGCGAAACGGTCGGCGGGCCTGTGACGATTACAGCTACACTCGGCGGTATATCGGGCTCAACCTCCCTGACGGTGATCGCCAGTGATATCCGCGCGATTTACGCCAACTATTCGGACAATGGCGCGCCCATTACTATTGCGTGGAATCCTCCTTTTCCTGATACCAATTACACCGCCGTTTGCATGGTAGAGACGTCGCCATCCGACTTCCTATTGCCAACAATCACACTGCGGACGCCCGGTTCGATGACTGTGAATCCGACGGACGGCGGCTCTCCAGCAGGCACGCTAGATTGCATTGCGATTCCCGATTCTGATACGAGCGATATACAGCATACGCGAGTGGCCTATTCCGGTTTTCCGGCAACGGTGACGGTTCCGTGGACTACGGCGTTCCCGGATACTAACTATACGGCGGCGTGCACCGCGGAAACTCAGGGCCCCACCGGAGGCGGTTTCACAAGCGTAATCAGCGCGCTTTCCGCAAGCTCGATCACCGTCGATAACGACGGGTATGCCACGGGCACGATGCACTGCATTGCGGCTCCCGATTCGGACGTAAGCTTGATGCGGCACGGCAGAACTGCGTTCGCCAGCTCGCCAGCCACTGTGGGTGTTACTTGGAATAACGCGTTCCCCAACATTCTGTATGCAGCGGCTTGCAGCGATGTGGAATTGGGTGTTACCAGCAGCGATTCCGCGATTGCCCTGGATGCCGGAACGAAGTTGGCAGCCTCGATCACTGTGATTAATGAGATCAGCTCGGGCGTTGCCCATTGTCTCGCGGCTCCCGCCATTCAGGCGCCGACGCTGGCATCGATTGTTGTGACTCCTGCGAACCCTTCGATTGTGACGGGGAGTACGCAACAATTTACGGCTACGGGAGTATTCAGCGATGAGAGTACGCAGAACCTGACGAGCAGCGTGCTCTGGGCCTCTTCGGGCGTGGCGACGGCAACTATCAGCTCGACGGGATTGGCGAGTGCGCTGAGCGCGGGAACTACGAGTATCAGCGCGACATCAGGAACCATAGTCGGGTCGAGCACGCTGACGGTAACCGCGGGTGTCGCTGTCTCCTTCAGCGGCCTCACGCCTTCGCAGTCTATTCTCAGCGGCACCAGTTCCGTTCTGTTGGGCGGCATCGTTGGGAACGGCACACTCTTCCCGGCCAGCGGAGAAACCGTCTCCATTACTATTAATGGTGTCACGCTGCCTGCCACCATCGGCAGCAACGGCGTCTTCACACTCGCCTTCCCA
>DATEQG010000023.1:0-30133 GCA_035272765.1 Candidatus Acidiferrum sp.
CTTTGCGGCCGGTGGGATTTTTTACGTGGAATGCGCAGAGTTTTGCGGAGCGCTGGGCGCGGCGGGCGGGCATGGCGTGGCTGACGGTGACGCGACCGATCGATTATGCGGTAAACCGCAAGCTGGCTACGAGGCTGCTGCACACGCTGCTGCGGGGGGTTAGCCGCGACCGGCTGGATCTTCTCGGCGAAGAGTATTTCCATTATGTGCTGAAGCCGCAGCTTCGGCGCGAAGCTGTGGAGAAGCTGCTGGATGCGGTGCAGAGCGGGGAGCGGATTGTGCTGGTCGGCCAACTGCTCGACCATATTCAGCGGCCGCTCGCGCACCATCTCGGCGTCGAATCGTTTATTTCCAACCGCATGGAATTTCGCGATGGGTACGCCACGGGACGTCTGCTCGACCCGGTCGTGCGTCCCCGCGGACCATTTGCGTGGCTGACTAGCGGTGCTACGGATGGCCGCATCGCGCGCGAGAAATTGTTGCGGCAGCTCGGCTGGAAGAAGAAACCGGCACAATTGGAAACCGCTGTGCAAACGGCGGTGCGTCCCGCCCTTCCCGCAAGCAAGTCCGTCACGCTTTTTGACGGAGCGCCACGCACCGGTCCTCTCTCGGTTCGGGATACTCTCGCGAATCGCCACATCCTGCTAATCGGAGTAACTGGGTTTATTGGCAAAGTGTGGCTAGTCGATCTGCTCGAAAATATCCCCAACATTGGAAAGATTACGCTGCTGATTCGCCGAAACAGGACGACTTCGGCGCAGAAGCGTTTTCAAAAAATTATCGAGGAATCGCCGGCGTTCGACACGCTCCAGGAGAAATACGGACGCAAGCTTGGCACGCTGCTCGAGGACAAAGTGGAAGTCGTCGAAGGCGATGTGGGCGAGCCTGGGTTGGGTTTGGATGCGGCCACGCAAGCGCGACTGGCAAAATCGCTCGATTTGGTCGTGAACAGTGCGGGGCTAACGGATTTCAATCCGGACTTGCGCGATGCGCTTGCTTCCAACGTGGATTCCACACTGCACCTGCTGAACTTTTTGCGGAAGTGCGACCACGCCGGGCTGATGCACCTCTCCACTTGTTACGTCGTGGGTATGCGCGACGGGCGCGTGACCGAAGTGTTGCAGGACAACTACAATCCGGCGCGCGATCCGGCATTCAACGCCGAAAAAGAAATTGCTTCGCTACGCGAAACTATCCGCCACGTTGAAGAGCGCGCCGAAAGCCCGGAACTCACGAAAGCTTTGAAGCGGCAGGCCCTAGGACGTGGCGGCGATCCCTCGGCGGTGCCTGCGACGGAATTGGATGGCGTGTTGAAGCGCAATCGCCTGCGCTGGGCACGCAACCGGCTGGTGCGCATCGGCCTCCGCCGCGCGCAGCACCTGGGCTGGCCGAATACATATACGTTTACGAAAAGCCTCGGCGAATCCATTCTCGCTCGCAGCAGTGGCGAATTGCCTATCGCGATTGTGCGGCCATCGATTGTGGAAAGCTCGGAGCGCTCTCCGTTCACTGGATGGAACGAGGGGATCAACACTTCCGGGCCGCTGTCGTACTTGTTGGGCACGAATTTCCGGCAGCTGCCTTCGAACGAGCGCAAATGTCTCGACGTAATTCCCGTGGACATGGTTTGCCGCGGCATGACGCTGATCGCGGCGGCGGTGATTTCGCGGAAGCATGCGCGGATGTATCAGCTGGCCACCTCCGCGATCAATCCCGTGAACATGGGCCGCAGCATCGAGCTTACGGGCCTGGCTCACCGCAAACATTACCGTACCCAGCAGGGAATCGAGCACTGGCTCAAGGTGAAGTTTGAAACGATTCCCGTCTCGAAGCAACGGTATGAGAGATTGTCGATTCCGATGCAGAAGGCGGTCATCTCGCGCATCAACCGCGCTGCAGTTTCGCTGCACATGAAGAAAGCTCCGCTGGCCAAACAAGAGCGCGATCTCATTCGCGCCGAAAAGCTCATCGAGCTGTACGAGCCGTTTATTCTTCACAACGAGCACGTCTTCGAATGCGAAAACGCCCGTCTGCTTTCGGCGGCGCTTTCGCCAGAAGAAAAACTGATTTTTGATTTTGCTCCCGAATCAATCGACTGGTGGGACTACTGGATCAACGTGCACATTCCCGCGCTGCGCCGCTGGTGCTATCCCTTGATGGAGGGCCGACCGCTCGAGTCGCGCGCCCCTCGTGAACTGGATTGGTCTCCTGAACATGCCCGGGCCGCTGTTGTTTCTAACTCCGCGCCGCCGTCAGCGCCGGACCCACTATGGCGATCTTCGTAACCGGCACGACCGGATACTTGGGCAGCTACGTTGCCGCGGGATTGTTCACCGAACACCGCGACACCCTGAATCTTCTGGTTCGCGCGAAGAGCGACAAGGAAGCGCGCGAGCGATTGTGGGCTTCTCTGCAGCTCCATTTTGGATTCAGAGAATTTTGCCAATATGTTGGCTCGCGCGTGCGAATCTTTCGCGGCGACCTGACGAGTGAGCGTTTCGGCTTAGGCGACGACGAATACCATGCGCTGGTCGACACCACCGATTCCATTATTCATTGCGCCGCTTCGCTGAACCGCAAATCGGAGCGGCAGTGCCTCAACGTCAACTTGCGAGGCGGCCTCGAGGTGATTCAGTTGGCCCGGCGCGCGCAGAATCGCAACGGCTTGCGGCGATATTCGCATGTGTCGACCGTTGCGGTCGCGGGGAAGCGCCGGAACGAAGTCGTAACGGAAGACGCGGCCATCGATTGGGCGCGGTCGGACTACGACCCCTACGCGCGCACAAAAAAATTCGGCGAGCACATGCTGCACCAGCTCCTCGCCGACGTGCCGCACACGGTTTTCCGGCCTGCGATTGTCCTGGGGGACAGCCGCCGCCCGGAGACCTCACAATTCGACATGGTCCAGGCGTTTGATGCTCTCGTGCGGCTGCCTGTTCTTCCACTGCGTCCTCGGGATAAAATCGACATCGTGCCGGCAGATTACGTCAGCAAAGCGATCGTCGCGATTCATCAGAAGGCCGAACTGGCCCACGGGATTTATCATTTGTCGTCTGGCACGGGGTCGCAGACATACAAGGAATTGACGGATGCGCTCGCGGAAGCAGGCGGCTGGCGGCGTCCGGCGTATTGGCCCTGGATGGGCGGCACGTTTTCCGGTACGGTGAATTGGCTTTCGAACCGGAAAGGCTCCGTCGCCCACGGAGCATCCCTCTTGAAAGTATTTTGGCCTTATCTGGACTGGAACACGGTGTTCGACAATTCCCGCGTTGTCGCCGAGTTGGGGGAAGCTCCCGCAAAGTTTTCGACGTACGCCTATCCTCTGCTGAAATTCAGCCGCGAAAACAAGTTTCGCTATCCGGCAAAGCCGTGGCCCGAAATGAGTATTGACACGCCGGAAAAATCCGCAGTTGCCGGGAGCGCTCGCGCATGACGGACTTTCTTCTTGTTGCCTGGGTCAGCGCGCTGATCGAGATCAGGCGACTGGGCTGGACCTTTGGGCTGGGCCAGCGCTGGACTCCGGGAGAAAAACTGCGTCTGCTATTTGCTGGCTACAACGGCACTCGGAACACCGGCTCGGACGTGCGCGTGCAGGAGATGCTGCGGCAAGTGCGGCATGTGCTCGGCGCGGAGAATGTCGACTTCCGCGTGATGACGCAAAGTTTCGATCGCACGCGCGGTTATTTCGATGGGACTCAGCAGGTTTATCTTCCCGATGTGTTTCCGCCATTCTTGTTTCGCGAGGTGCGCCAAAATCATGGCGTGATCGCGTGCGAAGGCTCGATGTTTAAAAGCAAGTTCGCCAATGCGCTTACCACGATGATGATTGGCTCTCTGGGTCTGGCCTCCGCGGAGAACAAGCTTTCGCTTGGCTATGGCGGCGAAGCGGGCCACATGGATGGGCTCATTGAGTGGATGTGTGAACGCTATGTTCACGATTCTCTGGTGATCACGCGCAACGAGGAATCGCAGAAGCTTCTCAGTTCTTTGCGCATTCCCACGGAACTCGGAACGGATACCGCATGGACGTTCGAGCCGCATCCGCCTGCGTATGGCCGCAAAGCTCTGCGCGATGCGGGGTGGGATGAGAAAACTCCCGTACTCGCGGTTTGCCCGATTCATCCATTCGTCTGGCCGGTGAAAGCTTCCGTTGGAAAATATCTGGCGCGCGTTACCACCGGCGCGTACAAGGACAGCCAGTACCGCACAGTTTATTTTTTCCAGTCGGGCCCGGAAGTCGAGAAAAAATACCGCCACTACATCAACGGTTTCATCAAAGCGCTCACCTCGTTTCGCCAGCGCCATAATGTCTTTCCAATTCTTGTCGCAATGGAACGGCTGGACGCCGTTGCTTGCCGCGATATTGAAAAGGCCCTCCCGGGCCTCCCAGTTTTCACGTCCGATGACTATGACATGTTCCAGATCGTCTCGATTGTTCGGGCCGCAACTTATATGGTTTCCTCGCGCTACCATGGAATTGTGACTTGCATGCCGAGCCTCGTGGCTTCCGCAGGAGTCACGATGGACGAGCGCATCCGCAATCTCATGCGCGAGCGCGGGCACCAGCATCTCCTGCTGACCGTCGACGATCCAGATCTCGAGCCCAAGCTTATAAAGATGATGGACACACTAGTGGCGGAGGCGGATTCTGTTCGCGACGGCATCGGAAAAACTGTCGTCCGCAATCTCAAAGTCATGGCGCGCATGGGTACTTTTCTCGAGGACGCGATGCGGCGCACGTACCCGGAATTCCCGCTCCGTTCCGGAGTTCTCTCGTGGGAGGACTATCTTCCGCCTTTGAATGACACTTTGTTGCAACTTGTCGAACGCTACGATTCCTCTGCCGCTGTGCCGCAACATTCTGTTGCTGGAACTGCTTCGCGGTGATGCCCCAATCAGCGCCCATGCCGAATTTCCTCGAAGATATTTTCGCGCAACTGAAAAAAGCCGATAGCCGCGTCGTGCTGCGCGAAATTCACGGAGAGAAGTTCGTCAGCGTCTCGGGAAGGGAATTGCTCGAGCAGGTGCAGCGTGTGCGGGCACATCTGCGGCGCACGGGGCTTCAGCCCGGCGAGCGTTGCGCACTGCTCGCACCGAACTCCGCACGGTGGGTCGCGTTCAATCTCGCCCTGCTGGCGGAAGGCGTTATCGTCGTGCCGCTCTACGCGCGGCAGGCGCCGGCCGAATTGGCCGCGATGATGAAAGATTGTCTGCCAAGATTCCTGTTCACCAGTGATGTGGCGTTGGGCGAGGCCGTCGCGAAGGAATTACCGCCGCAATGGTCGAATGCGCGGAGACTTGTCCTCTTTGATGACGTTTTGCGAGAAGCCGCTTCGGAAGCGGCGGCGCCCGAAGGTCCGATTGCTCGTTCCGATGCGGATTTCGTCACCATCATCTATACGTCTGGGACGTCTGGAGAACCGAAAGGCGTTTGTCTGAACGTCGGCAACGTGACGTACATCATTTCCTGCGCACGCGAGCGATTCGATCTGCTCATGGGGGAGACGCACGAGCCTGACAGAGTCTTCCACTATGGTCCGTTCAGCTTCGCGGCATCGTGGATCCTTTTGCTTACGTGTCTCTCGCGGGAAAGCGTTGTGACATTGTCCACGGATCTAACCAAGCTCGCGGACGAAATCCGGCTTGCATCGCCACACTACTTCTTGAACGTGCCGACGTTGCTTGAGCGTGTCCGCCGCAGCGTGGAGGAGGCACTATCCAAGCGCGCCTCACCAATACGGTCGCTTTATGCCAAGGCACGTGAGGCATGGGTGCGCAGACACGTGGGCCGTGGGCGTGCGACGGATGCTTTATGGCTGGGCCTCGGCCGAAAATTTATTTTCAGCAAAATTAAAGAACGGTTTGGCCCGAACATTCGCGCGCTGATTTGTGGATCGGCACCGCTGGCTCCGGAAACGCAGCAGTTTTTTCTCATGCTGGGCATTCCGGTTCTACAGGCCTATGGCCTTACTGAGACGACCGCCATCTGCACTCTGGATGATCCTCGGGTTCCCGTTGAGCCCGGCTACGTGGGAACAGCGGTGAACGGCATCGAGATGAAAGCCGGCGAAAACGAAGAGATTGTTGTGCGCGGCCCGAATATTTTTCCGGGTTATTGGAATCGGCCCGAAGAATCGGCGCGCGTGCTGAAGGACGGCTGGTTTCATACCGGGGATCAAGGCGAAGTGAATGAGCGCGGCAATTGGCGGATCATCGGCCGCATCAAGAACCTGATCGTGCTGAATTCGGGGCACAAGATTACTCCCGAACCGATAGAAGAAAAGCTCGCGGCACTGCTTCCTGATGCGCTGCACATCGTCGTGGTGGGAAATGGACACGGTTTTCTGTGCGCGCTCGTGATGGGCGCTGTCGAGCGAGCCAGAGTGCAGTCGGCTTTGGACATATTGAATGCTGAGCTTCCGCATTATCGCCAAATTCGTAATTTCACCGTGCTCAGCGAGAACCTAACTCCTGAAAGCGGGCTTCTGACGGTTATGGGCAAGTTGCGCCGTGATGCCATTAATGCGCGGTTCGCCGCCGAAATCAGCGCGATGTATGCTGAGGCACTGGAAAGCAAAGCGGCCGCCGGGAGCACGGCGTGAAGTCGTTCCAAGGGCAGGCCCTTCGCTGGGAATGGCGCGATGGCGTAATCGAATTGGTGCTCGATCGTGAGCCTGCAAACGAAATTGGGCTTGCGATGTTGGAAGAGTTGGAAAAATTTGTTGCTGCCATAAGTACGCTTGCGCCAGAGACCTCTGCGTGCATCATTTACAGCGAACGCAAGCACGGTTTTTCCGCAGGCGCCGACCTTCGCGAGCTTTACCATGGCGCCGCCCAGCTCCCCGAAAAAGAGCGCGTTTCCGGCGTGCGCGCTTTTCTGGAGCGAATTCACGCGGCTTTTAACGCTATCGATGCCGCGCCTCTCACGACGATCGCGGCCGTCCACGGAGTATGCTTCGGGGGCGGCTTCGAACTCGCCCTCACTTGCGACATCATCGTGGCAGACAAAATGGCGCGTTTTGCGTTTCCCGAATTGCGCCTCGGCTTGATCCCCGGATTCGGCGGCATCCCGCGGCTGAAGCGCGACCTGGGCAATGCATTTATTCGTGATCTTCTCTTGACGGGCCGCAGCATCAACGCCACCCGCGCGCAAGCCGTGGGGCTGGTTGCGCAGCTCGCTGCCGAAGGGGAAGCTCTCCGGATCGCACGGGCTACAGCGGCTCAAATCGTCAAGTTTGACAGTGTCACGCGCGCGGCTGCCAAAAAGTTCATCAAGCCCATTCCGTACGAAGAACTGCGCCATGAGATCGATCTGTTCTGCGAGCTGTTTGCGAGGCCTACGGTCATGGCCGCGCTCAAGAAATTTGTTGAGTCCACCGACGCGATGCCGTATTTGCCTTGAGCAGTTCTTTGGGCTTTGTCGGGCTCAGCTGCGGGCCCTGCGTTTTCTTTCTTTGCGCGGAAAATGGTAAATTTAGACTTCCATGCGAACGCTTGAGCAAACCACCCAGGAAGTCCTCGATCTGGCGTCGAAGCACTTCAGTGTGCCTGCGGGTTCGCTCGCGGCGGATGACGATTTTTTCAGGAAGCTCGGCATTGACAGCTTGCAAACGCTTGAGATGTTAAGCCGCCTCGAAAATCATTTCGGCGTTGAATTGCCCGACTATGAAGTGCAAGGCGTAAGCGACTTCCGCACCCTCGCTTCGCGGATTCAATCCCGCCTGTAATGCTGGACCTTTCGAAATACCAATCCATCGGCGCCGCGCTGAAGGATGCGCTCGAAGAATTTTCTAATGAAGTGTGCCTGATCGAGGCCGACCGCGAAAAGGAAAAAGAGCGGCTGACCTATCGCAATTTCAAAGAGCGCGCACAACCGGTCGCGAAGGCGCTTCAAGACGCAGGCTTCGCCGCGGGCGGTCGCGCCAGCATCATCATGACGAATCAGTCCAAGTGGCTGATTTCGGCTTACGCGATTTTTTACAACGGCGGCGTTTTGGTTCCGCTCGATTACAAGCTCACGCCGGATGAGCAGTGGCAACTGCTCCGGCACTCCGGCGCAAAAATTCTAATCACCGAATATCCGATTTGGCGCCAAATGAGCGTGGCGGCGGGCCGCACTGCCGCAACGAACGTGAGTACCGTTCTGGTGACCGAAGCGCCCAAGAACGCCGAACTCGCCGGGGCGCAACGATGGGGAGAGTTTCAGAGCAGCGGCGAGCCAGCTTTCGTTCCGCGCACGCGGAAGGACGTAGCGTGCATCGTTTATTCCTCAGGTACCGGCGGCCGTCCCAAAGGCTGCATGATGACGCACGAAAACTACCTGGAGCAGTGCGTCGCGCTCACGTCCCTCTATCCTTTTGCGCCGGGTGTGCGCTACCTCAGCATTCTGCCGACGAATCACGCCATCGACTTCATGGTTGGCTTCTTCGGGCCTTTCATTTGCGGGGCCGCCGTAGTGCATCTGCGGACTCTCCGGCCAGAATACGTCCGCGAAGCGTTTTCAAAATATAAGATCACATACGTAAGCCTCGTTCCGCTGGTGCTGAAAAATCTGCAGAAGGGTTTACAGGCGCGGTTCGATGAGCTTCCCTCCGGCAAGCGCCGAATTTTTAACGCTATCGTTGCCGTCAACAAGGCGCTTACGAAAAATCGGCCGCGGCTCGGTCTCAGCCGCCGCCTGTTGAAGCAAGTCCACGAGCCATTCGGTGGCGAGCTTCGCACAATTATCGTCGGCGGCGCGTTCACGGAGCCGCAGACGCTGCAATTTTTTTACGATCTGGGCATACCGGTCGCAAATGGTTATGGGTTGACCGAAGCCGGCACCGCGATCACCGTCAATGACCTCAAGCCTTTCCGCGCGGACACTGTCGGTAAGCCGCTTCCCGGGATGGAAGTTCGCATCGTCAATGTGGGCGCCGACGGAATCGGCGAGGTCTCCGTCCGCAGCAAAACAATCATGTCCGGCTATCTCAATGAACCGGAACTCACCGCCGAAGCCATTGTGGACGGCTGGCTCATGACCGGCGATCTTGGGCGTTTTGATGCAGCGGGCCATCTGCAACTTTTCGGACGAAAAAAAAACATGATCGTCACCGAAGAGGGCAAGAACATCTATCCGGAGGACATCGAAGCAGTCTTCGACAGTCTGTGCGTCAAGGAATTCTGCGTTTTCGCCGCCAACTATATTTGGCCGCAACGCTCGATGGTGGGCGAGCAGCTGCTGCTTGCGCTGCATCTTGAGCCCGGCCAAACTTACACCGAGGAGCTGCGCCGCGAGATTTCCGCGCGCAACAACAAGCTCCTGAATTACAAGCGCATTCATGGCGTGATCCTGTTCGATCAGGATTTTCCGCGGACCGCTTCGCTGAAAATAAAGAGAAACGTGCTTGCAGAGCAGCTTGCGAAGCTCGACCGCGCCACTGCGTTTTTGCCGTTGTAGAGCGAGGCGGGCGCCGAAATTCGCGTGAGGATATGGGCCGGTTTTGAAGAATCAATTCTTCGCAATCGTCAACCCCGCCGCAGGTGGCGGCCGTTCGGCCAAGCTCGCCGGGCCAGCGCTCGCACGTCTGCGGGAAAAGGGGTTGAAGATCGACGTAGTTGCCTCGACAGGGCCCGGCCACGCCGTCGAGCTTGCGCGCGAGGCCTATGAACAGGGATATCGCCGCTTCATCGCCGTCGGTGGCGACGGAACTGCCCACGAAATTCTGAACGGTGTTTATGCACGCGCTCACGGCCGCGACCGAATCTCACTTGGTTTTTTGCCCCTCGGAACGGGCAATTCGTTTCTCCGGGATTTTACGAAGGATGGCGCCGGTGCCTCTCTGGAAGCCTTGATCAAAGACCGCAAGCGCGCGGTGGATCTGATCCGGCTGACACACGCCAAGGGAGAACTCTATTCGTTCAACCTTCTAAGCTTGGGTTTCACCGCTGATGTAGGCTCTCTAACCAATCGTTGCTTCAAACCATTTGGCTATCTCGGCTACCTGCTGGGTGTCTTTGTGCGCGTCGTTCAGTTGCGGCGCCGCGCTTTTCGTTTGCGTTGCGACGACGACAAGGATTGGGACGAAAGCCGCTGCCTTTTTCTTTCTTTCAGCAACAGCAAATTCACCGGTGGCACGATGCTCATCGCGCCGCAAGCTGATCCCACCGACGGCCTGATCGAATTTGTGCGCTGGGGGCCGATCGGTCGTATCGGATTGCTGCGCATGCTCCCCAAGCTTTACGACGGCACGCACATCGAACACCCCTTGGCTTCGCGCCGCGCCGTCCGCCGCATCGAATTTGGCATCCAGGTTCCCGTCGACGTGCTCATCGACGGCGAAATTGCCTCGCTCGAATGCATGTCCCTCGACGTGATTCCTGCTGCCGTGGACATCTATATATGAGGCGCGGACTACTGGCGCTGCGTAGCGCGATTCTATGGTTCTTGAGCGGTTTGCATTTTTTCATCGTTGCGCCGCTGCTCGTATTCCTGGGAATTTTCCTGGATCCTCACAAGCACGATTGGCTGCAGCGTAGCTTTTGCCGCCGGATCGTGTATCTCGCCGGAGCGCGGGTGGAAGCGGTTCGCTCGCCGGGGTTCGATCCTCAGCGCACCTGCTTTTTCATGGTGAATCACGTCAACCTGTTTGATCCCTTCATGCTGTATTGCACCATTCCGCAATATGTTCGTGGGTGGGAACTGGAATCGCACTTCAAGATTCCCGCGTACGGCTGGCTCATGAAGCGCTTCGGCAACGTCCCCGTCCCCGACGTGCGCCGGCCCTCCGATCTCAAGCGGATGTGGCGCCTCACGCAAGACGCCATCGACGGCGGGACGAGCCTCATCATTTTTCCGGAAGCGAAGCGAACGCGCGACGGCCACGTCGATGTGTTTGAAGAGGGCGGCTTCCGCGTGGCGCAGCAATTGGGAATTCCCATTGTGCCCGTCAGCCTGGTCGGTTCCATCAAGCATCACCGCACTGGCCACTGGATGCTTTGGCCCGCGACCATCACAGTTCATCTTCATGAAGTCATAGAGACAAAGGGGATGACCAAGAGAGATGTCGCCGCGCTGCGCGAGCGCGTTCGCGAAATTATCTCCGCGCCGGTTGAAGCCAGCTTAGGAAAGGCGCCTGAGTAGAGTTTTGACCGGGCTCGTCCGCTACGGCCGAAATCTCAGAACACAACAGGGATCTGGAGAATTCACGACGGAAGCTTGATGCCCGGAATGGTGCGCCCCGCTCTCGTTTCCTGCCAGGTGAACACGATGCGGTCAATCACGGTGATCGTGGAAACGACCGCAATCACCCAGAGTACGGCTCCCATTCGAGTTGTAAGGCCGCCAATGATCAGCAGAACCAGGCGTTCCGGCCGCTCCATGAAGCCCACTTTGCAGAGAGGAATGAGCGACTCTGCGCGCGCTCGGGCATAGCTGACCATCACGGAGCCCGCGGTCGCTACCGCAGCCAGCACGACGTAAGGTGTCCGCCCGCTGACGGAGTAGTAGACGAGCAGCCCCATGTACAGCGCCATGTCCGCGTAACGATCGAGCGTCGAATCGTAGAACGCGCCAAACGCCGTCACGCGATTCTGGCGGCGCGCCACTTGTCCATCTAAAATGTCGAGGAAGCCCGCGCAGAAAATAATCAGCGCGGCGATTCGGAAATTTCCCAGCGCGAAATTTGCCGCCGCAATGAAATTCACGACTAGGCCGAGAAACGTCAGAAAATTGGGATTGACGCCAGTCGCCGCAAGGACGCCGACGATCTTGTCGAGCAGCCACTTGCTTCCGGTTCCTATCGCGCCTGTAAAGGTAGCCATTCTTTTGCTGCAACCAATCGGGATTTTGATTTTTTCCGCGTGCCAGCGAAATCGTACACTAGGGTTGAGGCAGTCCGCAAACAAGCAAGCCAAATCGGCCTAATTTACTCGCGCGATCACATGTTTTCCTCTTGACCCGGTTCGGCTCACAGCATACATTCACTTTACTTCATTCGCGATGTGCGCGCGAATCTATGGACTGTAGAACCTCACGCCGCGGGTTTTTGTCTCAAAGTCTAACGGGGATTTCGGCCGCTTGGATTTCGGCGAACTGGCCCGCCATGCTCTCGGCGGCCACACACGCACGCCAGACTTCGGAACTCTCGACGCCCGTCAAGCTTGAATTCTTTTCTGCTGAGCAAGCTGCGGAAGTCAAATCTATCTCGGCCCGCATCATTCCCACGACCGATACTCCTGGCGCGCGCGAAGCTGGCGTCATATTTTTTATCGACCGGGCGCTCATCACTTTTGCAAAAGACGACCAGAAAATTTACGCCGAGGGCTTACCGGCATTGCAAGCCCGGGTGCACGAAATGTTCTCTGGCGCCGGCAAATTTTCCGCGGCTACTCCGGACCAGCAAGATCAAATTCTGGAATCCTTGGACGAACAATCCCACGGCGCAGGAAGGCGTCCGTTCCTTCCCGGCGACGGTGCTTCATCATTCTTCGAAACGATCCGCGTGCACACCATCATGGGATTTCTGATCGATCCCGAATCGGACAAACGGGGCAATCTGAACGGCCTCGGCTGGAAAGCGATTGGCCGTGACCGCGACCACATGTTCCAGCCGCCGTTCGGTTACTACGACAAAGACTATCCAGGATGGCAGCCGAATCCGGCGACCGCGGACAAAACCAAATCATGACGCTTGATCAACCGAAATATAAAACGACTGACGAAGTCGATTTCGTCGTCATCGGCTCCGGCGCAGCTGGCGGCATTGTCGCCAAGGAGCTTTCCGAAAATGGATTCCGCGTCGTCGTTCTCGAACAGGGCCCGTACCTCACCGAAAAGGATTTCATTCACGACGAGATCGAGGTCCTCAACCGGGATCTTCTAACCAATCATCCCGATCTTCAGCCCAATACATTTCGCAAAACGCCGGACGAAAAAGCCAAACCGCAGCGCGCCGTTGCCTATGGCCGTCTCGTCGGTGGCACGAGCACGCACTTCACCGCGAATTTCTGGCGCTTCCACGAAATTGATTTCCAAGAACGAAGCAAAGTTGGTGCGGTCCCCGGCGCTGCTTTGGCCGATTGGCCCATCACCTATGCCGACCTCGAGCCGTATTACACCAAGGTCGAATGGGAGATCGGCGTTTCCGGCTTGGCGAACGCCAGCCCGTTCGATCCTCCGCGCTCCAAGCCTTATCCCATGCCACCGCTCCCCGTGAAATCGGGCGGCGTGATTTTCGAACGCGCCGCGCGCAAGCTCGGCTGGAATCCGTTTCCTGCACCCATGGCGATTCTTTCGCAGCCCCGTCCAGGACGCAGTGCGTGCATTAATTGTGGTTTTTGTCTCGCGTTTGCGTGTGAAGTCGGCGCGAAATCCAGTTCGCTAGCGACCGCCATTCGTATGGCTGAAAAAACCGGCCGCTGCGAAATCCGCCCAAATTCCTACGTGCATCGTATCGAGTTGGACGCCAATGGCCGCGCCACTGGCGCCCTTTATTTCGACGCGCAGCGCAACGTCCAGCGCCAGAAAGCAAAAGCCGTCGTCGTGTGCGCGAATGGCGCGGAAACGCCGCGCCTGCTTTTGCTCTCTGCCAATAAACAATTTCCCGACGGCCTTGCCAATAGCAGCGGCAAAGTCGGCAAGCATTTAATGTTCAACAGCGGCGCACTCTCGGTAGGCGTCTTCGAGCATCCACTGAACGACTACAAAGGTTTTGCCGTCAGCCGCATCCTCCACGATTTCTACGAACTCGATCCCGATAAAGTAGGCTTCCACGGCGGCGGCGGTCTCGACGCCCGTTTCGACATGACGCCGATTAGTTTCGCCCTGGGTGGCCTCCCGCCCGGCTCTCCGCGATGGGGCAAAGGTTTCAAGGGTGTTTTGAGCCATAATTTTACGCGGACCGTCGAGATTCTTTGCCACGGCACTTCGCTTCCGGTCGAAAACAATAGCTTCTCGCTCGATCCGGACTTGAAAGACGCCTGGGGACTTCCGGCGCTCCGTATGACGTACAAAGATCATCCCGACGACGTCAAGCTAAGCAATTGGCTCAATGCACGTGCGGCCGAACTTCTCCAAGCCGCCGGCGCGCAGAAACAATGGTCATTTCCTGCGGGAGAACAGGAATTCTCAGTCCACCTGCTCGGCACCTGCCGCATGGGCAACGACCCGAAGACTTCCGTCATCAACTCCGACCACCAGGCCCACGACGTGAAAAATCTTTTCCTCTGTGATGGCAGCAGTCTCGTCACTTCCGGCCGCGGCCAGCCCACCATGACTATCGAGGCACTCGCTTTCCGCGCGTCTGACAGAATCACGGCTCTTGCCAAACGCGGCGATCTCTCCGCCTGAACCGCCGCTGGCTTAACGTTTCTTCCGCTCGCGCAGCCATCGCCCTCTTTCTGGTACACTTTTCTTCGCAAAATTAGGCTGGGGGGCTGGGATGAATTTGAACCGACGCAACACAACATTCGTAGTGTGCGCATTAGCGCTGAGCACAGGCCTAGCACTCGCCGGAGCAAAAGCTCAATCGGGCGCCGCGCCGCAATCGCCTGCCGCTCCCAAGCTCGCCGAAGAACAATTCAAGAACATCAAGGTCCTGAAGGGCGTTCCCGCCGACCAGATTTTTCCCTCCATGCAATTCATCACCGCTTCGCTAGGCGTCGAGTGCGAGTATTGCCACGTTCGCGAAGGCCAGAAGATGGTCTTTGACAAGGATGACAAAAAGAACAAAGTCACCGCGCGCAAAATGATGGAGATGATGTTCGCCATCAACAAGGACAATTTCGAAGGCCATCGCGAAGTCACCTGCTATTCCTGCCACCGTGGTGCAGCCGATCCGGTCGGCACTCCGCTCGTGGCCACGGAAGACGCCAAGCCCGAACCCGAGCCCGCCAAAGCGCCCGGCGATGCCAAGCCAGTTTTGCCTCCAGCCGATCAGTTGCTCGACAAATATCTAACAGCTGTCGGCGGCGACGCCGCTCTGCAAAAAGTCACAAGCCGAGTGGAAAAAGGCAAAATTGACGCCGGCGGCCGTCAGCTTCCCATCGAAGTTTATGCAAAGGCCCCCGACAAGCGCCTCTCTATCACACATCTCCCTAACGGCGAGAGCATCACCGCTTTCGACGGCAAACAAGGTTGGCTAGGCAACCCGGGCCGTACACAGATGATGTCCGCCGCCGAAAACGCTGCCGCCCGCATTGACGCCGACCTCTATTTCGCCGCGCACATCAAAACTCTCTACCAGAAATTTACCGTCGTTCCCGGCGAAAAAATCGACGGCCACGACACCTACCTCGTCATCGGCCGCAACGAGGGCCAGCCGCCCCTGCGCCTCTACTTCGATCAGCAATCCGGCTTGCTGCTTCGCCTTGTCCGTTACGCCGAAACTGCCCTCGGCCGCATGCCCACGCAAATCGACTACGCCGACTACCGCGACGCCGACGGCGTAAAAATCCCGTACCGCTGGACGCTCGCCCGTCCCGGCAACCGCTTCACTATCCAAGTCGACCAGGTGCAGCAGAATGTCCCCGTTGACGATGCCAAATTCGCCGCACCTCCAATGCCACCGCCAGACCAGAAACCCGCCGGTCATTAGAAAAGACCGTCCGGCGCAGTCCTCATTCAAAATGCTTTAGCCTTCCGCAGCCCGGAATCCATCCTTTAGTCTCACAAGCTTTTGCATCGACTGGTTGAGCTGGTACGCATTACCGGCGAGCGGAGCCAAATCCACGGGTTCGGCGTTACGCGGCCGCGCCACGACGCCCGTCGATTCCCAAGCGCCGAGCGACTACTCGGGACCTCGGCATGTCCTGCGTCCCCGTGACGGCGAACGAATTTTCGGGATTTTGCAAGGTTGGAGCGATACTGGTGGACGCCGGCTAAAATGAGTAGACAGAACGACATTTAGGGTTTGAGGCACCTTTGAAACAGCAGACGAAGCTATCGACGTCGATGACGCAGGCTCAATTCGACAACGGCTATTGGTACGCGACCGAGCTCAAGGAGTTTGCGAAAAAAATCGGGATTCCGTCCGCGAGCAGGTTACGCAAGGACGAACTGGAGAAAGCGATCAAGGTCTTCCTCAAGGCCGGCAAGATTGAGCGTCCGGCCAAAAGGAGCCTATCGACATCTGGAATCAAGGACGTCGAACAAGGACTGAGCCTCAGTCTTCCCGTAGTGGTCTACACGAACGACAAGGAAACCAAGGATTTCCTTGAAAGAGAAGCCCAAAAACTTGTTCCTGGCCTGAAGAGGAAATCCGGCGCGCGATATCGGCTCAATCGCTGGCGAGAAGAGCAACTGGTCAAAGGCGTCAAGCTCAGCTACGGAGACTTGGTCAAAGAATACGTTCGACTGAACCTGACCAAAGAGCCGTTCGCGCAAATCCCTCATGGGAGGTACATCAACTTCATGAGCGACTTTTTCGCTGGAGAGAGAGGCGCCACGCGGGAGAAGGCGTTGCACGCTTGGAAGAAGCTGAAGAATCTCGACGTGCCCAAGAACTATCGCTCGTGGGTCAGGCTCAACTTGTCGTCGAAACAGATGTAGCTTTCGACACCATGCGAGCATAGACCGGACATTGGGGATCGAGCCGATTCCACTGGTATGGTAACGGCGTGAATCGTTCAAACGCCGCGACGATTTGCCTCGATTACTTCCTCGAAAGCTGTTTCAGCATAACTTCCATGTAGCCGGCAATTCACCCAGAAGCTTCCGCAGGGTTCTCATATGCCGAGGTGCCATTGCGCGCAGCTTTGTCGGCTCGGATCACCACCAAACCCAAACGCTTCAGCAGCAGTTCTTTGCTTTGCCTCAAGTCTTACATCGCGAGGGAAACAAAACGCAGGTTCGACGACGCGGCGCCCGCCGGGCTTCTCTCCCCAGGGACTAAAGAGAATTAGGGCCAATTTCCTTGACATTGAACGGCTATTTTCATAATGTCGCGGCATTGTCCCCGGGAACCCCAGGCGAGCGCGAACGAACGCGTCCTTAACGCAAGACGAAACCAGCCAGCGTCTTCGGGAGAACCACCCATGAAATTCCGGAATAGAACATCGCACCTGCTTTGCAGGGGCGGGGCTTAGTTGCCCGTGCTATTGCTCTGCATACTTGCTTCTGGCCAAGTCTGCGCGGCAGCCGATCCTGCCATCCCATCGGGAGACATTCGCATCCACTACCACAGGCCGGACGGCGCCTACAGCGGGTGGACGGTCTACGCATTCGATAACACCACAGAAGACACCGGCAATTATGGCGGCGGGCCCGTGCAGGTGACGGGCACGGACAGCTTTGGCGCGTACTTTGATGTTGGAGTGACCACCGGGGCGCAAGAAGTTGGCATCATTATTCACAACCCGACGGCGCCGGGCGGAGACCAGAAGGACACGCCCAACAATTTGTTTGTCGATCCCTCGACGCAGGGGAATGAATACTGGGCGTTCTCGGGGATAGCCAAGCTGTATACAACCGCGCCCAGCTTGACGAATCCGACCGCGCTCCTGCCGGGATATGTGCGCGTTCACTATCACCGGGTGGACGGCAATTATGGAGGCTGGACGATCTATGCCTTTTACGACACCACGGAATACACCGGCGACTACAACAGCGGGCTCGTGCCTCCGACGAACTCCGATGCTTTTGGAGTTTATTTTGATGTGGCTGTGGTTCCCAATGCGCAGAATCTTGGCCTGATTATTCACAATCCCTCCGCGCCCGGCGGCGATCAGAAAGACCCAGGACCGAACGAGTTCGTCGATCCTTCCACGGAAGGCTTCGAGTATTGGGGCTACACGGGGATCGGCAAGCTGTACAAGAGCCAACCAAGTCTGACCAATCCCGCCGCACTGTTGCCCGGGTATGCGCGCATCCACTACTACCGGCCGGACGGAGACTACGCGAACTGGACCGTTTATGCGTTCGAAGACACGGCGGAATACACCGGCGACTACAACGACGGATTGACCGGAGTGACCAGCACGGACTCCTACGGCGCGTACTTTGACATCAGTCTGATTCCCAATGCGCAGAACCTGGGATTCATCATCCACAATATCTCGACCGGAGTGAAAGATCCCGGGCCGAACATGTATTTGAACGTCGGAACCTACACGCAGGCCTGGGCGATTTCGGGAAACGCGAAGGTCTTCACCACAACGCCGAGTCCGGCCCAGATACTGGACAGTCTGCTGAACGTCGAGCAGGCCTACTGGCTCGATCGCCAGCGAGTGGCTATACAGCCCCAGTTTGCTCAGAGTGGCGATAGCTACGCGATTAGCTCAAGTCTGACCGGTGGACTGTCTGTGACCACCACGGGGATCACGGGAGGTACCAACATTCCTCTGACTCCGGGCGGAAGCCTGACTCCTGAGGAATTGCTGCGGTATCCGCAATTGAGCGGGTACGCCGTTCTTCAGCTTCCGTCAAATACACAGGCCTCAAGCTTGCAAACGGTTCTTGAGGGACAGCTTGCGCTTTCCGTGATCGGCTCGAATGGAGTGTTGCAATATGCAACAGGAATGCAGATCGCGGGCGTGCTGGATGATCTTTACTACTACCCGGGCAAGCTCGGTGTTGTGTTTCACCATGGAGAGAACGGTTGGATCGACTGGCCAGACGACGAAAACTACGGAGTGAAGCTGAAGCTATGGGCGCCAATCGCGCAGAGCGTCTCGTTGCAGATTTTCGATCACGAACTTGATACGACGCCTTCCGCTGTTTTATCGATGCACGAGCACAATGGCGTATGGGTAGCAGGCGGGCCAGCCAGTTGGAAAGACAAGTACTACCTCTACAGCGTAAACGTCTGGGTGCCATCGGACTCAGCCGTGGACACCAATGTAACCAGCGATCCGTATTCCATCGACATCGCGTTGAACGGTGCCAAGAGCAGGATCACCGACCTCGACTCCGATGAGACGAAGCCCGCGGGCTGGGACGAGGATACTTCACCAACGCTGAGAAGCTTAAGCGACATGAGCTTGTATGAGCTGCACGTTCGCGACTTCAGCGTGAACGACCTCACGGTTCCATCGGCTCATCGCGGACTCTATGAGGCTTTTGACGACCAGAACTCCAACGGCATGACACACCTCCGGTCTCTGGCCGCAAGCGGGCTCAAGGCCGTGCATATCCTGCCGTCCTTCCACTTCGCCAGCGTGAACGAAGACAAATCCACATGGATCATTCCCACCGGCCTGGCGCAATTTCCGCCCGACGGCCAGCAGCAGCAGGCCGCTGTTACCGCCAGCCAGACTAGCCCTGCATATAACTGGGGCTATGATCCGGTGCACTACATGGCGCCGGAGGGCAGTTACGCGAGCAATCCGGATAACCGCGTGCGGGAATACCGCGTGATGGTGGATGGGCTGCACAAGGCCGGCCTGCGCGTGGTACAGGATGTGGTTTTCAACCACACGAATGCCAGCGGCGAGGGCCCCAACTCCAATCTCGACGAGGTCGTGCCAAATTACTATCACCGCCTGGATGCGAATGGAGCACTCGAGACGGCCTCGTGCTGCCCGGACACGGCAAGCGAACACAAGATGATGGAAAAGCTGATCATCGACACTCTCTTGCTAAATGCTCGGGAATATAAGATCGATGGCTTCCGCTTCGACATCATGAGCTTCATGTTCACGTACAACATGCAAGACATCCAGCAGGCGCTGCAGGCTCTTACCCTGGAGAAAGACGGCGTGGACGGAGCCAAGATCTATTTGTATGGAGAAGGCTTCAACTTCGGAGACACCGCGAACAATCAGATAGGGCCGAATGCCTCGCAGATCAATCTTTATGGATTCGGTATCGGGACATTCAACGACCGCATCCGAGATGGCGTTCGCGGTGGCAGCCCGTTTACCGATGAGCGCGTGCAGGGTTTTGCCACAGGTCTTTTCACGGACTCAAGCGACTTTACCAGTGGCAGTCTTGCGGCGAGCCAGCAGCAAGCTCAATTGCTGCAATACTCCGACTGGATCGATATAGGGCTGACGGGAAATCTACGCGACTACTCGTTCGTGGACAGCGCCGGGGCGACTGTAACTGGGGCCCAGGTGAGCTACAACGGGCAACCGGCCGGATATACGAAGAGCCCTATCGAAGCGGTGAACTACGCCTCCGTCCATGACAACCAGGATCTCTTCGACGCGGTCCAGCTGAAGTCGAGCTTTAGCGACAGCATTGCCACTCGTGCCCGGAGGCAGGTGATGGGTATGAGTCTAGTCACTCTGGGGCAGGGAGTTCCTTTCTTCCAAGCCGGCGATGATCTGCTGCGCTCGAAGGACATGGACCAGAACAGCTATGACTCAGGGGATTGGTTTAACAAGATCGACTGGAGCGGCCAGACGGCAAACTGGGGGATCGGCTTGCCCATTGCGAGCCAGAACCAGGGCCAGTGGCCGATTATGACGCCGCTGCTCAGTAACCCTGCTTACGCGCCACTTCCGGCAAATATTGCATATAGTGAAGCGGCGTTCGGCGAACTTTTGAATATCCGCTACAGCTCGGAATTATTTCGCATGGCGACATTTGAGGAAGTCCAGCAGAATCTTACCTTCCTGAACACCGGGCAAAACCAGACGCCGGGGCTGATCGTGATGAAGCTGGATGCCAATGGCGGAAACTATGGAAGCTACAAACACATCGTCATCATCTTCAACGCAACGAATGCGGCGGTGACTTTCACAGACAGCCGGTTGCAGGGCTTGGCCTTGCATTTGCACTCGGTGCAACGAAACTCGAGCGACCCCACAACGAGACAGTCGACGTTTAACTCAAACGCGGGAACGGCTACAGTTCCCGCGCTCACCACTGCTGTCTTTGTGGCGGAAACCCAATAGGCAGTTAGCTGTCCACCAGTGCCCACGTTTAAACTCGGTCCGAATTGGCTCTCTGAGACGGGTGCTTGTTGCCTTTTGCAAAGGTGATTTCATTTAAACGCATATCCTTGTCTGTCAGAAGGCAAACTCTCGCTAAATTTGCAGGATTGGCACTGCTTCATCCCGAGTCGCGGGCAAACCGGGAGTTATTCCGAGTGAGGCCCGTTGTGGGAAGTCGCGACCCCTCAGTCCAATTGCCTGCGTAGTCGGGTAACCCGGCATTGAGGATCGAGCCGGTTCCACCTGTGCGCTAACCGCGTCAATCAGGACTCGATTCGATCAGGTTGGATTCAGCATCCCCTCGCCCCGGTATCCTGCCATTCCTTTGCTTGACAGAACCCTATATTTCTGCAAATATCGAAATAAGTCATGAGCACGAACAAAAAGAACGCGCAGCATGTGGCAAAATTCGCCGACATGTTTTCGGCTATGGGAACTGAGCCGCGCCTTAGAATTATGCAACTGCTGCTCTCGGCACACCCGGACGGTTTAGTCGTTGGCGAAATCCAGTCCGAACTCGACATTCCGAATTCCACCCTGTCTCATCACCTCGATAAGCTGCGAAATGAAGACCTCGTTGTGGTGCGACGTGAGAGTACGTTCTTGCGGTACTCCGCCAATACAGAGGCGCTGCAAGAGCTTCTGCGATTTCTCTACGCGGAGTGTTGCACACGAAACAAGGCTGTAGAGCCACGAGATGTCATTCAAATTTGTAAATGAGGAGCCGTCATGTGTGGCGCGAACATAAAAGAAGCCGTAAAGGAAAAATATGGAAGCGCGGCTCTCCGCGTGACGACTGGGGGAAGTTCGTGCTGCGGCACGGCCCCTGCGACTGGCTCGGCGTGCTGCGACCCGATCACATCCAACCTTTATGAGACGGTTCAGACGGAACAAATACCCGAGGAAGCGCTGCAAGCCTCACTTGGCTGCGGAAACCCAACCGCTCTTGCGAAATTAAATCCTGGCGAGGTTGTGCTCGATCTAGGTTCGGGCGGCGGCATTGACGTTCTGCTATCAGCCAGACGAGTTGGCCCGGCCGGAAAAGCCTATGGCCTCGACATGACCGATGAAATGCTATCCCTTGCGAACGCAAACAGACTGAAAGCGGGCGTCGAAAATGTGGAATTCCTAAAAGGCGAAATTGAGAACATTCCGCTGCCAGATAATTCGGTAGACGTAATCATCTCCAATTGCGTCATCAATCTATCCGCTGACAAGGATGCCGTCCTTCGCGAAGCATATCGCGTGCTGAAACCTGGCGGAAGATTTGCTGTCTCCGATGTTGTTACTCGCGGCGAAATCCTGCCCGAAATTCGCAAGAGTGTTTTGCTCTGGGTCGGTTGTATTGCGGGCGCTCTTGCGGAAAGTGACTATCGGAGCAAACTCGCCGGCGCAGGATTTGAACAGATCGATGTCGAACCAACTCGCATCTATCGCGCGGAAGACGCCCGCGAATTCCTCTCCGGCCAGGGTCTTGACGTTGATGCCCTCGCTCCGCAAGTTGATGGCAAGTTCCTGAGCGCCTTTATCCGCGCCGTTAAACCGAAAGATGCCAAAGCTTGCTGCAACTACAACTCATCTCATAAATGCTTTTTAGGAGGGCACGGCTTCAGCCGTGCCGAAAACGACTCGGAAAAGGTGGGGCTTTAGCCCCTGAGGAAACTCCATGCTCTGCCTCTTGATACATTTATGAGACAAGTTCTAGAAAAGAACCGACACCTCCTAATGTCGCGCCACTACAACGTTCTGTTTCTTTGCACTGCGAACTCGGCCCGTTCAATCATGGCCGAAGCAATCTTGAATGGAAAACACAACCCTGCTTTCACTGCTTACAGTGCAGGAAGTTTTCCTTCGGGCACAGTGCGACCCGAAGCTCTGAGACAACTAAGATTGGCCGATTTGCCGACCGAAAACGTCCGCAGCAAGAGTTGGGAGGAATTTGCGAAGCCGGATGCACCTCAAATGAACTTTGTCTTCACAGTATGCGATAACGCTGCGAAGGAAGTCTGCCCGATCTGGCCGGGCCAACCTATAACAGCACACTGGGGAGTGGCTGACCCTGCTGCCGTAACTGGAACGCCCGAGGAAATAGAGAGGGCCTTTAGAGACGCGTTCATCGCACTTGGACGGAGAATTAACTTATTCCTTGGCTTGCCTCTGGCCAGCCTTGACTCGCTCGCCCTCAAAAAAGAAGTTGATCGCATCGGTTTGCAATGAAGGCCACGCTCCTGCGCCAAGTCGCTGCAGAATTTCTTGGCACCGGTTTTCTCGTAGCTGCGATTGTGGGTTCGGGCATCATGGGTGAGCGACTTGCTGGCGGCAATGTTGCGATTGCGCTTCTAGCCAATACGCTTGCTACAGGTTCTGCTCTTGTTGCATTGATTCTGACGTTTGGGCCTATCTCAGGCGCACATTTCAATCCGGCTGTGACCGTGGCGGATGCGATTGAGAAGGGCGTGACGTGGACCATTGCCGCTTGCTACATCCCGGCCCAGTGTCTTGGCGCGATTGGCGGCGCAATTACAGCGCACATCATGTTCCAATTGCCTCTCATCTCAATCTCGCAACACGTTCGAAGTGGTTCCGCTCAAGTGTTCAGTGAGTTTGTTGCTACGTTCGGCTTGCTCTGTGTCATCTGGGGCTGCTCGCGATTGCGCTCAGGAATGATTCCCTTTGCCGTTGGAGCGTACATCACAGCGGCTTACTGGTTTACGTCATCCACGTCCTTTGCCAATCCAGCCGTAACTCTTGCACGATCTTTAAGCAATACATTCGCGGGAATCCGCCCCGTCGATGCTCCTCCATTTCTAATCGCCCAATTCTTCGGAGCGATTGCCGCCACGTTTTTCTTTCGTTGGCTTGTTCCCGGCCTAGTGATCGGAGCAAACAAAGTCCTCCTGGCTCATGATCAGTCTGAACCCAATGCGTGATTAGTTGTGTTAATCGGGCGCTGACCTACAAAGCATCAGCGGGCCATGGGCTTTTACCAGCCTCAAAAGAAACAGGGGCGTGGGCAACTCGTCCACACCCCCGTTTTACTTGTTTGCTCTTACTTACAGCCGGAACAAGAGACGCAGCAGTCAGCTGAAGAGCAGCAACCCGCCTGCGTCGCCCTCGCTGCTCCTGCTACTCCAAGCGCAATAACGGCCATCAACAATATTACTTTCAACGTTTTCATAGCCTTCTCCTTTAGAAGTGGAAAGAGTTGTAGTTGAGCGGACAAGACCGCCCGCGCGAGGAAACTTTGTCGGATGTCGAATTAATTTCTAAATGCGAAGAACATGCACTTGAAGAAGAACATCTCGCCCCGAGTGCCAAAGGGTCGAAGGGCTCGCGCTTGGATTCGCAGAGACAGAGTCGGATAAGTGGAAATTCCGCAGCTCCAGCACCGCAACGAGAAGATGAGCAGATGGGGGTGCCACTACGTTTCGTTTTTGAATCAGCGCGGTTTCAGCTGGACAACACGAAATCGAATGGTGCTCGTTCTTTTCCGGACCGTTCGCCGGGTTGCGGCCATGACGGCAGCACGATTCCTCAGCGTCACCACCACGATCAGGACACGGCGCTGCTTTAAACCCGGAGACTTGTGCTACCGGCGCCAAAGGAAATGCAGCAGACGGCTTCGCACAACCTAAAACACATGCCAGAACACCCAGCCACAACGAAAGCCCGGTCGCCGTCACAGATCGCAAGCCAAGCGAAGCCATACAGCCTTCAGGTTATCAGTTTTCTTAAGAAGGAGCCTCAAGTCTCGGTAAGTTGCGTTGCCAGACAAATGGTTTTTGGCCGATCCACGTTAATCAGGACTTGAAAATCCTGCCCGGCTGAACTGTCGATTCCTGCTAGCGGAACGCCTTGAAGTACACTCGGCTTGCCTTGGCATTTGCGAGAGCATCTATCAAGAAGATGGTGTTTACCTTCACTTTGCCGCCGCCGGCTTTTTTAGTTTCCTCTATGTACCAGACTGTGATTATCTTACCGACAGGGACATCGGACATTCTCAGCGGGCGCGTCGCGCCACTATGTTCGTGGACCAGATAGCCTGCTTCGGGAACGCCAACGAAGGTCTGAGACTTTCCGCCTTTCGAATATGACAGGGTGATTTCGCCGGTTTGCTCGCTTGCCGACGCGACGACTCCGGTCCATGTATCACCTTGATATGCAGGTGGGTAGTAGCCATTTTCGGCGGTGCCGTGCTGGCCGAAGGCAACGTTCGCGAAAACGAACAACGCTAGCGGTAGGAAATGCAGATTCTTCATTAACAATTTCCCTCCCAGTTCCCAACACTGGCTAAGCTCCGAGGGCTCATCCTCGGTCAGTTGAACCCTAGGAGTCAACTCCCGGTAAGTCGTGCGGGATCAACCGGACGAATGGATTTAATACTTCCGATAGCCCTCATTAATCGGGGCGCGTGAAATTCCATTGGCTTGGTGGTTCGGCCTCCCCACGGTTTTCAGGGTGCGGGTCTTGCTTTTCCCCTGCGCGGTCCATATCGCTGCCTTCGCCGCCCTCAACCCGCTCCAAACAAACAGCTTGTAGTTTATACTTGACAACCAGTACCAATATGTTATAATCGGTGTGTCGATTGGGACACGGACTCTGCCCGTCCTCCCGCAAATCATGTGCGCCTGCCCCGCGGTCCCTAAAACTCCCCCAAAATCTTCAGTCCCCCCGAGATTACCATTTCATAAGAGCCGCCTTCTCCGAACTCGTTCAGAATCAACACTTCTACAACTATTGATTCCACTCCACTTTAACTCCCGTAGATGCAACACTTACAAAAAACCGGGGGAGGGGCACCTCGCTCGAGCTGCAAAGTTTTGCAACTCGTCACCTACCGGTCGCCACTGCTGCGCACACGCAGGAACTCCCGCAAACCCAGTCCCCTCAATCCTTTACTTCATAACTCGCGGATACCCCGGGGGTGGGGGGTGAAACAATTCCGAGCGACGCCCCGTTTACTATGCAAGAATCGGTCGCTGAGTGACCCGGACATCAGCCCGGGCGGTCCCCATCTTACCCGAGGTGTTCGATGATGACTCTCTTGCAAGATCTTCGGTACGGCCTCCGCGTACTAGCGAAGTCTCCCAGCTTCACCATCGTCTCCATACTGACCCTCGCCCTCGGCATCGGCGCAAACACAGCCATCTTCACCATCGTTTATGGCGTCCTCCTGCGCCCATTGCCGTTTCCCGAACCGGATCGCATCGTCCAGCTCGCGGAGTCCTACAAACAGGCAACCGATGAAATGGACATCGATTCGCGGGAATGGAAGCGATTGCAGGACTACGGAAAGCCCTTCGAGTATATGGCTGCGTACACATCGGTGGGCTACAACCTTGCCACCGGAACGGGTGCGGAGCATCTGCGCGGTATGAGCGTCTCGTCGCCCTACTTCAGCGTCCTCGGCGTCCAGCCGCTCCTCGGACGCGATTTCATCCCGGATGACAACGGTGGCGGCGGCCAGCGTGTTGCCATCATAAGTTATGGCCTGTGGACTCGCCGCTTCGGGACCGATCCGGCACAGATCGGCCAGAAAATCTTGCTGAATGGCGATCCCTATACGCTCATCGGGATAATGCCTCGCAGCTTCTCTCCGGTTGCCATCGCCACGGATCTCCCGAATAGCGGAGCGGCGGACGTTTGGACTCCTCTGGCGCTCGTTGCAGGCACGGTCGGAAGCGGAGAAAACATCGGTGTGCTTGCCCGCCTCAAACGCGGCGTCACGACCGCGCAACTTCAAGGCCAGATGGAGATCGTCACGCAGGACTTCCGCCGCGAATTCCCCGGAGTAGTTGGCAAGGAACTTGTCATTAGCTTTTTGCCTTACAAAAAAATGGTTGGCGCCGAGGTGCGTCCCTACCTTCTGGTACTGCTCGGCGCGATCGGTTTTGTGCTGCTCATCGCTTGCGCGAACGTGGCCAATTTGTTTCTCGCGCGCGGCGGTTTGCGCGGCCGCGAAATCGCTGTCCGCATCGCCATGGGCGCATCCCGCTGGCGCCTGTTTCAGCAGCTGTTGACCGAGAGCATGCTCATCGCGATTGCCGGTGGTGCCGTCGGACTCTTGGTTGCTTACCTGGGACTTGGCTCGCTTCTCGCTGTTGCGCCTGCGGATTTACCGCGCGTTTCCGACGTTCATCTGGATGGCTGGGTTTTTGCCTTCACCTTCCTCGTCTCGCTTCTGACAGGTGTTCTCTTTGGCCTTGCACCAGCCCTCGAGGCCAGCAGAACCGGCATCAATGAAGCCCTCAAGGAAGGCGCCGGCCGCGCAAGTGCCGCTCGTGGCCGCGCGCTGCTCCGCAAGTTGCTCATCGTGGGCGAATTTGCGATCTCTCTGGTGCTGCTCACGGGCGCCGGCTTGATGATCGCCACGTTCTCAAAACTCCTCCACAGCGATCCAGGCTTCAATCCTCAGCGCATGCTCTCTGTTCAGTTCTGGCTGATTGGCTCGAAATATGATTCCACTGCGCAGATCGAAGCGTTCAACCGCGCGGTCGTTCAACGTCTTGAAGCCCTTCCCGGTGTCGATTCTGCCGCGATTATCGCTGCCGGTCTGCCGCTCGAACGCGGCGGCAATAACGGCGTCAGACTGCCCGAAGCTCCGGACCACTGGTACAGCGTTGACTATCGGGAGATCACTCCCGGTTTTTTCCGCGCCATGGGCATTCCCTTGCGCCAGGGCCGCGTATTCTCCGAAGCGGATTCCGAGACCGCCAACAAAGTAGTGATCGTCAACCAGGTTTTTGTCCTCGAACACTTTCCGGCTCGCAGCCCGGTGGGCGAACACATTTTTCTCGGCAAGACTTCTTGCGAAATCGTCGGTGTGGTTGGTGATGTGAGGTCTTACCTCGATCAACCGCCGCCTCCCACGACCTTCGTTCCCTCGGCACAAGCTTCCTACGGCACGTCCGCCCTTTTTGAAGGCTGGTTTCCGCGGAGCATACTTCTTCGCACCAGCGTCGACCCCGCAAGCCTCGGCCGCGCCGTGCGCGACGCGGTTGCCGCCGTCGATCCCATCGTTCCAACAGGTTCGATCCGCACCATGGACCAGGTGCTCTCCCATTCGCTCGCTCTCCGCAATTTCATGATGTTTCTGCTCACCCTTTTCGCCGCGCTGGCTTTGATTCTGGCGACTGTGGGAATCTACGGAGTCATCTCCTACGCGGTTTCACAACGCACCCGCGAGATCGGCGTCCGCATGGCTCTCGGCGCTCACCGAAGCGATGTGCTGCGTCTCATCTTGGGAGAAGGCTTGAAACTCGTCCTTGCTGGTGCCGCTCTAGGCATTATCTTCGCATTGCTCGCGACCAGATTCATCGCAACAATGATCTACGGTGTCAGCGCCACGGACCCACTGATCTTCCTCTCCGTCGTCACCCTTCTTGTCGTTGTGTCGCTCGCGGCGTGCTACGTGCCCGCACGCCGGGCCATGCGCGTGGATCCCATCATCGCTCTGCGCTACGAGTAACCGCAAATGCGCCAGGCAACTTCTAATCTCCTAAATTTTTTGGAAATGGTGGGCCTGGGTGGACTTGAACCACCAACCTCGCCCTTATCAGGGTAGCGTAGTTAGGTTTTACAACAACTTAGAAGATCGCGGGGACTGCCAAGCTACCCGCAAGTCATACAAGACATCGCATTCTGTGAGTTGGGCTGTGGGTTGAGAAAAAGGGCTTCATTGTGATTGGAAAAGCTCAATCGTCATCTCCTGAATCTTGAAAGGACCCGTTTGCGCGCTGCACAAAACTCTTGCGAGGTCCATGGCGAGCTCTCCTCAACGAAATCGTCCATTGCGCGTTCCCAATCGATTCGGATGCGATGCGCAGTTGGGATTAGGCCAGGAGCGTGGAGGCGAGACAATTGTAGAAAGGTATCGTCGATACTTGCATGTCAGGCGCCGAGACACTGCACCATCGGGACATGACTAACCATGTTGACGCGGAGGTTCTGAATGGTGGCGGATCCGTGTACGCGGGAAAGAGCTGAATACGACTGAGTGCCAAATGTCAGGACTTCGGGACCGGGGCGAGGCCGAGCCTCCCGGCCATTCTTACCAGGTCCGCGAGCGAGTCGGCCTTCATTTTCTGCATCACCTGGCCCCGGTGCGCCTTCACAGTGATCTCGCTGATACCGAGTTCTCCGCCTACCTGTTTGTTTAACAAACCGGATACCACCAGCCCCATAACCTGCCGTTCGCGGGGCGAAAGTGACGCGTAGCAATCCCGGAGAACGCTCATCTCCGCCTCGTGCCCCAGGGCAACACGACTGCGTTCGAGGGCCTCTCGGATGGCGCTCAACATCAGGTCGTCTCGAAATGGCTTCGTGAGGAATTCGGACGCTCCTGCCTTCATGGCTTGGACCGTGGTGCGCACATCGCCGTGGCCCGTGATAAAGATGATTGGCATTTCAGGGCGTTCGATAGAGACGCGCTTCTGGACGTCGAGACCATCGAGGCCTGCAAGGAAAACATCAAGGATCAGGCAGTTCGGGACGAGAGCTGGCGGCCGCGCGAAGAATTCTTGTGTGGACGCGAATGCTCTCGGTTGCCAGCCCTCGCAGCGGATCAGCAGTTGCAGCGATTCGCGCACCGAAACGTCGTCATCGACAACGAACACGATTGGCGTTACATCCGCCATAACTGCTGCCCCCAAAGCCGGGCCAAACAAGTGCGTTGAACTCATCCTAGGTTCCTGGGAAATTACAGCCGAATTCATGTCTCGCTCCTTGATCTCAACTCTGTCGTAAGCGTCCCTATGCTTGCCCGGCTAACACACTCTCGATCTAGTTGAGAATACAAAGGCGCCCTTCGACTAGCTATAGAAGGAACGTGGAACTCCCGTGGAATTTCCGTGGAATTGTCTCGATCCAATGGGAGCTTCTAAAACCAGAAGGAGCTGCGGGCAGGGACTCTCGATTCTTTGGGAGATACGGAGGTCTCGGGCCCGCGGCTTGATCAGCAGCGATCAATGGCACGGCGCATGGCCGAGCTTGACGATCCAGCGACTATGCGCTGGCGGCCGCTGACGTTTCTTCGTTCATCAGGATGACGGGATCTTCGACATGCACAAATCCTGGTTTGGAAACAGTCGCGTAGGCGCCGAAGCACCCCTTATGGTGGTTGGCGATTGTGCGAAGAATGGTCAAATCGCGAGGCAGGTCTTCCTGCGCCAGCGTGGAGGTGACGCACCATACTGTTGGCTGGAACTCCTGGATTCTTACGGTTCCACCGATTTCCAGTGAGCCACCGATCCAGGAGTCTTCAACGAAACCACTCCAT
>DATEQG010000024.1:0-37727 GCA_035272765.1 Candidatus Acidiferrum sp.
TTATCGTTTCCCTAGCACTCGCAGCAATTGTATTCCTGCAAACGGTGAATGCCGGTGGGCACAATTCCGTGATCAAGGGTTGGCTCTCGGATGAAAGCTGCGCAAGCGGACGGGCCGTCTCCGGAGATTTCACGGCCACAAATCCTGACTGTGCGAAGAAGTGCGTTCACGAAGGAAAAAGAATCGTCCTGATCGATCCGGACCGCAAGCGCCTGCTGATTATTGTGAACAAGGATGCCGCCATCGAGCGTGTCGGGGACTACGTGGAAATCAGTGGCGATGTAGACGAACAAGCCCGCACCCTGCACATCGACTCCCTGAAATTGCTCGAAAAGGGCCGCGCAATGTGCGACGTCCCTCCCAAAAAGAAGCAGTAAGTAACCCTTAGAAATCTAGAGGAAATGGCGGAGAGGGTGGGATTCGAACCCACGGTAGGGATTAACCTACACACGCTTTCCAAGCGTGCGCCTTAAACCGCTCGGCCACCTCTCCGGCGACGAACGCAACCCTATCAATTTAGCAGAAACCATTGCACCGCGCACGCTTCCCTGGCTTCGCACATTCTTTCTCCTCTGCTAAACTGTTTGCCGCGGTTCCGGGATCGTCTAATCGGTAGGACATCAGCCTTTGAAGCTGAGTATCGTGGTTCGAGTCCACGTCCCGGAACCAATCTCTCTCCCCCTCGGCGCGAATTTGCGCCACTCTGCGACCAACAACAGAACAACTACGTGGAACTTAACTGCTCAACGCGTATCCTACGCGTAGTTGGTTGGCCTAATCGGTTGGCAGCAGCCGTACTCTTGATGATCGCTCGGATGAAATCGGCTTCGTCTTGACTGTAAGGCTGGCCGTTGGTGCGGAAAATTTCGTGAAACCACACGGTGGGTTCGCGATCCGTATATGGATGCTTCCAGGAGTCCCATGGCAGATATGTCTGCGTTTTGCCGGCTACGAGTCCCCAATTAATGGCAGCAACGTGATATTTCTTGGCGATGGGCAACGTGCCCTGAAACGTGCTGCCATTTCCCCGGGCCATGTATTCGGTGCACAGGATAGGCCGGTGATATTGCTCCAAAGAGAGCACACGCTTCTCAAAGATTTCAGGGCTGTCGTAGCTGTGGAAAGAAATCACATCGGAAAGAGTCAACTGGATCTTCTCCATGGGTCCCAGTTTTTCGGGAGATGACCAGTCATCCTTCCAAACGCCGCTCGTGAGCGGCTGAGAAGCGCCTGCAGCGCGAGCCCACTCGAACACTTTTGGCAAGAGCACGAGCACGAGTTCTACTTTGTTGGGCGGCTCCCCGCTCGCATAACTCCCGTCGTTCGTGTTGTCAGGCTCGTTCCAGACGTCCCAGCCCAGAACCCTCTGGTCTTTGGCGAAAGCTCCCACCACTCCTTTGACGTACCCCTCCAGCCGAGGATATTGAGCTGGGTCTTTGAGCGCGGCCGCTCCGGGGCTTTGCACCCAGCCGGAATTGTGTACACCCGGCGTCGGCGCATGCTGTTTGCCGAGCTTGGGACTTGGATCCCAGCAGGAATCAAAAAGTACAAAGAGTGGCTTGATTTTATGTTTCTGCGCAATGCTCAGAAAAATGTCGATGCGCTTCTTGAATCCCGCAGCATCCTGCTGCCAGAGCAAATCATGCAAAAATACGCGCATGGTGTTCAAACCGATGGACTCGGCCCAACCGAGTTCTGTGTCGATGCGCTTCGGATCGAAAGTATCTGCCTGCCACATCTCGAGCTCATTAATCGCCGTGGAAGGAATGTAGTTGCTGCCGACTAGCCAGGGTTGCTGCGCGTACCAGTCATTCGCTGTCTTTTCTGTCCAACGGGCCGCCTGTGCTTGCGCACAAAACGCAAACCCGAGAGTGAGCACGATCCCGGCGAGGAAGCGTTTCATCGAAGTTGTCTATCTCCGTTTCTCATTGAGAATCTAAATCTGTGAGTCGAGCGATTCGTGATTCGAGATTGCGGTTGAAATGCGCTCTGGCTGCAAGCTCGCCACCACTTAGAAGGCCCCCGCCTTTTGCAACTCGTCCTTCATCCCTGCCCAGCTCTGTCGCGTCGATTCCTCAGGTGTGTCGGCGCCACGCCAGTGGGTTTCCAGACTGACGGCAAAGTGGTAGCCGTCGCGCTTCAGCGCCGCAAACTGAGCCGTCCAATCGATGATGCCGCGCCCCATCGCCGCCCAGTCGTAACCACTACCGTCCGGCTTCTTCGCGACGTCTTTGCAGTGGCAGTGGCCGATTCTTTCTTTTGGCAAGAGAGCGTATCCGTCCGGATACACCTTTTCGCCGCGAGACGCAGCGTTTCCCGGATCCCAGTTCAACATAAGCGAAGGAGACTTTACCTCCGCGAGAACTTTGGCTGCTTCCGCCGCCGTGCCTGTATTGCACGCGGCTTCATTTTCTAGCAGCAGCGTTACACCCTTCTTCCCTGCCCCGCCTGCGGCTGCAAGAAGCTTTTCATTCATCGCCGCGCGATACGGGGCTTGATCTTCGAGCCGCCAGAAATCAAAGCACCGTACTCGGTCAGTTTGAAAAGCCTTCGCCAGCTCGATGCTTCGTTCGAGGACTTCTTCCTGCTGCTCGTAAGTAAAATCGGCGCTGAACTGTGCGCCCTTGGGGCTGAATTGGGATTTCGGCGCGCCGGGCCAATCCACCTTGAAGAGCGGGCTGGCGATGTCTGTCACTCGCAATTTGTATTTCTCAAGGATGCGCCGCGCTTCCTCAACTTCCTTGGCATCCAGGTTGAGAATGTTTTTGTTCCACATCGCGCGCAGCTCAATCCACTCTAGGCCAAATTCGTGGGAGATGACTTCGCAGGAACGGCCAAAGTCCTGACTCACCTCATCATTGAGGACCGCGATTCGGAATGGCGAACTCATACCGTCAGCCCCAGTTTTTCTTCGACGTATTTCTTGTTGATCATCGCCGATTCCTTCGGCGTTCGCGCCTTGTCCGGCACGGCGTCCAACTCAACAATTCCCCACCCTCGGAAATTTATTTTGCGTAGCGCATCGAGCACCGCCTGAAGGTTTACTAGGCCCCGCCCCAGCTCCACGAAGCGATAGTTTTGCTTGGCATCGGCGCCGACAGGCAAACGCTGGACATCCTTGAGGTGCAGAAACAACAGCCGATCGCTATATTTCTCAACAGCCTTCGCCGGGTCGCCGCCGCCTTGAAAATAATGCGCCACGTCCAGCTCCAACTTTGCATAGCGCGGGTCGACCGCCTCCATGATTTGCTCCACGCCCTCCGGAGTTTCTCCCATGCTTCCCATGTGGTTGTGATAGCCAAGCTGCACGCCCAGATCGGCGGTTTGTTTTCCGAGTTCCGTCAGCAGGGCACCAAGGCGTTTGTAGTCGGCCGCCACGATCGTGCGGTCCTTGGGCTTCTCATCAATGATTTGAAGATATAGCCCTCCCGCATCGCGAAGAAACTTCGCGTTGGCCACGTGCTTTGCAATTTCTGAAGACTCGATGGCAGAATCGATGCTGATATTTCCACTCGACAAGGCGATCATCTTGATATGGTTTTTGTCGAGCACTTCGCGGAGTGCGGATCCGCTGCCGAACTCCTGTACGCTATTGGAACGGATTTGAATTCCAGGGAATCCCACAGAGGCAATGTCCTCAATCGCCTGTCGATCGTTTCCTCCCCAAGTGATGGCTGCATAGCCGATGTGAAGTTTGAACGGCGCGGGAGGAATCAGCGCGTCAAAGTAGGACAAATCCGCTGGCGGATACAGTCTCTCTCGAGCGCCAAGCCAACCAGCCGGAAAAGCCGCTGCAGCCGTCAAAGCGCCCATGCCAGTCAGAAACTCGCGCCGTGATTTGCAAATGTTCATATGCGCTCCCTTCCGCGTTTTGTATGCAGACAAGATACAGCAATCAGCTGATTGTGGATATTTTTCTCATCCCGCAAAGTGAACGCTCAAGGTGGCCGTTGAACACGCAACTCCTACGAAAGTTTGCCAGCACTCCGATCAGACCGTATGATTTCATCGAAGCAGGTCTGAGCGTTCGTCAAGGAGCAGTTCGAGGTCTTGATGTCCCAGGAAACGACGCGAACCCATCCTCACATCAACCCCTGGATCATCGCTATCTCCGTGATGCTCAGCACCTTCATGGAAGTGCTGGACACCACTGTAGTAAACGTTTCACTCCCCCACATTGCCGGCAGCCTTTCCGTGACGGTCGACGAAGCCACCTGGACCCTGACTTCCTATTTGGTCGCAAATGCCATCATCCTGCCGCTCACAGGCTGGCTCTCCAATTTTTTCGGCCGCAAGCGCATGCTCATGCTCTCCGTTACCGGCTTTACGATCGCCTCTTTCTTGTGCGGCCTCGCTCCCAGTCTGCCCTTCCTGGTTGCATGCCGCATCATACAGGGCGCGTGCGGCGGCGGTCTGCAGCCCATCTCGCAAGCCATCCTCCTGGAATCCTTCCCTCCCGAAGACCGCGGCAAAGCCATGGGATTCTGGGGACTCGGCATCGTCGTCGCTCCCATGCTCGGCCCAGTCCTCGGCGGCTGGCTCACCGATAGCCACTCCTGGCGCTGGGTCTTCTACATCAACGTTCCCATCGGCATCGCGTCCATCGTGATGACATCGCTTTTCATCTTCGACCCCCACTACATTCGCCGCGCGTCACAAAAAATCGACTACTGGGGCATCGGTCTCCTCGCTGTGGGAATCGCGACGCTCCAGATCGTCCTCGATAAAGGCCAGGAGAAAGATTGGTTCGGCACGGATTGGATCATGGCAGTCGCCATCGTTGCCGTAGTCACGCTCGTCGCGTTTCTCATCTATGAACTCCATATCAAGGATCCCGTCGTCAATCTGCGCGTCTTCAAAGACCGCACCTATTCCACTGGCGTTTTTCTTATGTCGCTATTGGGAGTTGGCCTCTATGGCACGACCGTGCTGATCCCGCTCATACTCCAAACGCTGCTCGGTTACCCCGCCGTCCGCGCCGGCCTTGCCATGGCCCCCCGCGGACTTGGCTCGTTTATCGCTATGCCTATTGCGGGTATCATTATGGCCAAATTTGATCCGCGCAAAATGCTGACGGCCGGATTGATCGTGTGTGGCTACACACTATTCCAATTTTCCCGACTCAGTCTAAGCGCCGGCTACTGGGACTTCTTCTGGCCGCAACTCATCATGGGCCTATCGCTTGGTCTTATCTTCGTTCCGCTCACCACCATCAGCATGGCGCCCATCAAAAAAGAAAACATGGGTAACGCCACGAGTCTCTTCAATCTGGTGCGCAACTTGGGAGGCAGCATCGGCATTGCCGCCGTCAGCACCATGCAGATTCGCTTTCAGCAGAGGAACATCAACCAGCTCGGCGCGCATGTCACTCCGTACAATGCAAGCGCGCGGACTATGATGAATTCGCTTCACGGGATGTTCATGGCCAGCGGGTCGGACACCGCGACCGCCGCCAATCAGGCACGCGCGGCGATGTTCGGAATGGTCGAGCAGCAAGCCAGCATGCTGGCCTACAACAGCATCTTTCTGATTCTGGCGGGATTATTTGTGCTGATGCTTCCGTTTATTTTCCTGATGCGCCGCCCTCAAGCGAAGGGTGGGCCCATGTCCGTGCATTGAGGCGTTCGCGCACAGCGATTCGCGCGCCGCACAGAAAATTCCCCGCGCGTTCTTCGCAAAGCCTTAACTGATTTAGTTTTTGTGGAATCTTAAGGTCGTGAAAACCGGACTTAGTCTATTCGCCGGCTATTGCTCATCATCATAAGGAATGGGACCAGTCAGCGGCACGAGAAGTTCCTCGGTCGAAACTCCTGATTCCTTTTCCGCGGTCTTGTCCAACTTCCGCTGTACGCGCTTTTCTTCCTTCATCTTGCGCTTTTCCATTCGTTTCATTTCTTTTTGGCGCTTCTGGAATGTCGTCGTCATTGCGTCTCCTCGCAAACGCAGCAGGCGCGGTACGCGCCGTCACTGTCCAGCCACTTCGAGTTGCCTTACCAGCGCGGTTCGCGGGGCTGCCGCGCAGACTCACGGTAGTCCTCATTCGAAAAACGCTCGCGTCCGCCGCCTCCGCCCTTGCCGCGGCCTCCGCCACCGCCGCCGCCCGGTCCGCCAAAATTCCGGGGGCCGCGTGGTGGCCCGCCTTCGCCCTTCGGCCGCGCTTCATTCACCTTCAAATTGCGCCCGCCCAATTCCTTGCCATCGAGTCCGGCCATCGCTTTCGCCGCTTCCTCGTCGTTCGGCATCTCCACAAACGCAAACCCCCGTGCCCGCCCGGTTTCCCGGTCCATGGCCATGTGCACGCGCGTCACTTGTCCAAACGGCGTGAACAGGTCGCGCAGCTCACCTTCCGTGGTCTGAAAACTCATGTTGCCGACAAACAAACTCTTCATCTTGATTCTCCCTGAACTCTTCGAAGCACCATGAGTGCAGGATCGCGGCAAGCTCTCGCTTCCCGGACACTACTATACACTGGCCTGAAATTGGCTGAATTCAGTGGAGGGAAGGCAAAAAACCGCGCCCTTCAGGGAGTTCAGGCAACCCTACTTCGGGAGTCTACAACAAGGACAATAACACATTTGGCTGAGAAAACCTTCAAGCTCATTTTCCTGCACCCGCCAACTATCCGCTGTACGGGCGGGGCTTGTTTACCCTGAGGAACGAGGGGAGTTTCGAACGGCCCCGCCCGCTCCTTCCAGTCTGACTGAGCGATCTAAGAATTGCAGGTCTAGCTTTTCAGAATTTCGCCAACGGCTCGCCATGCTTGGTCGATGGCCACATTCGTGTATGCGTCGGCGCCTGCATCGGAATTCGCAATGGCAATTCTGCCAAAGGGTTTCCGACCGATCACCCATGGTTTCTCTTCCTCTTTCCAATCTGGATCGAAGAGCGAATTTGGCGTGTACGCGTATCCGTGCGCCCAACGATTCACGGTGATGCCTTCAATGTCCAGCGCCGGGTCAAATCCCGTTCCCCCAAGCATTCTCCCCAGCTGATCCCGAATGTTGCGTTCGAATTTTGAAAAGGGCGTGTCCATCAATTCCATGCGCCCCGCGCGGTACTGGTCGCGCATCGGAAGCCCCGGCTTGCAGGGTGTGCGCAGCATGAAGAGCACCATGGGCTCTTCGGGCTTGCTGGGAAAAGCGTATTCTCCAACGCTCACAGGAAAATCAAGAGCCGTGTACGTGTGATATCCGCCTGGCGCCACAATTTGATGCACTCCGAGTTTGGCAAACGAGCTCCAATTCCGAAGAGCAACGTGCGTATACACCAGCGGCGTCTTCACCAGATAAGACAGCGCTTCTTTCTGCTTTTGGGGCAAGGTGGGGCAAATATAGGGAATCATCCCGTTGTAACATGCCAGCGCGCAATTCTTCGCCTGTACCGACTGCAGCTTCTTTCCGCGCATGTACGCAATGTCTACTGTTTTCGCCGCGCTGTCAGATCCGGACTGCTGGACGTGCATCACCGTACTGTTCAGCCTGATACGCATCGGCCCGCCGTCCACATCCAACTTGCTGTAATCCGCTCGCGCGGTAACTACGTCCTCCATCGAATGCCCTGGCACGGCCGCCGGAATCAAAGCCCGCACCAGCAGCCTCGCAAGGGACGCATTTCCATCCGGAAAATGAAAAATGTACGGCTCTTCTTTTTCGTGTTCGCCGATGCCCAGCCCGTCGAAGCCCGCATATGTAAACGAGCCGTAGTCGTCTCCTGACTCGAAACAACCAAGCGCGGGAACCGCATCAATCCCCACTCCGTACAAATCATGCGGAAACGTCTGAAAAAACGGCAGCGCCTCCGTATGCATCCTGCAGAACTTCGTTAAATAATCCGCATAGCTGATCTTCGCAAGCTTCGCGCGCTTCTCTTCCTTCGAAAGCCCCGCAAAGTAGTCCACCTTCTCCGTATAAACTCTCGCGATGTCTTGCTTCGCTACGTCGGACAGCGGCGCCTTCGCCAGGAATTCCGGCCAGGGCGTTACATTCATGCCCGTAATTAGCCGGTCTTCGCCAAACGTCTCTTTATCAAAAAACGCCGCCGTTCCCATCTTGGCGTAAAGCTTTTGGTCGTAGTCCTTGTAAAACCGCTCCGTTTCAATCCCAATTTCCTTGATCAGACTCTTGGCAACTTCGCTGTAATTTCCCGGACTCTCGATCGATTGCGTTCCGCCGTAGCTCAACACCATCCGGTTCCCCGCGCGAAACTCGTTGCGCTTCGCGTGCCCGCCAAAATCGTCGTGATTATCGAGAATCAGGATACGCGCGTCTTTCCCCGCGCTCTTTCTGTAGAAATAGGCAGCCGCAAGCCCGCTAATCCCGCCGCCTACAACCACCAAATCGTAAGTCTCACGCGTCTTCGCCGCCGCGCCGTCGGAATCCCAGCTATCCCCATCGCGCAGTTGGTGCGCAAACGTAAATGTCCCGTCATGATTCCCGCGCATACCCATCAACGCCGGCGGGTAGTACCCAGCAGCCTTCTCCGGCGCAAAATCATCCAACGCCGCAGCAGCCAAAAGCGTCTCCGCCCCCAGCACCCCACCGACACCAATAGCCACCCCATTCAAAAAATCGCGCCGCGTAATCGCACGATTCATTCCCAGTTCGCGATTTTTCTTTCCCTCACTCATGCGGGGGATTGTAACGCAGTCTCGAGGCACACGTCTCCGCGCCCCCTGTGTCTCTGCGCACCTCTGTGTTAAGTCTTTATTCTTGTTATTTTCCGACTACGAGGAACTACAATTCCCGCAAAGCCGTAGCCACCGGCAACTGTGCCGCCCGAATCGCCGGAAAAATCCCGCCAATCACGCCCATCGCCAGCGCAAACACCACGCCCATCACCATCAAGTCCGGCGTAATCTTGAACGCGAACGCCAAATTCGAAAACGTCTGAAAATTGATCGTGCTGGTCGTCAATCCGTTCAACCGTATCACCGCCAAACATCCCAGCACCCCGCCCACAAACGAAATCAAGAGCGCCTCAATCAAAAACGAAACCACCACCGAAGGCCCGCCAAACCCCAGCGCCCGCATCGTCGCAATTTCCCGCCCGCGATCCGCGACCGCCGAATACATCGTATTCAGCGCGCCGAACACTGCGCCAATCGCCATAATCATGGCCACAAATCCGCCCAGCCGCGTAATCAGCGTCGTCATGTTCGTCGACTGCTTCGCGTAATAATCAATTTCGCGAATCACATCCACGTTCAGCCGCGGGTCCGTCGTCACCGAATCCTTTAGTTGGCTCAGATCCCCCGGCGAATTCATGTGCACCGTCACCGACTGAAACGACGTGTCCGGCCGGTTGTATGCCCCGTCCAAAAGGTGCGCATCGCCCCAAACCTCCGAATCGAACGCACTGCCGCCCGCGTCAAATATTCCCACCACCTTCCACCGTACGCTCCCCAGCGCAATGCTGTTCCCCAATTTCAAGCCCGAGTACGTGTTCGTCGCATTTTTCCCCACCACAATTTCCGCCAGCCCCCCCTTGAACATCCTTCCTTCCACAATTTTCACTTGTTTGCGTATCTCCAGCACGTTCGGCGAAACGCCTCGCAACTCCACATTCGCATCCGTCCCGGTCGACACCAGCGGAATCGGCGCCATCATCACCGCTTCCGGCGTCACCAACGGTCCTTCCGTCCCGCGCGCGATGCCCGGCGCATCCTGAATAATCTTCACCGAGTCCAGCGGCACTCCGCTTGTCATCTCCGAAGTCGCTCCCGCCCGCACAATCAGCGCATTGTCTTCCGAGCCCGACGCCACCAGCGTCGCCCGGAATCCCCGCGCCAGCGACAGCATCGCCACGAACACGCCCACCGTCCCGGCAATTCCCAACACCGCTACGATCGTCGACGTCCACCGCGCTTTCACGCTGCGGATGTTGTACACAATCGGAATCGCCATCTCAGACCCTCCGCAGCGCGTTCACTACGCGCATGCGCATCGCACTAATCCCGGGTATCAGCCCGCTGGCTGCGCCCACAAATACCGCAAACGCAAGTCCGAGCGACAGCATGGTCTTTGACAGCAGCAGCGGTGGCAGCAAACCCGTCAGCGCCGTGCTGATCACCGGAATTGCCACCCACGCCAGCAGAAGTCCCAGCAGTCCTCCGAAGAGCGCAATCATCATGGATTCCGCAAGCACCAGGAAGAGCACCGAGCCATCGGTGACTCCGATCGCTTTCAGCACCGCCAGTTCCCCGACGCGTTCCCTCACCGAAATCGCCATCGTGTTTCCCGTCACCAGCAGCAGCGTAAAGAACACCACGCTCCCAATCGCCAGGATCAGAAACTCGATATTTCCAAACTGTTTCGCAAAGCCCGCCGCGAACGCCGATTCCGTTTCCGTCTTCGTCTCGTAAGAAGAATTTGCGTACTTTGCGTCAATCGCCTTTGCCACCCGCGCCGAGTCGTCCGGGCTATCCAGCTTCAGGATGTACCATCCCGCCGTGCTCTTCGCATAGGCGGGCACATTCTCGTCGAACAGCTTCCACTGAAACCAGAATTGGCTCTCGTCGCCATCCGCTTTTTCCGTGTGGTAAATCCCATCCAAGTTGAATTCCCACGTTTTCGTCGGCCCATACAGCGTATTCTTGATCGGTATGTGATCGCCCACCTTCCATCCGAACCTCTTCGCTGTCCGCGCTCCGACAATCGCTCCCTGCTGGTCCTTTACGAATGTATTCCACTGATCGTCCGGCACGATGAACTCCGGATACACTTTCCGGTGATTGTCCACGTCAATCGCAAACTGCGGAAAGAAATTCTTTTCGTCCTGGTACACTCCGCCGAACCAGTGATCCTGCGTCACATATTTCACGCCTGGAATCGTCCGCACCTGATCCCCATACGAAATGGGCATCGTCTGAATCAATCCAATGCGGTTGACGATCACCAACCGGTCGGCCCCCGCGATATCAATCCCTCGGCTGAAAGCGCTATTCACCACCGCCAAAAACGTAAACAGCACGAGCGCTATCGCGAAGGATCCAATGGTAAGAATCAAGCGCACTTTTTTCCGAAACAAATTGGCAAAAATCAGCGAGCGGAACTTCATGCCACACCCCCGGCAACCACCCCTTGCTCGAGTTTGGAAGCCTCCACAAGCACGCCTTTGTCGAGATGCAGCGTGGTGTGGGCTCGCGCCGCCACGACCGCGTCATGCGTCACCATCAAAACAGTTTTGCCATGATTCGCAACAAGTTCCTCTATCAAGGCCATGATTTCGTCCGCGCTTTTCCGGTCCAGGTCGCCGGTTGGCTCATCGCACAGCAGAAATGTCGGGTCGGACACAATCGCCCGCGCAATCGTTACACGCTGCTCCTGTCCGCCCGATAGCTGCCGCGGATAGTGGTCCATCCGGTTCGACAAGCCGACCACGTTCAGCGCCGTTTCCACATGCGTGCGCCGCTCGGATTTCGAAAGCTTCGTCAACAGCAGCGGCAACTCCACGTTCTGAAACGCTGTCAGCACTGGGATCAGGTTGTACATCTGAAAAATGAATCCCACGTGCCGCGCGCGCCATTGCGTCAGCTTGCTTCCGGACATGTGCGTGATTTCGTCGCCGTCCACCGTAATACTTCCCTGCGACGGCACGTCCAGCCCGCCCAGCAAATTCAGCAGCGTGGTTTTCCCCGAGCCGCTGGGCCCCATGAATCCCACGAAGTCGCCCTTGTCCACATCCAGATTCAGCCGCTGCAGCACCTGAATCTCTTCCCCACCGCGCCGGTACGTCTTTGAAAGCCCGCGCACCTGGATCAAGCTCTTCCCGTTCCCCTGGCCATCCACTCGAATCATCGTCGCCGCTCCTTTGGAGTGCGGCAGCCCTGCTGCCGCCTTTCCCAATGCCTGGCCCTACTCTATTTCTGCCGAATGTCCCTATTTCTTGATCTGCACAGCCAACCCATCCTGCATAGTGGCAGGCCCTTTCACGACCACCGAGTCTCCAGCCACAATCCCCGACAAAATTTCCGTCTGCGCGCCCTGTGCATTCCCAACCGCCACCGCACGCCGCTCCAACTTGTCATTCTTCACCAGGAACACAATCTTCTTCCCGCCGTCGTCATGCAGCGCGTCAGTGGGAAGCAATGCCGCCACAACCGGCGCCGACGCATCCACCTTCTTCACCGGCTCGTCGCTCAAAAACGTCACCTTGATTCCCATGTCCGGCAAAATCCGCGGATCAAGTTTGTCAAACGAAATCCGCACCTTCACCGTCGCCTTCTGTCGGTCCGCCGTGGGAATCACCGTCCGCACGTGGCTCGGTATCTCCCAATCAGGATAAGCATCCAGAATCGCCGTCACCTTCTGCCGATCTTTCACCCGCGCGATGAAAGATTCATTTACGTCCACTTCAATCTCGTTCGAATTCATATCCACGATGGTCGCAATGCCCGTGCGCGTAAATCCTCCGCCTGCCGAAATCGGAGACACCATCTCGCCCACTTGCGCGTCCTTCGAAACCACAATCCCGTCATAGGGCGCGGTGATCGTGCAATTGTCTACCGCCTGCTGCGCCTCGCGTATCCGCATTTCAGATCCCTGCACTTGCTGTTTTGCCAGATTAATTTTGGCCTTCAGGCTGTCCACATTCGTGCTGGCGGTGTCCAGTTGCTCTTGCGTCTGCACACCCGCCTGCTGCAATTGTTCGGCGCGCCTCAATTCAATCTGCGAAAACTTGAGTTGTACCTGAAAATCCGCGATCGCCGCTTGCGAGGAATCCCGGTCCGCCTTCGCCGAATCCAGCGCTTTCTTCACATCGGAATCGTCCAAGGTAGCCAGCAATTGACCAGCTTTTACGTGCGTCCCTTCATCAAAGAACACGCCCGTAACCCGTCCAGTAATCTTGGCCGCAATCGTCGCGCGTCGCCGTGGCGTAACGTATCCGCTCGCGTTCAAAATCGCCGAGCGTCCCCCGATTTCCGGTTTCTGCGCCGTCACCACTTCTACAACGGGTGTCTGATTCCGAAATGCGTACGCAATCCCCGCGATAATGATGACCAGCCCGATGACCGCGGAGAAGTAGCTCAAGACCTTGCCCGTCTTGCCGCTCGAACGGTGACTGTCATGAATCCGCAGCGATCCTAAATCCGCTTTGGGATGAATTTCTGTTGTCGCCATCAATGCCCTGCTCTCCCTGCCAGACGTCCTTCACCTGCATCTACGCAATGTCTTTTCGAAAAATTACGGACGGAACCCGGTTTTCTGCTCTTCATTCTAACCTGCTTTGTCGCCTGCCGTCCGGCTTCCGCGGACCACCTCCGATGTTTTCCGTACGCTTATGCTCTGGTGGCTCTTTTTGTTCTGGTCTTGTTCTCGTCTTGTTCTGGTCTCGTAGGGGCACGATACATCGTGCCCTCTTCTCCGGAGGTTTGCGCCGCGCCCAGCCTCGGGTACACTCTTTCTGTCGCTAATTATCTTAGTTTGTGAGATAATTAGCTGTCAAGATAAAATGAACAGATTCCCCGCGCCTCTCAACAAACGTCAAGCCTTGATCCGACGGGTCGGCATGGAACTCGGTCGCGAACTCAGCACCGTCTCCATCTTCTTTCACCAGTCCATCGCCACTAAACTGGGCATCAATGTTACTGATACCAGATGCTTTGAATTAATGTCCCGTTATGCCAAGGGACCCCTCACCGCCGGCGACCTCGCCCGCGCCACCGGCCTGACCACCGGCGCCATCACCGGTATCCTAGACCGCCTCGAAAAAGCCGGCCTCGTCGAGCGCTTTCGCGATGCCAGCGACCGCCGCAAAGTCTTCGTCCGCCCTTGCCTGGACGCCCTCCAGCGTGTCGCCGGCCTCTATGAGGGTCTCGCCGCCGCCTCTCTCAAGCACGCCTCCGCGTACTCGACCAAGGAGCTCGAACTCGTGAAGTCCTACCTCGAAGGCAGCCTGCGGGTCCTCCGCGACCAAGCCGCAAGGCTAAGGTAATTTCATTTCCCGGGTGATGCATGACTCAAGCACTTAAGCTTTGCCGCCCTAGTTTTAGGTAGTCGTCCAATTTTGGAGTGCGGCAGCCCTGCTGGCGCTTTTTGTTTCCAGGCCACCCTACCCAGGCTTCGTTTGAGCCTCCAATAATGTGCGCTGCGGCCCCACACTTCCGGGCCCACCGAGAACGTAAGTTCTTTAAATGCAACGGTTACAAAAAAGCACGGGGAGGGGGTCGACACGAAGATGTTAACCGTCCTGTTCGCAATTGAGACGGAGAATCCCATAATCGAACGCATGGACCGGAGAATCCGCCCATGACTTCGCCTTAAATGTCACCCTTTGAATGACTTAGAGCGTATACTCGCAGGCACCCGAGATGCGCACCAGCCTCAGCAGTATTGAATGGAGCCCACCTTCATGCTCAATTTCTGGAAAGACATCCAGTACGCCTTCCGCACGCTAACAAAGAACCCGGGCTTTGCCATCGTCGGCATTGTCACACTCGCTCTCGGCATGGCCGTCAACACCACGCTCTTCAGCGTCATTAATGGCTTTCTCCTCCGTCCCCTTCCCGTCCCTCACGCCGAGCAAATCACCGTCCTCGCCCTGCAGCAATCTTCCCTTCCCGGAAACCACCATTTCTCTTACCCGGATTTCGAGGAATTGCGCGACCAGTCTGCCTCCTTCGCCGATATTCTCGCTTTCCGGGTAACCCTCGCGGAACTCGCCGTCGACCAGAAAGCCGATCATTGTGTAATGAGCCGGGTCTCCAGTAATTATTTTTCTTCGCTTGGAGTTAAGCCGGCCTACGGACGCCTCATTCTTCCGACCGAAGGGCTTACTCCTGGCGCCGATCCCGTTATCGTTCTGGGATACTCCTACTGGCGCAAGAGATTCGCCGGCGATCCGGATGTCGTCGGCAAAAAAGTTGAGCTCAATCAACATCCGTTCACGGTCATCGGGGTTGCCCCCAAGGATTTTAAGGGAACCTATTCAGCTCTCAATATGGACGCCTTTGTTCCATTCAGCGCGCAGATGGAGATGGCCGAGGACTCCGACAACACTGTCGAAAAAACTTGGACCAGCAGAACCTACCGCACTCTCACCCTAATGGGACGGCTGAAACCCGGCATATCCATCAAGCAGGCCCAGGCGTCGCTCAACGTTGTGGCCCAGCGCATTTCCGATCAGCATCCGGACACGGAAAAAGGCATCGCCGTGCAGCTTTTCCCTGAAAAACTCGCCCGGCCGGAACCCGACCCGGAGAATCCTATTCCCGTGGCCGCTCTGGCCTTCATGGGTCTAGCCGCGCTTGTAATGCTCGTTGCGTGTTTCAATATCGCCAATGTTCTGCTGGTTCGTGCTACGGTACGCCAACGCGAAATGGCGATTCGCGCTGCGCTCGGCGCAGGCCACGGTCGTCTCATCCGGCAATATCTCACGGAAAGTCTTTTACTAGCTTTTCTTGGTGGTGGTGCTGGCCTCCTTCTCGGGTCTTGGGCGGCGGGAATCTTGGGCTCGCTGCGCCTTGGCTCCGAACTCCCTATCGAGTTTGATTTTCATCCTGACTCCACTGTCTATCTGTTTGCGCTAGCAGCGGTGCTGCTGACCGGTCTGATCGTCGGCATTATGCCGGCCTTGCGCGCCGCTCGCACTAATGTGATCACGGTTCTCCATGAAGGGGGCCGCGGCTCCTCGTCTGGACCGCGCCGTCAATTGGCTCGAAATGCTTTGGTGGTGGCACAAGTGGCGGGTTCGCTTGTGTTGCTTATAGTCGCGGGTTTGTTCGTCCGCAGCCTGGATAAAGCGCAAAAGATCAATCTCGGCTTCAATCCCGATCATGTTCTCAATCTGTCCGTCGATGTCGCTCAGATCGGCTACCAAGAGCCACGCGGCCGGGCCGTGTACCGCGACATGGAGAGCCGAATTCGCGCTTTGCCAGGCGTGGAATCCGTGGCTCAGGCCTTCACGGCTCCTATGAGCCTCATGAGCACGGGCGACAGCCTGGTCATTGAAAGTCATCCACTTGAACCGGGCCAGCAGCCGCCCGATGTTAACTACAACATGGTGACAACCGGATATTTCGACACCCTTCAGATTCCCTTGTTACGCGGCCGCAAATTCACCGATGCCGACAGTGAAAAAGCTCCGCTGGTCGCCATCATTAATCAAAATATGGCGAAGAAGTTCTGGCCAAACGAAGACGCCCTCGGCCACCGGTTCAGCATCAAGGGCCCGGACGGTCCTTTCATCGAAGTCGTGGGCATTGTCCATGACGGCAAATACCAGGACGTCACCGAAGATTCGCAGCCCTACTTCTATGTGCCTTTCGACCAGAGCTACATGTCCATCCGCACTTTCCACGTGCGCACATCCGTGCCTCCGGAAACGCTCGCCCTGCAGCTTGAGTCTCAGATCCACGAACTCGCTCCGGACGTTCCTATCACGCAAGTGCAAACCATGACCGAATCTTTGCAAGGCGCGAACGGCTTTTTCTTCTTCCGTTTTGGCGCGCAAATAACGGCTGTGATGGGTTTCCTCGGCTTGATTCTCGCGGTCGTGGGAATTTATAGCGTGGTCTCGTACGCGGCCGCTCAGCGCACACAAGAGATTGGGATTCGCGTCGCCATGGGCGCTACTTCTCGCGACATCCTGAAAATGGTCTTGCGCCAGGGACTAAGCGTGGTTGGAATTGGCCTGGCGTTGGGCTTGGTCATCGCGTTGGCCGGCACGCGCGTGATGAGCACTATGATCGTTGGCGTAAAACCATCCGACCCGCTCACGTTTACAATCGTCGTTCTACTGCTCACGGCGATTGCGCTCTTCGCCTGCTGGATTCCCGCGAGGCGCGCCACGAGCATCGACCCTCTCGTCGCTCTGCGCCACGAGTAACCGCTCGATCACTTCGCACCTGCGCAACGGCTGAAGCACAAAAGGCCCGAATGTACGCTTCGCCGTTGCGGTGGTGGAACCATTTCCCCACTTTCTGTGCCGGGCTGGGACACTTCCAGTTAACCTTGCTTTAAGCACTGCTTCCCTCAATGAGTGCATATCGTGTCCTACGAACACCTGCGCCGCAGCAGTCGCATTCCGAAAGAGGTCGCTATCCTTCTGACCGGAAGCGACATGGATGGCAAAGGCTTCTCGGAAATGACCAAAACCGTGCTGCTCAGCCGCCACGGGGCCGGCATCATTTCCACCTATAAGCTGTCCGCCGAGCAAGAGATCATCATTCGCTATCTCGATACCAACAAAGAGGCTCTCGTTCGCGTTGTCGGACGAATCGGCTCCGAAGGGGAGATTTACACCTACGGCGTAGCTTTTGTGGATCAATCCAATATCGATTTCTGGGGTATCGACTTTTCGCCGGTTTCCGAGAGGGAAAAGGAAGCTCGCCGCATGCTCCTCGAATGTGGCAACTGCAAGGAACGAGAGACGGTGGAGCAGAGCGACGTGGAATCCGACGTCTTTCTCATCAATGAAGGCATCGTCCGCTACTGCAAACAGTGCGGAGATTCGACCCTTTGGAAGCGTGCTTCGGAGGTTCCCGAAGAACAGCCCGTCCTCGTAGCCGCTGGGCCATTCGCCAAGACTTCCGCGTCCATGGAAGCGACGAGTACTGCCACCACGCAAGCTCCCTGGAGCCCTCAGGCTTCCCCAAGTGTGCAGGCTCCCTCGATAGTGGAACCTTTACCGAGTGCACAGAGTTCTTCGGCGTATGCCTCACCTGCGGACCGCAAGCCCGCTGTTCCCCTGGATAATCGCCGCAAACATCCGCGCACCAAGGTCAGTTACAAAGCCTCCATTCGCCGTTCAGGCTATACCGACGACATCGTGACATGCGAAGACATGTCCAAAGGCGGCCTCTGTTTCAGGAGCCGCAAACAGTATTTTCAAGGGACCGATATCGAAGTCGCTGTTCCCTATTCGCCCGGTGCCAATGCCATCTACGTTCCCGCCCAAATCGCATGGGTCGTCGAGATAACTAAAGACAAGCTCTATAAATGCGGCGTCTCCTATCGCCGCACCTCTCGAGCATCTTAGAACTTTCCAAATCTTTAGGAATTTAGGTGTCGGCTGAAATCGAGCCACACTGAAGCAAGCAGAGCGTCGCGGGCCACCTAACCCTCCCGATTCACCCTCTCGCAAGCTGCCACTGCCGGCGTCAATGTACGCGATGCACTTGCGAAGGGACTGAACCTCCGTTCCGATTAGGACAAGCGCTTCGTTGTCCGGAGATGAAACATAGTAAGGTCGAAACAGAGTCGCGCGAGCATGCACGTGCACGGAGGGACGCCTGAATGGTGCAGATCAAGGGATCCGCAATCAAGGAAACCATCGAGCAGATTAAATCGCGCGCCGGCGAAGCTGCCTTCCAGAAAATCCTCGGCCTTCTTGACGACCAAACTCGAAAAGTCTTGGAAGGCGAAATCTTCTCTTCTACTTGGTACTCGCTAGATCTCTTCACGCGCTTTCTCGAAATCGAAATCAAGGTTCTCGCCAACGGAAACGAAGACATGGTCACGCGTGGTTCGGAAGCGGTCATCGAACGGCAGCTTCGTGGAATCTACAAAGCCTTTGTGAAATTGGGCTCGCCAGAGTTCGTCATCAAGCGTATCGCTGCCGTTCATGCCACTTATTTTCAGGGCGTCCCGATCGAGGTAAAGTTGCTAGGAAAAGGCCGAGCCCTTGTTAAGTACACGGGTTTTGAAAAACAGCATCGCATCATGGGGTTCGCCATCGTCGGATTCTTCAAAAAGGCACTCGAGATTTCCGGCGCCAGAGATGCGGCCATCTATTTCTCCACGCCAATCGAGGATGGCAAAGGTTATTCCGAACTTTCCATCGCTTGGAGTTGACCGGTAAACAGCCTCGCGTAGTATGGTTCCATGGCCTTGTCCAAATTTTGGAGAAACAGACTACGCTTCGCGGCGGTGGCTGGTCCCCTCGCCTGTTCCTTCCTCTCATTGGTCTCCCAATCTCCAGTGCAAGCGCAGGAGCAGCCCCAAGGCATTATCCGGGTCGGCGTAAACCTGGTCTTGCTTGACGCGACGGTGAAAACAAAGTCCGGCCAGATCATGGCGGATCTGAAAAAGGAGGACTTCGAGGTTCGCGAAGACGGCGTCGCACAGAAACTGGATGTGTTCAGCCGCGATGAATTGCCTCTCGAGGTCGCTTTAGTGTTGGATCTGAGCGATTCGATCGGCCCATTCCTCGGCCCGCTTCGCGACGCAGCTAGCACCGCACTCGCCGCGCTGAAACCTGATGACGAGGTCGCCTTGTTTACCTTCTCGACGGACGCCCAACTCCGCGTCCCTTTCACCAAAGACAAAACCAAAATCTCCGAGCAGATCAATTCCTTCCACGCAGGCGGCGCAACCAACATCAACGACGGCATCTTCATCGCCTCGGAAAACCTGCTCAAGACTCCGCCCAAAGGCCGGCGCGTCATCATTCTTATCAGCGATGACGTCGGCACAGACGCAGGCGGCCAAGGCACGCGCGACATCGTCACGGAAGCCATCGCCGCCGATGCCGTCCTCTACAACCTGAAAATTCCAGGCTACAACCCGCCGCAAACTATCCTCGCCGCCAGCATGATTCCCGGCCTGGTCAACATTCGCAAAGTGATGGACCAAACAGGCGGCGAACTCTTCGACGTACAAGACATCGCGCATCTGGATCCCGTCTTCCGGGCCCTGATTCAACGAATTAAGACCCGCTACACGCTGGGCTACTACACAAACGCCAGCGCAGCTCTTGGCAAACCGCACAAACTCGATGTTCGCCTAACTTCTTCGTTTGGGAAAAAGGGCAAAGATTACGTCGTTCTCTCCAAAAACGGCTTTTACGTTCATTAAAAAACAAGGGACCCGGCCATCCGTTTTACCTGTTGACATCCCACAGGACTTCCGGGATACTCCTGTGGGTACGCCACAGGAGAACATATGCCTGCCGATAAATCAGAAATTCTGCAGGGCACGCTCGATCTCATGGTGTTGAAAACCCTCGAAACCATGGGGCCGTTGCATGGCTACGGAATCGCCCGCCGTATCGAACAGATCAGCGAAGAAGCATTGCAAATCAACCAGGGCACGATCTACGCCTCCCTCGTGCGCCTCACGCAGAAGGGCTGGATTGCGGGCGCGTGGGGCACTTCGGATAACAACAGAAAAGCGAAGTTCTATTCCATCACCAGAGCTGGGCGTAAGCAGCTGCGTACGGAAGCGCTGAATTGGGAGCGCATTTCCGGCGTCATTGGCCGCGTGCTGGGCATGGCGGAGCGGGGATAGTCCGATGCTTACCAGGATAAAAGCGCACGCTTCGCGGATTCGCTCGTGGATTTCTCGCCGCCAAGTTGATCAAGAGTTTGAGCATGAGCTGGACACGCATCTCAACATGCTCACGGATGAAAATATCAGGAAAGGCATGGCCCCCGAACAAGCCAGGCGCGCCGCTCGCGTTCGCCTGGGCGGCCATACACAACTTACAGAAACCAACCGCGAGCTTCGGGGATTGCCTATGCTCGAAACTTTTTTTCAGGACACGCGCTTCGCGTTCCGCATGCTGCGCAAGAATCCCGGCTTTACCGCGGTCGCAGTCCTCACGCTGGCTCTCGGCATCGGTGCGAACACGGCCATTTTCAGCGTCGTTTATGCAGTGCTCTTGAAGCCGCTGCCTTTTACGAATCCCGATCAGTTGTTTACCGCGTTTCAGGCGAACACGCAAAAGGGAATAGCCGAGACGGGCTGTTCGTATCCGAATTTTGAAGAGTGGCGGGCGCAGAATCACGTTTTTAGCGAACTGGCAGGAGTCCTGGCGCACCAGCTCACATTAACCGGACGCGGCGAGCCTTCCGTTGTCCATACGTCCGTCGTGACTCCGGAGCTTTTTGCGCTTCTGGATGTGAAGCCACTCGCGGGACGTATCTTTTTCCCCCAGGACGGCAAACAGGGTGCTCCGCCCGTGGTCCTCGTGAGTGAGGATCTGTGGCGGGGCCGCTTCGGTGCCGATCCTCAAATCTTAGGAACTTCGATTGACCTGGACAAACGTCCGTTCATCGTGGTTGGAATCATACCCGCAGCCTTTCGCACTCCTTTTTTCAACGCCAAGCAGGAAGTCTGGATCCCGCTCGTTCAGGATCCTGTCTTTAGCCCCTTCATGCCTCAGCGGGGAGTGCACCTTCTACCAGTCTTGGTGCGCCTGAAGGCTGGCGTTTCCGTCGCGCAGGCTCAGGCGGAAATGGACGCCATCAGCGGGAGGCTGGCTGCGGAGTTCCCGGCGGAGAATAGTGGTTGGACAGTCCGCCTTGTGCCTCTGCAGAAAGAAATTGTGGGAGACGTAAGAACCGAACTGCTAGTGCTCTTGGGCGCCGTAGGTCTGGTGCTCTTGATCGCCTGCGCCAATATCGCCAACTTACTTCTTACCCGCGCGACCTCCCGCTCAAAAGAGATTGCTGTTCGGACTGCGCTGGGCGCCGGACGTGTCCGAATCATCCGCCAGTTGCTCAGTGAGACCGCGGTGCTCGGTCTGCTCGGCGGAGCTGTAGGAGTGGCTCTCGCTTACTGGGGCGTTAAAGTCTTGAGCTCGCTCCTGCCGTCGAGTTTGCCGCAGATGAACCCTATTCGCGTCGACTATTTTGTCCTGGGTTTTGCGCTTCTCCTTTCCGCTATCGCAGGCGTGGTTTTTGGTTTGGCTCCCGCCATGTCCGCGGCCAATGCGGACATACAGACCACCCTTCGCGAAGGCGCCCGCTCCGGCGAAAGCCGCAACCGCCGTCGTACGCGCAGTCTCTTGGCTGTCGCGGAAATTTCGCTCGCCATGGTTTTGCTGGTGACAGCGGGTTTGCTGTTGCGTAGCTTTGCCAGGCTCACTTCGGTTAGTCCGGGGTTCGACGCCCAGCACATCGTAAAGGCGGATATCTCGCTTCCACAATTTGAGTATTCCACGCCGCAGCAGTGGGCCGAATTCTCCGAAGAATTGCTTGCGCGAATCCAATCAGACCCTGGGTTGCAGGATTCGGCAGTAGTTGTTCCCCGGCCGATCGCCGACAACAGCGTCAAACTGCCGTTCGATATCGTCGGTAACCCGCCTTCGTCTGCGGGCGCATCCAGGACTGCGAGCTACGTTTCGGTTAGTCCGGACTATTTTCGCGTTATGGGGATTCCGCTTCTGGCCGGGCGAGTCTTCAATCAGCACGATAACTCATCCGCGCCTCGCGTTTCGATTATCAGCGAAGCGATGGCGCGGCTGTATTTCCCAAATCAAGACCCCCTCGGAAAGCAGATTACCTTTGGTTTTCCTCGGGGGAGTGCCGGAGCCACGCGCGAAATCATCGGAATCGTCGGCAATGTGCGCGACGTTTCCTTGGGTCAGAGTCCTGGACCGATGATGTACGTGCCATTTGCCCAAGCTCCTCTTTGGGGCGCGAATCTGGTTGTAAAGAGCACGTTGAGCACATCGAGCCTGGCCGCCACGATCCGCCAGGAAGTACAGAGAATAGACAAAGATCTTCCCGTGACCGATGTCGCGAAGATGCCGGACCTAATCGACGCTTCAGTCGCGCAGCCCAGATTTCGCATGTTCTTGCTAGGCCTTTTCGCAGTTATGGCGCTGGTGCTTGCCGCTACGGGAATTTTTGGTGTGATTTCTTATTCGGTCTCGCGCCGGACGAACGAGATCGGCATCCGCGTGGCGCTGGGAGCGTCGCGCAACACCATTCTGAGCATGATCTTGCGCGAAATCCTAATACTGACGCTCGCCGGCCTCGCCGTCGGGCTTCCCTGCGCGCTGGCGGCTTCTCACCTTGTCGGACACATGCTCTTCAACGTCTCGGCGAACGACCCGGCTACGCTCGCCGCCGTCGCTTTCGTTCTCGCGGCGGTGGCTGCTCTCGCCGGATACATCCCCGCGCGCCGCGCCATGCGCGTCGATCCCATGGTCGCCCTCCGCTACGAATAAATTGTGCGTGCGTGGACAAGCCTCGCAGCCAGCTAGTGAGTTTGGGAAGAAGGGGCGCGACTAGATTGTCCTCTTGAAGAATGGCTTCTACATTCATTGAAAAAACGTCTGACTAGATTTGCAGCCAGTGTCTGAAATGCCGTTTCAACAAGGGTGGTGAGAGCGACGCTGATTACGGCACATCATGCCATGGAACGAATTCATCGGGGCCCCATTCGGCGCCCATATTATCGTCCGTTATTGTGGGGTAGCGGCTCAGCCGAGAGCGCAGCGAGGCGGAGGTTTCCAGCCCAACGTAGGTCGCAGGCGCACTGAGACTATCCGCCAGAGAGAGGAATCTCGCGAGCGCTTCTTGAGCGCCCGCGTCACCCTGAGGAAATAAGGAATGACTATCGATTTGGAAACCCCGCAGATTGCTCTCCCAGCGTGCTTTGTCCACCACTATCGGGGAATCACTGACCATAAGAAAGTTGATCACCCGCAAGCCGTAGGGAAACTCGCGAAGAGCAGTTGCCATAGCGTCGAACGATCCAGTCGAATTGAAGTAATAAATGCCGCCAGGATTCAAGTGCTGATGAATCATCTGGAAGAATTCACGCGACAGCAAGCTGGAGCTGTGATCTCGCCAATGATAGGTGGTGTTCACCACGATAAAGTCGTAGCGCTCTTGCGGATGAGCCACGAGCCAGCGGCGGCCATCGTCGATGTGCAAGCGGAGCTTGGGGTTCTCCAGAAGCGAGCGCACGATCGGATACTTCGAAATCAGCTGCAGGTAGCCTGGATTGATTTCGACCACTTCCAGTGATTCCACCTCCGGGTTATTTACGAAAATCTGCCCCCACGAGCCCGAAGCAAGTCCAATCATCAGCATGCGTTTGGGTGCAGGGTGCACCGCGCTCACAAAAAATGCACGAATGGTAGCGTTGGCATCGTTCTGCGGGTCAACGCGAAAATAACCATCGTAGACGGAACCTCCAAAGAGCGTGCCCTCGGAGGTAGCGCAGATGACGCCATTGCGATTTTCCACGATGTGAGCAAACGCACCCATCTCCTGATACTTTCCGCCAAACGCGAGCTTTTCATACAAAAGGTCGTACTGCCGTGGCGCAACCAGGGCGAAAGCCAGCGCGATAATTCCCAGTGACGCGGCCCAAAGTGGTGGCCAGCGAAGGCGTAATTCTAGCTGGCTCACGATAAGCATCCCCGTCGCAATGGCAGAAACTCCAAGCAGCAACGCCATCTGGCGTAGGTTGAAATACTGCATCAGCGCGAAGCCGATCCCGAGACTGCCCACAACGGCTCCCGCAATATTGGATACATAGATTAAGCTCACGTCCCGTCCAGCTTGCTCGCCGGGGTTTACAGACAGTTGGCACAACAGGGGCATGACCGCGCCCATAAGCCCCGCAGTGAGGAAGAAAAGAGGCACGCTCGAAAGATAAGGGACTTTCCGCCCCATCAGAGAGGCGACCAGAGGGGGAAGATAACTGGAAATTGTTCCGGCAATGATCATCATTACGCCAATTATGTGAAGCACGCGGTATGGACTCGCGTCGCGGGTGAAATGTTCGGCGAGATACGCTCCGGCAGCAACGCCCCCAAGAAATGTTGCTAGAAGGAGAGAAAACGCCGGCGCTCGGTCCATCGATGCAATGGAGAAGACGCGGAACCACGCAATTTCAAAACCGAGCGAGATGCAACCCGAGAGGGCGGCCAGGAACATGGCCATGTGAAGCGAAATGGCGGGTGTGAACTGGGCCATTGTTTGCCCATCAGCGGAGCGCCGCGGCGTTGTCGCCCATCGGCTTTGGCCGTAAAGGAATGCGGTCAGCCCAACGATCACGTTCAAACCGGCCGCGATTCTGACGGAACCGGAGAGACCGAAGTCTCGCAGCAGAAACTGCGCACAGAAGTAACACGCCACTGCCGAACCGAGCGTATTCACAAAATAGAGTCGCGAGACCGAAAGGCCAACTCGACCGGACCGCCCGACAAGATGTTCCACCAAAAGCGGAAGTGTTGCGCCCATGAGCATGGTTGGCAGCAGCAGTAGCAACAGGCTGAATAGGATTACGTGCAGCAGCCCCGAGCCGGCGGTGAAGGATGCCGCCCAATGAAAAATCCTCAGGGAGAGAACACCGAAGACGGCCACGCCGATCTCGCATCCGCCAAATAGCAGAATCCCATGCCTCGGGAATCGCGCCGACAAGCGGCCCCCGAAAAGACTGCCGAGCCCCAGCCCCAGCATGAACGCGCTCACCACGACGGCAACGGATTCTACGTTGACCCCGTAAATTGCGAAGAGTGCCCTTTGCCAAACTACTTGATAAATCAGCGCAGGCATGCCGGATGCGAAGAAAAGAAGGCTCAATAAGAGCGATTCCCATCGATGCGCCGATTTGTCAAACACGAGCACAGCAGCCAAGAAGAGCAGCAGGTCGATCAACAAAAGCCCAAGAACCGGATGAATGAGCATGTTCGTTGAGAGGCTACTTCGAAACGACGCCCAGCATGGCCGGGCCTGCACATTCTCTAAATTATGCGGTGGGCTGGACGGAGGGCGATCAGTGGTGAGGACTCACGTTGCGTAAGTCCTAATATCCGTCGCGTGGCAGCAGCTCGCCCCATGCGACGCCCTGGTTTGGATCGGTGCTAAACGTGTTGCAGGCCAAAAAAGTGGATGGTGAAATCTTCCGTTCTACAAGTCGCAAGCCCGTAGTTCTTCTTCACCGTTCATTGGTACTGCGCTACAACTTCTCCATTTTCAATGTGCAAGTCCGAGATGTCCGACGGTAGCTTCAGCTTTTCGCGGTTTTCCGGCGACTCCATCATCTTCCGCACAGCCGCTTCCAGCGTCGCCTGCGGGATGGGCAACGCACCAATCCGTCCGCTAACAGGTTCAAACCGAAGAAATCCATTGTCCGCGCCCAGCTTGCCAACGAGTTGCAAGGTCATGTCTTTGCCATGCACATCGAAAACCACATACGCCCTCACGTGATCATCGACCAGCTGTACTTTCACATCCTTGACGTTTGAGCGCATCTGCTCGACATCGTCCATCGTTGGCTCGTTGGCGTTCGGGGATCCGCTTGCCGGTTCGCTCGGAGCGGCATTGGGGCTTCCTTTCGCCGCGTCGCCTCCCTGAAGGACCAGATGAGACGCCAAATACGAGTTCAGCTCCGTTTCGCTCATGCGCAGGGTGGCGGGCTGGCCTTGTGCCACGGCCTGCTGGACATCCTGAAACTTCTGTTCGGCACGGGCAGCGGCCTCCGGGGTGGTTGAGACAGCGGGCGGCGCGGATTTATGCAGCAATAGAATCAATACGATGAGGGCACAGGCATACACCGTCCAGCGCACGATTCGGAAGATCAGGACGAGCGCGCTAATTCTTGGGGCGTGCGCGTCAACCTGCGAGTTTCCGCCGGTTGGGTTGGCGATGTCAGTCATGACTTACTCCTTGCTCTTCTGCCCCCTGTACTTGGATGTCCGTTCGCGCTTCTAAGTTTCGGGGTTTCAATGGTACAAAAATCGGGCAGCCCCTGATGTGCGGTGCAGGGAGTTACTTTGCTCTCCTCCCCCTAACCCTAGAGTCCACTTATGGTTGCGCCAAGAGAACCAAAGTACCCGCGGCGCAAACTCGCCACCTGACCGCTTGTCCCTGTCCCGCATCGGCCTTACTCTCGTCGAGGAGGCCATCATGCCGCGCACTCTCTCCTACCTCTTGCTACTGCTCTTTTCCTCCTCTGCCGCCGCGCAGCAAGCGCAGCCGCCGAGCGCTGCGGCGGTAACGGCCGCGCAGCAACGCCCGAACGGACGGCCGCGTATTGGCGTGGCACTGGAGGGCGGCGGGGCGCTTGGACTGGCACACATCGGCGTGCTCGAATGGTTCGAGGAGCACCACATTCCAGTGGACTATGTCGCGGGGACGAGCATGGGCGGGTTAGTGGGAGGATTCTACGCGACAGGAATGAGTCCGGCGGAACTGAAGAAGTTGATCGCGGGAGTCGATTGGAATGCGGTTCTCGGCGACGCGACACCCTACGAAGATCTTTCCTTTAGAAGAAAAGAGGATCAGCGAGCGTATCCAAACGCTTTCATTCTTGGGCTGCGGAATGGTTTGTCACTTCCGCCTGGGCTGAATTCCGGGCACCAGATCGGATTGTTGATCGACCGAATTACGATGCCCTATTACACTTTGGGGTCGTTTGAGACTCTACCAACGCCGTTTCGTTGTGTGGCGACGGATCTGGTCAGCGGGAAACAAGTGGTCTTTGAGCAAGGCTCGCTCGCGCTCGCATTACGCTCGACGATGTCGATTCCAGGAGCGTTCGCGCCAGTCGTCGACAAGGACCGTGTGCTGGTGGATGGCGGCCTGGTGAACAATCTGCCGACCGACGTCGTGAAGCAGATGGGCGCGGACATCGTGATTGCGGTGCACTTGGACACGAAACCGGTCGAAGCAGCCGACATCAGATCTCTCTTCACCGTGTTGCAACAATCTGTCCGAGTGGTCGTTGCGGAAAGCGAAGTGCGCGGCCTCGCGCGCGCGGACGCCGTGGTCAGCGTGCCTCTTGGAGGATACAGCTCGACGGATTACAAGAAGAACGAAGCGATCATGAAGAAGGGTTACGAGACTGCCGAAGGGAAATCGCAATTGCTCCAAAAGTTCGCGCTCAACGATGCGGAATGGCAGGACTACGTGCGGGATCGCGACGCCCGGATAAAAACTCTGGGGCCCGTGCCGCAATTTATCAAAGTGGAAGGAGCGGACACTGCGCAGCAGTCGGAGAACATAGAGCATTACCTGGCGCCACTGGCTGGCAAGCCGCTGGACACCGACAAGCTTGATCGAGCGCTCACGCGCCTCACAGGGGTGGGCCGGTATGACACAGTCGGCTACCGGATTACGGAGCGTGACGGGCAACAAGGGCTGGTCATTCAGGTGAGCGAAAAAAACTACGCTCCACCCACGATTCAGCCTGCGTTTGAAGTGGATGGTTCGGAGAGCGAAGAAGTGGGCTTCACGATGGGGGCACGGTTAACCTATTTAGATGTTGCGGGATTCCGTTCCGAATGGCGCACAGATTTCCTGTTTGGAAACACGTATGGTTTGGGAAGCGAGCTGTACCGCCCGTTCACGCCAGTAAGCAAGTGGTTTTTTGCGCCGCATGGCACCGCCAGCACGCGGGTATTTCAAATCTACGACAGGGGTAACCCGATCGCTGACTACAAGCTGGGCCAAGCCGACATCGGCATGGACGTGGGCTACGGATTCAACCGCTTCAGCGAATTACGTTTCGGCTATGAGGAGGGCTATCTGGACGCTAAGCTGCGGCTGGGCACTCCGGTATTCAATTCCGTGAGCGGGCTCTCGGGCGCCGCGAAACTGCATTACATCTTCGATCACACGGATAGTCCGGTGATTCCACGGACGGGCGTGCGATCGGAAACGACTTTCCGGTGGTTTGATACGAGTCCCGGCGCAACGGGCGCCTTTCCTTCTCTCCAGACAAATATTGAATATTTTCAACCGGTCTCGCCGCTGGGCTCCGTGTTTGTGGATGGTCAGGGAGGAACGACGTTTGGTTTTAATAGCACTGGAATTCCACAATTCTTTCTCGGCGGGCCACTGACTCTCAGTGCATACGGCTTGAATGAACTGCGAGGAGATCAATACTATTTGTTCCGCGCGGGCTATTTGCACGACCTGTGGATCTTGCCGCCACTCGTGGGGAAAAGAGTCTTTGTGATCGGCGCTTACGAATTCGCAAAAATGTATGGCGATACAGACGAAAGCAAATTCCCGAATGATGTTGCCGCCGGTATCCTCGCCGAAACGGTGATTGGTCCGCTGTTTGTAGGGGGAAGCGTAGGCGACACCGGCCATCACAAATGGTTTTTCCAGCTCGGGCGGGTGTTTTAAGAGGTGTTCTCGCTATTTGGAGGCGCCCAGCCGCACCACATGCTCCTCACATCGTACTCTCTGCGCCACTCGCCCCCATCGCTTGTCAGAGCGCCGCTATTTTTTCACGGAGTAGGAGCCGTCCGCAGCCGGGCGATAGTCCGAATAGGTGAGGATTCTGTCGAGTTCGAGGCTCTTTAGCAAAAGGATTCTGGCGCTGGCTCGCACTTCGAGGCGTTTCGGCACCCAGATCGCGTCACCTAGACAGATCTGCTCGAGGAGGATGTGGGAGCCACGCTGCACGCGGGCCACGAACAATCCCATCGAGAACGATTGCGTTACCTCGCCGTCGACTTTGACCCAGCCGAAGTCCTGCTTGTCGACCCAAAGCTTACCCTGCACCCTTGCGAGCAGCTTGCCGTACTTGCCGCTTGCGTGATAGCCCGGGTGCGGAGTGGCCTCGAGCACGTAGGTGCGCCTGCCGCCCGCAACCTCTTCGCCAATAAGATGAAAGTCAAAAGCATCGAGGAGCACGTGAAGAAAAGATCTGTTTTCCTGTTCCTTGCGGAGCCGCTCAGTCTGCTCCGCCGTCGTCTCGTGCTTCAGTCTCTCGATGTCCTGATCGCTTTTTTTCTGATCCTCTGCCGAGGGAAGTTGACCGTTGTGTTCCATGAGCTGCTCAAAGCGGATGCCGTTGACGAGCGTCATCCTCGTGACATCGACATTCTGCGATTGCAACTGTCCCGCCGAGTCCAGCCGCCGATCCTCGTCGCGTTCCATGTAAATGTATGCGTTACGCGCCTGCCAACTGAGTTCAGCCGCCACAAGGGACTGCCTCACGATCTGACGGGCGTCCATGACGATTGGCTCATTCTGAGGCTTGTCCGATCCTTTATTTTGAGCGAAGAGGGAGGAGGAAGCCGACAGCACAATCAAGAGCGTTCCGATTCGGGACTTGGTCAGGATTTCCATTTTTGACTCAAGGGCGGCTGGAACTGAAGACCCCGAAGAATTGGGATCCATGAATAGACTAACGTCTTGGCAATCACGCGTCTGTGCGAATAGGGACAGGTCCTCTTCGGCGGGAGTTAGTGAAAACAGGTGAGCTCAGCACCTTTTATCGCTATTCCATTCGTTAGCGCCACTTCTTGGCGCTGGCTGCGAAGTTGGCCATCTTCACGACGTGGGGATCATCCGAGGCTTTGCCTTTCGCGATATCGGCGGCCGTGATCGTAGAGCCCGGCTTCTTGCCAAGCCACTTGTGAAAGGCGCCTTTGCGGACGTGGATAGCTGCGAGGAAGGGCGGCCTGCGCTTTTTAATGGGCATTCGTTACTCTCCCCGGTGGCGCCCGTTACGTGCCGGCGCATCAAGCTACATCCAAACCCGGACTATGACAGCGTACTTACACCAAGACTGTTCCTTAGTGCGCAGTGCCGGCGGAGCACACGGGTGCGCTCGCAATAGCGGACCACACGATGCGTTCGGTTTCAGCGGAATCAGGGGGGCACGCAATGTAATCGAAAGCCCCGGCCCGGAGAGCGGCGAGGTAATGATCCCATTCGGCGAAACGCGATAGCACGACGACTGGGGTGGCTTTCGCTGCCGAGAGTACACCGCGGAAATCGCCATCCGGCAGAGTTTCATGGCAGAACACGACGCCGAACTTCTCTGTGGTCATGAAAATTAGCGCTTCGTCGAATTTCATGCAGCAGATGGAGCTGAGGCCACACTTGTTCATAGCCGCGTTAATCTTTTCATGATGTTCTTTCTCGGGAGAGATGACCAATACCTGATTTACGCTGACCATGTCTTCTTCCTTTCTTGCTGAGGGTTCGAAGAAAACGGCCGCGATGCGCGCGGCCCCATGTTGCCTCGTTTCGATTGACTTATTTCGCCTGGCACGGAGACGGCTCCGAACGAGAGACTATTCTCCAGTGGCCGATCCGACGGCCACCCGGCAGGAGAAACGCACCCTATCAAGAGAATCTCGGCAAGACTGTATAAAATTGAACAGCGCGCAACTTTGAGAATTCCTAGTCTGCCCTACGATACGGCGAGAAAGAGCGACATTGGCCGGGAGCAGGGCTGGGCCGGACGGTATCCCTCATCTCGCCGTACTCCTCATTGAGAGGCTGGAAAACGCCCTCGCCGCAGAAGTGAAATCGATCCAGTAAATTAGCCGGTCACAACTGTGCGAAATGGGGCTGTATGGCTCTGATCTCGGTGCCAAGATGGGCATATGGGGCATAAGAAACCAAAGAAAGAATCTCTCGACGAGACACGCGTCAGCGTCAAAAGAGAAATGGCCAGGCCGCGGATGGCCAAATCCGCAAGAATCATGAGCCGGAACCTGGATAGGGGCCGAACCGCAGAACAACCAAGTACCACCATGCCCGGAACGGTCTCCAAAATCATTCCATCCCGAAGCCGGAAACATCCTGAGAAAGCACAAATTGCTGTCGAGAAGGCCGCGCGCCGGTTTCGAAATCTCCGTATTGAAAATTCCCTAACCGACCAGCATGGCGATGAAGTGAAGCTTAAAAAAGGTGCCCACGTTGAGGTTACCGTCGCCGCCGAAGGCAAGACGTCCACCGCGAAAATTATAACCAGCGCGGCGTGAGAGAAACCGGACTGGGGTTCCATCGACGCTCGTCGATTTCGCAGCCTTAGACATTTACGGCGACAGATTGCCCTGGGGCAAGGAAGCGATTCGGCCACTTGTGCTAAAATTAAGGTGAAAGAGAATAAATGCACAAACCTAGAACAATTTGCTGGTGTCTATTGGCTGCGGGCACGATGCTGTTCCTGATCGCGGCAACCGGCGTGCGGACCGAAGCGCGCGTGGCTTCCCGTCAGCAGTCATCCTCTGCGGATAACCAGGAGCATCGCCTGCTGCTTTACAACACCCACACCGCCGAGCGGATTGATATTATTTATCGCCGCGGCGATCAGTATCTTCCGGCCGCACTCACCAAACTCGATTATTTCCTGCGCGATCATCGAACCGGCGACGTTCGCCATTTTGATCCGCGCCTGTACGATATCCTGTCTGACCTCACCACGTCGGTCGGCCATCCAGGCGGCGAGCTCGACATCGTCTGTGGCTACCGCACTTCGTCAACAAACGAATCTCTTCGCGCTCACACCACTGGAGTCGCCAAGAACAGCCTTCACATTCAGGCGGAAGCCATCGATCTGCGTATGCCCGGTATCGACACGCTCAAACTGCGCAAGGCGGCTCTCGCTCTGGGTCGCGGCGGCGTGGGCTACTATCCTCACTCCGACTTCATCCATGTCGACGTCGGCCGTGTTCGACAGTGGTGCTTCCAGTGTTCTGCCAGCCTAGTCGCCGGCGATTAACCCGGATAGGGATAACCCTTCGCAAGAACTTTTTCGAGCGCGGCGTCGTGCCCATAGATGTCGTCGTAAAAATGAACGATTCCATCCTCCGTCACGATGACTGTGGCATACAGGATTAATACCGGAATCGGATGTACGAGATTAACCTGCTGATTTGGATTCCCATTCATGGCCGCGCGGACGCGCTCCATGTCCCAGCCCGGATTGTCGCGCAGGACCCACACTGCCAAATCCGCGGGCTTTTCCAGTCGAATGCACCCGTGGCTGAAATCCCGCCGGGATTTCGCGAAGAATTCCTGCGCCGGGGTATCGTGCATGTAAACGTTGTAGCTATTGGGAAAGATAAATTTCACGAGCCCGAGTGAGTTCTTCGGTCCCGGCAGTTGCCGGATGAACAGCTTGCCCGCCCGGAGCTGCGCGAGAATGTCACTCGTCACGGTTCCTGACGTAACGACTTCCTGGCGGCTGTTCACCACCTCAAATCCCTTCTTCGCCAAATAGTCGGGATCATGGGCAATCCGCGGAAGGAATTCGGCTTTGGCGATGGAATAGGGAACACTCCAGTAGGGCCGGAACACCACATATTGCATGGTGTCGCTAAATACGGGCGTGTTGTGGTCATAGGCTTTGCCTACAACTACGTTCATCTGCAAAATAATTTTGAACTTATCGTCATAGACGCGAAGGTGAAACTCCGGGATGTTCGCGACAACGGGCGTCTTTTGATAGGAAACAGGCAACCACCGCCAACGCTCTAGCGTCAGTTGCATCTGCCGCACGCGGGTAGAGACGGGCACATTCAGATCCGCCAAGGTTTGCGCAGTGATTCGCCCATCCGGGGTTCGGCCATGCCGCCGTTGAAAGCTTTTTACGGCGTCCACCAGCGGGCCTTGAAAGACGGTTTCATCGGAGGGGACGTTCGCGTCGGCAGGAAGGTCGCCCAAAAGGCGGAGCAATTGGGTCAGTTGCGGGACACCTGGATAGGTGTCGCCGGGCCCCACTGTCTTTTGTATGGCGGGAAGCGGCTTTCCATCATATTCCTTCGCAAACCCTAAGTAAGAATTGAGGGCCTGAATTGTGCGCTGGTATCCGGGATAAGGAGGTTCAACTTTTGCCAGCACGCCGGCGACATCCGGGGCGTCCACAACATTCTCTTTCGTAAATTCAGGTAAGTCGTATTTCTTGGCATCGACATCGAGACCAAAGTCGAAGTGCTTAGGATTCACCTTGCCAATGTGAAGGTCCGAAATGTATCTCATCACGCAGACAGTGAGCGCAGCATCGAATCGCACCGCATCCGCTTCGGATGGTTGCGCCGCACCGGGTTTGAGTTTCGCCAGCCGCTCGCTCCAACGCGGCCCGTCGTAATCCTCGGCAGCCAATCCCTTTTGGTCGGCTTTCAACAGAAGCGAAATGACTTGCTGCGCTTGGGGGGTCGGTTGCATTTCCCTCACCCACGGCAGGGAATATCCGTACGACTCGTAGAATTTCTGCACGTGCTTGTCATAGTCGCTGAAATCTGGCCAACGCAGATCCGAGAGGTTTCCCGATTGGATGATGGCGCGCAGCGAGGCCTGGCCATCAGCGCTGAGTTGCTGCGGCGGCCCGGCGGGCTTTGCGGAAGCTTCAGCTAGCGTGCCTGCGCTTCTTCCGGAGCCGACCCCGCAGCTCCACAACACAGGGATAGCGACAAGCGGCAGCACTAGCATCAGGCCCATCCATATCCGCGATAGTTTCACGTAATTCCTCCCCTACCCACGTCCGTCCTCGAAGACTTTTGGGTCGCAAGATATAGATGCGAAAAGTTAGTAGCCGGAAGCTGTATTTTTGCTGCCCGGCCAAAAGATAATGTACGTCCGACCGCACCAGCATGCAATGGACAGGCGAGGTTTTCAAATGCAGGCCTTAGTCCCGAAATGTGCTTTGCACTTGCGCAGCGCACAAGTCGGAGACTGGCCCGTTATCCGTGTTCGCGATTTCTTGTGGCGGACGCGCGAATTCTCTTACAATCAGTGAGCGTGGGCTGCCCGTCCTGATGCGCGCCACGCCATCACTCCCAGGGAAGGTTATGCTGAAACTTATGACTGCTTTTATTGCTTCTGGTGCCATGGCACTGGGCACCATCTCCACGCCTGCCACGGCCGCCGACACGAAGTTCGGGCCGTCCAATCCGTTTTATGACCCGAGTTCGCTGCCGTTCCATGCACCGCCCTTCGACAAGATCAAGGATGAAGACTATCAGCCCGCCATCGAGGCTGGCATGGCCGAGGAACTCTCCGAGATCCAGGCAATCGCAGACAATCCGGCGCCGCCGACCTTCGAGAACACGCTCGTGGCCATGGAGAAGACTGGGCAACTCTTGCAAAGAGTGCTAGCCGCGTTCGGCGGGGTCACTAGCGCGAACACCAATCCTGCGTTGCAAAAAGTGCAAGCCGATGAGGCGCCGAAACTGGCCGCGCACCAGGATGCCATCAGCCTCAACGCGAAACTTTTCGCACGTGTAGCGGCCGTCTACAAGCAGCGCGATTCGCTCAAGCTCGATGCGGAGTCTCTGCGCCTGCTGCAGTACAGCTACGACAATTTCGTCCGCTCTGGGGCAAACCTTTCGGACGCGGACAAGACCGAGTTGAAGAAGCTCAACGAGGAAATCGCGACGCTTGCGAACGACTTCTCGACAAAGCTCCTGGAAGCCAACAAAAACGGAGCTTTTGTGACAGCCGACAAGAGTGCGCTTGCCGGCTTGAGCGACTCGCAACTCGCCTCTGCCGCGCAGGCCGCGCAAGGCCGAAAGCAAGAAGGCTACGTGCTCCCGCTCCAGAACACGACCCAGCAGCCCGTGCTTGGCTCGCTCACCGTCCGCGCGACTCGCGAAGCCATCTTCGAGAAATCCTGGAACCGCGCCGAGCGCGGCGACGCCACCGATACACGCGACCTCATCTCCCATCTGGCGCAGTTACGTGCGCGGCGCGCACAGCTTCTCGGCTATCCCAACCACGCTGCCTGGAAGCTGGGCGACCAGATGGCCAAAACTCCGGAAGCCGCGTTGAAATTCATGGATGCGCTGGTACCGGGCGCTACGGCCCGGGCAGCGCGTGAGGGGAAAGATATTCAAGATGTCATCGACGCGCAGAAGGGCGGCTTCCAGCTACAGCCTTGGGACTGGGACTTTTACGCTGAGCAGGTGCGCAAAGCGAAATACGATCTGAATGACGCGGAGGTCAAGCCCTACTTCGAGCTGAACAATGTGCTCGAAAACGGCGTCTTCTACGCCGCTCATCAGCTCTACGGAATTACGTTCAAGGAACGCAAGGACATTCCGGTCTATCAGGCGGACGTTCGTGCCTTCGAAGTCTCGGATGCGGACGGCAAGCCGCTGGCGCTTTTCTATTGCGATTATTTCAAGCGCGACAACAAGAACGGTGGCGCCTGGATGGATGTCTTCATGGGCCAATCCAAGCTTCTGGGCACCCTTCCGGTGGTTTACAACGTGGCGAATCTGCCAAAGCCCGCGCCGGGCGAGCCCGCGCTCATCACCTTTACCGACGTGACCACCATGTTCCACGAGTTTGGCCATGCGCTGCACGGCATGTTCGCGAACACCGAGTATCCGAGCCTCTCAGGCACCGCGACCGCGCGAGACTTCGTCGAGTTCCCTTCCCAATTCAACGAGCACTGGGCCCTCTATCCAGCTGTCTTCAACCATTTCGCGAAGCACTACAAAACAAATGAGCCCATGCCCGCCGAGTTAGTCGCCAAGATCCGAAAAACCGCGACCTTTAATCAAGGTTACATGTTGACGGAACTCGTCGCCGCTGCTGAACTCGATATGCAGTGGCACATGCTTCCGGCCAGCGCACCGCTGCAGCAGCCGGACACGTTCGAGAAACAAGCGCTCGAGAAAATGCATCTGCTGCTCGCGGCTGTGCCGCCCCGCTACCGTTCCAGCTATTTCAGCCACATCTGGGCGCTCGACTACTCCGCCGGTTACTACGCCTATCTATGGGCGGAGATGCTCGACGACGATGCTTACCAAGGTTTTGAAGACAATGGCGGTTTGACGCGCGCGAATGGCGACCGCTTCCGGCAGATGGTGCTGTCGCGCGGCAACACGGAGGACTTGGCAAAAATGTATGCGGCGTGGCGCGGCAAAGACCCGAGCGTCGAACCAATGTTGAAATATCGTGGCTTGCTAGAGGCCACGCACTAAAGCTTGATAGTGGACAAGTTTGCGATCACCGCGCTAAAGAAGAGCTGGCATCTAGACTGAAGTGCGAGACGTGTGTCCACCTTGCTTCGTTATGGATGACACGGTACCTCGCGCGCGGTATCGTATTCTTCGTGGTTCGCATTCCAACTGCGCTTGTGTTTGTCACCTCAGTGCTAGCGGCGATTGCCGCTTCGGCCCAGGACGCGCCGCAGTCCCCGGCAATTACCGTATCCACTCGGCTGGTTCAGGTAGGTGTCATCGCCCGCGACAAGAATGGCCCGGTCGCGGATTTGACAAAGGACGATTTCGTCGTGCTTGACCGAGGGAAACAACAGAAAATCAGCGCCTTCACTGTCGAATCCAGCGAGTCCGCGCCGCAGGCCTCGCAGCCGCTGCCGCAAAACACGTTCTCCGATTTGCCGCAGTATGCGAACAACAAGGCGCGCAGCGTGACGATTGTTCTGCTAGATAATCTGAATACGCTCACGGGCTCCGCCCCACTGGCGAACGAGACGACGCCGTTCTGGCTGGAGGACCATGCCCTTGCCAATGCGAAGCAGCATTTGCTCGAGTTCCTGAAACAGCTTGATCCCAGCGATCGCCTCGCCATCTACGGCCTCACCGATACACTGCACGTGCTCTGCGACTTCACCTGCGACCGTGCTCAGCTTTTGGCAATTGTGAATAGATACGACCCCACATCGAAGACTCAACGCGAAATGGCTGAACCGGGCCAATACCATTTTCCGGATCAGCCCAGCCCCCTCTTCAACAATGCGGCCAGCGCAGGCGAACAGCATCTGGCTGAGCTGAACAACGAGGCCAGGGCCGAAGCGACCATGGCCGCTCTAACCGCGATTGCCTCCCATGTCGCCAATATTCCGGGCCGCAAGAACTTGCTTTGGCTCACCGCCAACCTCCCGTTTTCTGGCGCCGCTATCGGCCGCATACTGGCTCGCGCAAACATCGCCGCCTACCCCGTGGACGCCCGCGGCTTGCTGCCCCGGACGCCGGCGACTACGTGGGCTGAAGTCGAACCCGGGGAAACTCAGGCCCGCAACGCACTCGGGATCGATGATTCTCCGGCCAAAAGCGATCAACCTATTGGCATTGATGCGATGCAAAAGATGGCTGATGACACCGGAGGGCGCGCTTTCGTCAACACCAACGACCTCACCGGTGCAATCCGCAAAGCCGTCGAGGATTCCGCCGTCACCTACACGCTCGGGTTTTACATCGGCGCCGATTCGCTGGATGGAAACTTCCACGAACTGAAAATCCAGGTAAAACGCGAGGGCCTCACAATTCGTTATCCAAGGGGGTATTTCGCCGCCGACAATAGCCTTCCCACCAAAGACCAGAAT
>DATEQG010000025.1:0-4790 GCA_035272765.1 Candidatus Acidiferrum sp.
CATCCCGTTCCGCTTTCTCGTGCAGCACATCGGCAATCCCAATGACGCGTTCGACGACAAGAAATTCGAAGCCGCCATGACCTGCGTCGAACACCTGCGCGCCTTCGCCAAACCGCTCGGCGTACGAGTGCTCATTGAAAATATTCCCAATGAACTATCGACGCCCGATCGCCTCGTCGAGTTCATTAAGACCATGCATTTCGACGACATCGGCGTCTGTTTCGATTGCGGTCACGCCCACATGATGGAAGGCATTCCCGAAGGCTTCGCCATCCTGAAGAACCACATCTGTTCGACCCACGTGCACGACAACAATAAAGACAAAGACTCGCACCTCTGGCCCGGTAACGGATCGATCGACTGGAAACAGACCATGGAATTGCTGCGCACCGCACCGCAAACGCCGCCCCTGCTGCTGGAGATCGACGGTGAAGAAAAAAAGAACCCCAGCGATGAAGTGAGCGCAACCTTCCAAAAGCTGGAAGGTTCGTAAAGTAGGTCAGAGGGTAGAGGTCAGATTGCAGAGGTTAACCCCCAGCCGCCAAACCCGACAGGTTTTACCTCTGCAATCTGACCTCTCACCTCTGACCTCCGCGAGGACGCAGCATAAGTTCCGAAATTTCTATGCCCTCACCCATCAGCACCATCGCAGAAATAGGCAAGCACGAAGGCCAATCCGTCACCATCCGCGGATGGCTCTACAACCTCCGCGAAAGCGGCAAGCTCCTCTTCCCCCAATTTCGCGACGGCTCCGGCATTATCCAGGGCGTAGTTCCGAAGAACGCCGTCCCGCCCGAAGTTTTCGATGCCATCAAAGGCCTCACCCAGGAATCCAGCGTCATCGTCGAAGGCAAGGTCCGCGCCGATAAGCGCGCCCCTGGCGGCTTTGAACTCGACGTCGCGAACATTCAGGTCTTGCAGCGTGTCCCCGAAACCGATCCCTACCCCATCACTCCCAAAGAACACGGCGTCGACTTCTTAATGGACCACCGCCATCTTTGGCTGCGCTCGCAGCGCCAGGCAGCCATCCTGCGCGTGCGCGCCGAAATCATTCGCGCCGCGCGAGATTTCTTCGACGGCAACGGGTTCACGCTCACCGATCCGCCCATACTCACGCCCGCTGCCTGCGAAGGAACCTCTACCCTCTTTCCCGTGGACTACTTCGAAGAGCAGGCTTACCTGACGCAGTCCGGCCAGCTCTACATCGAAGCCACGGCCATGGCGCTCGGCAAGGTGTACTCGTTTGGCCCAACTTTCCGCGCGGAAAAATCGAAGACGCGGCGCCATCTCACTGAATTCTGGATGGTCGAACCAGAAGTCGCCTACGCCACGCTCGACGACCTGATGGAATTAGCCGAAGGCTTGCTGACCTTTTTGGTTAAACGGTGTCTAGAACGCCGCCGTCCCGACCTCGTGACCATTGGCCGCGACCTCGCCAAGCTCGAGAAAATCGATGCGCCCTTCCCGCGCATCACCTACGACGAAGCCGTTACGAAATTGCAGGAAGGCCACGCTCAAGGCAAGCTGGAAAATAAATTCGAGTGGGGCGGAGACCTGGGCTCACCCGACGAAACCTATCTTTCCTCTTTATACGATCGTCCCGTCATGGTCCATCGTTATCCCGCCAGCGTAAAAGCCTTCTACATGGAACCCGATCCCCAGCGCCCTGAACTAGCGCTTTGCGTCGACGTCTTAGCCCCTGAAGGCTACGGCGAAATCATTGGCGGATCGCAGCGCATGGCCTCGCACGACCTGCTCCTACAGCGCATTCACGAGCACAATCTGCCCGAAGAAGCCTTCAAGTGGTATCTTGATCTGCGCAAGTACGGCACCGTCCCCCACTCCGGCTTCGGCATGGGCATCGAACGGGCCGTAGCCTGGATCTGCGGATTAGAGCATGTGCGCGAGACTATCCCCTTCCCGCGCATGCTGCATCGCCTATACCCTTAGTCTTCACCGCCGAGACGCGGAGAGCGCCGAGAAATGCGAGAAAACGATAGGCTTGATGAGATTTCGCGCCGCATCATCGGCGCAGCCATCGAGGTTCACCGACATCTCGGCCCGGGCTTGCTGGAATCCGCCTATCAATCATGTTTGGCCTTTGAATTGAAGCGACTCGGCCTGAAACTAGAAGAGCAAAAACCGCTGCCAGTTGTCTATAAGGAAGTGAAACTCGATTGTGGCTATCGTCTTGACATGATCGTGGAAGACGAAATCATCATCGAAGTCAAGGCAATCGAGAAGCTACTTCCAATTCACGATGCTCAGCTCTTATCGTATTTGAGGCTTGCGAAGAAGAGGGTAGGCCTTCTGATGAACTTCCACGTGCCAGTTCTAAAGAATGGTTTGAAACGAATAGTGAACGAGTTTCCAGACGCCGGTTGGGAGAAAAGACAAGCACCCCAATCCGAATAAACCAAGAAGAAGGTTCTCTCGGCGCACTCTGCGTCTCGGCGGTGAATAGGAAGCGTATGCCTCAACGAAGCACGACCTACAGCAGCATCACTCCGCGCCAGATCCGCGTGATCGGCGTTCCTCTTGACCTTGGCCAATCCCGCCGCGGCGTTGACATGGGTCCTTCCGCCGTCCGCGTCGCCGGACTCGAAGCGCGCCTCGAGGCCATTGGACACATTGTCGAAGATGCCGGCAACATCGCCGTCGCCATCCCCGAGCAGAAGAAAGAAGGCGCCGCCAACTCCAAATATCTCAAGGAAATCACCGCCACCTGCACCAAGAGCGCCGACCTCGTGTTGAAGACGCTCGAAGCCGGCAAGGTTCCGCTCATTCTCGGTGGCGATCATTCTGTAGCCGTTGGTACGGTGTCAGGCGTGGCTGAATTTTACCGCCGGAAGAACCAGAAAATCGGCCTCCTCTGGATCGACGCGCACACCGACATGAACACGCCCGACTCTTCTCCCAGCGGCAACGTGCACGGCATGCCATTGGCCGCGCTCATGGGACTTCCGCCGTTCGAACTCGGCAAGATCTATGATTTTTCGCCCAAAGTGGCGCCGGAAAATTGCGTCCTTGTCGGCATTCGCGATGTCGACAACTTCGAAAAAGAAAACATCCGCAAATCTGGAGTCGAGGTCTTCACCATGCGCGACATCGACGAACGCGGGATGCGCAACGTCATGGAAGAAGCGCTCCGCATGGCCGGACACGACACCGTCGGCTATCACGTCTCGCTCGATATGGATTGGATCGATCCCGAAGACGCGCCCGGCGTCGGCACTCCAGTCTGGGGTGGCGCGACTTATCGCGAAGCGCATCTCGCCATGGAAATTATTTCCGACCATGGACGCATGCTCAGCTTCGAAATCGTGGAAGTGAATCCCGTCATCGACGAGCACAACCAGACCGCCGACTTAGCCGTCGAGTTGGCACTTTCGGCGTTTGGGAAGAAGATCCTCTAGCCGCCTTTGCAGTTTGCCAGCTCTTAGATGGCCGGGGATACCCCCCCTACCCCCCACCCCCCTTTTAAGCCTATTAGAATCTTTTGGTTGGCGGGGAGTGGCTGTAAAGATTTCGAAATAAAGCACTTATAGGTAAAGATTTCAAAAGATGGGACTTAAGTGCGAAAATTGACGATTGATGCACTTTTTCGGGCGGTCCGCGCGCTCGCGCGCGTTGACACCTCACGTTGTCAAAGAGTGCCGAAAAATGGTTCGCGGCAGTTTGCGGAGCCGTCTCTGGAGACGGGCAGAGTTCTGGATGGTGCACTCTCGGAGGATCATTGCAGGCTTGCGGACGGGTGTCTGTGATGGACGTACTTGGAATTGGTGATGAAAAAAAGCACGGACGCACGGCACGGCTGAACAGGCTGCGGGAAAACTCGTCGAGGGCGCAACAAGCTCACCTCAGGCGCTAAAGCGCGAGCAACTCTAAACGACTTAACTGTATTAGTTTGAACTCGACCTTGCGGACAGGGCTGGCAGGTTCCACGTATCGGACACCGATCCAGGGGTTTTGAGTGTAATGGGGATATTTCAACAACTGACAATTTCGAATGCTCAAAAGTAAACCCTCCGCTTGAGCGCGTAAACCTTATCAACTTCCTGATGCAAGTCACTCTTCGGGACATGCACCCGCACTTTGTCATTACCCACCAATAAAAGGCTCCCTTCGTGTGCTCCCTCGAAATAATCCAAGTGCTTCACCAGATAAAGGCCGGGAACAAGAAACATCCGCTGTTCCAAACCCACGCCGTGCGGCCCGACTGCCCCTCCAGCGGTTTCCTGCCACAACAGATGAACGGTGCAGTGTTCCATCCTAAGAGTGGCTACTTCTCGGCTCAGCTCTCGGTGCTCTACTACGGCTGGAATCTCGCACGTCGCTGTAAGCAGGAGGCACAACGTCGAGATCGCGAGCAACGGAACTAAAAAGATTGACGCCGCCAGTTTGGGCCAGCGACGGAGGCGTAGCACAGAACGTATTGCGAAGAATGGCAGCAGAAAGTACAGACAAACAAAAGTAAGGTTGAGTGCCTCGTTTGTAAAACGGAGCGTGCGTGTGAAGAGGTAGCCAATCGCCATTAGTGCAGCCACAATTGAAAGCCGCTTTAACGTGCTGCGGCGGTCGTCGGTGGCCGGGGGCATGTGACCAAGTGTACAAATTCTGAGGCGTTCGTTCTAGGCAACTGTTGTAAGCAGGCGTGGCTGTTGAAAAACTCCCTTTTCGTCTCAAACAGCCAAAATTGGGGGGATATAAAATGTCTACCCAACCCGAGAAAATCGATTGTGGGGCTTCCTGACGCGATTTTATTTTTGCGAATTTCGCGGGTAGGAGTT